>NZ_JBSFBX010000009.1:0-359944 GCF_053593175.1 Streptomyces sp. NPDC002386
CCGCTCCACCAGCAGCGGCATCGCCTCCGACGCCGTCACCAACTCCCGCAGCGGATACCGGGACAGCACCCCCTCCACCTCCGGCGAGAGCGCGGCCGCCAGCCGCCAGGCGGCCGGACGGGCCTCGTCCCGGAGCGCGGCGGCGGCCTCCAGGACGGTCTCGCGCCGTTCCTCCGGCACACCGTCCGCCGCCCGTTCGTACAGCTGTGCGCCCTCGGTCAGGACCAGCTCGGTGTCGATGCCGGCCGGGATCTTGATCCGGGCGTGGTGCCGCCAGGTGCCGATCGGGTCCGACCAGGCCTCCACCGTGTAGGTCCAGTGACCGGGCTCGCCCGGGGTCACGGTGGCGCCCCAGCGGTCGGTGCCCGGGGCGAGTTCGCGCATCGGGGTCCAGGGGCCGGGCCGGCCCTCCGGGTCGCGCAGCACGACGTTCGCGGCTACGGCGTCGTGCCCCTCCCGGAACACGGTGGCCGACACCTCGAACGCCTCGCCGGTCACGGCCTTGGCGGGCCTTCGCCCGTGCTGGACCACGGGGCGCACGTCGAGGACGGGGATGCGCCCGACGGCCGTGGACGAGGCCTCGGCCGGACGCCGCCGGGGCGGGCCGGGATCGCCGGCGTTCTCCGCCGGCTTCCCGGCTTTCCGGCCCGAGGCCTTCTTGCCGGCTGTCCTGCTGGTCGGTGGTGCTGACGAGTGGTGCGTGGCGGGCATGACCGCTCCTGTCCGCGTCAACGTGGGTGTGGGCGGATGAATATGGGGAGGTGGGTCCTGCGTTCGTGCTGCGGTGCGGCTGTGGGGCGTACCGGAGGAGCCTTCCCATCCGTATCGGGTGGGCAATCCGGCACTTTGTTAACTACTCGCGCGTACGTCTACGTTCAAGACCGGCCCTCTTTTCCGGGTGCCCGCCGGCCGCCGCTCCACGCCCCCGGCACCACCCGCCCTGACCCCGGCGCGCCCCGACACCCGTCCCGGTACGTCCCCACCGACCCCCCGGTAACCACTACCGTCGACAGGGACGACGAGACGTACAGCGCCGTGCGTCTCACACCACGCAACGCGTCCGAGGTGAGATGTGAAGGCGATCCGTCGGTTCACCGTCCGTCCCGTTCTCCCCGAACCCCTCCGGCCGCTGAGCGACCTGGCGCGCAATCTGCGCTGGTCCTGGCATGCGGAAACGCGCGACCTGTTCCAGTCCGTCGACCCCGAGCGGTGGGAGGCGGCCAAGGGCGACCCGGTGCGCCTCCTGGGCGGGGTGCGCCCGGCACGGCTGGCCGAGCTGGCCGGCGACCGGCGGTTCCTGCGCCGGCTGACCGCGGTCGTGGACGACCTCGGCGACTACCTGGCCGGCGACCGCTGGTACCAGCACCAGGGCGACGGACTGCCCGCCGCGGTCGCCTACTTCTCCCCGGAGTTCGGCATCACGGCCGCGCTGCCCCAGTACTCCGGCGGCCTCGGCATCCTCGCCGGCGACCACCTCAAGGCGGCCAGCGACCTCGGGGTGCCGCTGATCGGGGTGGGTCTGCTGTACCGGCACGGCTACTTCCGCCAGAGCCTGTCCCGGGACGGCTGGCAGCAGGAGCACTACCCGGTGCTCGACCCGCACGAGCTGCCCGTCACCCAGCTGAAGGAGGCCGACGGCACCCCCGCCCAGGTCTCGCTCGCGCTGCCCGGGGGCAGGGCGCTGCACGCCCGGATCTGGCTGGCGCAGGTCGGCAGGGTGCCGCTGCTGATGCTCGACTCGGACGTGGAGGAGAACGACCTCGGCGAACGAGGGGTGACCGACCGGTTGTACGGCGGTGGCAGTGAGCACCGCCTGCTGCAGGAGATGCTCCTCGGCATAGGGGGTGTCCGGGCCGTGCGCACCTACTGCCGGCTCACCGGTCACCCGGAACCCGAGGTGTTCCACACCAACGAGGGCCACGCGGGCTTCCTCGGTCTGGAGCGGATCGCCGAAC
Organism: Streptomyces sp. NPDC002386; assembly: GCF_053593175.1. NCBI lineage: Bacteria > Bacillati > Actinomycetota > Actinomycetes > Kitasatosporales > Streptomycetaceae > Streptomyces > Streptomyces sp. NPDC002386. Next base: position 1,956 of record NZ_JBSFBX010000009.1, read on the forward strand.
TGTGCGCGCGGGGGCTCGACTTCGACGCGGCGCTGGAGGCCGTGCGGGGCGGCACCGTGTTCACCACGCACACCCCGGTCCCGGCCGGGATCGACCGGTTCGACCGGGAGCTGGTCGCCCGGCACTTCGGCCCGGACTCCGAACTCCCGGGCATCGACGTGCCGCGCGTCCTGGCCCTCGGCATGGAGACCTACCCGGGCGGTGAGCCGAACCTGTTCAACATGGCCGTCATGGGGCTCCGGCTGGCCCAGCGGGCGAACGGGGTGTCCCTGCTGCACGGGCAGGTCAGCCGGGAGATGTTCGCGGGCCTGTGGCCGGGGTTCGACGCCGAGGAGGTGCCGATCACCTCGGTGACCAACGGGGTGCACGCCCCGACCTGGGTGGCCCCCGAGGTGCTCCGGCTCGGGGCCCGGCAGATCGGCTCCCAGCGGGCCGAGGACGCGCTGACCGTCGGCGGCTCCGAGCGCTGGGACTCGGTGGCGGACATCGCGGACCAGGACATCTGGGAACTGCGCCGCACCCTGCGCGAACAGCTCGTGACCGAGGTGCGGGAGCGGCTGCGCGCCTCCTGGCGGCAGCGCGGGGCCGGGGACGCGGAGCTGGGCTGGATCGACGGCGTCCTCGATCCCGACGTGCTCACCATCGGGTTCGCCCGGCGCGTCCCGTCGTACAAGCGGCTGACCCTGATGCTGCGCGACCGCGACCGGCTGATGGAGCTGCTGCTGCACCCCGAGCGGCCGATCCAGATCGTCGTCGCGGGCAAGGCGCACCCGGCGGACGACGGCGGCAAGCGGCTGGTGCAGGAGCTGGTGCGGTTCGCCGACGACCCGCGCGTGCGCCACCGCCTCGTCTTCCTGCCCGACTACGGCATGGCGATGGCGCAGAAGCTCTACCCGGGCTGCGACGTCTGGCTGAACAACCCGCTGCGCCCGCTGGAGGCCTGCGGCACCTCCGGGATGAAGGCGGCGCTCAACGGCTGCCTCAACCTGTCCGTGCTGGACGGCTGGTGGGACGAGTGGTTCCAGCCGGACTTCGGCTGGGCCGTGCCGACCGCGGACGGCGCCGGCACCGATCCCGACCGCCGGGACGACATCGAGGCCGCCGCACTCTACGACCTGCTGGAACAGCGGGTGACCCCGCGCTTCTACGAGCGCGGCCGGGCCGGGCTGCCCGACCGCTGGATCGAGATGGTCCGCCGCACCCTCGGCCGGCTCGGCCCGAAGGTGCTGGCGGGCCGCATGGTCCGGGAGTACGTCGACCGTCTGTACGCCCCCGCCGCCCAGTCGCACCGGGCGCTGACCCCGGACACGGCCCGTGAACTGGCCGCGTGGAAGGCCAGGGTGCGGGCCGCCTGGCCCGGGGTGAGCGTCGACCACGTGGAGACGACGGCCACGACGGCCACCGCGGAGCTGGGCACGACCGTGGGGCTGCGGGTGCGGGTGGGGCTGGGCGAGCTGGAGCCGGACGACGTGGAGGTGCAGGCGGTCTCGGGCCGGGTGGACGCGGAGGACCGCATCACCGAGGCCACGGCGGTGCCGCTGAAGCCGGCCGGGGCCCCCGACCTGGAGGGCCGCCGCCTCTACGAGGGTCCGCTCTCCCTGGACCGCACCGGCCCCTACGGCTACACGGTGCGCATCCTGCCGGCCCACCGTCTCCTCACCTCGGCGGCCGAACTGGGCCTGGTGACGGTGCCCTCGCAGGACGCGGCGGAGGGAGCGGGGGTGCTGCTGCGCTGAGGGCGCGCGGGTCCCGCGGGCGGTGCCGCCCCGCTCAGGCCTCGTCGTACTCGGCGCACAGGCGCTTCAGGACGGTGCCGCAGCGGCGCGCGTAGGCGTGCTGGAAGCCCCGGGTGGCGGGGCCGCCGGCTCGCGCGTACCACTTCTGCGGGCGGCTGAAGGCGGCGACGGTCAGCCAGACCGTGCCGTCACCGGTACGGTCGACCACGAAGGCCTCCTCGCCGCACTCGGGGTGGCCTTCGAGGGTGCCGTAGGCCCAGCCCGCCCGCCGGGGGTCCTCGGCGGTCCAGACGACACGGCAGGGGGCCTTGATGAGGCCGGCCAGGGTGACCGTGACGTCGACGCCCGGGGCGGCGCGGTCGGCGCCGGCGTCGATGCGCACGCCCATGGCGCGGTGCATCTCCCAGGTCAGGACCGCCTCGGCGGCCCGGCTGAAGACCGCCGTCCCCTCGCCGAGCCGGGTGCGGACGAGCATCGGACGGAAGCCGGGCGGGCAGACGGTCACATCGTCGCGTGTCGCGCCGACCGGCTCGTAGGTGAAGGGCGCCTGGGACATGGGTCAAAAGGGTAGGGCGGTACCCGGGACGACCTCCGACCGGGTACCGCCCGGCTTCACCGGGCCGCCGTCACTTGACGTCGACCGCCGTCCAGGCGGCCGCGACCGTGTTGTACTCGGTGCTGGTGGCGCCGTACAGGGCCGACGCCGCGCTCAGCGTCGCCTTGCGGGCGCCCGCGTAGTCGGTGGTCGACGTCATGTACTCGGTGAGCGCCTTGTACCAGACCTTCAGCGCCTTGTCCCGGCCTATGCCGGTGACCTTGGAGCCGTCGGCCGTCGGCGAGTCGTACTTCACGCCGTCAATCGTCTTCGCGCCGCTGCCCTCGGAGAGCAGGTAGAAGAAGTGGTTCGCGACGCCCGAGGACTGGTGCACGTCCTTGTCGCCGACGCCGGCCGACCAGTAGTCGGCGGAGCCGCCGTCCTTGCTGGGCTTGTCCATGTAGCGCAGCGGGGTGCCGTCGCCGTTGATGTCGATCTTCTCGCCGATGAGGTAGTCGCCCTTGTCGGTGGTGTTGTCGGCGTAGAACTCCACGCCGGTGCCGAAGATGTCGCTGGTGGCCTCGTTGAGGCCGCCGGACTCGCCGCTGTACTCGAGACCGGCGGTGTTGGAGGTGACGCCGTGGCTCATCTCGTGGCCGGCCACGTCCAGCGCGGTCAGCGGGTGGTTGTCGCCCTCGCCGTCGCCGTAGGTCATGCAGAAGCAGCTGTCGTCCCAGAAGGCGTTGACGTAGTCGCTGCCGTAGTGGACGCGGGAGTACGCGGCCTTGCCGTCGTTCTTGATGCCGCTGCGCCCGAAGGTGTTCTTGTAGAAGTCCCAGGTGACCTGGGCGCCGTAGGCCGCGTCGGCGGCGGCCGTCTGGTCGGTGGGCGAGGAGGAGGCGGTGCCGGTGCCCCACACGTCGTCCGCGTCGGTGAACAGCGTGCCCTCGCCGCTGGTCTTGCGGGCCAGGTTGGTCGTCTGGTGACCGCCGCGCGAGGTGTCCTTGAGCTGGAACTCGGAACCGGACTTGGTGGTGCCGAGCGTCACCGTGCCCGAGTACTGGGTCTTGCCGGACCCCGTCTCGACGGCCTGGTGCTCGTACAGCTTCCTGCCGGTCCCGGCGTCGGTGACGACGTGCAGTTCGTTCGGCGTGCCGTCGTCCTGGAGGCCGCCGACGACCGTCTCGTAGGCGAGGACCGGCTTGCCGTCGGCCGCCCAGATCACCTTGCGCGGTGCCGTGTCGGCGGCCGTCTTCTCCGAACCGGCCGCCCTGGCCGCGGTGAGCGCCTGGGACTCGGCCTTGCCGGTGGTGACCTTCGGCGTGAGCGAGTCGACCGCGATGGTCGCCGCGGTGTTCCTGGTGACGCCCTCGGTCCTGCCGGACTTCGCGGTGTGGACGATGAGGTCGCCGCCGAGGACGGGCAGGCCGCCGTAGGTGCGCTCGTAGCGGGTGTGCAGGGTGCCGTCGGCGTCCTTGACGACGTCCTTGACGACCAGCTTCTCCTTGGCGCCGAGGTCCATCTTCCGCGCGGTGGCGGCGGCGCCGGACTGGGCCTGCCGGATCAGCGTGGTGCGGGCCCCGGCGGAGAGCTGGGCCGGGGCGGCCGGCAGGGCGCCGGCGGTGGTGGACCCGTGGGGGGTGTCGGCGTTGGCGTTGAGGGCCACACCGGTGGTGATCAGTACGCCGGCCGCCACCGCGGTGGCGATGACCAGCTTGGTGCGCTTCTGGCGCGCGTGAACGGGGCTCACTGAAGCTCCTTGTTCGTGGGGGGTCTCCGGCCGGCGTGGGGGCCGACAGGAGTGTGGTGCTGTGATGGTGCTGTGGTGCCGCGGCGGTGGGGACAGCCTGGCGTGGAGAGCGCGTACATGTCATGCCCCCGAGTGATGTTGGCCGGAAAACGGTTGTCCGGTAACGGCCTCGGAAATGCGTACGAGCACGGCCCGGAGGTGCGAACCTCCGGGCCGTGCCCGCTGTGCCGCGCCGAAACCGCCGGCTCGCGGAACGTCGGCTTCCGGCCAGGGGGCCGGGGCAAAAGGGGAGGGCGGTACCGGGGCATCCGCCCCGGTACCGCCCTCGTCCGGTTCTGCTGCGACTAGTTGACGTTGACCGCCGCCCAGGCCGCGGCCACCGCCTTGTACTCGGTGCTGGTGGAGCCGTACAGGGCCGACGCCGCGCTCAGGGTCGCCGTGCGCGCACCCGAGTACTTCGTCGTCGAGGTCATGTACGTGGTGAGCGCCTTGTACCAGATCTGCAGCGCCTTGGCGCGGCCGATGCCGGTGACCGTGGAGCCGTTGTAGGTGGGCGAGTTGTACGTCACGCCGTTGATCGTCTTCGAACCGCTGCCCTCGGACAGCAGGTAGAAGAAGTGGTTCGCGACACCGGACGAGTAGTGCACGTCCTTGTTGCCCACGGAGGAGGACCAGTAGTCGGCGGAGCCGCCGTCCTTGCTGGGCTTGTCCATGTAGCGCAGCGGGGTGCCGTTGCCGTTGATGTTGATCTTCTCGCCGATGAGGTAGTCACCGACGTCCGAGCTGTTGGCCGCGTAGAACTCCACACCCGTGCCGAAGATGTCCGAGGTGGCCTCGTTCAGACCGCCGGACTCGCCGCTGTAGTTGAGGCCCGCGGTGTTGGAGGTGACACCGTGGCTCATCTCGTGGCCGGCCACGTCCAGCGAGGTCAGCGGGTGGGTGTTGCCGCTGCCGTCGCCGTAGGTCATGCAGAAGCAGCTGTCGTCCCAGAACGCGTTGACGTAGGAGCTGCTGTAGTGGACGCGGGAGTAGGCGCCGACACCGTTGTTCTTGATGCCGTTGCGGCCGAAGGTGCTCTTGTAGAAGTCCCAGGTCTCCTGCGCGCCGTAGGCGGCGTCCGCGGCGGCCGTCTGGTCCGTCGAGGAGCTGGAGGCCGCGCCCGTGCCCCAGACGTTGTCGGCGTCGGTGAACAGGGTGCCGGTGCCGGAGGTGCCGCGGGCCAGGTTGTACGTCTTGTGGCCGCCGCGCGAGGTGTCGTACAGCTGGTACGTCGAACCCGACAGGTTGGTGTTGAGGCTGACGGTGCCGGAGTACAGGGTCTTGCCGGTGCCGGTCGCGTTCTCGATGCCCTGGTACTCGTACAGCTTCTTGCCCGTGGCCGCGTCGGTGATGACGTGCAGCTGGTTCGGGGTGCCGTCCTCCTGGAAGCCCCCGACGACCGTCTCGTAGGCGAGGACGGGCTTGCCGGAGCCGGCCCAGATCACCTTGCGCGCGCCGTCCGCCGTGGTCTTGGCGGAGCCCAGCGTTCTGGCGGCGCCCACGGCCTGCTTCTCCGCCTTGGCGGCGGTGATCTGCGGCTTGAGCGAGGCCACCTTGACGGCCGACTTGTTGGCCTTGGTGACGCCCTCGGCCTTGCCGGACTTCGCGGTGTGGACGATGAGGTCGCCGCCGAGGACGGGCAGGCCGCCGTAGGTGCGCTCGTAGCGGGTGTGCAGGGTGCCGTCGGCGTCCTTGACGACGTCCTTGACGACCAGCTTCTCCTTGGTGCCGAGGCCGATCTCCCGCGCGGTGTCGGCCGCGCCGGCCTGGGCCTGCTGGATCAGCGTGGTGCGCGCCGCGGCGGAGAGCTGGGTCGGGGCGGCCGCGAGCGTCCTCGCGGTGGCGGCCTCGGCCGCGTTCTGGGCGCTGGCACTGGTGGTCAGACCAGTGGAGAGCAGGGCTCCGGCGGCGACTGCGGTGGCGACGGCCAGAGTGGTGCGATTGCGACGCGCGTAGAGGGGGCTCACAGAAGCTCCTTCTCGTGGGGGAGTCCGGTCAGAGTGGGGTCACTGTCCGGAGGTGGTGATGGGAAGTTGCTGTGCTGCTGCGGCGGTGAGGGAAGAGTGGCATCAGAGACGCGTACATGTCAGGACCCTGATGTGATGTTGGCTCAAATCCAACTGTCCGATAATCGTTTCGGCTATGTAAACGGGCGTCGCCCGGGGGTCCGAACCCCCGGGCGACGCCTTTGTTCTCCGGCTCGTGGCGAGCGGTTTACGGGAAAGTCAGCTTCCAGCTGTTGATCTTGCCCGTGTCGTACGTGGCTTGATCCTGAACCTTCAACTTCCAGGTTCCGTTGGCCGACTCGGTGGCGGCGTTGACCGTGTAGGTCGCCTGGACGTTGTCCGCCGAGTCGGAGGAGGAGAAGTTCTTCAGGCGGTACGAGGTGCCCGACGGGCCGACCAGGTCGATCACCAGGTCACCGCGCCAGGTGTGCGTGATGTCCACGCTCACCTGGAGGTTGCTCGGCGCGTTTCCGCTCCTGCCGGAGACGGTGATGTTCGAGGTGACGGCGGGGCCGTTGTCCGGAATCGACACCGGGCTGGTGTTCTCGTACGAGGTGCCGCCGCCCCCGCCGCCGCCGGAGCGTGAACCGACCGCCACGCCCGCCCAGGCGTCCTGCACGGCCTTGTACTCGGCGCTGGTGGTGCCGTACAGCTCGCCGGCCGCCGCGAGCGTGCCGGTGCGCGCGCCCGCGTAGTTGGTGGTGGACGTCCACTTGGTGGTCAGCGCCCGGTACCAGATCTGCAGCGCCTTGTCCCGGCCGATGCCGGTGACCGGAAGGCCGTCCGCCGTCGGCGAGTTGTAGCTGACGCCGTTGATGACCTTGGCGCCGCTGCCCTCGCTCAGCAGGTAGAAGAAGTGGTTCGCCGGGCCGGACGAGTAGTGGACGTCGACGCCGCCGATCCCCGAGTACCAGCTGTCCTTGGACGCGCCGTCCTTGCTGGGCTTGTCCATGTAGCGCAGCGGGGTGCCGTCGCCGTTGATGTCGATCTTCTCGCCGATGAGGTAGTCGCCGACGTCGGTGGAGTTGTTGGCGAAGAACTCCACGCCGGTGCCCATGATGTCGCTGGTGGCCTCGTTCAGGCCGCCGGACTCACCGCTGTAGTTCAGGTTCGCGGTGTTGGAGGTGACGCCGTGGCTCATCTCGTGGCCGGCGACGTCGAGGGCGGTCAGCGGGTCGGCGTTGCCGGAGCCGTCGCCGTAGGTCATGCAGAAGCAGCTGTCGTCCCAGAACGCGTTCACGTACGAGTTGCCGTAGTGGACGCGGGAGTAGGCGCCGACGCCGTTGTTCTTGATGCCGCTGCGGTTGAAGGTGCTCTTGTAGAAGTCCCAGGTGACCGCGGCGCCGTAGTGGGCGTCCGCGCCCGCGGTGGCGGCGTTCGACGTGGTGCCGTTGCCCCAGGTGTCGTTGGTCTGGGAGAACAGCGTGCCGGTGCCCGAGCTGCCGTGGTTCAGGTTGTACGTCTTGTGGCCGCCGCGCGCCCCGTCGGTCAGCGTGTAGTTCGAGCCCGACTGGGTCGTGGTCAGCGTGACCTGGCCGCTGTACTGGGTGTTGCCGATGCCGTTCTTGATCCCCTGGTACTCGAACAGCTTCTTGCCCGTGGCCGCGTCGGTGACGACGTGGAGCTGGTTCGGCGTGCCGTCGTCCTGGAGGCCGCCGACGACCGTCTCGTAGGCGAGGACGGGCTTGCCGGAGCCGGCCCAGACGACCTTCCGCACGCTGTCCGCCGCCGACCTGGTGCCACCGAGGGACCTGGCCCGCTGGGCGGCCTGCTTCTCGGCCGCGGCCTTCGACACGGCCGGGGTGAGGTCCGTGACCTTCAGTGTGGCCCGGGTGGCCTTGACGACCGACTTCGTGGCACCGGACCTGGCGGTTTCGACGACGAGGTCGCCGCCGAGCACAGGCAGACCGGCGTAGGTGCGCTCGTAGCGGGTGTGCAGGGTGCCGTCGGCGTCCTTGACGACGTCCTTGACGACCAGCTTCTCCTTGGCGCCCAGACCGATCGCCCGGGCCGTCGCGGCCGTCCGGGCGTCGGCGTGCCGGATCAGCTCCGTGCGCTGCGCCGGCGTGAGCTGGACGGCGACATGGGCCGGATCGGCCTTGCCGGCCTGAGGCTTGGCGGGGGCGGCGGTCGCGGCGCCGGACTGGACGGCCGCGGCGATCAGCGCGGCGACGCCGGCGAGGGCGACGGTGGCGGTGCGGTGGTGCCCGGTGTGGGGGGTGCGTCTGCGAGAGGTGCTGCTCAACACTGACTCCTTCTGCATGACCGCGGGTCGCGCGGCCAGGGGAGACCGGACGGTGGGTTGGGACGTCCGGGCAGAACAGGGCGTTACGCGGAACCACGTGCAGGTGCGCGGCGGGCTCACCCGGTGCGTGCGAAGCTGTGCGTTCGCTGTGAGCCGGCCGTTGTGAAGAGTGACAGGGAATCACCCGACCTGTCAGGACCACGTCACGAACTTGGCCGGAAATCGTACGTAGTCCGGATATTCATGTTCGGTATACGAACCGTTGGCCGCGTGACGGGACACGGGCCGCCCGTGCCGCACACACCGGCGCACGGGCCCCCGCGTCCGCTTTGTCAGTCCGCCGTGCCGTCCCCGTGCCAGGTCCGCCACAGGGACGCGTACGCCCCGTCGGCCCGCACCAGCTCCTCGTGCGTGCCCAGTTCGGTGAGCATCCCGTCCTCCATCACCGCCACCCGGTCCGCGTCGTGCGCGGTGTGCAGGCGGTGGGCGATGGCGATGACCGTACGGGACCGGAGGACCGCGGCCAGGGCACGCTCGGCGTGGCGGGCGGCGGTGGGATCGAGCAGGGCCGTGGCCTCGTCGAGGATCAGGGTGTGGGGGTCGGCCAGCACCACGCGGGCCAGGGCCAGTTGCTGGGCCTGGGAGCCGTCGGTGGAGTGGCCGTTCGGGCCGAGCGCGGTGTCGAGCGAGTCGGGCAGGGCACGCACCCAGTCGTCGGCGCCCACCGCCGTCAGCGCCGCCCACAGCGCCTCGTCCGTGGCGCCGGGCCCGGCGATCAGCAGGTTGTCCCGGACCGTGCCGAGGAACACGTGGTGCTCCTGGGTGACCAGGACGACCTGGCGGCGCAGCAGTTCCGGTTCCAGGGAGGCGATCGGCACCCCGCCGACCGTCACCGAGCCCGCCCCGGGGGTGTCGATGCCCGCGAGGAGCCTGCTGAGGGTCGTCTTCCCGGCGCCGGACGGGCCGACCACGGCCAGCCGTTCGCCGGGCCGCACCGTCAGGTCCACCCCCCGCAGCACCTCGCCGCCGCGTTCGTAGGAGTACCGCACCCCGCGCACGTCGATCCGGTCGTCCTCCGGCACCGGGCAGGCGCCTTCCGGATCCGTCCGGGGTGCCTGCGCCAGACCCTCCACGCGCGCGAACGAGGCGCCGCTGCTCTGCAACTGCTCCACCCGCATCAGGATCTGGTCCAGCGGCTCCGTGAACTGCCGCAGGTACAGGGCCGCCGCCACCACCGCGCCGACCCCCACCGCACCGCGCTGGTGCAGCCAGCCGCCGAGCAGCAGCACGCCCACCACGGGGACGGTGTAGGTCACCTCGACCGCCGGGAAGAAGACGGTCCGCAGGTAGAGGGTGTGGAAGCGGGCCCGGCGGGACCGCTCCAACGCCTCCCGGCTCGCGGTGACCCGCCGCCCGCGCAGCCGGAACGCCTCGACCGTGCGCGCCCCGGCCGCCGTCGCCGCCACGATCTCGGCCACCTCGGAGTTGGCCGCGCCCTCGGCGAGGTAACCGTCCCGGGCCCGGCGCAGATACCAGCGCAGCGCCAGCCAGATGGGCGTCAGGCACACCACGCCGAACAGGCCCAGCAGCGGATCGAGCGCGAACACCGCGCCCAGCACGAACAGCGCCTGCACGGTGCTGACGAGCAGCTCCGGTCCGACGTCCCGCAGCGTCGTGCCGACCGTCGCCACGTCGGCCGTGCCGCGCGCGGTCAGGTCACCGGTACCGGCCCGCTCCACCGTCGACGCGGGCAGTGCCAGCACCCGGTCGACGTACTCCTCGCGCACCCGGGCCAGCGTCCGCTCCCCGAACCGGTGCCCCACGTACCGCGCCCAGCGCGCCAGCAGCAACTGGGCGAACGCGCAAAGCAGGATCAGCAGCGCCGGCCCGTCCACCGCGTCGACCCCGTGCCCGGCCCGGACCTCGTCGATGATCCGCCCGACCAGCCACGGACCGGCCAGCCCCGCCGCGGCCGCCAGCGCGTTGAGCACCAGCGCCGCGGCGAACGCCCGCCCGTCGGCCCGCACCAGCCGTACGGTCGCCCGTCGCACCCCGGCCCGGTCCGCGACCGGCAGCAGCCCCTCGCCCGCCGTCACCGCACGGCCTCCTCGGTGTCCTCGATGCCCTTCGTACCCCTCGTGTCCCCGGTGTTCGAGGTGTCCTCGACGTCGCGCGCCACCAGCGCCCGGTAACCCGGCTCCTCCGCCAGCAGCCGCCGGTGCGGGCCGCTCGCCGCCACCTTGCCGTCGGCCAGGAACAGCACCGTGTCGGCGCGGTCCAGCACCAGCGGCGAGGTGCTCGTCACCACCGTCGTACGGCCCTCGCGCGCATCCCGCAGCCGCTCGGCGACGGTGGCCTCCGTGTGCGCGTCCAGCGCCGAGGTCGGCTCCACGGCGAGCAGCACCTCGGGGTCGGCCAGCAGCGCCCGCACCAGCCGGATCCGCTGCCGCTGGCCGCCGGAGAGGCTGCGGCCCTGCCCGGCGACGACCGAGTCCAGGCCGTCCGGCAGCCCCCGTACGACGTCCTCGGCGGCGGCCGCGTACACCGCCCGGCGCAGCGCGGCCTCGCCGGCCGGTTCCGCGGCGGCCACCATCTCCCCGAGCGGCCCGGCGAACAGGTCCGCCTCGTTGTCGGCGACCAGGATCCGGGACCGCACCTCGTCCAGCGGCACCTCGTCCAGCCGCACCCCGCCCCAGGTGGCGTCGGTCGTCCCGTACCTGCCGAGCCGGTCCACCACCGCCGCCGCGTCGGCCGGACGCGCGGAGGCCAGCGCTACCAGCCGGCCGGCCGGCACCCGGACCCCGGACGCCGGGTCGCACAGCTCGGCCGGGCCGTCCGGCGCGGGCAGCGTGCCCTCGTCCGGCTCCGGCGCCATCCGCAGCAGCCCCACCACCCGGCGGGCCGCCACCACGCCCCGGTTCAACTGGTAGGTCAGCTCGATGAAGAACGCCACCGGGACGATCAACACCGCCACGTAGCCGTACACCGACACCAGCTCACCGATGCTGATCCCGCCCTCGGCCGCCTGCCGCGCCGCGAGCCAGGTCACCACCGCGAGGAACAGCGTGGGCACGCCCATGCCCAGCGCCTGCACCCAGCTGGCCACCGCCCCCACCCGGTACCCCTGCGCGCGCAGCCGCCGCGAGTCGCCGCGGAAGGCGTCCGCGAACAGTCCCTTGCCGCCGAAGCCGTTGAGCACCCGCAGCCCGCCCGCGAGATCCCCGATCCGGGCCGCCAGCACGCCCTGCCGCTCCCGGTACTCGCCCTCCGCGCCCTGCAGCCGCAGCGTCAGCGGCCCGGTGAGCAGCGCGACCACCGGCACCCCGAGCAGCACCACGGCGGCGAGCGGCGCCGAGATGGACAGCAGCACCCCGGCCACCACCACGTAGACCACCAGCGAGCCCACCCCGGGCCCGACCACGGTCAGTGCCTGCGCGATGGTCTGCACGTCGCCGACCCCGATGGTGACGACCTCCCCGGCACCGGCCCGCCGCGGCAGCGCCGCCCCCAGCCGGGCCGCGTGCTCCACGACCAGCTTCACCGTGCGGAAGTTGGCGTCCATCCGCACCCGGGTCATGGTGCGGTGCCGCATGATGCTCACCCAGGAGTTCAGCCCGCCGACCACGAACATCACGCCGGCCCACCCGGCCAGCACCGCCGTCCGGCCCGGCACCAGACCGTCGTCCACCGCCCGCGCCATCAGGTACGGCTGCGCCGCCATCAGCACCATCCACACGCTGCCCAGCAGCGCGCCCACCAGCGACCTCACCTGCTGGCGCAGCACCAGCCAGCCCAGGTAGTGCCAGCCGCCGCGGACGTCCGGTGTGCCCGGATCCTCGTACGCGTCGATCAACCTGCCGCCCCCGTCCCGTCCGTCCCGCTACGCCAGACTGTCCCGCCACGCCTTGTGCAGATCCGCGAACCTGCCGGTGCCCGCGATGAGTTCGCCCGGGCTGCCGTCCTCGACGATCCGGCCCCGCTCCATCACCAGCACCCGGTCGGCGATCTCCACGGTCGACAGCCGGTGCGCGATCACCACGGCGGTACGGCCGCGCAGCACCGTGGCCATCGCCCGCTGCACGGCCCGCTCGCCCGGCACGTCCAGGGAACTGGTCGCCTCGTCCAGGATCAGTACCGCCGGATCGGCCAGCAGCGCGCGGGCGAACGCGACGAGCTGGCGCTGCCCGGCCGAGATGCGGCCACCGCGCTTGCGGACGTCCGTGTCGTAGCCGTCGGGCAGGGCGCTGATGAACTCGTGCGCGCCGATCGCCTTGGCGGCCCGCTCGACGTCCTCCCGGGAGGCGTCGGGCCGGCCGATCGCGATGTTGTCCGCCACCGTGCCGGAGAACAGGAACGCCTCCTGCGTCACCATGACCACCCCGCGCCGCAGCTCGGGCGTCCCCAGTTCGCGCAGGTCGACCCCGTCGAGCAGCACCCGTCCGTCGGACGGGTCGTAGAACCGGGCGAGCAGCTTGGCCAGCGTCGACTTGCCCGCGCCCGTGGAACCGACGACGGCGACGGTCTGCCCGGCCGGGAGCATCAGATCGAAGCGCGGCAGCACCTCGCCGCCCGTGCGGTACGCGAAGCGGACCCCGTCGAAGACCACCTCGCGGCCCGGGAAACCGTTCCCGAGCGCGGGCAGTTCGCGCGGCGCCGACGGCTCCGGCACGGTCGGCGTCTGGGCCAGCAGCCCGGCGATCTTCTCCAGCGAAGCGGCCGCGGACTGGTAGGAGTTCAGGAACATGCCGAGCCGGTCGATCGGGTCGTACAGCCGCCGCAGGTACAGCACGGCCGCCGCCAGCACGCCCAGCTCCAGCGATCCGGACGCCACCCGGTAGGCGCCCCACAGCACGATCCCGGCGACCGCCGTGTTGGCCACCAGCCGGGAGCCGACCACGTACCGGGCCATCTCCAGCAGGGCGTCGCCGTTGGTGCGCTCGTGCCGCTGGTTCAGCACGGCGAACTCGGCGTCGTTCGCCGCCTCCCGGCGGAAGGCGCGCACCGGGCGGATGCCGTTCATCGTCTCCACGAACTTCACGATCACCGTCGCGATCGCCGTGGACCGCGCCCGGTACACCCGCCCCGCCCGCCGCTGGTACATCCGCACCAGCAGGTACAGCGGCACGAAGGAGGCCACCGCGACCGCGCCGAGGCCGAGATCGAGCCACAGCAGCATCGCCGAGATGTAGACGAAGGACAGGACGACGGTCACCAGTTCCTGCAGCCCCTCGTCGAGGAGTTCGCGCAGCGACTCGACGTCCGTCGTGGAGCGGGAGATCAGGCGACCGCTCGTGTACCGCTCGTGGAAGTCGACGCTGAGGGCCTGCGCGTGCCGGAAGATCCGGCCCCGCAGATCCAGCAGCACGTTCTGGTTGACCCGGGCGGAGGCCTCGATGAACGCGAACTGCAGCCCGCCGGAGAGCAGCGCGCACAGCAGGTAGCCGGCGCCCACCGCGATCAGCGGCCCGTGGTCGTGGTCCCGGAACGCCGGAACGGCGTTGTCGATGGCGTACGCCACCAGCAGCGGACCCGCCTGCACGGCCGCCTGCTGGAGCAGCAGCAGGAGCGTGGTGACGGCGACCCGGGACTTCATGGGCGCGAGCAGCGAGCGCAGCAGCGCGGCCGTGGCGCCGGGCGGCGTGGGCAGGACGTCGTGGTCGAAGGGGTCGCCGTCGCCGGTGTCCCGCGCCCGCGGCGGCCGCTCCTCGTCGTCCGTGGCCGGGGCGGCGGTCGTCGTGCTGGTCATCGGTGGTCCTCCCGGTCCCCGGCCGCCGCGCCCGACATCAGGTGCGCGTACTCGGCGTTCGTGCGCAGCAGTTCCTGGTGCGTGCCGACCGCGGCGATCCGGCCGCCCGACAGCAGGGCGACCCGGTCGGCGAGCAGCACCGTGGACGGCCGGTGGGCCACGATCAGCGCGGTGGTGTCGGCGAGCACCTGGCGCAGCGCGGCCTCGACGGCGGCCTCCGTGTGCACGTCCAGCGCGGACAGCGGGTCGTCCAGCACCAGGAACTCCGGCCGGCCGACCACCGCGCGGGCCAGCGCAAGGCGCTGGCGCTGCCCGCCGGACAGGCTCAGCCCCTGCTCGCCCACCTGGGTGCCGGTGCCCTGCGGCAGCGCGTGCGCGAAGTCGGCCTGGGCGACCGCGAGCGCCCGGTCCAGGTCCGCCTCGCCGGCGCCGTCCGCCGCGCCCATCAGTACGTTCTCGCCGACGGACGCGGAGAACAGCGTGGGTTCCTCGAAGGCCACGGCGACCCTCGCGCGCAGCTCCTCGCGGGGCATGGCGGCGATGTCCACGCCGTTCAGGCTGATGCGTCCCGAGGTGACCTCGTGCAGCCGGGGGACGAGCGCGGTCAGCGTCGTCTTGCCACTGCCGGTGGCCCCGACCAGGGCCATGGACTCACCGGGGCGGATGTGCAGGTCGACGCGGTCGAGCAGGGGCGGGGAGTCCGGGGGCGCGTCGGGGTAGCGGAACCGTACGCCGTGGAAGCGCAGCCCGGGTCCGGACCCGTCGCCGGCGCCGTCCGCGGCCGCCCCGGCGCTCTCCGGTTCCTCGTCCATCACCTCGAAGTACCGCTCGGTGGCGGTCGCCGCCTCCTGGCTCATGGCCAGCAGGAAGCCGATGGAGTCCACCGGCCAGCGCAGGGCGAGCGCCGTGCTCAGGAACGCGACCAGCGTGCCCGCGGACAGCTCGCCGTCGGCCACCTGCAGCGCGCCGACCACCAGCGCGGCGCCGATGGCCATCTCCGGCAGCGTCACGATGACGCCCCAGATGGTGGCCAGCAGCCGGGCCTTGCGCAGTTCCGTGCCGCGCAGCCTGCCCGACAGCTCGTGGAAGGCCCGCGCCTGGGTGCGGTGCCGGCCGAAGCCCTTGATGATGCGGATGCCGAGGACGCTCTCCTCGACGACCGTGGTCAGGTCGCCGACCTGGTCCTGGGCGCGCCGCGCCACCTCGGCGTAGCGCCGCTCGAAGACCACGCAGGTCCACAGCACCGGAACGGCGGGCCCGAGGATGACCAGGCCGAGCACCCAGTCCTGCATCAGCATGATCACCACGCCGACGAGGATCGTCACACCGTTGACCAGCAGGAAGGTCAGCGGAAACGCCAGGAACATGCGCAGCAGCATCAGATCGGTGGTGGCCCGGGAGAGGAGCTGGCCCGAGGCCCACCGGTCGTGGAAGGACACCGGCAGCCGTTGCAGCCGGCGGTACAGGGCCGCCCGCAGTTCGGCCTCGACGTGCGACAGCGGCCGGGCCACCAGCCAGCGCCTTATGCCGAACAGGACCGCCTCGGCGATGCCGAGGAGCAGCAGGCACAGCGCGCCGAGCCAGACACCCGCCGGGTTCCGGTCGGCGACCGGCCCGTCGACCATCCACTTCAGCACCAGCGGGATCACCAGGCCCACGCACGAGGCGACGACCGCGACGAAGGCGGCCGTGAACAGCCGCGCCCGCACGGGCCGCACGAACGGCCACAGGCGCAGCAGGGTGCGGACGGCCGACCGCTCGGGGCGGACTTCTTCTGCGGTGGTTGCACGTGTCGTGGGCATCAGGGGTGAGCCTACGGATCGCCACTGACATCGCCCACCGAGTTTTGGCCGGACCCGGCTCCGCCGCTGGACCTACGACCTGCGGCTTCGGGCGGCCGGACCGTGCCCGGGGCCCGCCGCGCGGCCACCGCGCCGCCCGCGGAACGGGCGCCCGGCGGGACGCCCCCGGCGCTCGCGGTCGCACCCCGCCATCGGCCGATCGGACGATGCCGCCGTCGCGGGACGGAGGATGTGCCGGGCGGGCCCGCTCCGCGACGCTCGGACCATGCCTGTCATCGAAGTCACCGCACTGCGCAAGCTCTACGGCGGCCGCGCGGTCGTCGACGACGTCTCCTTCGGTGTGGAGGAGGGCGAGATCTTCGGGATCCTCGGCCCGAACGGCGCCGGCAAGACCACCACCGTCGAGTGCGTAGAGGGCCTGCGCGTCCCCGACGGGGGCAGCGTCCGGGTCACCGGTCTCGACCCGGCCGCCGACCACGAGCGGGTCTCCCGGGTGCTCGGCGCCCAGCTCCAGCAGAGCGAGCTCCAGCCGAGGATCACCGTCCGCGAGGCGCTCGAACTGTACGCCTCGTTCCACCGCGACCCGCTCGACTGGGGGCCCCTCGCCGAACGCCTCGGCCTGACCGGCCGGCTCGGCAGCCGGTTCGGCCGGCTGTCCGGCGGACAGAAGCAGCGGCTGTTCATCGCGCTCGCCCTCGTCGGCAATCCCAGGATCGTCGTCCTCGACGAACTCACCACCGGCCTGGACCCGCGCGCACGCCGCGACACCTGGCGGCTCATCGAGGACGTCCGGGACCGCGGGGTGACCGTGCTGCTCGTCACCCACTTCATGGAGGAGGCCCAGCGGCTCTGCGACCGCATCGCCGTGATCGACAAGGGCCGGCTGGCCGCGCTCGACACCCCGGCGGGGCTGATCCGCCGCTCGGCCGGCGCCACCGTCATCAGCTTCACCCCGTCCGCACCGCTGGACGAGCGCGATCTGAACGCACTGCCGCACCTCTCCTCCGTGGCGCACAAGGACGGCCGGATCACGCTCTCCGGCACCGACGACACCGTCGACGCCGTCCTCACCCTGCTCGCCCGCCACCGCGTCACCGCCCACCAGCTGCGCGTCACGGACGCCACGCTGGACGACGCGTTCCTCGACCTGACGAAGGAGCCGACGGCATGAGCATCGCCGTACTGCGCACCGAGGCCCGCCTCTTCCGCCGCGAGCCCGGCGCCGTCTTCTGGATCCTGCTCTTCCCGACGCTGCTGCTGGTGATCCTCGGCTCGATCCCGTCCTTCCGGCAGCCCCAGGACTCCCTCGGCGGTCTGCGCACGATCGACGCCTATGTCCCGGTGGCCGTACTGCTCGGCCTGATCGTCGGCGGTCTGCAGTCCATGCCGCAGTCCCTGACGGGGTACCGGGAGCGCGGCATCCTGCGGCGGATGCGGACGACACCCGTCCGTCCGGGCTCCGTGCTCGCGGCGCACATGGTGGTCTTCGGCGTCGCCTCCCTGGCGTCGGCGCTGCTGGTGCTGGTGGTGGGACGGCTCGCCTTCGGCGTGCACCTGCCGAAGCAGCTCGTGGGATACGCGCTGGCCCTGCTGCCGGCCGTCCTGGTCTCCCTCGCCCTCGGATCCGTGGTGTCGGCTCTGTCCCGTACGACGAAGACGGCGGGTGCCATCGGGTCCGCCGTGTTCTTCCCGGCCATGTTCTGCGCGGGTGTCTGGCTGCCGGTGCAGGCCATGCCGCGCCTCCTCGCCAGGATCGTGGGCTACAGCCCCTTCGGGGCGGCCGCCCAGGCCCTGAACCGGGCGGCGGCCGGGCACTGGCCGGGCTGGAGCCACCTGGGGGTGCTGGCGGTGTGGATCCTGCTGCTCACGGGGGCGGCCGGCCGCTGGTTCCGCTGGGAGTAGGCGGGAACGGGCCGTGCAGACTGGGGACATGACCGCGGTGGACACGCGCATCGACCGGCGCTGGGAGCAACTGCACACCTGGGGGCCGTACGCGCTGCTCGGCATCGGTGTCGTCCTAGCGGTCGCCTCCGCCGATCCGCACGCCGGCCCGTCCCGGTGGTACACCGCGTGGGCGCTGGTCGGGGCCGCCGTCGCGCTCCAGCTGTGGTGGCACGGCAGCCGTCCGCGCACATCCTGCCGCGGCCGGACGCCGTCCCCGGGCGGGACCGCGTACTACGGCGTCCGCTGGGCCCTGGCCTTCGCCCTGACCTGGCTCAACCCGTTCTTCGCGTTCTACGCCGCGGCCGGGTACATGGACGCCGACGAGACGCTGCCGCGCAGGTGGCAGCGGGCCGGACTGCTGGCGAGCGCGGTCACCGTGGCCGGCGCCCAGGCCGGCGGACCGCCGTTCGGCGGCGCGGTCCAGTGGATCCTCTTCGCCGGACTCCTGGTGGCCAACTCCGGCCTGCAGATGGTGGCGGCCCATCTCACCGAGCAGGAGGCGCAGCGCTCCCGTGAGCGCACCGAGACCATCGCCGAACTCGAGCGGACCAACGCCGCCCTGCACCAGGCGCTCGACGAGAACGCCGCCTTGCACGCCCAGCTCCTCGTCCAGGCGCGGGAGGCCGGGGTCGCCGACGAGCGCCGCCGCCTCGCCGCCGAGATCCACGACACCATCGCCCAGGGCCTGACCGGCATCATCGCCCAGCTCCAGGTCGTCGCCGGCGCCCCCGACCTGGCCGTGGCCCGCACCCATCTGGAGCGCGCCTCCGCCCTCGCCCGGCACAGCCTCGGCGAGGCCCGCCGCTCGGTGCACAACCTCGCCCCCGTCGCGCTCGCCGACGACGGACTGCCCGACGCGCTGCGCAAGACGGTCGCCGAGTGGCGCGAACGCGTCGGCGTACGCGCCGAGTTCACCGTCACCGGCACCGCGGAGCACCTGCACGACGAGGTCTCCGCCACCCTGCTGCGGATCGCGCAGGAGGCCCTGTCGAACACCGCCCGGCACGCGGGGGCCGCCCGCGTCGGCGTCACCCTGTCCTTCATGGGCGACGAGGTCGTCCTCGACATCCGCGACGACGGCCGCGGCTTCGACCCGCTCACCGCCCGGGCCCGCACCCGGTCCGGCGGATTCGGCCTGGACGGGATGCGCGCCCGCGCCGAACGCATCGCGGGCTGCGTCACCTTCGAGACCGAACCGGGCCACGGCACCGCGGTGTCGGCTCGCGTACCGTTGGTGCGCCATGACCGATGAGAGCGTCATCACCCTGCTGATCGTCGACGACCATCCGGTCGTACGGGACGGTCTGCGCGGTATGTTCGAGTCCGCGCCCGGCTTCACCGTCCTCGGGGAGGCGGCCGACGGCCCCGAGGCCGTCGCCAGGGCCGCCGCGCTCGACCCGGACGTGATCCTCATGGACCTGCGGATGCCCGGCGGGGGAGGGGTGGACGCCATCCGCGCGCTCACCCGGGACGGCGCCCGCGCCAAGGTGCTCGTGCTGACGACGTACGACACCGACTCCGACACCCTGCCCGCGATCGAGGCCGGGGCGACCGGCTACCTCCTCAAGGACGCCCTGCGCGAGGAGCTGTTCGGCGCGGTGCGGGCCGCCGCCGCGGGCCGCACCGTCCTCTCCCCGGCCGTCGCCTCCCGGCTGGTCTCCGCGGTCCGCGCACCCGGCGGCGAACCGCTGTCCGCCCGTGAGCGCGAGGTCCTGGGGCTGGTCGCCCGGGGCACGTCGAACCGCGAGATCGCCCGGGAGCTGTTCATCAGCGAGGCCACCGTGAAGACCCATCTCACCCACCTGTACGCCAAGCTGGGTGTCAGCGACCGCGCGGCCGCGGTCGCGGCGGCCTACGACCGCGGAATCCTCGGCCGGGCGGACCGGCCGTAGGGCCGTGAGCACCGGCGCGGGAGCCGGCCGGACGCGCACCCGCACCCCGGCGGGCCCCGCCCGCGCTCACCCGGCCCTCAGGAACAGCAGCGACCGCGCGGGCACCGTGACCGCCTCGCCCGCCGGGTGGACCGTGCCCGGCGCCTCGGACTGCTCCTCGCGCGAGGTGTCGACCACCACCTCGTAGCGCTCCGCCCACGGCGGCCCCGGCAGCACGAAGACCGTCGGGCGGTCCCCGGCGTGCAGCACCGCGAGAAAGCTGTCGTCCAGGATCGGAACGCCCCGCTCGTCCCGGCCCGGGATGTCCCGACCGGACAGATACATGCCAAGCGTGGCGGCGGGGGCGTACCAGTCGCCCTCGGTCATCTCCTCGCCCCGCGGGGTGAACCAGGCCAGGTCGCGCAGCCCGGCCGCCGAGTGGGCGCGCCCGGAGAAGAAGGCCCGGCGGCGCAGCACCGGATGGCGGTGGCGCAGGGCGATCAGCCGGGAGGTCAGCTCGTACAGCGAGCGCCAGGCGGGATCGTCCAGCAGGGACCAGTCCACCCAGCTGATCTCGTTGTCCTGGCAGTAGGCGTTGTTGTTGCCGCGCTGGGTGCGCCCGAGTTCGTCACCGGCGACCAGCATCGGCACACCGGTGGACAGCAGCAGGGTCGTCATCAGGTTCCGCAACTGCCGGCGCCGCAGCGCCCGTACCCGCCCGTCGTCCGTCTCCCCCTCCGCGCCGCAGTTCCAGGAGCGGTTGTCGTCGGTGCCGTCGCGGTTGCCCTCGCCGTTGGCCGCGTTGTGCTTGCCGCCGTAGGAGACCAGGTCGCGCAGGGTGAAACCGTCGTGCGCGGTGACGAAGTTGACGGAGGCGTAGGGCCGCCGGCCGCCCCAGGCGTACAGGTCGCTCGAGCCGGACAGGCGGTAGCCCATCTCCCGCACGTCGGGCAGCGCGTGGCGCCAGAAGTCCCGCACGGTGTCCCGGTAGCGGTCGTTCCACTCGGTCCACAGCGGCGGGAAGGCGCCCACCTGGTAGCCGCCCGAGCCGATGTCCCACGGTTCCGCGATCAGCTTCACCCGGCGCAGCACCGGGTCCTGGGCGATCACCGCCAGAAAGGGGGACAGCATGTCGACGTCGTGCATCGAGCGGGCGAGCGCCGCCGCGAGGTCGAAGCGGAAGCCGTCCACGCCCATCTCGGTCACCCAGTAGCGCAGCGAGTCCGTGATCAGGCGCAGCACCTGGGGCTGGACCACGTGCAGGGTGTTGCCGCAGCCGGTGTAGTCGGCGTACCGGCGCGCGTCGTGCTGGAGCCGGTAGTAGCCCCGGTTGTCGATGCCCTTCAGGGAGAGCGCGGGCCCCAGTTCGCCCGCCTCGGCGGTGTGGTTGTAGACCACGTCCAGGATGACCTCGATGCCCGCCGCGTGCAGCGCGCGGACCATCCGCTTGAACTCGCCGACCTGGCCGCCTGTCGTCCCCGAGGCCGCGTAGGCCGCGTGCGGGGCGAAGTAGCCGATGGAGTTGTAGCCCCAGTAGTTCCTCAGGCCCCGCCGCAGCAGATGGTCCTCGTGGGCGAACTGGTGCACGGGGAGCAGTTCCACGGCCGTGACGCCCAGCCCGGTGAGGTGCTCCACCGCCGCCGGATGGGCGAGCCCGGCGTAGGTGCCGCGCAGCTCCTCGGGGATGCCGGGGTGCAGTCTGGTGAAGCCGCGTACGTGCAGTTCGTAGATGACGGAGTCCGCCCACGGTGTCTTGGGGCGGCGGTCGTCGGACCAGTCGTCGTCGTCATGGACCACGACGCCCTTGGGGACGTGCGGCGCGGAGTCCCGGTCGTCCCGGACGGTGTCGGCGACGTGCTGCTCCGGCCAGTCCCGGACGTGCCCGTAGACCTCCGGCGGCAGGCGGAACTCCCCGTCCACCGCGCGCGCGTACGGGTCGAGCAGCAGCTTCGCCGGGTTCCAGCGCGCACCGGTCCACGGGTCCCAGCGGCCGTGCACGCGGTAGCCGTAGCGCTGCCCGGGCATCACGCCTGGCACGAAGCCGTGCCAGATCTCGTGCGTCAGTTCGGTCAGCCGAACCTGTGTCTCCCGGCCCCGCTCGTCGAACAGGCACAGCCGGACCGCCTCCGCCCCGGCCGCCCACAGCGCGAAGTTGGTGCCCGCGACACCGTCCGGGCCGACCCGGAACCGGGCCCCCAGCGGGGTCGGCGCGCCCGGCCAGACGGGTGGTGCGGGCGGCACCCCGCGACGGGCGCCGCTCACCGCGGCCGTCGCCGGCCCGCTCCCGGCGGCCGGCTCCCCGGCCCGTGCCCGCTGCTCGGCTGCGCTCGTCACCAGTCGGCCCCTCTTTCAGTGGCTCGCCCGCGGGGCGCAGCGCGCCGCGCCGAACGGCCGGGCGCGCGCGGGCGCGCACCCGGCCGCCCGGAACGGCTGCGCCCCGGCGGCTCCGACGCGGGCTGGGGGAGCCCTCCCCGGCCGGGAAGAACTCCCCTTCGTGTCGTCCTCCCCACTGTTCTGCCCAGCACGGGCGTCGCACTCACGTTTCCCCGGAGCGTGCCCGCTCGTTGAGTCCCATGTGAGGCACGCACAAGGACGCGCACGGCGCGCGGGGGCCGCGCTGGCCGCCGTACTGACATGGGTGGGACTGCTGGCCGGCTGCACCGCGGGCGGCCACGGCGGTCCGGACATCGACCGGTTGCTCGGCGGACCGCCGGCCCCGAAGGACGCCATCCGGGTCACTCCGGGCGACGGCAGTACCGCCGTCCGGCCCCAGGAGCGGCTACGGGTCCGGGTGTCCGACGGGCGCCTGGAGAAGGTGAGCGTCGTGATGTCCCAGGACGCACAGGACGCCCCGGTCCCCGGGCACATCACCGCCGACGGACTGGGCTGGGAACCGGACGGCGACCGGCTGGCGCTGGCCGCCAAATACACCGTCGACGCGGTCGCCCTCGACTCCGAGGGCCGCCGCTCGGCCCGGCACAGCACGTTCACGACGTATGTGCCCGAGGAACGGTTCATCGGCTACGTCACCCCCGAGAACCGGGCCACCGTCGGCATCGGGATGATCGTCTCCCTCTCCTTCAACCGGGAGATCACCGACCGCGCCGCCGTCGAGCGCGCCGTGCGCGTGACCGCGAACCCGCCGGTGGAGATCCGCCCGCACTGGTTCGGCAAGGACCGGCTCGACTTCCGTCCCGAGCGCTACTGGAAGCCCGGTACCGAGGTCACCGTCGACCTCGGCCTCCGGGACGTGGAGGGCGCCCCCGGCGTCTACGGCCTGCAGGACAAGACGTTCACCTTCACCGTCGGCCGCGGCCAGGTCTCCCTGGTGGACGCGGCCCGGCACATGATGGAGGTGCGGCGCGACGGGCAGTTGCTGGCCACCGTGCCGATCACCGCGGGCGCCCCGAAGACCACCACCTACAACGGGAAGATGGTGGTGATGGAGATGCTCGAGGTCACCCGCATGAACAGCCGGACGGTCGGTTTCGGCGGCGAGTACGACATCCCCGACGTCCCGCACGCCATGCGGCTCACCGACTCCGGCACCTTCCTGCACGGCAACTACTGGTCGCCCGAGGCCCCCGGCAGCGTGAACGTCAGTCACGGCTGTGTCGGGCTCAGGGACGTCAAGGGCGGCGGCTCGGACACGCCCGCGGGCTGGTTCTTCGACCGCAGTCTCGTCGGTGACGTCGTCGAGGTCGTCAACAGCAAGGACAAAACAGTCGCTCCCGACAACGGGCTCGGAGGGTGGAACATGGCTTGGAAGGAGTGGAAAACGGGCAGTGCCGTCAAGTGAGCCGAACGGGCCGGGGGTTCGGACCGCGGCAGTCGGTTGAAGTTGCGACGGAACGGTGACCTTCGGCCGCCTCCCCGCTCGAAATCCTGCGGTTAACATGCGCACACCAAGTGTGGTGGGGAGCGGGCCTGACCTGGCCCGGCGAGGGGAGTGCAAGGTGAACGTGCGGCCGATATCGGGGGCATCGGTGGGGGGCCGGAGGTTCGGCCGCAAGGGGCTGACGCTCATATCCGGCGCTCTGCTCGTGGCCGTCACCGCGTGCGGCGGGGGCGGTGACCGGGAGTCCGGCACCGGAGCGGGGGACGGGAAGGGCCAGGACGCCGGCACGCGGCAGAGCGAGCAGTCCACGGCCGCCGTCAGCATCTCGCCCAAGTCCGGTGCCACCGGCGTCGACACCAGCGGCGCCCTGAAGGTGAGCGTCGCCAAGGGCAAGCTCACCGAGGTCACCGTCAAGGACGCCAAGGGCGCGAAGGTGGACGGCTCCGTCACCGGCGACGGAGCCGCCTGGAAGCCGTCGACCCATCTGGCCGCCGGCACCAAGTACAGCGTGCACGCGGTCGCGAAGGACTCCGCCGGCCGCGAGGCCGCCGAGGACTCCAGCTTCACCACGCTCACCCCGCGGAACACCTTCGTCGGTTACTTCACCCCCGAGGACGGCTCGACCGTCGGGGTGGGCATGCCGTTCTCCGTCCGCTTCACCCGGGGCATCACCAGCCCGGCGGACGTCGAGAAGGCCATCAGCGTCAGGACCGAGCCGGCCGTCGACGTCGAGGGGCACTGGTTCGGCAACGACCGCCTGGACTTCCGCCCGGAGAAGTACTGGAAGGAAGGCACCAAGGTCACCGTCGACCTCAACCTCGACGGCGTGGAGGGCCGCGACGGCGTCTACGGCAAGCAGCGCAAGACCGTGAAGTTCACCATCGGCCGCAACCAGGTGTCCGTCGTGGACGCCAAGAAGCACACCATGAAGGTCACCCAGGACGGCAAGGTCGTCAAGACCATCCCGGTCACCACCGGCAAGCCCGGCTACGAGACCTGGAACGGCCAGATGGTCATGAGCGAGAAGCTCGCCGTGACCCGCATGAACGGCGAGACCGTGGGCTACGGCGGCGAGTACGACATCAAGGACGTCCCGCACGCCATCCGCCTGACCAACTCCGGCACGTTCGTCCACGGCAACTACTGGGGTGGCGGCGCCTTCGGCAACTACAACGCCAGCCACGGCTGCGTCGGACTGCGCGACGTGCGCGGCGGATACGACAAGGGCGTTCCGGCGGCCTGGTTCTTCAACCACTCGATGCTCGGCGACGTGGTCGTCGTGAAGCACTCCCACGACCGGACGGTGGCCCCGGACAACGGGCTCAACGGCTGGAACATGTCGTGGGAGGACTGGAAGAAGTGAGCCCCGGTTCCCCGTCGCGGCGAGAGCCCGGTGGGGCTGGGCCGCCCCGGGGCGCGGGTGCGCCGTCGCTGATCGCGCGGTGCCCGCGCCCCTCCGGGGCCCTGGTGACGGGCGGCACCGCGTCAACCGCCGGCAGCCCCCGTGCTGTGCCTGCCCGGGGGCGACCCCCGGACCCCCGGCCGGTTGTGACGGACGGCACCGCGTCAACCGCCGTTAGCCCCCGTGCTGTGCCTGCCCGGGGGCGACCCCCGGACCCCCGGCCGGTTGTGACGGACGGCACCGCGTCAACCGCCGTTAGCCCCCGTTAACCTGCTCGGCATGACCGTGAATCTCGAAGTCGCCGAAGGTGTCGGAACGATCCGCCTGGACCGGCCGCCGATGAACGCGCTGGACGTGGCCACGCAGGACCGGCTGAAGGAACTCGCCGAGGAGGCCACGCGCCGCGAGGACGTGCGCGCCGTGGTGATCTACGGCGGTGAGCGGGTGTTCGCGGCGGGCGCGGACATCAAGGAGATGCAGGAGATGGACCACACCGCGATGGTCCTGCGCGCCCGCGCCCTGCAGGACTCCTTCACCGCCGTAGCCCGCATCCCCAAGCCCGTCGTCGCGGCCATCACCGGCTACGCCCTCGGCGGTGGCTGCGAGCTGGCCCTCTGCGCCGACTTCCGCATCGCCGCGGACAACGCCAAGCTGGGCCAGCCCGAGATCCTGCTCGGCCTGATCCCGGGCGCCGGCGGCACCCAGCGCCTGCCCCGGCTGGTCGGCCCCTCCAAGGCGAAGGACCTGATCTTCACCGGCCGCCAGGTGAAGGCCGACGAGGCGCTCGCCATCGGCCTGGTGGACCGGGTCGTCCCGGCCGCCGAGGTGTACGAGCAGGCGCACGCGTGGGCGGCGAGGCTCGCGCAGGGCCCCGCGATCGCGCTGCGCGCCGCGAAGGAATCCGTCGACACCGGTCTGGAGACCGACATCGACACCGGTCTGGCCGTCGAACGCAACTGGTTCGCGGGCCTTTTCGCCACCGAGGACCGCGAGCGCGGCATGCGCAGCTTCGTGGAGGAGGGGCCGGGCAAGGCCAAGTTCCTGTGACCCCCGGACGTGTGAACTCCCGCACATACGCTTGCAATTGACACGTTGTCTGATCCGGGTCCCTCGATGGGGCGGTTTATGGGAGCCTTAAATCCACCTTAAGCCTGCCTCGTCGAGGGAGCCTGACGCTTGCCCGGAAGTGAGTCGTCTCCGCAGGTCGGACGGTCTGTCGTCGGTCCTGTAATGCCTTCGGCATATGCCGGAGGGCTGGAGCGGGACGGGAGCGCGCGGGGGGCGTATTCCCCGGGAACGCCCACGGAGACGTCTCCGGACGGCCATCATGGGGGCATGGCGGGGCTGGAGGGCATCGGGCAGCCGCGGGGACACAGCCGTGCGGCCGCGGCGCGTTGGTCGCCCGCGGTCGAGGACGAGCGGGCGCTCAAGGCGCTCGAGCTCTTCGGCAACCCGACGGAGGCGGAGGTGCCGCTGCCGTCCCGCCCCGAGTCCGCGGCCACCGCGCGCCGGCTGGCCCAGGTCGTCGTCCTGCGGCACTGGGGGCTTACCCCCAAGATGACCGAGGACGCGGTCCTGCTCGTCTCCGAACTCGTCGGCAACGCCGTTCGGCACACCGGCGCCCGGGTCTTCGGCCTGCGGATGCGCCGGCGCCGCGGCTGGATCCGCGTGGAGGTCAGGGACCCCTCCCGCGGACTGCCCTGTCTGATGCCGGTTCAGGAGATGGACGTCAGCGGTCGCGGCCTGTTCCTGGTGGACAAACTCGCCGACCGCTGGGGCGTGGACCTGCTGCCGCGCGGCAAGACCACCTGGTTCGAGATGCGTGTCGCCGAGCGCGACACGGGCCGCTGACGCCACCGCGACCACCGCCCCCGCCCGCCCGGGCGGGGCGACCCGACATCCTCCTCCGATCGGGCCAATCGGGCGTTTTCTTACCCTTCACCCCTTAAATGGTGCGGGTGACCACGACCAACCGCCGCGAGGTGCTGCGCGCGGGCGCCGGGCTCGTCGCCGGGGGCGCGTTCGCCGCCGGTTGTGCGGGCGCTCCGGCCGCACCGAGCGCCACCGCCTCCGCCGACGCGTCCGCCCGCGCGTCCGGCCACCACGCGGCCACCTCCCGTGCCGCCCCCGCCCCCCGCTCCTATCCCGGGCAGCCCGCCCAGATCACCCACGGTCCGCGCGGCCGCCCCCGGGTCGCCCTCACCTTCCACGGCCAGGGCGACCCGGAGCTCGCCACCTCCCTGCTGGGCACCGCCGAACGCCACGGGGCCCGGCTGACCGTGCTGGCCGTCGGCACCTGGCTGGACGAGCACCCGGACCTCGCCCGCCGCGTCCTCGACGGCGGCCACGACCTCGGCAACCACACCCAGCGGCACGTCGCCGTCAACGCCATGTCACCGGCCGACGCCCGCAGGGAGATCACCGACTGCGCGGACCGGCTGAAGCGGCTCACCGGGTCCATCGGCACCTGGTTCCGGCCCTCCCGTTCCCCGACCGCCTCCGCCGAGGTCGCCGCACTGGCCCGCGCCGCCGGCTACCCGCACGTGCTGTCGTACGACGTCGACTCGCTCGACTACACCCGGCCCGGCGCCGACGCCATCACCCGCAAGGTCGCGGCCGAGGTCCGCCCCGGCTCGGTGGTGAGCCTGCACTTCGGCTATCCCGGCACGGTCACCGCCCTCCCCGCCGTACTCCACGAACTCGACCGCCGCGGACTGCGCGCGGTCACCACCACGGAGCTGCTGAGCTGATGCGAACCACGAAAGCCGCCCGCCTGCTGGCCGCCGGAACCGCCCTCACCGCCCTGACCCTGCTGTCCGCGTGCGGCGCCTCCCAGCACCGCGAGAACGAGGCCATCGGCAGCAAGGCGCCCGTCCAGCCGCAGGCGAAGAAGCCGCGGGTGGACGTACTGCCGGGGATGCCGCCGGTGGAGGACCCCAGCGACGTCTACGCCGCCGACCGCCCGGGCCGGCTCTCGCCGGTGGTCGAGGGCTTCCCCTCCCGGGTCTACGTGCCCAACACCAACTCCGACACCGTCACGGTCATCGACCCGAAGACGTACAAGATCATCGAGACGATCCGGGTGGGCCGCCAGCCGCAGCACGTCGTGCCCTCCTGGGACCTGAGGACGCTGTGGGTCAACAACGACCTCGGCAACTCCCTCACCCCCATCGATCCGCGGACCGGCAAGGCGGGCAAGCCGGTCGACGTGCACGACCCGTACAACCTGTACTTCACGCCCGACGGCAAGTACGCCGTCGTCATGGCCTCCAAGGACCGCCGCCTGGTCTTCCGCGACGCGCACACCATGAAGGAGGTCAAGGCCGTCCCGGTCGACTGCGCCGGCGTCAACCACGCCGACTTCTCCCTCGACGGCCGCTACTTCATCGTCTCCTGCGAGTTCAGCGGCGAGCTGCTCAAGGTCGACACCGCGCGGATGGAGGTGATCGGCCGGCAGAAGCTGGACGTGCGCGGCGCCATGCCCCAGGACGTGAAGATCTCACCGGACGGCAAGCGGTTCTACATCGCCGACATGGTGGCCAACGGCCTGTGGGTCCTCGACGGCGACACCTTCGGCCGGCCGGCGTTCCTCGCCACCGGCAAGGGCACGCACGGCCTGTACGTCAGCCGCGACTCCCGCGAGATGTACGTCTCCAACCGCGGCGAGGGCTCCATCTCCGTCTTCGACTTCACCCGGAACCGGCTCACCAAGAAGTGGCACCTGCCCGGCGGCGGCAGCCCCGACATGGGCGGGGTCTCGGCCGACGGCAAGGTGCTGTGGCTCTCCGGCCGCTACAACGCCGAGGTGTACGCCATCGACACCCGCACCGGCACCCAACTGGCCCGCATCAAGGTCGGCAGCGGTCCGCACGGGCTCGCCGTCTACCCCCAGCCGGGCCGCTACTCCCTCGGCCACACCGGCGTCTTCCGCTGAGCGGGGTGCGTCAGGGGGCGAGCAGCAGCGCCTCCGCGCCCACCACGCGGTAGCCGGCCGCCTGGAACGCCCGCACGCTGCGGGCGTTCCCCGGCGCCGCCTGGGCCCACAGCGGCTCCCCCGCCAGGTGCCGGGCCGCCGTCACCAGGGCCCGGCCCAGCCCCCGGTGCCGCGCCCCCTCGTACACCTCGACGCTCACCTCCAGCCGTCCGCCGACGCCGCGCCCCAGGACCAGCACCCCGCCGTCCGCCGTCCAGGCCCGTACCCCGTCGCGCCGACGGCGGGCGTAGGCGATGCGCGGGTGGCCGGCGTCCTCGATCTCGGTCAGCGCGAGCGCCGGTGCGCCGGGCAGCGGTGAGCCGACCAGCAGCGCGTCGACGGTCTCCGCCCGGCGCCCCGTGCGGGCCAGGAGGGCGGCCAGGAAGACGGGGTTCAGCGCCGCGGACAGCGGATCGCAGTCCACCGCGTCCAGCGTCTCGCGCACCCACCGCGGGTTCTCGTCCGTGAAGACGACGGAGTGCGCGGTGAAGGCCAGCACCCCCGCGTCCCGCGCCCCGTGCTGGGGTACGACCGTCGTACGGCCGTCGGCCGGCGGGAACACCCCGCGCGCCGCGGCGTCCAGTATGTCCCGCAGGGTCTCCAACCCACCGCTCCTTGTGTCTCCACCGACTGGAAGGCCCAGACTCGCAGACGTGATCGACGACGGCACCGCACTTCTCACCATCGGCGAGCTGGCGCGGGCCACCGGCCTCCCGGTTCGCTCCCGGTAGCGGGCGAGCCGGGGATTGTGGGAGGCCTTCATGCGTTCGAGGACGGCCGCCGGGTCGGCGTCGCCGAGCAGATCCCGCAGCACCCGCCCGGCCTCCGGCGCGCCGGGGGCGACACCGCGCTCGCGTGCCGGCCCCACCAGCTGGACGAGCCGGCTGAAGAACCACATGGACGCCCCGCGCGGGGTGTCCGGCCCCCGGTCGGCGGCGTTGAACTCGGCGGCCTCGCGCATCCGCGCCCGGAACTCCGGGTCCTGGACCATCTCGGCCACTGCTCGGTGTGCTGAAGGGAGCGCCCGTCCCGGCGCACGAGGAGGACTTCGCCTGGGTGGTCGCCGCACTGGAGGCGCACACGGACCGTTAATCTGACCAGCGTCAGTACGCCAGCACGGCATGAAGAACGCGAACATAAGGGGCGGATCGGTGGCGGACATCGAGGAAGCACGCAAGCAGTTCCAGCGGATCGACGCGGACGGTGACGGTTTCATCACCGCGGCGGAGTTCAAGTCCGCCCTCGCCCAGGGGGGTGACTGGAACGTCACCGACACGGTGGCGGAGGCCGTCATCCGGACCCGTGACCTCAACGGCGACAAGGTCCTGTCGTTCGACGAGTTCTGGGCCTACCTGAGCAAGTGACGTGCCCGGAGGGGGTGCCGTCCCGCAGCGGGACGGCACCCCCTCCGTCACGACTTCCGCCGGGCCCCGGCGCCCGCGTACCCCCATTCGCCGTAACGGCCGGAATAGCCCGGCGCCGCGCGTGGTTGTCGCCCAGGTCAGAAGCATGCACATGCATGGACTGGGAAGGTCTGTCATGAAGATCGGCATCATCGGCGCGGGCAACATCGGCGGCAATCTGACCCGGCGGCTCACCGCACTCGGGCACGACGTGTCCGTGGCCAACTCGCGGGGACCCGAGACCCTGAAGGCCCTGGCCGAGGAGACCGGCGCGACGGCGGTGCGGGCCGAGGAGGCCGCGGAGGGCGCCGAGGTCGTCGTGGTCACCGTCCCCCTGAAGGCGGTCCCCGGACTCCCTTCCGGCCTGCTGTCCGGCGCCGCCGAGGGGGTGGCCGTGATCGACACCGGCAACTACTACCCGCAGCAGCGCGACGGCCGGATCGCCGGGATCGAGGACGAGGGCCTGACCGAGAGCCGCTGGACCGAGCGGCACCTCCGGCACCCCGTGGTCAAGGCGTTCAACGGCACCTACGCCCAGGACATCCTGGACCGCCCCCGCCCGGCCGGCGACCCCGAGCGGATGGCGCTGCCGGTCGCCGGTGACGACGAGGCCGCCAAGCGGATCGTCCGCGACCTCATCGACGAGCTCGGCTTCGACACGGTCGACGCGGGCGGCATCGACGACTCCTGGCGCCAGCAGCCGGACACCCCGGTCTACGGCCTGCGGGCGGGCGCCGACGCGGTCCGCGAGGCCCTTTCCAAGGCCTCCCCGGAACGGCCGGCGGCCTTCCGCGGCTGACCCGCCGACGGCGTCGTCAGGGCGTGGCCCACTTCCGCAGGGCCGCCTTGTCCGCGAAGGCGGCCACGTCCTTGTCGTGGGGCTCGCTGCTGTACTGGTGGAAGCGCCACTTGGCCTTGATGCGGGGGTGCCCCGCGCTCACGTAGTCGGCGATCCACAGGCCGTCGCCGGCATAGGAGGTGCGGTCCTTGTTCAGCCAGTAGTCGCGGTTGGTGTACAGCAGCACCCTGTTGTGCGGGCGCAGTTGCTTCACCGTCCGGATGAACAGGTCCTTCTCGGCGTTGCTCGCGTGGTTGCCCTCGCTGGTGGTCTCCCAGTCGACGGCGAGCAGTTCACCCGCCTTCTCCGGGGCGTGCCGGACGAAGTACTCGGCCTGGGCGGTGATGTGTCCCGGCCACAGGAAGTGGTAGTAGCCGACGACCAGCCCCGCGTCGCGGCCGTGCTTGGTCTGCGCGGAGAGCCGGGGGTTGACGTACGAACGACCCTCCGTCGCCTTGATGAAGACGAAGGAGAGGCCGTCCGTGCCGTAGGACGAGGACTGGTACGCGCTCACGTCGATGCCGTGCAGCATGGGGGGACCCCCCTGGGGTGCCGTGGGGTTACAGGAGTCGACTCATATATGCCCCGTCCGGCACGAGAGATCCGTCCCGCGCCCTTGGCCGCCGTCGCCGGCGGCCCCCTCGGCGCGGGTCTCGCACGCCGTGCCGGATCAGCCCCGGGTCGTCACCGAGCCCAGTACCGAGGCCGGCTCGGCGGCCCAGTCGGAGGTGATGACGCTGGCGTGGTTCCTGGCCAGCAGGGCGAGGCGGGCGGCGACTTCGGCCTCCGTGGGGTCGGTCGAGGAGATCGCGGGTGACACTCCGTCGGCGCCCGTGGTGATCAGGATGTAGTGGTTCGCGGCGTAGAACGAGGTGTCGTAGCCCTTGTCCACGTAGGTCGCCGCGTCCCCGTCGAAGAACACGAACCAGGGCCGGATCGAGGCGTCGTACCGGCCGGCGCGCGGATCGCCGTTCTCGGCGCCGAGGACCGCCGGGAACGCCTGGGCCGCGGAGATCCGGCCGGCCGCGGACAGGTCCCGCAGATGGTCGCCGTACTCCTTGTCCGTCCAGTAGTGGTCGAACGGGTTGGACTGCTCCACCGTGCCCGGGATCAGTTCGAACAGGAACTTGCCCCGCATGGCGTCCCGGGAGGGCCAGGCGTCGGCCCTGGCGGCCGCGTCGAGGGTGGAGTGGGTGCCGCCCAGCAGGTCGGCCGGCCGGTAGACGCTGCCGCCGAGCCTGCCCGACACCAGGGTGTCGAACTCGTCGGGGCCCATCCCGGCCCGGTCGTTGAAGCCCACCTTCATCTCCACCTTGAAGACGATCGGCGGATGGTCGGGGTGGAGCCGGTTCCAGGCGGCGATGTTGTCCAGGCAGCCGCCGAGGTCCTGGTTGCGGCTCTTGCCGTACAGCTCGTCCGGGTTCTTCGCGGCCTCGCAGTTGTTGTCGTTGCCGAGCGGGTTGCTGTGGCTGACCCGCCACCGGTGGCTCAGGCTGTCGACGTACACGTCCAGTTCCAGCAGCGAGGCCCCCGAGTCCAGCGCCTGCGCGAAGTACGCGTACTTGTCCTTCTCGTACGCGTTGTGCGTCCCGATCGCCGTGACGTCGGAGAACCTGGGCGCCTCCGCCGCCGCGTGGCCCGCTCCCACCGCCAGCATCGCGGCGGCCCCCACGGACGCCACCACCCGTCTGACTCCGCGCATCCGTCAACTCCCTTGTCTCGCGGTCAAGTTGGCGGAAGCGTAGAAGCGGGCGGTTACCGAGGGGTAGCCCCTGGAGGAACATCATCACCGCGTGCGGCAGGCGGGCGGGTGCCCGGCCGCGGCCGGGCCGCACCGTCCCGGCCCGCCGGCTTCCGGTCAGTTCACCAGACCCAGGCGGGCCGCGGTCACTCCGGCCTCGAAGCGGCTGGAGGTGCCGAGTTTCTCCATGATCTGGTTCATCAGGCGGCGCAGGGTGCGGTCCGAGCAGGCCAGCCGGCGGGCGATGGTCTCGTCCTTGGCGCCGGTGGCCAGCAGCGCCAGCACCTCGCGTTCCTGCGCGGACAGTTCGCAGCCGGCGCGCCCGCGTCCGGGCCGGCTCTCGGTGTGCGGCCGGGCGAGGTCCCAGGCGTGGGTGAAGACCGCGCAGAAGCACCGGGCGACGGGCGTGCTGTGCAGGATGACGTCGCCGCCCTCGCCCTGCGGCCCGGGTCCCGCCCCGATGATGACGATCGCCCGGTCCAGGATGTTCATGTGCAGCGGCACCGTCGGGGCGACCCGCACCTCGGCCCCGGCGTCGGCCAGCGCGTTCAGGTAGCGGGCGGGCGCCTGTGAGCGGACCGCCTGCTGGGACGTCAGCATGCGCATCCGGACGCCGTTCGCCAGCATGTCCAGGTCTCCTGCGAGGCTGGCGTCGAGGACCTGCGCGTCGGGGAAGGAGTTGCGCATCGCGAGGAACTCCTCCCGGCTGAGCGCGTCCAGTTCCGCCAGCCGCTTGCGGGTGTGCTCCCGGTCCGCGAAGTACTCGGTCTCCACCGCTTCCCGGGCGTCGAACCGCGGGGCCGTCAGCAGGGACAGCACGTCGTCCAGCGCCTCGGCGTCCCGGCCGGCCCTCTCGGCCGTCTCCCGCAGCCGGCGCCCGTGCTCCGAGACGATGTGCCGCAGGGCCCGGTCCGGGGTGCTCAGCCGCTCACCGCCGGGGGCGAGGAGCCACCGGTCGGCGAGCCACCGGGTCAGCTCGGGGGACAGGCCCCGCAGTTCCTCCCGTTCGGCGGCGGCGTCCCGGGCCCCCGTCGCCGTGATCCGCCCGGCCGCGGCCAGGTAGGCCGCCCGCGCCTCGGCGGCGGTCGGCGGCCGGTCGTGCGAAGGGTTCTGCGCCGCAGGCATGCGCGCACGATACGGGCCCGTCCCGGGGGAGGCCAGGGACGTCGCGCGGACGGACCGGCCCGGCGGCCGCACTGGCCGGAAGCGGACGTGCCGGAAACGGACAGGAGCGGACGGACCGTACGGCGGTTAACCTCGTCGCCGCCCGCCCAAATCCTCGTGACCCCCGGTGCGCCTCCCCGATCCACCTCGCACCGGGAGCCGTCGAGGAGCCGGCGCGGACCTCTGGATCCGGCCGGTTCCGCACGGCGAGGCTTGACCTGTACTTGGCATGCGCATGCTCAATACGCAGTGCGGGACCGCTCACCCGGGTCCCCACCCCCACCCGCATCGGCCGGGAGGCGCGGCACCACCACGCCCCGCCTCCCGTTTCCTCCCACCCCACAAAGGAGACACGGTGCTTCGAAGAATCTCCCCGACCGGCCTGTCCCTGACCGGTGTCACCCTGGCCGCCGCACTGGGCCTGGTGGCGCTCCCCGCGAGCGCCGCGCCGGCCTCCGAGGGCACCATCACCGCGGCCGCTCCGGCCACCCTCGCGGCCGCGCCCGACATCGACGTCACCAAGGTCCAGGCGCACCTGACCGAGCTGAACGCCATAGCGACCCGCAACGGCGGCAACCGCAGATCGACCACCCAGGGCTACCGCGACTCGGTCGCCTACGTGAAGGGCAAGCTCCAGGCGGCCGGTTACACGGTCACCGAGCAGGCCTGCACCTCCGGCTGCACCAGCGGCGCCGGACCCAACCTGATCGCCGAGTGGCCGCACGGCGACGCGTCGAAGGTGTACATGTTCGGCTCGCACCTCGACAGCGTCTCCGCCGGACCCGGCATCAACGACAACGGCTCCGGCAGCGCCACCCTCCTGGAGGTCGCGCTGAAACTCGCCGAGACCAACCCGTCGATGGCGGCCCGCGTCCGCTTCGGCTGGTGGACGGACGAGGAGCAGGGCCTCAACGGCTCGGACTTCTACGTCCGTTCACTGACCTCCGCCCAGCGCTCGGCGATCAAGGCCTACTACAACTTCGACATGGTCGCCTCGCGCAACGGCGGCTACTTCATCAACCACATCACCTCCGCGGCCGCCGCCCCGATGAAGGCGTACTGGGACTCGCTGAACCTGCAGCCCGAGGAGAACACCGAGGGCGCGGGCCGTTCCGACGACTACTCCTTCGAGAACTACGGCATCCCCACCTCCGGCTACGCCATGGGTGCGAGCGCCCGCAAGACCTCGGCGCAGGCGGCCAAGTGGGGCGGCACGGCGAACGCCGCGTACGACAGCTGCTACCACTCCTCCTGCGACACCACCGCCAACATCAACGCCACCGGACTGAACCGCAGCGCCGACGGCGTCGCCTACACCCTGTGGTCCCAGGCGGTCTCGGCGACCGTCCCGGCCGACGACTTCTCCCTCTCGGCGAGCCCCGCCACGGGCAGCACCGCCCCGGGCACCTCGCTGAGCACCACCGTGTCCACCGCCACGACCAACGGCTCGGCCCAGACCGTCAGCCTCTCCGCCTCGGGCGCCCCCGCCGGGGTCACGGTCTCCTTCAGTCCGGCCTCGGTGACCTCCGGCGGCTCGTCCACGGCGACGGTCACCGTCGGTTCCTCCGTGGCGCCGGGTACGTACAACCTCACCATCAGCGGCGCCGGCTCCACCACGCACACCGCGCAGTACACGCTGACCGTCACCGGCTCCGGCGGCTGCACGGCCTCCCAGGCGGTCTCCAACGGCGGCTTCGAGAGCGGCACTTCGCCGTGGACCGGGGACACCGGCTCGATCGGCGCGTTCAGCGGCCAGTCCGCGCACTCCGGCACCCGGTACGCGTGGCTGGCTGGCTACGGCTCCACGGCCACCGACACGGTCAGCCAGACCGTGACGATCCCGGCCGGCTGCACCAGGGCGACCCTGAAGTACTGGCTGCACATCGACACCGGCGAGTCGGGCTCCACGGCGTACGACACCTTCCAGGTCAAGGTCAACGGGACCGCGAAGCAGACGTACTCCAACGCCAACGCGGCCACGGGGTACACCGAGCGCACGCTGGACCTGAGCCAGTACATCGGCCAGCAGATCACGCTGGCCTTCACGGGCTCCGAGGACTCCAGCCTGCAGACCAGCTTCGTCGTCGACGACGTCACCCTGACGACCGGCTGATCACCCGCGGCACGGCGAGGGGAGGCGGAGCCCCGGCCCGCCTCCCGCTCTCCGCGCCTCGGCTCCGGCGGCGCCCCGCGTGACGCGGGGTGCCGCTCAGCACTCGATGATGTTCACCGCCAGCCCGCCCCGGGCCGTCTCCTTGTACTTCACCGACATGTCGGCGCCGGTGTCCTTCATCGTCTTGATGACCTTGTCCAGGGACACCTTGTGCGAGCCGTCGCCGCGCATCGCCATCTTCGCCGCGGTGACCGCCTTCACCGCGGCCATGCCGTTGCGCTCGATGCAGGGGATCTGGACCAGGCCGCCCACGGGGTCGCAGGTCAGGCCGAGGTTGTGCTCCATGCCGATCTCGGCCGCGTTCTCCACCTGCTCGGGGCTGCCGCCCAGCACCTCGGCGAGGGCGCCCGCGGCCATCGAGCAGGCGGAGCCGACCTCGCCCTGGCAGCCGACCTCGGCGCCGGAGATGGAGGCGTTCTCCTTGAAGAGCATGCCGATGGCGCCGGCCGCGAGGAGGAAGCGGACCACGCCGTCCTCGTCGGCGCCCGGCACGAAGTTGATGTAGTAGTGCAGGACCGCCGGGATGATGCCCGCCGCGCCGTTCGTCGGAGCGGTGACCACGCGGCCGCCGGCCGCGTTCTCCTCGTTCACCGCCATCGCGTAGAGGGTGATCCACTCCATCGCGTGCGCGAGCGGGTCGCCCTCGGCGCGCAGCTGGCGGGCCGAGACGGCCGCGCGGCGGCGCACCTTCAGACCGCCGGGCAGGATGCCCTCCCGGGACATGCCCCGCCGCACGCACTCGCGCATGACCCGCCAGATCTCCAGCAGGCCCGCCCGGATCTCGTCCTCGGTGCGCCAGGCGCGCTCGTTCTCCAGCATCAGGGAGGAGATCGACAGACCCGTCTCCCGGGTCAGGCGCAGCAGCTCGTCACCGGTGCGGAACGGGTACTTCAGGACCGTGTCGTCCAGCACGATGCGGTCCGCGCCGACCGCGTCCTCGTCCACGACGAAGCCGCCGCCGACCGAGTAGTACGTCTTGGAGAGCAGCTCCGTGCCGGCCGCGTCGAAGGCCCACACCGTCATGCCGTTGGCGTGGTAGGGCAGCGCCTTGCGGCGGTGCAGGACCAGGTCGTCGTCGAAGGAGAAGGCGATCTCGTGCTCGCCGAGCAGCGAGATCCGGCCCGACCGCCTGATCCCCTCCACCCGTTCGTCGGCCGACTCCACGTCCACCGTGCGGGGCGAGGCGCCCTCCAGACCGAGCAGCACCGCCTTCGGGGTGCCGTGGCCGTGGCCGGTCGCGCCGAGCGAGCCGTACAGCTCGCAGCGCACGGAGGCGACGGCGTCCAGCAGGTCCTCGTTGCGCAGCCGGCGGGCGAACATGCGCGCCGCGCGCATCGGACCGACCGTGTGGGAGCTGGACGGGCCGATGCCGATCGAGAACAGGTCGAAGACCGAGATGGCCACGGAAACTCCTCAATACGGGGTGGTGCGGGTGCGGCACCGCGCACACCTTCCAGTGTGCGCGGTGCCCGGTGAAACGGACTTACTTGTTCAGACCCGGGTACAGCGGGTGCTTGTCGGCCAGGGCCTCGACCCGGGCCTTCAGGGCCGCCACGCCGGCGCCCTCGAACGGGGCGGGCGCCTTCAGGGCCTCGGCGATCACGTCCGCGACCTCGGCGAAGTCCTCGGCCGTGAAGCCCCGGGTCGCCAGGGCCGGCGTACCGATGCGCAGACCCGAGGTCACCATCGGGGGACGCGGGTCGTTCGGGACGGCGTTGCGGTTGACCGTGATGCCGACCTCGTGGAGGCGGTCCTCGGCCTGCTGCCCGTCGAGCTCGGACTCCCGCAGGTCCACCAGGATCAGGTGCACGTCCGTACCGCCGGACAGCACGTTGACCCCGGCCTCGCGGGCGTCGGCGGCGGTGAGCCGCTCGGCGAGGATGCGGGCACCCTCCACCGTACGGCGCTGGCGCTCCTTGAACTCCTCCGAGGCGGCGACCTTGAAGGAGACCGCCTTGGCCGCGATCACGTGCTCCAGGGGACCGCCCTGGAAGCCCGGGAAGACGGACGAGTTCAGCTTCTTGGCGAAGGCCTTCTTCGCCAGGATGATGCCGCCGCGCGGGCCGCCGAGGGTCTTGTGGGTCGTGGAGGTGACCACGTCCGCGTACTCGACCGGGTTCGGGTGCAGACCCGCCGCGACCAGGCCGGCGAAGTGCGCCATGTCGACCCACAGGTACGCCTCGACCTCGTCGGCGATCCGGCGGAACTCGGCGAAGTCGAGCTGACGCGGGTACGCCGACCAGCCGGCGATGATCACCTTCGGGCGGTGCTCCTTGGCCAGCCGCTCGACCTCGGCCATGTCGACCAGGCCCGCCTCGTCCACGTGGTAGGCGACCACGTCGAACTGCTTGCCGGAGAAGTTCAGCCGCATCCCGTGGGTGAGGTGGCCGCCGTGCGCCAGGTCCAGGCCGAGAATGGTGTCCCCGGGCTGGGCGAGGGCGAACAGCGCCGCCTGGTTGGCGGAGGCGCCGGAGTGGGGCTGGACGTTGGCGTACTCGGCGCCGAACAGCTCCTTGATCCGGTCGATGGCGATCTGCTCGGCGACGTCGACGTGCTCGCAGCCGCCGTAGTAGCGGCGGCCCGGGTAGCCCTCCGCGTACTTGTTGGTCAGCACCGAGCCCTGGGCCTCCATCACCGCGAGCGGCGCGAAGTTCTCCGAGGCGATCATCTCCAGCGTCGACTGCTGGCGGTTCAGCTCGGCGTCGACCGCGGCGGCGATCTCCGGGTCCAGCTCGTGCAGGGACGTGTTCAGGACAGTCATACGGCTACGACTCCTCAGCCGGCGTTCTGGGCGGTGTACTCGTCGGCGGAGAGCAGGTCGGCCGGCTCCTCGGTGACGCGCACCTTGAACAGCCAGCCGCCCTCGAAGGGGGCCGAGTTCACCAGCGACGGGTCGTTGACGACGTCCTCGTTGACCTCGGTGATCTCACCGGTGACCGGGGAGTACAGGTCCGAGACCGACTTGGTCGACTCCAGCTCGCCGCAGGTCTCACCCGCGGACACCGTGGCACCGACCTCGGGGAGCTGGGCGTAGACCACGTCGCCGAGCGCGTTGGCCGCGAACTCCGTGATGCCGACCGTCGAGACGCCGTCCTCGGCGGCCGACAGCCACTCGTGCTCCTTGCTGTAGCGCAGCTGCTGGGGATTGCTCATGGCCTGAATTCTCCTGTACGCGCGGGAGTGCTGATGAATGGGGGACTGCTGGACCTGCTGCTGAGCAGCGGGGATGTGCGCAGGGTCACGTCCGGTGGACGGACCGCGCCCAGTGTCTACTTCTGACGCTTGTAGAAGGGGAGCGCCACGACCTCGTACGGCTCGTGGCTGCCCCGGATGTCCACGCCGACACCCTCGGCGCCCGGCGCCGCGTGCGCCGCGTCGACGTACGCCATCGCGATCGGCCTGCCCAGGGTGGGGGAGGGGGCACCGGAGGTGACCTCACCGATCACCGAGCCGCCCGCGACGACGGGGTATCCGGCGCGCGGCACCCGGCGGCCCTCGGCGATCAGGCCGACGAGCACCCGCGGCGGGTTCTGCTCGGCCCTGGCGGCGGCCTCGGCCAGCGCCTCGCGGCCCACGAAGTCGCCCTCCTTCTCGAACTTCACCACCCGGCCGAGCCCGGCGTCGAAGGGGGTCAGGGAGGTGGTCAGCTCGTGCCCGTACAGCGGCATGCCCGCCTCCAGGCGCAGGGTGTCCCGGCAGGACAGGCCGCACGGCACCAGACCGGCGCCCTCGCCCGCCTTGGTCAGCGCCTGCCACAGCTCCACCGCGTGCTCCGGCTTCACGAACAGCTCGAAGCCGTCCTCACCGGTGTAGCCCGTGCGCGCGATCAGCGCGGGGACGCCGGCGACGGTGCCGGGCAGGCCCGCGTAGTACTTCAGGCCGTCCAGGTCGGCGTCGGTCAGCGACTTCAGGATGCCGGGGGACTCGGGGCCCTGGACCGCGAGCAGCGCGTAGGCGTCCCGGTCGTCGCGCACCTCGGCGTCGAAGCCCGCGGCGCGCTCGGTCAGCGCGTCCAGCACCACCTGGGCGTTGGAGGCGTTGGCGACGACCATGTACTCGTGCTCGGCCAGCCGGTAGACGATCAGGTCGTCCAGGATGCCGCCGTCGGCCTGGCAGATCATGGTATAGCGGGCGCGGCCGACACCGACCGAGGCGATGTTGCCCACCAGCGCGTGGTTCAGCAGGGCGGCCGCCTGCGGCCCGGTCACGGTGATCTCGCCCATGTGGGAGAGGTCGAAGAGACCGGCCTTGGTCCGCACCGCGAGGTGCTCGTCGCGCTCGGACCCGTAGCGCAGCGGCATGTCCCAGCCGGCGAAGTCGGTCATCGTCGCGCCGAGCGAGCGGTGCAGGGCGTCGAGCGCGGTACGGCGCGGTCCGTTGGGTTCGGTACTGCTCATCGGTCGGTCGTCTCCCAGGGCAGGTATGACAGGCGAGGATCGTTCCTCCCCATCTGTCATCGGAACCTGAGAGGTTCGCCATGATCCTCGCGAGGAGTGGTCACGGCTTGCACCTTGGGTGGAGCCACTGTCGCAGCGGCCCGCTTTTCAGATGTGCCTCGCCCGCGCGGTAACGGGGCCTGAGAGATTCAAGGGAGGGACTTGCTCCTTCGGCGTCCCAGCGGAGCTGGCTGGGAACTCTCCCGCGCGGATTCAAACGGCCGGTATGCAGTTGGCGCGCACATCATTGCACGCCGCGCCCCGCCCCGTCAGGGCCCGCATCCGTAACCGAGCTGTGGCAGTACGCGCACCCAACCGCTGGACCTGCGCATTACCTTCTCTTTACATTCGATGGGCAAAGGGTCTCCGAGCCCACAAGGGGAGGACGATGACGGTGAACAGGACCACGGCCTACGCCGCCACCACCGGTCTCACGGTGCCGAAGCAGCCCTCCGCCCCGGCCCGCCAGCGCTGCGCCGACCGTCCCGCCCCGGTCGTCCGCGACCTGCGCGAGCGCGCCGGGCGCAGCCCGCACGACCTGCTCTTCGGCCCCCGCGACCTGGTGGTGATCACCGGACTGCCCGGCAGCGGCAAGTCCACCCTGATGCACCGCGCGGTCCCCGGCCACCGCATCGACTCCCAGGACACCCGCGACCGCTGGGACGCCCGCGTCCCCCGCTTCCTCCCCTACGCGCTCTACCGCCCCCTGGTCCGGCTCGCCCACTACGCCGGGCTGCGCCGCGCCCTCGGCACCGGCGAGGGGGTCGTCGTGCACGACTGCGGCACCCAGGCCTGGGTGCGCGGCTGGCTGGCCCGCGCGGCCCGGCGCCGCGGCGGCACCCTGCACCTGCTCCTGCTCGACGTCACCGCGGAGACCGCCCGCGCGGGCCAGCGCGAGCGCGGGCGCGGCGTCTCCCGCTACGCCTTCCGCCGCCACCGCCGTACGGCGGCCCGTCTGCTGCACGGGGTGGAGCGGGGCGAACTGCCCGCCGGCTGCGGCTCGGCGGTGCTGCTGGACCGGGACGCCGCCGAGGTGCTGCGCCGGATCGGCTTCACCGGCCGATCCGACTGAGCGCCGTCCCGGGTAACCGCTAGCCTTTTGCACCACAGCAGTGGTTCCCAGCAGGCGGCAGGCAGATGGACTTCTCGGCGGCGGACCTTCCCGCGGACTTTCCGGCACGGACGCACCCCCACCCGCACGGCGGTTGGCCCGGCAACGAACTGGAGGAGGTGCTCTCGGCCTCCCTCGGCATACCCGGCGCGGGCGGCCGGATCGCCGAGGTGCTGGGCCGCAGCCTGCTGTGGATCCCGCTGCCCAACGGCGGCGGCCCGCACAGCGGCCCGCTGGACCTGCCCACCACGGAGATCGAGGGCCAGGTGTACGTCCCGGTCTTCAGCTCCGAGGAGCAGCTCCGCCTGGCCGCCGGCTCCCACATGTCGTACACCGTCGCCCCGGCGGTGGAGTTCGCCCGCGGTCTGCCCCCGCAGGCCGGCATCCTCGTGAACCCCGACGGGGTGGTGGGCCTGCCGCTGCCGCCCGAGGCGGTGGCCGAACTCTGCCGCACCGGCAGCACCCCGCTGGACGGCCCGGCCACCGGCGGCCGGGTCCGCCTCTTCGAGCCGGACTGGCAGGAGGACCCGGTCGACTTCCTCGCCGCCGCCTCCGCCGAGTTCGCCGGCACCGGCGTGGTCGTCGCGGCCCGCCGCTGCCTCGCCGCCGTGGAGACGGCCGAGCCGGTGATGTTCGTGGGCGTGGAACTCTCCCAGTGGGAGGGCGACCTGCGGGCCCTTCCCCTGGAGGCCCTGGGCCGCGCCCTGGGCAAGGCCCCGGTCAAGTGGCAGGTCAACCTCGT
Organism: Streptomyces sp. NPDC002386; assembly: GCF_053593175.1. Lineage (NCBI taxonomy): Bacteria > Bacillati > Actinomycetota > Actinomycetes > Kitasatosporales > Streptomycetaceae > Streptomyces > Streptomyces sp. NPDC002386. The sequence continues at coordinate 44,451 of NZ_JBSFBX010000009.1, forward strand.
CCTCCTGGACGTCACGGACGACCCGGTGGCCACCTGGCTCAAATCCAACGTCCGGCCCTTCTACCAGTACGGCCACTGACCGGCGGGCCCGGTGGCAGCGGGTCCGGCAGGCGCGGGGCGGTGCCGGCCGGCGGCTCCGCCGCCGGGCGCGATCAGCCCCACCGACCCGCGCCCGCGCACGAACACAGGGCCCCTGGCCGTGGGGCGCATAAGCTGTCCCCGAACACGGGGCATGAATCGAAGGGGCGGTAAGACAGGTGAGCGCGAGCCCAAGCGGCAGCGTCGAGCACATGCTGCGCCAGGTCACCCCCGGCCGCTACGACGCCTACGAGGCACTGCTGCGCGCCCTCGCCACCCCCTCCTCCGGCCAGATCTGGATGCTGCTCTGGCACGGCCAGGCCGGCTCCCCGGACGCCCAGTACGGGAACATGGAGGTCGACGGCTTCGGCTACGCCCCCTGTGTGACCTCCGCGCAGGAGCTCTCGGCGAGTGGCTGGAACCGCTCCTACGAGGTGGTCGACGGGCTCGACGTGGCCCGCACCCTCTTCCCCGACCACTACGGTCTCTGGCTCAACCCGCACGCCCCGGGCGGCGGCGTCGGCGTCCCCTGGCCGGACCTGCGCCGCATCGCCACCGGTCTGGACCGCCAGCCCGCCGGCCCCCTGCGGCTGTCGGAACCCGGCATCGACGTGGCGCAGTTCTACGCCCTGCTCGTGCAGAACGCCCACCGCACCCCGGCCCTGCGCTCGCTGCGCCGCGCCTGGGTGCAGCCCGCGCTCGGCGCGCCGTATCTCGCCATCGGCCTGGACGTGCGCGACACCTCGCCCGCCGCCGTCGACTCGGTGCGCGCGATGATGCAGCAGTCCGTCGGCGCGGTCCCCGAGGGACTGCCGGTGTCGACCGTCGCGATGACCGACGACTACGACCCGGTGGTGCTGTGGATGCGGGCCAACGCACGCCCGTTCTACGATCGCGACGCCCACGCGGCCGTTCCCCAGCCGCAGCCGCAGGGACCGCCGCAGCCCCAGGCGCCGGCTCCCGGCTACGGCTACCCGCCGGTCCACGGGGGCTACTGAGCAACCGGCCCGGGCAGTCCGCCACTTGGACGGTGGTGGAGAATTCGTGTGCGAGACGGACTTCTCCGCGCGTAGAAGAGCGGCGATTCGTCCGTTTGGAGCAGAAGCACCGTTCTGTCCCAAGTGCCCCCCGTCCGGTGGCCGTTACCCCGTGATCGGATAACGGAATCCCCTGGACTGCATCACGGTTGCGCATACTTTCCCCGCCAGCTCTGGCGGGTGATCGCGGAGAAGCTGAAGACTCGCGATTCAGACGTGAGGTCGAAACTCGCGATCGAGGCAAGTCGACAAAGCCGCAAACCGCGGCAGGCGCAGGCCGGTCACCACCGGCGAGAGGGGTCGGGTCACTGTGACCGCACCGATCGAGACCACCGGAGCGGCAGCCGAGGCACAGCCGGAAGCTGTGCTCGAGGGTGCCGGTAAGGGGCGGATCGAGGGTCGTTCCCTTGGACAGATCGCCTGGTCGAGATTCAAGAGGGACAAGGTCGCCGTCGCGGGTGGCGTCATCGTCGTCCTCCTCATCGCGCTGGCCGTCCTCTCCCGGCCCCTGCAGGCCCTGCTCGGACTCGACCCGAACGCCTTCCACCAGGACCTGATCACCCCCGACACCTCGCTGCCCAAGGGCAGTTGGGGCGGTATGAGCGCGGACCACCCGCTCGGTGTGGACCCGAAGTTCGGCCGGGACATCGCCACCCGCGTCCTGGAGGGCTCCTGGGTGTCGCTGGTGGTCGCCTTCGGCGCCACGGTCCTGTCCAACGTGATCGGCGCCATCATGGGTGTCGTCGCGGGCTACTACGGCGGCCGGGTGGACAACATCATCAGCCGCCTGATGGACACCTTCCTCGCCTTCCCCCTCCTGCTGTTCGCCATCGCGATCTCCGCCACGCTGCAGGGCGGCGCGTTCGGCCTCAACGGGCTCCCGCTCCACCTGAGCGTGCTGATCTTCGTCATCGGCTTCTTCAACTGGCCCTACCTGGGCCGGATCGTGCGCGGCCAGACCCTCGCCCTGCGTGAGCGCGAGTTCGTGGACGCCTCCCGCGGCATGGGCGCCAAGGGCCCGTACATCCTGTTCCGGGAGCTGATGCCGAACCTGGTCGGCCCGATCATCGTCTACTCGACGCTGCTCATCCCGACCAACATCCTCTTCGAGGCGTCCCTGAGCTTCCTCGGTGTCGGCATCCAGCCCCCGCAGGCCTCCTGGGGCGGCATGCTCCGCGAAGCGGTCACCTACTACCAGGTCGATCCCCAGTACATGATCGTGCCCGGTCTCGCCATCTTCGTGACCGTCCTGGCGTTCAATCTGCTGGGCGACGGTCTCCGCGACGCTCTCGACCCGCGCAGTCGCTGACGCCTGCGACCGCCCGAGAGCCCGAAAAGTTTCCGACTATGGAGGGGAAAGCGCCCATCATGCGAAGGTCAGCGCTGGCCGCTATCGCGGCCATCGGCTCCGCCAGCCTGCTCGTTGCAGGTTGCAGCAAGGCCGATGACAACAAGGACAACAACGGCTCGTCCGCCGGGGCCAACGCCGCGACCAAGGGTGTGGTCAACGCCTCCGACAAGAAGGGCGGCACGGTCACCTACGAGCTGTCCGACGTGCCGGACTCCTTCGACCCCGGCAACACGTACTACGCGTACATGTACAACCTCAGCCGGCTCTACGCCCGCCCGCTGATGACGTTCCAGCCCGGCGCCGGCGAGAAGGGCAACACCCTCGTCCCGGACCTCGCCGCGAGCAAGGGCGTCCCGAGCGACGGCGGCAAGACCTGGACGTACAAGCTGCGTTCGGGCCTGAAGTACGAGGACGGCTCGCCGATCACCTCGAAGGACGTCAAGTACGCCGTCGAGCGCTCCAACTTCGCGCGTGACGTGCTCTCGCTCGGCCCGAACTACTTCCAGCAGTTCATGGCCAAGGGCGACAAGTACAAGGGCCCCTACAAGGACAAGAGCGGCAAGGGCCTGTCCTCCATCGAGACGCCGGACGACACCACGATCGTCTTCCACCTGAACCAGGCGTTCCAGGAGTTCGACTACCTCGTCGCCGCCCCGCAGACCGCGCCGGTGCCCCAGTCCAAGGACAAGGGCGTCGACTACGTCAAGCACATCGTGTCGTCGGGCTCGTACAAGTTCCAGAGCTACGAGGACGGCAAGCAGGCCGTGCTCGTGCGCAACGAGAACTGGGACGCGAAGACGGACCCGCTGCGCAAGCAGCTCCCCGAGAAGATCGTCGTCAAGCTGAAGGTCAACCCGGAGACCATCGACCAGGACGTCATGGCCGGTGACGCCATCGACCTGGCCGGTACCGGTGTCCAGGCCTCCACGCAGGCCAAGGTCCTCACCGACACGGCGAAGAAGGCCGGCACGGACAACACCTACGGTGGTCGTCTCGTCTACATGGCGATCAACACCAAGGTGAAGCCGTTCGACAAGGTCGAGTGCCGCAAGGCCGTGCAGTACGCGATCGACAAGGTCTCGGTGCAGACCGCCGAGGGCGGCCCGATCCGCGGCGACATCGCCTCCACCGTGCTGCCCCCGGACATCCCGGGCTACGAGAAGTCGGACGTCTACGCGACCTCCGGCAACAAGGGTGACGCGGCCAAGGCCAAGGAGCAGCTGAAGGCCTGCGGCAAGTCGTCGATCACCACCAACATCTCGGCCCGCTCGGACCGTCCGCAGGAGATCGACGCCGCCACGGCGATCATCAACTCGCTGAAGAAGGTCGGCATCAACGCCAGCCTGAAGCAGTTCCCGTCCGGCAAGTACTTCACCGACTACGCCGGTGTCCCGAAGTTCACCGAGAAGCAGAACGTCGGCCTGATCATGATGCAGTGGGGTGCCGACTGGCCCTCCGGTTACGGCTTCCTGCAGCAGATCCTGAACGGCAAGGCGATCAGCCAGTCGGGTAACACCAACCTGTCGCAGTACGACAACAAGGACGTCAACTCCCTGCTGGGCAAGGCGATCGGCACGCAGGACGACACCGAGCGCAACAGCCTGTACACCCAGATCGACAAGAAGACCATGGACGACGCCGTCCTCGTCCCGCTGACCTACTTCAAGGTCCTGCTGGCCCGCCCGCAGAACTACACGAACCTGGTTTCCACGGCGGCCTTCAGCGGTCAGTACGACTACCTCAACATCGGCGTCGCGTCGAAGTAGCAGCCCCGGAAGGCAGGTGAAGGCATTGGTGCCCGCGGGCTTCGCGGCCCGCGGGCACCAGCGCCGGTCCCCGTGATCTCGTACATCCTCCGCCGGACGTTCGCGGCAGTGATCCTGCTGCTGGTCGTCTCCGCGGTCACCTTCGCCATCTTCTTCCTGCTGCCACGGCTTGCCGGCCAGACAGCGGACCAGTTGGCGCAGCAGTACATCGGCAAGAGCCCGTCGAAGGCGGACATCGCCGCTGTCAAGCACAACCTCGGTCTGGACCAGCCTGTCTACGTCCAGTACTGGCACTTCATCAAGGGGATCGTGGCCGGCGCCACCTACGACCTCGGCCCCACCACGGTGCACTGCGACGCACCCTGCTTCGGTTACTCCTTCAAGAACCACCAGGCAGTGTGGCCGGAGCTCACCTCCCGTCTTCCGATCACCCTGTCGCTGGCCGTGGGTGCGGCCGTGCTGTGGCTGGTCTCGGGCGTCGTGGCCGGTGTCATCTCCGCGCTGAAGCCGCGTTCGTTCCTCGACCGGACCTTCATGGGCATCGCGCTCACCGGCGTCTCGCTGCCCATGTTCTTCACGGGCAACCTGGCGATCCTGCTCTTCACCTATCAGTGGCCGATCTTCGGCAAGACGTACGTCCCGCTCACCGAGAACCCGGCGCAGTGGGCCAACACGCTCTTCCCGGCGTGGTGTTCGCTCGCCCTGCTGTACTCCGCCATCTACGCGCGGCTGACCCGCTCGGGCATGCTGGAGACGATGAACGAGGACTTCATCCGCACGGCCCGCGCCAAGGGTCTGCGGGAGCGCACCGTCGTCACCCGGCACGGGCTGCGCGCCGCCCTGACCCCGATCATCACGGTCTTCGGCATGGACCTCGGTCTGCTGCTCGGCGGTGCGGTGATCACCGAGTCGGTGTTCTCGCTGCCCGGCATCGGCCAGTACGCGGTGCAGGGCATCACCGACAACGACCTGCCGAAGATCCTCGGCGTGACGCTGCTCGCCGCCTTCTTCGTCGTCTTCGCAAATCTCCTGGTGGACGTGCTCTACGCCGCCGCCGACCCGCGGGTGAGGCTCTCGTGACCGAACTCTCCAAGACCGGCGCCGCCGTGGGCGAGCCCACCTCCGCGTCCCAGCCCCCCAAGGCCTTCCTCGAGGTCCGCGACCTCAAGGTGCACTTCCCGACCGACGACGGCGTGGTCAAGTCCGTCGACGGCCTGTCCTTCTCGCTGGAGAAGGGCCGGACCCTCGCCATCGTCGGCGAGTCCGGCTCCGGCAAGTCGGTCACCTCGCAGGCCGTCATGGGCCTGCACCGGCTCGGCACCCGCGGCAAGAACGTGCGGATGACCGGCGAGATCTGGCTGGACGGCAAGGAACTGGTCTCCGCCGCCCCGGACGAGGTGCGCAAGCTCCGCGGCCGCGAGATGGCGATGATCTTCCAGGACCCGCTGTCCGCGATGCACCCGTACTACAAGGTCGGCGACCAGATCGTCGAGGCGTACCGGGTCCACCACGACGTCAGCAAGAAGGTCGCCCGCAAGCGGGCCGTCGAGATGCTCGACCGGGTCGGCATCCCGGAGCCGGCCAAGCGCGTCGACGGCTATCCGCACGAGTTCTCCGGCGGTATGCGCCAGCGCGCCATGATCGCCATGGCTCTGGTCAACAACCCCGAGCTGCTCATCGCGGACGAGCCGACCACCGCCCTGGACGTCACCGTCCAGGCGCAGATCCTCGACCTGATCCGTGACCTGCAGAAGGAGTTCGGCTCCGCGGTCATCATGATCACCCACGACCTCGGCGTGGTCGCCGAGATCGCGGACGACGTCCTGGTGATGTACGGCGGCCGGTGCGTCGAGCGCGGCCGGGCCGACGAGGTCTTCGAGAAGCCGCAGCACCCCTACACCTGGGGCCTGCTCGGCTCGATGCCCCGCATCGACCGCGACACCTCCGAACGGCTCATCCCGGTCAAGGGCCAGCCGCCGAGCCTCATCAACGTCCCGTCGGGCTGCGCCTTCCACCCGCGCTGCCCGTACGCGGACATCCCCAAGGGGAACGTCACCCGCACGGTGCGCCCCGAGCTGGAGCAGGTGAGCACCGGGCACTGGTCCGCCTGCCACCTCCCGGCCGAGGACCGTGAGCGGATCTGGACCGAAGAGATTGCGCCGAAGCTGTGAGTGAGACCAAGAAGACGGACGAGGCCGTGATCCCGCAGCAGGCGCAGGCCCCCGCGGGTGACTCGGCGGACCGTGAGGTGCTGCTCAGGGTCGAGGGCCTGCAGAAGCACTTCCCGATCAAGAAGGGCATTCTCCAGCGTCAGGTCGGCGCGGTGAAGGCCGTCGACGGGATCGACTTCGAGGTGCGCAAGGGCGAGACCCTGGGCGTGGTGGGCGAGTCGGGCTGCGGCAAGTCGACCATGGGCCGGGTCATCACCCGCCTCCAGGACCCGACCGGCGGCAGGATCACCTTCGAGGGCCGGGACATCACGAAGCTGCGGACCGGGCAGATGCGCCCGCTGCGCCGTGACATCCAGATGATCTTCCAGGACCCGTACGGCTCCCTGAACCCCCGCCACACCATCGGCTCCATCGTCTCCGCGCCGTTCCGGCTGCAGGGCGTGGAGCCCGAGGGCGGGGTGAAGAAGGAGGTCCAGCGGCTGCTCGAACTGGTCGGCCTGAGCCCCGAGCACTACAACCGCTACCCGCACGAGTTCTCCGGCGGCCAGCGCCAGCGCATCGGCATCGCCCGCGCGCTCGCGCTGAAGCCGAAGCTGGTCGTGGCCGACGAGCCGGTCTCCGCGCTGGACGTGTCGATCCAGGCGCAGGTCGTGAACCTGATGGACGACCTCCAGCAGGAACTCGGCCTCACCTACGTGATCATCGCGCACGACCTGTCGGTCGTCCGGCACGTCTCGGACCGGATCGCGGTGATGTACCTCGGCAAGATCGTCGAGCTGGCGGACCGCACCTCGCTGTACGAGGCGCCGATGCACCCGTACACCAAGGCGCTGATGTCGGCGGTGCCGGTGCCGGACACCAAGCGCCGGGGCCAGAAGAGCGAGCGCATCCTGCTCCGCGGTGACGTGCCCTCGCCCATCGCCCCGCCGCCCGGCTGCCGGTTCCACACCCGCTGCTGGAAGGCGACGGACATCTGCCGGACCACCGAGCCGCAGCTCCTGGAGCTGAAGCCCGGCCAGCGGGTCGCCTGTCACCACCCGGAGAACTTCGCCGACCAGGCTCCGCAGGACACGGTGCTGCTGTCGGTGGCGAAGGAAGCGTCGGAACTGGTCCCGGACGCCGCGCGGGAGAAGCCGGCCGCCGCCGAGGCCGCCGGGACGGACACCGAGCGGAAGCCCGCGGCCGCCGAGACCGTTGCGGCGGAGAAGCCCGGGGCCGACGCCACGGCGAAGCCGGCGGCCGACGCGGAGGAGAAGCCCGAGGCGGACGCCACGGCGAAGCCCGAGGCCGCCGAAGCCGAGGAGGAGCCCGCCGTCGCCGAGGCCGTCGCCGAGGACGAGCCCGAGGCGAGTGGGGCGGAGGAGCCCGCCGCTGCCGAGGCCGTCGCCGAGGACGAGCCCGAGGCGAGTGGGGCGGAGGAGCCCGCCGCCGGGACCGAAGCGGCCGCGGAGTCCGACGCCGACGCGGAGAAGCCCGACGCGGTGAAGGGGTCGGCCGAGGCGGCCGAGGCCGTCGCCGAGGGCGGTTCCGTGAAGACCGGCCCCGGTGCCAGGACCTCGGCCGGCAAGACCGCGTCCGAGGCCGCCGCTCCCGCCGAGGAGCCCGCCACCGGTACCGACTCCCAGGAGTCAACCGGCAAGTAGCGCATGACAGAACTGCAAAGTCATGTACATGCCTGAACGGGAGAGTGCAGAGTCGTCCGTGTCCGACCAGTGATCGGCACGCTCGAAGGGACGACCATGGCACTCTCCCGTTCGGCACGGTTAGGGACCCTCGCCACCGCGGCGGCCTCCTTCCTCCTCATCGCGGCGTCACCCGCCCCGACCGCCGGCGCGCCCGGCGTCGGCGACCCCTACTTCCCCGGGCTCGGCAACGGCGGCTACGACGCCCGCCACTACGACCTGGACGTCGCCTACGCCCCCGGCACCGGCCGTCTCGACGGCCGTACCACCCTCACGGCACGCGCCACCCAGAACCTCTCCTCCTTCGACCTCGACCTCCAGCGGCTGGAGATCACCCGCGTCGAGGTCGACGGCAGAAGCGCGGACTTCACCCGGGACGGCGACGAGGTCACCGTCACCCCGCGCCACACCCTGCGCAAGGGCCGCGCGTTCACCGTGTCCGTCACGTACGGCGGTGTACCCGAACCGCTCGGCGGTCCCATCATCTTCGGCTCCAGCTACGGCTGGATGAAGACGCCCGACGGCGTCTTCGTCGCCTGCGAGCCGAACGCCGCCTCGACCTGGTTCCCGTCCAGCGACCACCCCTCCGACAAGGCCACCTACGACATCCGGATCAAGGCGCCCAAGGGCCTGACCGGTGTCTCCAACGGGCGGCTCGTCTCCACCCGGGACCGGGGCGGTTCCACGTACACGCACTGGCGGGAGAGCCGGCCGATGGCCACGTACCTCGCGACCGCCACCATCGGCAGGTTCGACGTGCGGACGGGCCGCACCCCGGGCGGCACCCCCATCTACGTCGCCATCGACCCCGTGCTGAAGAACAGCAACAACGTCGACGTCTACGCGGTCACCGCCGCGGCCACCGACTACTGGTCCCGGATCTTCGGCCCGTACCCCTTCGAGGAGACCGGCGCCATCGTGGACGACATGCCCGAGGCCGGGTTCTCGCTGGAGGTGCAGAGCAAGCCCGCCTACTCGGCCGTGCGCAACGAGTCGACGATCGTGCACGAACTGGCCCACCAGTGGTTCGGCGACTCGGTGAGCGTGGCGCGGTGGAAGGACACCTGGCTGAACGAGGGCTTCGCCACCTACGCCCAGTGGCTGTGGGCGGAGCACCAGGGCACCCGCACGGCCCACGACTCCTTCCGGGCCGCCTACGACGCCCGCCCCGCCGACTCCTCCTTCTGGCAGATCAAGGTGGCCGACCCGCAGCGGGACACCATGTTCGCCTCCGCCGTCTACCAGCGTGGCGCGATGACCCTGCAGATGCTCCGGGAGCGGATCGGCGACCGGGCGTTCTTCGAACTGCTGCCCGCCTGGACCCGGCTGCACCGGTACGGCAACGCGGACACGGCCGACTTCGTCCGGCTCGCCGAGCGGATCAGCGGGCAGCGACTCGGCGATCTGTTCGACCCCTGGCTGTATACGACAGGCAGGCCCGCCCTCTGACCTGCACTTGTAAGGTGCACACCCTCTGACGGGTGAGAATGTCAGGGTGCAGCTCCAGCAACTCTTCAGTCCCTCCGTCCAGCACACGCTCGATGTCATCGGCATCTTCGTGTTCGCGATCTCCGGCGCTCTGCTGGCCGTCCGGAAGAACTTCGACATCTTCGGGATCGCCGTGCTCGCCGAGGTCACGGCGCTGGGCGGGGGTCTGTTCCGCGACGTGGTCATCGGGGCCGTGCCCCCGGCGGCCTTCACGGACCTCGGGTACTTCCTCACCCCGCTGATCGCGACGCTCGTGGTCTTCTTCCTGCACCCGCACGTGGAGCGGATCCAGACGGGGGTCCTGGTCTTCGACGCGGCCGGTCTCGGCCTGTTCTGCGTCAGCGGCACGACTAAGGCGTACTCCTACGGCCTCAACCTCACCGCGTCGGCGACCCTCGGTCTCGCCACGGCGGTCGGCGGCGGTGTGCTGCGTGACGTGCTCGCCAACGAGGTCCCCTCGCTGCTCCGCTGGGACCGCGACCTGTACGCGGTCCCGGCGATCGTCGGCGCCACCATGGTGGCCCTCTGCATCCGCTACGACGTCCTGACCCCGCTCACCAGCGGGCTCGCGGTCGTCACCGCCTTCGTCCTGCGGCTGCTCGCGATGAAGTTCCACTGGCGAGCGCCGCGCGCGTGGAACCGGCGCTCGACAGTGACCGAGGAGTAGTCCCGGCGGCCCTGTTCCCGGTGGCACCGCCGGTGCCGCCCAGGGGTGCCGTGCCGGCCCCGGCGAGCGAGCCGTCCTCGCCCCTGGCGCGGTTCTGGCCCATCTGCAGGGTCAGCCAGCGGAACACGTCGGGGACCTGCGGCCGCCACAGCGCCATGGTGTGACCGCCGGCGCTGCGCGGCAGGAACACCACGTGCACGGTGGTCGGCGCCTTGGCGACGGCCTGCAGCGCCGCGCCCGCCTGATACCCGTCGCCGGACTCGCCGGAGACGTAGAGGGCGATCCGGGGCGGCTCGGCCGCCTTGCGCAGCAGCAGGTAGGGGTTGTTCCGGGCGCGTAGGGCCGGGCTCTGGGCGGCCAGCGAGTTGCGCTCGCCGATCGGGTCGTTGTAGCCCGACAGGCTCACGGCGGCCCGGTAGCGGTCGGGGTGGGCGACGGCCAGCTTGACCGCGCAGTGCGCGCCGGCCGAGTAGCCGGCCACCGCCCAGCCCGACGGCGCCGGCTGGGCGCGGAAGTTGTCCAGCACCATCCTCGGCACGTCCACGCTGAGCCAGCTGTCGGCGTTGACCTGCCCGGGGACGTTGGCGCAGCCGGTGTCGACACCGGCCAGCAGGTTGGTGCGCGGCGCGACCAGGATGAAGGGCGCCACCCGGCCGTCGCGCATCAGCGGCAGCAGCTGCTCGTGGGCCCCCAGCGCACCGAACCAGGCCTTCGCCGAGCCGGGGTAGCCCGGCAGCAGCTCCACGACCGGGAACCTCCGGTGGCGGTAGGCGGGTTCGCCGTACTGGGGCGGCAGCCAGACGTAGACCTCCGCGTTCACGCCGGAGACCCGCCCCCGGAGCTGCGTGACGCGTACCCCGCCGGCCGAGCGCATCCCGGCGCCGTCGGCCGGCCGGAAGTCCTGCGCGACCCTGGGCAGCCGCTTCAGGGCGATCCCGCCGGTGCCGTCCCGGCCGAGGTCGGCGGCCTGCTGGACGTGGTCGCCGGTGCCGACGAGGTCGGCCCAGTTGTCGTACAGGCCATTCTGGTTGTTGACCAGCACGAAGACCAGTGTGACGGCCGTGCCCTGGGCGAACAGCAGCATCAGCACCCGGGCCGCGGCGCGCAGCGGCTTCGGCCCGGGCGTCCTCGACCACAGCAGGAGCGGCAGTATGAGGGCGACCGCGGAGAGCACGACGATCGTGCAGAGGAACGGAGTCCCGGTGAGGCTCATGTCCCCATAGAGGGTGATCACCGGCCGGGGGTTGTGGACGTGTCCGGACACTTACCTGGAAATTGCCGGAATCTCACCCGGGGGGCCCTCCTGGCTGGTCCGTGTGGCCGGACCGCGTTCACCCGGCCCCGACATCAAAAGCTACCGCTTAGTAATTTCCTGTTGTACCGTTCACCCATGCCAGAAGCAGCTTCCGCCCCCTCCCCGTCGCGGGCCGTGATCGGCGACAGCGAGTTCGACCGTGACACGGCGGTCACCCGGCGCGAGACCGGTGTCTACGACATCGACCTCTCGGCCGGCTGGACCATCATCAACGCCGTCAACGGCGGCTATCTGCTGGCCGTCCTCGGCAGGGCCCTCGCGGACACCCTCCCGCACCCGGACCCCTTCACGGTCTCCGCGCACTACCTGACCGCCTCCCAGCCGGGCCCGGCGGTCGTCCGCACCCAGACCGTCCGCACCGGCCGCACCCTCTCCACGGGCCAGGCCTCGCTGTTCCAGTACGACGACGCGGGCAACGAGGTCGAGCGGATCCGCGTCCTCGCCTCGTACGGCGACCTCGCCGGCCTGCCCGACGACGTCCGTACGACGGCCACCCCGCCTGCGATCCCGCCGCTGGACCAGTGCTTCGGCCCGCAGGACGGCCCCGCCCCGGTCGAGGGCAGCTCGGCCATCGCCGACCGGCTGATGCTCAAGCTGGACCCCGCCACCCTCGGCTGGGCGCTCGGCGCGCCCTCCGGCAAGGGCGAGATGCGGGCCTGGTTCGGGCTGGCCGACGGCCGCGACGCCGACCCGCTCTCGCTGCTGCTCGCGGTGGACGCGCTGCCGCCCACCGCCTTCGAGATCGGCCTCAAGGGCTGGGTGCCCACGGTGGAACTCACCGTCCACGTCCGGCACCGCCCGGCCCCCGGACCGCTGCGGGTGTCGATCACCACCCGCAACCTGGCCGGCGGGTTCCTGGAGGAGGACGCCGAGGTCTGGGACAGCGCGGACCGGCTGGTCGCCCAGTCCCGGCAGCTCGCCCGGGTCAGGCTCGGCTGAGCGGGGTGCGGCCCAGCCAGGCCGCCAGCCGCTCGTAGGCACCGGCGCCCTCGGGGGCGCCGGTACGGGCGGCGAACGGCGTGGCGGCGTCCCGCGGCCTCGAGTCGGGCAGCACCCGGCGCGCGTTGGCGAGCGAGAACTCGGCCAGCTCCGGGTCGAGTTCCCACGGGTGGCCGAGGGCCTCGGCGAGGTCCCAGGTGTGCGTCACGATCTCCATCACATAGCCCGACAGCGCCGCGTGGCCCGGGACCTCGCCCCACGGCACGCGCACGGTGGCCACCATGCGCTCGTCGCTCTCCCAGGCCCCGAGCACCCGGACCCTGACCTCGTCGTAGGCCGCCGCCCAGCCGTCGTCGGCGACGCCGTCGGTGGACGGGTCGACGGCGAGCCCGTCACCGCCCTCGCCGACCACCGCGATCCGCCGGGTGCCGCCGACGACGTGCCCGAGCAGACCGCGGACGTCGAACTCGGAACACGGGGTCGGCCGGGCGAGGTCCTCGGGGCGCACGGTCTTGATGAGCGCGGCCGCCTGCTCGGTGGCGCGGACGTAGTAGGGACGCGGGTCGGTGAACTCGTTCGTCATGACATGCCTCTCGGTGAGTCGGTGCGCCGAGCATCCACGGATAACCTGACATCTGCCGTCAACATTTGCGCGGAGCGGGACGCGGCGGGATTCTGGGCGCGTGAAGTCCGACCGGCTGCTGTCGATCCTGCTGCTCCTGCAGACCCGCGGGCGCGTTCCGGCGCGCGAACTGGCCGACCGGCTCGAGGTGTCGGTGCGCACCATCTACCGGGACGTCGAGGCCCTGTCGGCGTCCGGGGTGCCGGTGTACGCCGAGCGCGGCCGGCACGGCGGCATCGAACTCCTCGCCGGTTTCCGCACCGACGTCACCGGTCTGACCGCGGACGAGTCCCGGGCGCTGTTCATCCTGGCCGCGCAGGGTGCCCACGCGGCGCTCGGCCTGGACACCGCGCTCGGCTCCGCCCTGCGCAAGGTCATGGCCGCCCTGCCCGCACCGCACCGGCCCGCCGCCGAGGTCACCAGCCGGCGCATCCTGGTCGACGCCACCCGCTGGCTCGGCGGCCCCCAGCAGGCAGTGGACCTGGAGGTGCTGCAGGACGCGGTCTTCACCGACCGGCGGCTGCGGCTGAGCTACCGGCACAGCGGGGACCGGGAGCCGACCACGTACACCGTGGACCCCTACGGCCTGGTCGCCAAGGCCGGGGTCTGGTACCTGGTCGCCGACCGCCGGGGCGCGCCCCGGCTGTTCCGTGTGGACCGGGTGCGCTCGGCCCGTCCGCTCGACGATCCCGTGCGGCGGCGGCCCGGTGTCGAACTCGCCGACGTCTGGGAGGTGCTGCGCCGGCAGGTGGAGGAGCGGCCGGGGGACGGCGTCGACGTCACCGTGCGGGTGCGGCGCGAACGCCTCGACATGTTCCGGCGCATGGCCGCCGCGCAACTGACCGAGGTCCCCGACGACGACGGGGTGAGCGACTGGGTCACCGCCCGGCTGTCCTACCCGGTACTGCGCGCGGTGCGCCAACTGCTGGGCTTCTCCGACCAGGTGGAGGTCATCGGCCCGCCCGAGGCGCGCGCCGAACTGCTGCGGGCGGTGCGCTCCGTCACGGCCCTGTACCGGGAGGCCGCTCCGGACGCCGGCTGAAGTTCCCGGCCGGCGGCGGTACTTGGGACGCGCTTTGCCCGATCGACAGCGCCGGCACAGGGGAGGGCCAGGAACGCCCCATGCTCCGCTGGTTCAGTGCCCGCCTCAGGTCTTCCTCATCCTCCGTGGAGCCGTCCCTCATGAAGCGTGCCCGCCTTCTCCCCGCCGCCGCCCTGCTGGTGCTCTCCCCGCTGCTGCTGACCGCGTGCGGCTCGGACGACTCGTCCTCCCCGGCCGGCGGCTCCGGGCGGCAGGCCTGCCGGGCGCCCTCCGGACGGCCGACCGGCTCCGGCCGCCCCGGCGGGTTTCCGTCCGGCGCGCCCTCGGGGGCCTCCACCGCCAGGCCGTCCGGCGCGCCCTCGGGGATGCCGAGCGGTGCGCCCAGTGGTGCGCCGGGCGGCGTGCCCGGCGGCGGTGAGGGCGGTCCCGGCGGCGGTCGGGGCGGCGGCTGCGGCGGGCCCGGTGGGCAGCCGGAGGGGCAGGCCGGGGGACAGGCGCGGCAGGGCTGACGGGACGGGAGGCGCCGGACCGGTGGGGCGGGTCAGTCCAGCCAGTGGTGGCGGCCGATGCTGATGAGCCTCAACTGCCGCCGGGCGAGCAGGGTGACGCGCTCCCGCTCGTCCTCCGGCGCCTCCAGCGACTCCAGGAACAGGGAGGCGGTCAGCAGCATCTGGTCCACATAGAGGTGCGCGAGCATCCGCAGGTCGTCCTCGTTCCAGCCCCGCGCCTCCGGGTCGTTCGCCAGCTCGGCCTTCACCTCCTCGGCGAAACGGGCCAGTTGGTCGCGGATGGCCTCGCGCACCGGCTGGACTCCGCCATGTCGCTCACGGGCGATGAAACGGACGTGAGCGGGGTACGCGTCGACGTGGCGGGCGATCAGCTCGACGGCGCGCGTGATGCGCTCCCCGCTGTCGCCGGCCGCGGACACCGTCGTCCGCACCATCGGATGCAGGCTGCCCAGTGCCTCGTCGACCAGGGCCACGCCCAGGTCGGCGGTGGAGCGGAAGTGCCGGTAGAAGGCGGTCGGGGCGACGCCGACGGCCCGGGTGACCTCGCGCAGGCCGAGGCTGCTCAGACTCTGCTCCTCCAGCAGTACGAGCGCCGCGTCCAGAAACGCCTGCCGCGTCTTCTGCTTCTGGGCCTGCCGGATGCCGAGGGTGTGACTCATGTCATCCAGTTAACAACTGTTCTCTGGAATTGGGAAGCCGGGAGAAGCGCTAGACTCTAAGTCAGTGAACAACTGTTACTACAACTGTTCACCGAAGGTTCACACGCGAACAACACGAGGCAACTCGGAGGGGGGATCTCATCCCATGCTGTTCCTCGTCGCCGCACTCATGCTGCTCGGTGTCGTGCTGGGCACCGTCGCCCACGCGCCGCTGACCGTCACCGCCGCCGCGGCCGCCGTCATCGCCGTCTGGCTCGGCATCTTCGCGATCCGCGAGCGCCACGGCCGCCGCCGCCACACCTCGGCCAACTGACCGTCCGCACCGACTTCCAGGAGCTGAGCACCATGCAACTCACCGCACCGGCCTCGGGCCGCACGGAGAACCGCCCGGCCACGCGGGACGCCGACGGGATGGCCGTGGCGTCCTTCATCCTGGGCCTCCTCGGCCTGCTCGTCCTCAACGTCTTCCTCGGCCCGGTCGCCATCGTCCTGGCCGCCGTCGCCCTCTGGCGCGGCACGTCCCGCCGTGGCCGTGCCTGGCTGGGTCTGACCCTGGGCGTCGCCGACCTCGCGGTCCTGGGCCTCGCGATGGACTTGTCCAACACGGTGTCCTGGAGCCTGTGAGGCGACCGGCGTGCCGCCGTCGCCGCCGGGCCCGGCCCCGGCACGGGCGAGGTGCGCCCGGGGGCGGCCGAGGTCACCGTGACGGCGCCGTAGAATCGGCGTCACCATGGCTTACCTCGACCACGCCGCGACGACCCCGATGCTCCCGGAGGCGGCAGAGGCGCTGACCGCCCAGCTGAGCATCACGGGCAACGCCTCCTCCCTCCACGCGTCCGGCCGCACGGCCCGCCGCACGGTCGAGGAGTCCCGCGAGACCCTGGCGGAGGCACTGGGCGCCCGCCCCAGCGAGGTGGTCTTCACCTCGGGCGGCACCGAGGCCGACAACCTCGCGGTGAAGGGCCTGTACTGGGCCCGCCGCGCCGCCGACCCGGCCCGCACCCGGGTCCTCGCCAGCCCCGTCGAGCACCACGCCGTCCTCGACGCCGTGCACTGGCTCGGTGAGCACGAGGGCGCCACCGTCGAGTACCTCCCCGTCGACTCCCACGGCCGCGTCCACGCCGACGCGCTGCGCGAGGCCATCGCCCGCGACCCCGGCAGTGTCGCCCTGGCCACCGTGATGTGGGCCAACAACGAGATCGGCACCGTCATGCCGGTCCGCGAACTGGCCGACGTCGCGGCCGAGTTCGACGTTCCGCTGCACGCCGACGCGGTCCAGGCCTTCGGTCAGGTCCCGGTCGGCTTCGCCGACTCCGGTCTCGCCGCCCTCACCGTGTCGGGCCACAAGATCGGCGGCCCGTACGGCATCGGCGCGCTGCTTCTCGGGCGCGAGTACACCCCGGTGCCCGTCCTGCACGGCGGCGGCCAGGAGCGCCACGTCCGCTCCGGCACCCTCGACGTGCCCGCCGTGGCCTCCTTCGCGGTGGCCGGCAGGCTCGCCGCCGAGCAGCGCGACTGGTTCGCCCGTGAGATCGGCGCCCTGCGCGACCAGTTGGTGGAGGCCGTCCGCGCGGCCGTACCGGACGCGATCCTCGGCGGCGACCCGGCGCCCGGCGGCCGCCTCCCGGCCAACGCCCACTTCACCTTCCCCGGCTGCGAGGGCGACTCCCTGCTGCTCCTGCTGGACGCCCAGGGCATCGAGTGCTCCACCGGTTCCGCCTGCACCGCGGGCGTCGCCCAGCCCAGCCACGTGCTGCTCGCCACCGGCACCGACCCGGACCTGGCCCGCGGCACCCTGCGCTTCTCCCTCGGGCACACCTCGACGGAGGCGGACGTGGAGGCGGTCGCCAAGGCCATCGGCCCCGCGGTGGAACGCGCCCGGGCGGCCGGACTCAGCTGAGCGGCGTGCGTCGGGCCACGGGGCCCGGCGCACGCCGAAGACCTACGAAACGGGTTCCCTTCGCCGGTATTGCCCGGATCAGGTGGCTGGGGGTCGCCTTCCGGTCCAGTCCCTGCGACCTTCCGGCCTCTCAGTCCTAGCGCCGACGTCGGCCCCGGCGGAAGCCTCGTGCCTCTCGCAGAAGTCGGCTACGCCGCTGTAACTCCCTCACTCGTCCCGTAGGCCTGCTCCCAGGATAGAACTTCTCCTTTCGGGTAAAAAGGGGCGAAACCTTGATTCTTTCCAGGCGATCACCTCGCCTGCCGCACCAGCCCCATGTAGCGCTTCCAGTCCCAGTGCGGCCCCGGATCCGTGTGGTCCGTCCCCGGCACCTGCACGTGCCCGATGACGTGCTCCCGGTCGCGGGGGATGCCGTACCGCGCGCAGATCGCGGCCGTCAGCCGCGCCGACGCGGCGTACATCGCGTCCGTGAAGGAGGAGGCGTCCTCCACGAAGCCCTCGTGCTCGATGCCGACACTGCGCTCGTTGTACTCCCGGTTGCCGGCGTGGAACGCCACGTCCAGCTCCCGTATGAGCTGGGTGACCCTCCCGTCCCTGCGCACGATGTAGTGCGCCGCGGCGCCGTGCGCCGGGTCCTGGAAGGCCCGCACGGCGCTCTGGTAGCCGCCCTGCGTGACATGGACGACGACGCGGTCCACGGTGTAGTCGTCCGGGCGGTCGGCCCGGCGGTAGTTCGCCGGGTCCGCCGCGGTCCAGCGCGCGCCCCGGAAGTCCACCGCACCGGCCACCCGTGACTTCTCCACCCCGGGCAGCCGCCACCACACGTGGGACAGCTCCTCCCGGGCCAGCGCGGCCGTGCCCACGGCGGCCGCCAGCCCGCCGATGAGCAGCGCCCGCCGCCCCGGCCGCCGGTCCGTGTCGGTCATGGCCACCCCCGCCTCGTGCCTGTCCCGTCCGCTGTGATCGTCAACGGATGCACGACGGCCGGGGTTCCCGCGGCCCCGTACCCTGGAGGGGTTATGACTGAGACCTCGCAGCGCCCCCTCCGCGTCCTCGCCGCCATGTCCGGCGGCGTCGACTCCGCCGTCGCCGCCGCGCGTGCCGCGGAAGCCGGGCACGACGTCACCGGCGTCCACCTCGCGCTCTCCGCGAACCCGCAGTCCTTCCGCACCGGCGCGCGGGGCTGTTGCACCATCGAGGACTCGCGCGACGCCCGCCGCGCCGCCGACGTCATCGGCATCCCGTTCTACGTCTGGGACCTCGCCGACCGTTTCCGCGAGGACGTCGTCGAGGACTTCGTCGCCGAGTACGAGGCCGGCCGCACCCCCAACCCCTGCCTGCGCTGCAACGAGAAGATCAAGTTCGCGGCGCTGCTGGACAAGGCGCTCGCCCTCGGCTTCGACGCCGTCTGCACCGGTCACTACGCCCAGGTGATCACGCGGGAGGACGGCTCGCGCGAGCTGCACCGGGCCTCCGACATGGCCAAGGACCAGAGCTACGTCCTCGGCGTGCTCGACGAGCGGCAGCTGGCCCACGCGCTGTTCCCGCTCGGCGACACGGTCACCACCAAGGACGAGATCCGCGCCGAGGCCGAGCGCCGGGGCCTCGCCGTCGCCAAGAAGCCGGACTCGCACGACATCTGCTTCATCGCCGACGGCGACACCCAGGGCTTCCTGGCCGGCCGGCTCGGCAAGGCCGAAGGGGACATCGTCGACGAGTCCGGCACGGTCGTCGGCTCCCACGAGGGCGCGTACGGCTTCACCATCGGCCAGCGCAAGGGCCTGCGGCTGGGCACCCCGGCCCCGGACGGCAAGCCGCGCTACGTCCTCGACATCTCCCCGGTGAACAACACCGTGACCGTCGGCCCGGCCGCCGCCCTGGACGTCACCGCCCTGACCGCGGTCAAGCCGCGCTGGTGCGGCACCGCCCCGGCCGGCCCCGGCACCTACACCGCCCAGCTCCGCGCCCACGGCGGCGAGACCGAGGTGACGGCGGAACTCGTCGACGGCACCCTCGAGGTGTCGTTCACCGAGCCGGTCAGGGGCGTCGCCCCCGGCCAGGCGATCGTGCTGTACGACGGCACGCGCGTGGTCGGCTCGGCGACGATCGCGTCGACGGTGCGGGCGCAGGCCCCCGTGGCCTGAGGACACCCCGGGCGCCCGGCGCCCGGACCCTACTCCCAGTCCCAGGTCACGCCCACGTGCCCGGGACGGATCTCGGGCTCCACGATGTGCACCGTGCCGTGCGCGTTCAGCGTGAGGTCGCCGAGGAACTCGGGCGGCGCCTGCACCGTGGGCCGCCCGAACCGCCGGCACCGCACCGGCAGCGCCGCCCGGTCGAAGGCGACCTGCAGCACATAGGCGCCGCCCGCGTAGTTGAAGCCGCGGTAGTACTCGTGGCTCGGCTCGCCGGTGCCGTCCTCGAACCGGTACCGCATCATCGCGGTCTCACCCGCCGCGAGCCGCGCGTCGAACAGCAGCTCCACGGCCACCATGCCGGCCTCCGGCGCCCGGCGTACCCGCCCCACCCGGCAGTTCTCCAGGCCCACCGCCCGCATCCGCCCGGTGTCGCAGCCGATCTCGCCGCAGTGGATGGCGACGTAGCGGTCCATGCCGTCCCGGTGCGCCCGCACCACGTGCTCGGCCTCGCGGCTGGCCAGCCGACGCTCGGCGTCGATCCGCACCCGCTCGTACTGCAGCACCGTGTGCAGCCCGCCGTCGCGCGGCGCCTCCAGTTCGGCGAGCAGCCCTTCCAGCGCCGAGTCCGGGCCGACCAGCATCCGGAACGGCCGGGCCACCGGCTGGTCGGCCGGCGTGCGCGGTCCGAGCAGCCGGGTCAGGGCGTGCTCGGGCAGCTCCAGCACCTCCTCCAGCGCGGACACCGCCCGCAGCGACTTTGGCCGGTCCGGCCGGCGGACGCCGCGCTGCCAGTAACTCAGGCTGGTGACGCCCACGCTGACGCCGCGTTGCTCCAGCCGGTGCCGCACCCGGTGCAGCGCCAGCCCGCGGGCCGTCAGAGCCGCCCGCAGGGCCACCGCGAAGGGTCCGGTGCGCAGCGCCTCGGCGAGCCGTGCCTCCGCGTCCGGTCCGTCGGGCTGTGCTCTCACCAAGGGAGCCTCCCTCCGCTGTGGCGTGAATGTTCACTTCCCGGACCGCGGCCGGGCCGAGGGCGCCGCGATGCTACCAGCGGTAAGAGCCGCGGCGTTCACAGTCGTACGCGATTCATTCACACCTCGGTCCGGGCGGGGGCGACGGGCGTTGACCCTGCATCGTCACTCCCCGATGCTCGTCCGCAAGCGTCCGGACGCGCTCCTTCCGCCCCGGCCCCGACCTCTCATCAGGGAGGACCGCTCCATGTCTGCAACCCATTCCCGCCCACCGCGCCCACGCGGCGGACGCGGCCCGGCCGTCGCGAGCCGTCTGCTCGCCGCCCCCCTCTCGCGGACCCACACGCGCCACGGAACCGGGGCGTGAGCGCCGTGCACCGGATCCACGCCCTGATCCGTCCGGTCGCCGCCGGAACGCTGGCCGCCGCGGTGCTCGTGCTGAGCGGCGCCGCCCCCGCCAAGGCCGCCCCGGCCGCGCACCGGGCCCCGGCGGTGCCCCGCGCCTACAGCGCCGCCCAGATCGCGGCCGCCCGGGCCGTGGCCGGCAGCGACAGCACCCTCGACGTGCTCCGCCGGTTCTTCGCCGCCGCCCCGGACCACGCCACCCGCGCCACGGCATCCCCGCGGGCCGCCAGGGCGCTGGCCGCGCCGCACCTCACCGGCTACGGCACCACCGTCTACACCCTGAACGCCGACTTCGTCGCGGGCCGCGAGGACGTGCCGGTCGCCGAGCCGGCGTTCGTCGCCATCGACGCGGTCTCCGCGACCGGGCGGCTGGCCTCGGTGTGGACCGCCAGGACCGGGCGGGGCTGGCGGGTGGTGAACATCGCCTCCGGCGCCGCCGAGACCACGTACGCAGCCAAGGCCGATGGCCGCGGCACCGTGTTCCGCGAGCCGCGGATCAACGCCTGGTACCTGCTGCGGGGCGACCGGGTGCTGCCGCTCGACGCCGGGGCGCGGGCCGTGGTGGGCGAGCACGGCACGTCCGTCGCCCGCTACCGGCACCACGTCCGCGCGTCGTACGCGTCCCGGCCCCCCGGGTCGGCGCACGACCGGGACGGCCGCGTCGGCGGCTCCGGCGAGGAGGCCGCCCGGGCGGCGGCCGCGGCCCCGCCGGCCGGCCGGAAGTCCGGCACGGACGCCACCACCCTGGCCGGCCTGGGCGTGGCCGGTGCCGGCCTCACCCTGGGCCTCGCCCTCACCGGGCGACGGCGAACCGAAGACCCCGGAGCGCGGTGACCTGGCCCCACCGTGTTCCGAGGGGTGCGCGCGGTACGACGGCCCCACACGTCGTCGGCACGCACCCAGGGGTGGGTCCGGGGAACGGCCCCCACGGGGCCCGGACCCACCCCGGAGACAGGGCCCGGACGGCCCACGCAGGACCCCGGTCACCGGGAACGGCGTCCTCCCCACAGACGCCGCTCCCCCCGGAGGATGAGACCGGGAACCGGCCCTCACGACCGTCCGGGCCCGCCCCGACCGGCACGCCGGCGCATCGGCACAAGCGGACCCCGCTCCGCGGGACTCCGGTCACGGGAGCCGGGACCCGGACGGTGCCCTCCCCAGGGGGTGCCGTCCGGCCCGGGAGGCGGACTGTGCGGGCGTCCGGGCTCGCCTTGAAATGGCGGACCGGCGCAAGCGCCCCCGCTCCGCGGGACGCCGGTCACAGGAGCCGGGACCCGGACGGCGTCCTCCCCAGGGGGCGTTGGTCACGGGACCCGGTCGGCGCCCTCCCCACGGGATGCCGTTCCGCCCGGGCCGCGTCCTCCGCAGGACGCGGCTCCCGCTCGGAGGGTGACTCCGGGAGGCGGCCTGTGCGGGCGGCGTGCGGGCTCGCCCGAGGGCGGGCCGGGGTCGTGCGCCCCCCCCCAAGCAGGGTCCCGGCCTCGCACGGAGGGGAGCGAGGCGGGGGCGACCCTGACGCTGCCCGGACCCACCTCGGGGGATGGGTCCGGGCAGTGACCCCGAGAACGAGGACGGGTCCGGAGCACCGCCCCACCGGGCCGGACCCGTCCTCACGCCCACCGGATCAGGGCTCGTCCGAGCGTCCACCGGCCCCGGGTTCGTCCGCGCCTCCACCGGGCCGGGCCCGGCGGCACGGCCGAGCGCTCAGCCGGTGAAGAACTCCACCAGGACCGGGGCCAGTACCTCCGGTTCCACCGCGTGGGTCTGACCCTCCAGCGTGAGATGGGTGCCCCGGGGCACGGTGCCGGCGACCGCCTCGGCGGCCTCGCGCATCCACCCGGGGCTCGCGCCGCCCGCGACCGACAGCACCGGCACGGAGACCGCGGCCAGCCGCTCCCGGGGCAGCAGTCCGTCACCCAGGACCGCGTCGTCGTACGCCAGGCTGGGCGCGACGGACTCCATGCCGGCCCACATCGGTGACTCGCGCGCGCTGCGGATCGTCTCCTCGCCGAGGCCCGTCAGCCGCAGGAACAGCTCCACCGCGTCCCCGCGCCGGCCGTCGGAGAGCGCCGCCCGCAGCCGCTCGGTGTACGCCCGCTTCCCGGCCCCGCCGTCCAGGAAGTCGGCGAACGGCACCTCGTACACGGCGGCCTGAGGGACCGGCAGGCCGCTCGCCGCCGCCTCGAGCACCAGCGCGCCGCCCGAGGAGACCCCGAACAGACCCGCCGAGCCGCCCACCGCGTCGATCAGCGCGGCCAGGTCCTCGACCTCGCGCTCCACCGCGTACGGTGCCGTGTCACCGCTCTCGCCGCGGCCCCGGCGGTCGTAGACGACGGCCGTGCAGTGGTCCGCGAGCCGGTGTGCCAGGGGCGCCACGGTGCCGCCGGTGGACATCGCGCCGCTCACCAGGATCACCGCCGGACCCCGGCCGATCACTTGGTACGCGAGGGAGGTGCCGTCGCGGGAAGTCGTCTTCTTGTCCATGCCCGTGCAGACTGCCGCACGGCGCGGGACTCATCGGTCACGACACGTCGGTGTCGTGAAGAGTCACGTTTCTTCGACTTCCTCCACCTCGTAGAAGCACAGGTGGTCCTTGATCGCGGCCACGTCGGGTTTCGGGTCCGGGTACGCCCAGACCAGATCGGGCGCGTCCGGCAGCGACCAGTAGGAGGCGGTGCCCTTGAACGGGCAGACGGTGTGGGTGCCGGACGGCGTCAGCAGATCGAGCCGGACGTCCTCGGCGGGGATGTAGTACCGCACCGGACAGCCCGTCTCGCGCAGCAGCAGGGGCCGGTCGGTCTCCGCCAGCACCTGGCCGCCGTGCACCGCGCGCACGCGCCGCTCGCCCTGCTCGATGGTGATCGTGTGTCCTCGGGTCATACCTGGACAGCGCCCGCGGGCCCGGACTTCTTCCCGCGTACGGTGGACCGCATGAACATCTGCGTCTTCCTGTCCGCCGCCGACCTCGACGAGCGCTACACCCGGCCCGCGCGCGAGTTCGCGGAACTGCTCGGCAAGGCCGGCCACACCCTGGTCTGGGGCGGTTCCAACGTCGGTCTGATGAAGGTCGTCGCCGACGGCGTGCAGGAGGCGGGCGGCAGGCTGCTGGGCGTCTCCGTGGAGTTCCTCGCGGCGAAGGCGCGCCCCGGGGCCGACGAGATGGTGATCGCCGCCGACCTCGCCGAGCGCAAGAGGCTGCTGCTGGAGAAGGCCGACGCGGTGGTGATCATGGTGGGCGGCACCGGCACCCTGGACGAGGCCACCGAGATCCTGGAGCTGAAGAAGCACGGCCGCACCGACAAGCCGGTGGTGCTGCTGAACACCGCCGGTTTCTACGACGGCCTCCAGCAGCAGTTCCGCCGCATGGACGAGGAGGGCTTCCTGCCCCGCCCGCTCGCCGAGCTGATGTTCTTCGCCGAGGACCCCGCGGCCGCGCTGGCCCACCTCGAGGAGTCGCGAGCGGCCGGCTGATGCGAGCATGGCGCACATGGCTACTCATGTGATCACCGGGGCCGGCTCCGGCATCGGCGCGGCCGTCGCCCGCCGCCTGCACGCGCGCGGGGACGACGTCGTCCTGCACGCGCGCGACGCGGGCCGCGCCAAGGAGCTGGCGGCCGAGTTCCCCGGGGCCCGCACCCTGGTGGGCGACCTCGCCGACCCCGACAAGCTCTCCTGGGCCTTCTCCCACCAGACGCTGCCGGATCGGGTCGACTCGCTCCTGCACATCGCCGGAGTCGTGGACCTCGGCGAGGTCGGCGAGCTGACCCCCAAGTCCTGGCGCCACCAGCTCAACGTCAACCTGATCGCCCCCGCCGAGCTGACCCGGCACTTCCTGCCCCAGCTCCGCGCCGCCCGCGGCCATGTGATCTTCGTCAACTCCGGAGCCGGCCTGAGCGCCCACGCCGGCTGGTCCGCGTACGCCGCGTCCAAGCACGGCCTGAAGGCGCTGGCCGACTCCCTGCGCCAGGAGGAGCACGGCAACGGCGTCCGCGTCACCTCCGTCTACCCCGGGCGCACGGCCAGCCCCATGCAGGCCAAGGTCCACCACCAGGAGGGCAAGGAGTACGACGCCTCGCGGTGGATCGACCCCGAGTCGGTGGCGACCACCGTCCTCACCGCGCTGGATCTGCCGAGGGACGCGGAGATCAACGACCTGACGGTGCGCCCGGGCCGCTGACCGCCGGTCACCCGGGGGCGTGAAGGCTACGTAGGCTTCACCCCGTGGACGAGAACATTCGCTTCGGTGGGGCAACCGGGATCGGGTCGATGCCGGGCGGGGACGCCCGGGAGGCCGCCAGGACCGTCACCGGCAGCTTCGAGGACTTTCCGTTCCTGCCCGAGCTGCCCGCGCGCGGGCCCGGCGCCGACATGATCGGGCGCACCGCCGGGATGCTGGTCGAGCTGTACGCGCGCGTGGAGCCCAGCGGCTGGCGCCTCGGCGACCGGCCGGGCCGGGACACCAAGCGGGCCCGGTCCTGGCTCGGGGAGGACCTCGACGCACTGGAGGAGTTCACCCAGGGCCACGAGGGCGACCTCAAGGTGCAGGCCGTCGGGCCCTGGACCCTGGCCGCCGCCCTGGAGCTGAGGAACGGGGAGTCCGCGCTCTCGGACCCGGGCGCCTGCCGCGACCTCGCCGCCTCACTGGCCGAGGGGCTGCGGCTGCACCTGGCCGAGGTGCGGCGCCGCGTCCCCGGCGCCCGCGTCGTGCTCCAGCTCGACGAACCCTCGCTCACCGCCGTACTGCGCGGCCAGGTGCGGACCGCCAGCGGCTACCGCACCCACCGGGCGGTGGACCGGCAGCTGGTCGAGGCCGCGCTCCGGGACGTGGTCGCGGTGCACGACGGCGGTCCGGTCGCCGTCCACTCCTGCGCCCCCGACGTGCCGTTCGCCCTGCTGCGCCGGTCCGGCGCCGACGCGGTCTCCTTCGACTTCTCGCTGCTCACCGAACGTGACGACGACGCCGTCGGCGAGGCCGTGGAGGCCGGCCTCCGCCTGTTCGCCGGTGTCGTGCCGGGCACGGACGGCCCGTTGTCAGACCCTGCCGGTAGCGTCATGGGTGTCAGGACGCTGTGGCGCAGGCTGGGGCTGCGTCCCGGGCTGCTCGCGGAAGCGGTCACGGTCACCCCGGCATGCGGTCTCGCGGGTGCTTCACCGGCGTACGCACGCCAGGTGCTCGCCCACTGCGTCCGGGCGGCGAGATCCCTCGCGGACAACCCAGAGTAACGGGAGGACGACACGGTGGCCGGCGACAAGCAGCAGGCGGAGACGGCAGTGCCCGCCGAGGCACGTGAGAACCACGCGCAGCTCGCTGAGCAGATCGAGGAGCACCGCTTCCGGTACTACGTGAAGGACGCCCCCGTCGTCAGCGACGCGGAGTTCGACCAGCTCCTCAAGAGCCTGGAGGCACTGGAGGAGCGGTACCCGGAGCTGCGCACGCCGGACTCGCCGACCCAGAAGGTCGCCGGATCCTACGCGACGGAGTTCACCGCGGTGGAGCACCGCGAGCGGATGCTCTCCCTGGACAACACCTTCAACGACGAAGAGCTGGCCGCCTGGGCCGACCGTGTCGCCAGGGAACTGGGCGAGCAGGAGTACCACTTCCTGTGCGAGCTGAAGGTCGACGGCCTCGCCGTCAACCTCACCTACGAGAACGGCCGCCTCACCCGCGCGGCGACGCGCGGCGACGGCCGCACCGGCGAGGACATCACGCCGAACGTCCGGACCATCGCCGACATCCCGGACCGCCTGAAGGGCGACGACGTCCCCGCCCTGGTGGAGATCCGCGGCGAGGTCTACTTCCCGATGGAGAAGTTCCTCGAACTCAACGAGCGGCTGGTCGCGGCCGGGGACAAGCCCTTCGCCAACCCCCGCAACGCCGCCGCCGGTTCGCTGCGCCAGAAGGACCCGCGCGTCACCGCCACCCGCCCGCTGCACATGGTCGTCCACGGCATCGGCGCCCTGGAGGGCTTCACGGGCATGACCCGCCTCTCCCAGGCCTACGACCTGCTCAAGACCTGGGGGCTGCCCACCTCCGGGCACAACCGGGTGGTCGACGACCTCGACGGCGTACGGGAGTTCATCGCCCACTACGGCGAGAACCGGCACTCCGTGGAACACGAGATCGACGGTGTCGTCGTCAAGCTGGACGAACTGCGCCTGCAGGGGCGCCTCGGCTCCACCGCGCGGGCGCCGCGCTGGGCGATCGCCTACAAGTACGCCCCGGAAGAGGTCAACACCAAGCTCATCGACATCAAGGTGGGCGTCGGCCGCACCGGCCGGGTCACGCCGTACGCCCAGGTCGAGCCGGTCACGGTCGCGGGCAGCGAGGTCGAGTTCGCCACCCTGCACAACCAGGAGGTCGTCAAGGCCAAGGGGGTGCTCATCGGCGACACCGTCGTCCTGCGCAAGGCCGGTGACGTCATCCCCGAGATCCTCGGTCCGGTGGCCGACCTGCGGGACGGCGGCGAGCGGGAGTTCGTGATGCCGGGCGAGTGCCCGGAGTGCGGGACCCCGCTGCGGCCCATGAAGGAGGGCGACATCGACCTCCGCTGCCCCAACGCCCGTACCTGCCCGGCCCAGTTGCGCGGGCGCCTGTCCTACCTCGCGGGCCGCGAGTGCCTGGACATCGAGCACTTCGGCGACGTGGCCGCCGCCGCGCTGACCCAGCCGCTGGAGCCGGCCGACCCGCCGCTGGCCGACGAGGGCGACCTGTTCGACCTGACGGTGGAGAAGCTGCTGCCCATCCGGGCCTACGTGCTGGACCCGGACAGCGGCCTGCCCAAGCGCGACCCGAAGACCGGCGAGGACAAGGTCGTCGCGGTCTTCGCCAACCAGAAGGGCGAGCCGAAGAAGAACACGCTGGCGCTGCTGGAGAACATCGAGGCGGCGAAGACCCGTCCGCTCGCCCGCTTCCTGAACGGTCTCTCCATCCGGCACGTCGGCCCGGTCGCGGCCACGGCCCTCGCGCGCGAGTTCCGCTCGATCGACCGCATCGAACAGGCCACCCAGGAAGAGCTGGCCACCACCGACGGCGTCGGCCCCATCATCGCCACCGCCCTCAAGGAATGGTTCGCCGAGGACTGGCACCGCGAGATCGTCCGCAAGTGGAAGGCCGCCGGGGTCCCGCTGGAGGACGAGTCGTCCGGTGAGGACGAGGGCCCGCGCCCGCTGGAAGGGCTCACCGTCGTCGTCACCGGCACCCTGGAGAACTTCACCCGGGACGGCGCCAAGGAGGCACTGCAGAGCCGCGGCGCCAAGGTGACCGGTTCGGTCTCGAAGAAGACCTCCTTCGTGGTCGTCGGCGACAGCCCCGGATCGAAGTACGACAAGGCGATGCAGCTCAAGGTTCCCGTCCTGAACGAGGCAGGTTTCGGCGTCCTGTTGGAGCAGGGGCCCGAAGCGGCGGCCGAAGTCGCGCTTCCGACCGAGGAGTAGCGGTTGAAGGCCACCCGATCGGTGCATATCAGATGCATACGGGTGGCCCGGGCGTATTCGGGCAACCGTTGACGACCGCTGCCCGAGGAAGCCTTCCGCGGCCTACTGTTGAGCTGTGCGCCCGCCGTGCCGAACCGCGGCCGGGGCATCCCCCTGTCCGCCAGGGGCACGGGGAAAGGATTGTTCGACGCGGAGCCGCTGATGGTTGTCGGGCACCGGGCCGCGTGGCGTGGGCACCGCCGGCTGTGAGAGGGACGGGAATGGAACCGACCGAGAGCGCCGCCCCGCACGCACGGCTGCGCCTGCGCCGCCGTGCGGGCGCGTGGCGGGGGGTCCGGTGGACGGGGCGGGGTGCCATACGCACCCCGGTCCTGCCCCACCCGGCCCGAGCGGGCGCCGCGCCCGAGTCGCACCCCACGGTCCCGCCGGCCGTCGAGGCCGCCCGGACGCAGACCGGCACCGACCCCGAACGCAGGCCGCCCTGGCCCGCGTCGCACGCGGCCCTCGCGGCCGCCGCCGCGCTCGCCCTGACGGCGGGCTTCTACCGCGCCTTCGCCGGCCACCACGCGCTCTTCCCGTGCGAGACGCCGGGCTGGTCGCTGGCCGTGCTCACCGGCATCATCGTCGGCCACCTCGTGATGCTCGGCCGCGCCCGCTGGTGGGGCGGCACGGGCTCCGGCGCGGCCCTGACCCTGGCCGTGCTGCTGCTGTACGGCTGGATGCCGGCCGCCATGATCAGCCTCACCGTCGTCGTGCTGGTCGGCATGGCGAGGCGCCAGCGCTGGCGGCAGGGCGTGCTGCA
Source organism: Streptomyces sp. NPDC002386 (assembly GCF_053593175.1). Lineage (NCBI taxonomy): Bacteria > Bacillati > Actinomycetota > Actinomycetes > Kitasatosporales > Streptomycetaceae > Streptomyces > Streptomyces sp. NPDC002386. The sequence goes on from NZ_JBSFBX010000009.1 coordinate 73,424, forward strand.
CGGCGCGGTCGACATCCTCGGTATCAGCGCCGGCGCCCTGGTGCTGGGCTCCCTCGGGCGCGTGCCGAGCGTCGAGGAGCCCTGGCGGCCCGAGAGCTGGGGCATCACCACCGCGCCGGAGGTGGTGCTCGTCGCGGCCGCCTATCTCGCCGTCAGCCGCGGCCTGCTGTGGTACTCGCACGCGCCGCGCGGCGGCCCCCTGCCGACCGTGGCCCGCACCGCCCTGGTCCGGCAGGGCCTGCTCGCCGTGGCGCTGCTCGGCATCGCCCCGCTGGTGTGCGTGGTCGCCGACGCCCGGCCGGTCCTGCTGCCGCTGTTCGCGATCCCCCTGATCGCCCTCGACTCCACCCTCTGGATGGCCCGGGCCCGCGCGGAGGAGCAGTTGCGCGACCCGCTGACCGGCCTGCCCAACCGGCAGTGGCTGCTGGACCGGATCTGGACCGCCCTGGACGACGCCGAGCGGATCGGCGCCCGCGCCGCGCTCATGCTGATCGACCTGGACCGGTTCCGCTCGGTGAACGACACCCTCGGCCATCTCGCCGGCGACCGGCTGCTGCTGCAGATCGCCGACCGGCTCCGCCAGGCGCTGCCGCGCGGCGCGGAGGCCGCCCGCCTCGGCGGCGACGAGTTCGCGGTCTTACTGCCCGTCGCGGACTCCATCACCTCCGCCACCCGCGTCGCCCGCGGCCTCGTGTCGGAACTCAGCTCCCCGCTCGACCTCGACGGGCTCACCCTCGTCCTGGAGGCCAGCGCCGGCGTCGCCGTCTTCCCCGACCACGCGCTGGACGCCGAAGGGCTGCTGCGGCGGGCGGACGTGGCGATGTACCAGGCGAAGCGGGACCGCACCGGCGTCGAGGTCTACGAGTCCAAGCGGGACTCCAACACCCCCGACCGGCTGGGCCTGCTGGGCGATCTGCGCCGGGCGCTGGACGCCCACGAGGTGGAGTTGCACTACCAGCCCAAGGTGCGCTTCGACGGGCAGGTCGCGGGCCTGGAGGCGCTGGTGCGCTGGGTGCACCCCGAGCGCGGGAAGGTTCCGCCGGACGAGTTCATAGCGATCGCCGAGTCCTCCGGGCTGATGCCCCATCTGACGGAGTACGTGCTGGAGACCGCGCTCGGGCAGGTCGCCGCCTGGCGGGCGCAGGGGCTGCGGGTTCCGGTGGCGGTCAACGTCTCCCCGCGCGACGTGCACACGCCCGGCTTCGCCGGTTCCGTCGCCGCCCGCCTCGCGCGGCACGGCGTACCGGCCGGGGCGCTCCAGCTCGAGATCACCGAGCACGTCCTGCTGGAGGACCCGCAGCGGGCCGCCGACACCCTCGCCGCGCTCACCGGGCACGGCGTGAAGATGTCCCTGGACGACTTCGGCACTGGGTACTCCTCGCTGGTGCACCTGCGCCGGCTCCCCGTCAGCGAGCTGAAGATCGACCGCTCCTTCGTGGCCCGGCTGGCCGTCGACACCGAGGACGCCGAGATCGTGCGCTGCACTGTCGACCTGGCGCACTCGCTGGGGCTGCTCGTCGTCGCCGAGGGCGTGGAGGACGACGAGACCTGGGAGCGGCTGCGGGACCTCGGCTGCGACGCGGTGCAGGGCTGGCTGGTCGCCGCCGCGATGCCGCCGGACGAGACGACCTCGTGGCTGCGGGCCCGCGGGTCGCGCGGCTGGCAGCGGCCGCGCGCCGCGCTGCCGGCCGCCGAGTAGCGCCCGGCCGGCCGCGCCCGGGCGCGGGCGGTCCGCCCGGCGCGAACCGCCCGGCCGCGGGCGGCGGTCCGACCGCCGCGAACCGTCCGGCCGCGGGCGGCGGTCAGCCCGCCGCGAAGTGACCGATCAGCAGCGCCAGTCTGCGCTCGTGCGCCTCCTCCGGCAGCCGTCCGCTGCGCATCAGCGTGACCAGCCCGTGCAGGGCCGCCCAGAACGTCTCCGTGAGCAGACCCGGCTCGTCGCCCCGCGCAGCGACCGGCTCCACCGCGAGCAGCAGCTCCCCGAACGCCTCCTGCAGCGCCTCGGGGGCCTCCGGCGTGGCGAACGGCAGGTCCACCAGATGGGTGAACATGGCGTCGTAGAGGGCCGGCCGGCGCCGCGCGAAGGACGTGTACGTCCGCGCCACCGCCGCCAGTGGCTCCCGCGGGTCCCGCGGATCCCGCACCTTCGCGCGAGCCGTCCGCAGCTCCGCCGCCAGGTCGGCGCAGCCCTGCACCGCGACCGCGGCCATGATCGCGCCCTTGCCCTTGAAGTGGCTGTAGAGGACGGGCTGGCTGTACTCGATCTCGGCGGCCAGCCGGCGCGTGGTGACCGCGTCCCAGCCCTCCGCCTCGGCGAGTTCCCGTGCGGCCGTGACGATCAGCCGCTCGCGTTCCGCTCGTTCGCGCTCCCGGCGCGTCTGGATCGACATGACCGTGATGCTAGCACCGCTAGCGTTTCTACCGCCGCTCTGCTAGCTTCGCTTGCATCACTAGCGCTGCTAGCAAGGAGAGATGACGTGACCGTCACCGCGTACACCCTGGCTGTCGTGCTCGACCTGTTCTGCCTGTTCCTCGGATACCGCTTCCTGTTCCAGCCCCGGCCCGCCGCGGCCGGCTACGGGGTACCGGCCGACCCGGCCGGCGACGCCGGGGCGTACCTCACGATCAAGGGCCTCCGGGACGGCGCCCTCGGAGTGGTGGGCCTGGCGCTGCTGGCCTTCGCCGGAGCCCGGGCCGAGGCCTGGTTCATGGTCTGCGTGGCGCTCGTGCCGCTCGGTGACACGCTGATAGTCCTGCGGCACGGTGGTGCGCGGGCCGTCGCCTTCGGGATCCACTTCGCCACGGCGGTCGTCGTACTGATCAGCGCCGCCCTGCTCTTCCTCGTCTGACCGCGGCACCACCGTCACCAGGGGGTTCGAAGATGTCGCTGTTCGTTCCGAAGTTCGACGAGACCGTGATCGTCCGCGAGGCCGGGGCCGAGGTGGTCGGCCGCGCGCCCGTCACCGTCCGCCTGCTGGCCGACAGCAGCGCGACCGGTGGCGCGCTGTCCACCCAGCGGGTCACCCTCCGGGAGGGCGCCGACGGCGCCCGACCGCACCGGCACGACAACTCCGCCGAGATGTTCTTCCTGCTGGACGGCGCCGCCGACATCCTCTCCGGCGACGACGTCGTCACCGCCGGCCCGGGCGACCTCGTCGTCGTCCCGCCCGGCAGGCCGCACGCCTTCGCCGCCGTGCCCGGGGCCGGCGCCGACCTGCTCATAGTCCTCACGCCGGGTGTCGAGCGCTTCGAGTACTTCCGCCACCTCCAGCGCATCGCCCTCGGCGAGGCAACCTCCGAGAGCCTGCTGGAGGTGCAGGATCTGTACGACAACCACTTCCTGAGGAGCCGCGCCTGGGACGCCCGGCGCCGCTGAGCCGGGGTGCGCGGCCGCCGCGGGCCGGGGCACGGGCGGGGACGCGGGCAAACCGTTTCACGGGCACCGCTCCCCGCCCCATAGGATTGGGGACTGGCGTCACATTCCCGCCTGCCGCGCGACGCCTGGCACGCACGCTCGCCGCGTTGCCGAATCGCCCACGTGGCTCCGCCACGAGGGCGCTCCGGCGCCTTGCGATCGCACGCACCAGACGCCGCACGGCCCGCCCTCCGGGCGGACGGCGGGAAGGCGACGCCGGCCCCCGGCCGCAAACCACACGCACTCACCCCAGAGGATCGCTGCATGCCTGGCATCACGCGCGAGGAGGTCGCCCACCTCGCCCGGCTGGCGCGTCTGGAGCTGAAGCCCGAAGAACTCGATCACTTCGCGGGCCAGCTCGACGACATCATCGGCGCGGTCGCCCGCGTCAGCGAGGTCGCCGACCAAGACGTACCGCCGACCTCCCACCCGCTGCCGCTGACGAACGTCATGCGCGCGGACGAGGTCCGTCCCTCGCTCACCCCCGCGCAGGCGCTCTCCGGCGCCCCGGCCCAGGAGCAGCAGCGTTTCAAGGTGCCGCAGATCCTGGGGGAGGACTGACCATGACGGACATCATCAAGCTCACGGCCGCCGAGACCGCCGAGAAGATCGCCTCCGGCGAGCTGACGGCCGTCGAGGTCACCGAGGCCCACCTCGCCCGCATCGAGGCCGTCGACGAGAAGGTGCACGCCTTCCTGCACGTCGACCGCGAGGGCGCCCTCGCCCAGGCCCGCGCCGTGGACGAGAAGCGGGCCCGCGGCGAGAAGCTCGGCCCGCTGGCCGGCGTCCCGCTCGCGCTCAAGGACATCTTCACCACCGAGGGCGTGCCGACCACCGTCGGCTCCAAGATCCTCGAAGGCTGGATCCCCCCGTACGACGCGACGCTCACCAAGCGGCTCAAGGCCGCCGACGTCGTCATCCTCGGCAAGACCAACATGGACGAGTTCGCCATGGGCTCCTCCACCGAGAACAGCGCCTACGGCCCGACCGGCAACCCCTGGGACCTCACCAAGATCCCCGGCGGCTCCGGTGGCGGTTCCTCCGCCGCGCTGGCCTCCTTCCAGGCCCCGCTCGCCATCGGCACCGACACCGGCGGCTCCATCCGCCAGCCGGCCGCCGTCACCGGCACGGTGGGCGTGAAGCCGACCTACGGCGCGGTCTCCCGCTACGGCATGGTCGCCTTCTCGTCCTCCCTCGACCAGGGCGGCCCCTGCGCCCGCACGGTGCTCGACGCGGCCCTGCTGCACGAGGTCATCGCCGGGCACGACCCGCTCGACTCCACCTCCATCGACGCCCCGGTCCCGCCGGTGGTCGAGGCCGCGCGCAACGGCAGCGTCGCGGGCATGCGGGTCGGCGTCGTCAAGCAGTTCCGCGGCGAGGGCTACCAGGCCGGCGTCGTGCAGCGCTTCGACGAGTCGGTGGAGCTGCTGAAGGAGCTGGGCGCCGAGATCGTCGAGCTGGACTGCCCGTCCTTCGACCTCGCGCTCTCCGCGTACTACCTGATCGCGCCGTCCGAGTGCTCCTCGAACCTCGCCCGCTTCGACGGCCTGCGCTACGGCCTCAGGACCGGCGACGACGGCGGCCACTCCGCCGAGGAGGTCACCTCCCTCACCCGTGAGGCGGGCTTCGGCCCCGAGGTGAAGCGGCGCGTGATGCTCGGCACCTACGCCCTGTCGAGCGGCTACTACGACGCGTACTACGGCTCCGCGCAGAAGGTCCGCACGCTCATCACGCGTGACTTCGAGAAGGCCTTCGAGCAGGTCGACGTCATCGTGTCGCCGACCACGCCGACCACCGCCTTCGCGATCGGCGAGCGTGCCGACGACCCGATGGCGATGTACCTGGCCGACCTGTGCACCATCCCGACCAACCTGGCGGGCAACGCGGCCATGTCGCTGCCCTGCGGCCTCGCCCCGGAGGACAACCTCCCGGTGGGCCTGCAGATCATCGCCCCGGCGCTCAAGGACGACCGGCTGTACAAGGTCGGCGCCGCCGTCGAGGCCGCGTTCGTGGAAAGGTGGGGGCACCCGCTGATCGAGGAGGCTCCGTCGCTGTGAGCGCACTGAACAAGGCCAAGGGCTTCAAGAAGTCGAAGTCCGGCACGTACCTGTCGATGGCCGGGACCGCGTTCAGCGCGCTCGGCGTGGCCAAGCAGATCAAGAAGGCGCGCGCCGAGCAGGACACACTGCGGCTGATCGACGCCACCGTGTCCGCCGTCGCGATCGTCACCGGCCTCGCCATCCTCTACCGCGAGCTGAAGCGGCTGGGCGACGACGACGTCCTGCTGGGCTGAGAGGGAAGTTTTCACCGTGACCACCACGACCGACCTGGTGTCGTACGAGGACGCGCTGGCGTCGTACGACCCCGTCATGGGCCTTGAGGTCCATGTCGAACTAGGCACCAAGACCAAGATGTTCTGCGGGTGCTCGACCGAGCTGGGCGCCGAGCCCAACTCGCAGACCTGCCCGGTCTGCCTCGGCATGCCCGGCGCGCTCCCGGTCGTCAACGCGACCGGCGTCGAGTCCGCGATCAAGATCGGCCTCGCGCTGAACTGCGAGATCGCCGAGTGGTGCCGCTTCGCCCGGAAGAACTACTTCTATCCGGACATGCCGAAGAACTTCCAGACCTCCCAGTACGACGAGCCGATCGCCTTCAACGGCTACCTCGACGTGCAGCTGGAGGACGGCGAGAGCTTCCGCGTGGAGATCGAGCGCGCCCACATGGAGGAGGACACCGGCAAGTCGACGCACGTCGGCGGCGCCACCGGCCGTATCCACGGCGCGTCCCACTCGCTGCTGGACTACAACCGCGCGGGCATCCCGCTCATCGAGATCGTCACCAAGCCGATCGAGGGCGCCGGCGAGCGGGCCCCCGAGGTCGCGCGCGCCTACGTCCGCGAGCTGCGCGAGGTCATCCGTGCCCTCGGTGTCTCCGAGGCCCGCATGGAGATGGGCCAGATGCGCTGCGACGTGAACCTGTCGCTGCGTCCGAACGGCACCGAGAAGTTCGGCACGCGTTCGGAGACGAAGAACGTCAACTCGCTGCGGTCCGTGGAGCGTGCGGCCCGCTTCGAGATCCAGCGGCACGCGGCCGTGCTGTCGTCCGGCGGCACGATCGTGCAGGAGACCCGGCACTTCCACGAGGACACCGGGTCCACCACGTCCGGCCGCGTGAAGGAGGAGGCCGAGGACTACCGGTACTTCCCGGAGCCCGACCTCGTCCCGGTCGCCCCGTCCCGCGAGTGGGTCGAGGAGATCCGCGCCGCGCTGCCGGAGATGCCGCTGGTCCGCCGTACCCGGCTGCTCTCCGAGTGGGGCATCTCGGCCACCGACATGCAGGCGATCCTGAACGCCGGTGCGCTGGACCCGATCGTCGCCACCATCGACGCCGGTGCCGACGCGGCCTCCGCCCGCAAGTGGTGGATGGGCGAACTGGCGCGCAGCGCGAACGAGTCGGGCAAGTCGCTGGACGAGCTGGCCATCACGCCGCGGCAGGTCGCCCGGGTCACCGAGCTGGTGAACTCCGGTGACCTGAACGACAAGCTGGCCCGCCAGGTCATCGAGGGCGTCCTCGCGGGCGAGGGCACCCCGGACGAGGTGGTCGACAAGCGCGGTCTGAAGGTCGTCTCCGACGAGGGCGCGCTGACCGCCGCCGTCGAGGAGGCCATCGCCGGCAACCCGGGCATCGCGGACAAGATCCGCAGTGGCAAGGTGGCCGCGGCCGGTGCCCTGGTGGGCGCGGTCATGAAGGCGACCCGGGGTCAGGCGGACGCGGCCCGCGTCAAGGAGCTGATCCTCGAGAAGCTGGGCGTCAGCGAGGGCTGAGCCACCACACGCGACGGCCCCGGAGGACATCCTCCGGGGCCGTCGCGCTGCGCCCGGCCGGATGGGCGCACCGGCCCAGGTCACGGCCCCGCGCGGCGGGCGGGGGCGGACGTTATACGCTCACCCGCCATGAGTGGACGTACCGATTCCGACGCCGAACCCGTCATAGCCGAGGCGGACGAGCCGGATGAGCCGGACGAGCCGGACGGCCACCACGACGACGTCGAGGACGCCCGCCGGGCCCGGTGGACCGCGGCGGGCACCGGAGGCCTGCTCTTCCTGGCGGGCTGCGCCGCCGCGCTGCTCCGGCTCACCGGCTCGGCCCCGGCCCTCGTCGCCGCCGCCTACGCCCTGGGCGCCGCCCTGTGCGCCCTCGCCGCCGTCCTCGGCGCCCGCGGCCGTACCCGCCGGGCGCTGTGGCTGCTGGTGGCCGGTACGGCGGTCATGGCACTCGGAGACCAGTTCGACTGAACGCCGCCCGCGCGTGAGAGGGTGAGCGACGTCCGGACGGTGGTGATGCGGGAGGAGCGGCAGCGCGATGTACGCGATGTCCCTGGGTGACGACGGCGCCGAACTGCGGCCTCTGGAGGTCTGGCACGCGGCGGACCTGCTCGCCAACATCGACCGGGGACGTGAGTTCATCGGCCGGCACGTCGGCCTGCCGGACGTGGTGACCGACCTGGACGCCGCCCGCGCCTACCTCGCCTCGTACGCCGAGAAGCGCGGCGCCGACACCGGCAGCCTGCACGGGGTGTGGCTGGACGGGCGGCTGGCCGGGGGACTGCTGTTCCGGGTGTGGGACACCCCCAGCGGGGTCTGCGAGGCGGGCTGCTGGCTGGAGCCGGCGGCGGCCGGGCGCGGGCTGGTCACGCGGGGCATGCGGGTGCTGCTCGACTGGGCGTTCGAGGAGCGGCACATGCACCGGGTGGAGTGGCACGTGTCGACGGCCAACGGGCCCAGCATCGGCGTGGCGCGGCGCCTCGGCATGACCCGGGAGGGCGTGCTGCGGGAGAACTACCCGTACCGGGGTGTGCGCACGGACACCGAGATCTGGTCGGTGCTGGCGCCCGAGTGGCGTGCGGCACGCGCGCGTACCGCGCCGGACGATCATTAAGAGACCTCTCAGACGGCATCCGTACGGTGCCGGGCATGGCAACGAACACACAGGACGTCAACAGGACCGACGACGAGCGGACGGCCGAGGAGGCGGCGGCCGCCACCGGGACGGACGCCACGAAGGCGGCGGACGGCACCGGCCCGGCCGGGGACGGCGGGGAGGACCGGGGGACCGGCGCGGCGCCGCGGGCCGGGGAGCGGGAGGAGCCCGAGGGGCCCGAGGAGGCCGGCGCGTTCGAGGAGGAGACCGCGGAGAAGGCGCCCTCCGGGGTCGGGCTGGGCGCCGGTGCCGTGGTCTCCGCGGCGCTCGGCCTGGTCTCCCTCACCGGTGGCTGGATCGGTACCGTCGCCGCCGCCCGCGAGACCCTGGTCGGCCAGCTCCAGACCTCCTCCGGCGCGAGCGTCGCCAAGCAGATCAGGGAGGTCTACGGCGACGCGTGGCACACCACCGCCCTGTGGGCCGGCCTGTTCGCGCTGGCCGCGCTGGTCACCGGCGTGGTCGTGCTCGTCCGGCCCGCGTTCGGCACCCCCGGCCGCCCGTCGGCCGCGTGGATCAGGTCGGTCGCGTGGGGCGGTGTCTCGCTCGGCGTCATCGGTCTGCTGCTGGCGGTCCTGAAGTACTCCGACGCGCTGCTCGCCCTGCCCTCCACGGGCTGAGAACCCGCCGGTCCGCAGGGGCCTTAGGGACTCCCCGAGCACCTTAGGGAGCCCCTGGGGCCCCTTACCCGTGTCCAGGCCCGGATGCGGGTCCCCAGGATGCGGAACTCTCCCGATGTGGCGGACCCCCCTGGGGGACGAGTGTGGAGGCATCGCAACGAGCGACGCCGACACCGGCCTCCGGAAGGACCACGCCATGTACGAGTACGAGACCCACCGCTTCCGTCACACCGAGCTGCGCCGGGCGGCCGCCCAGGAGCGCCTGGCCCGCGAGGCCGCCGGCGCCCGCCGCGCCGCCCGCGGCGAGGAGACGGCCCCCTTCGGTGCCCTTGGTGCCGAACCCCATACCGACCGCCCCCGCCGGCACCGGCTCCCGCGCACCGCGTGAGCGCCGGGCCCGCGGGCGCCGGTACCAGCGCCGCCGAGGGCGCCGGTACCGGCGCGGTCGTCCCGACCATTCGTACGACCATCGCACCGATACTGTGGAAAACGGGTCCCGCGACCTCCGGACCTCGTGCGATGCTCGGGCCCGTGGAGAACAGGTCCGTCAGTCCCGTGTTCGTCGGCCGCGCCGACGAGTTGGACGCCTTGAACGACGCGCTCGCCCGCGCCGCCGCGGGCGAGCCGCAGGCGCTGCTGCTCGGCGGCGAGGCGGGGGTCGGCAAGACCCGCCTCGTCGAGGAGTTCGCCGCCGTCGCCGGCCGCCGGTCCGCGGTCGTCGCCGTGGGCGGCTGTGTGGAGATCGGCGCCGACGGGCTGCCCTTCGCCCCCTTCTCCAGCGCGCTGCGCGCCCTGCGCGACGCCCTGCCCGAGGAGTTCGCCGCCGCCGCGGCCGGACAGGAGGAGGAACTGGCCCGGCTGCTGCCCGAGCTCGGCGAGGCCGCCTCCAGCCGCCACGACGAGCTGGGCACCGCCCGCCTCTTCGAACTCACCGCCCGGCTGCTGGAGCGGGCCGCCGCCGAGCGCACGGTCGTCCTCGTCCTGGAGGACCTGCACTGGGCCGACGCCTCGACCCGCCATCTGCTGGCCTATCTCTTCCGCACCCTGCGCACCGGCCACCTCCTGGTACTGGCCACCTACCGCGCCGACGACATCCACCGCCGCCACCCGCTGCGCCCCCTGCTCGCCGAACTCGACCGGCTGCGCACCGTCCGCCGGCTCGAACTCGCCCGCTTCACCCGCGAGGAGGTGGCCCGCCAGATCGCCGGCATCCTCGCCACCGAACCCGACCCCGCGCAGGTCGACGCGATCTTCGAACGCTCCGACGGCAACGCCTTCTTCGTCGAGGAACTGGCCGTCGCCGCCTGCGAGGACTGCTGCACCGGCCTCTCCGACTCCCTGCGCGACCTGCTCCTGGTCCGGGTCGAGAAGCTGCCCGAGAGCGCCCAGCGGGTCGCCCGGATCGTCGCCGAGGGCGGCTCCACCGTGGAGTACCGGCTCATCGCCGCCGTCGCCCGGTTCACCGAGGACGACCTCATCGAGGCCCTGCGGGCCGCCGTGGGCGCCAACATCCTCACCGCCACCCCGGACGGCGACGGCTACCGCTTCCGGCACGCCCTCGTCCGCGAGGCCGTCGCCGACGACCTGCTGCCCGGTGAACGCTCGCGCCTGAACCGCCGCTACGCCGAGGCCCTGGAGGCCGACCCCTCGCTGGTCCCCGCGGGCGCCCGGGTGATGCGCCTGGCCAGCTACTGGTACCACGCCCACGACCCCGCCAAGGCCCTGCCCACGGTCCTGGAGGCCTCCGTCGTGGCCCGCCGCCGGCACGCCTACACCGAGCAACTTCGGCTCCTGGAGCGGGCGATGGAGCTGTGGGACACCGTGCCCCAGGAGGTCCGCTCCGCCCTGCGCCCGGTCGACTACACCGGCGTCTACCCGCCGTGCGGCTGCGACCCGGCCACCACTCCGCTGCGCTACCTCGACCTCATGGCCGAGGCGGCGGTCGCCGGGCGCTTCGGCGGCGAACGCGAACGCGCCCTGAAGATCGTCAGGCGGGCGCTGCAACTGCTCGACGACGATCCGGACCCGCTGCGCGCCGCCTGGTTCTGGGTCCAGCGCTCCCGCCTGGTCCAGGCCCTGGCCCGCGGCGACGGACGGTCCGAACTGGCCACCGCGCAGGAACTCGTGCGGGGCCTGCCGCCCTCCGAGGTGCACGCCGAGGTGTTGACCGAGGCCGCCGGCTGGTCCATGCTGCACCGGCCCGGACCCGAGGCCCTCGCCGACGCCGAGCAGGCCGTCGAGTACGCGCGCATGGTGAACGCCCGCGAGATCGAGCTCAACGCCCGCCTCACCCTGGGCGGCCTCATGGTCGACGCCGGTGACATCGAGGCCGGGCTCGCGGAGATGTCCCGGGTCAAGGAGGAGGCGATCGCCGAGGGCGTGTCGCAGGTGGCGGGCCGCGCCCATGTGAACCTGCCGGGCTCGCTGCAGTCCGTCGGCCGGGACCGGGACGCCGAGCCCATCCTGCGCGAGGGCATCGCCTTCACCCGCCGCCACGGGCTGCCCGACTCCCAGGCCTGGGTGTGGGGCAACCTCTCCGACGCGCTGTACTCGCTGGGCCGGTGGGAGGAGGCCGCCGAGGCGGCCGGGCAGGCGATCCGCATCGGGCGCAGCGCCAAACCCCGCGGCGCGGGCGCCCTGCGCCTGGCCCACCTCGCCCTGGCCCACGGCGACGGCGCGGAGGCCGCGCGCCAACTGGCCACCGCCCGCACCCACTACGGCACCCGCGACCCGATGCCCCAGAACGGGCTGCCCCTGGCCCGCATCGCCGTGGGCGTCGCCGCGTGGGAGGGCCGGCTCGCCGACGCACGGGCCGAGTTCCTGACCGCCCTGGAGGCCGGCTTCCCGGCCGGCACCCAGCGCTACGCGTGGCCGCTGCTGCTGGCGATGGCCACCGCCGAGGCCGACGCGGGCACCCTGCCCGCCGCCGAGGCCGGCCGGGCGGACATGCTCGGCCGGCTCTCCGAGGCGGCCCGCGGGCTCATCGCCGACGCCCCCCTGTGGCGGGCGTACGACGAGTGGACCCGCGCCGAACTGCTCCGGGCCGAGGGCCGGGACACCGACGGCACCTGGTCACCGGTGGTCACGGCCTTCGAGTGCCTGGACCGCCCCTACGACCTGGCCCGGGTCCGCCACCGCCTCGCCCAGGCGCTGCTGACCGACGGCGGCGAGGAGCACCGGGAGCGGGCCGTGGAGCTGCTGAGACTGTCCGGTGCGGTCGCCGGCCACCTCGGCGCCCGCCCGCTCGCCGACGCGGTCGCCCGGCTCGCCCAGCGCGCCCGGCTCACCCTCGGCCACGCCCCGCGCCGGTCCCTCGCGCCCGCCGATCCGGTGTCGGCCCTCGGCCTCACCAGCCGGGAGCGGGACGTCCTGCGCCTGGTCTCGGCCGGCCGCACCAACCGCCAGATAGCCGAGGAGCTGTTCATCTCCCCGAAGACCGCGAGCGTGCACGTCTCCAACATCCTGGCCAAGCTCGGTGTCTCCGGCCGGGGCGAGGCGGCGGCGGTGGCGCACCGGCTCGGCCTGTTCCCGCCGGACACCGAGGACCGGCTGGTGGCGGGCTGAGCGCGGCGGGCACCAGGGGGCCGCTAGCGGACCGACACCTCCAGCACCCGGTCGTCCCCCTTCTTCGGTGAACCCCGGCCGTCGGTGTTGCTCGTGACCAGCCACACCTTGCCCTTCCCGGCCGGGACCACGGTGCGCAGCCTGCCGTACTCGCCGGTGAGGAACGCCTGGGGGGCCGCCGAGGCGGCGGTGCCGCGCAGCGGGATGCGCCACAGCCGTTCGCCCTTCAGGCCGGCCATCCAGATGACCCCGTCGACGTAGGCGATCCCGCTCGGGGAGGCCTCGTCGGTGTGCCACTGGGCCACCGGGTCGCGGAAGCCCGAGCCGGAGGACCGCCCCTCGGCGTCCGGCCAGCCGTAGTTCCCGCCCGGCACGATCGCGTTCAGCTCGTCCCAGGTGTCCTGGCCGAACTCGGAGGCGAACAGGCGCTGCCGGGAGTCCCAGGCCAGCCCCTGGACGTTGCGGTGGCCGTACGAGTACACGGGGGAGCCGGGGAACGGGTTGCCGGGGGCCGGCTCGCCCTCCGGGGTGAGGCGGAGGATCTTGCCGCCCAGCGACTTCTTGTCCTGGGCCAGCCCGCGGTCGCCGCTCTCGCCCGTGCCCGCGTACAGCATCCGGTCCGGGCCGAAGGCGATCCGGCCGCCGTTGTGGATGAACCCCTTGGGGATGCCCTTGAAGACCGTGTCCGGGGCGCCCAGTTGCTCACCGGCCGGCTTGCCCGCGTCGTACAGCATCCGCACGACGCGGTTGTCCGAGGCCGAGGTGAAGTAGGCGTAGATCATGTGGTCCGAGGCGAAGCCGGGGGAGAGGGCGATGCCGAGCAGGCCGCCCTCGCCCTCCGCGGCGACACCCGAGACCGTGCCCAGCTCGGTCTCGCGGCCCGTCCTGTCGTCGACGCGGGTGATCGTGCCGTCGTCCCGGGAGGAGACCAGCAGCCCGCCGTCGGGGAGCGGGGCCAGGCCCCACGGCGTCTTCAGGCCCTCGGCGACGGTGCGCAGCACCTTCACCGAGCCCTTGGCCGGCGGCGCCGACTCGGTGGGACGGCCGGACGGGGCGGTGGCCGTGGCCGACCCCCTCGGCGTGGTGCTCCCGCCGTCGGCCGGGAAGCCCTGGCCGCCGGAGGAGCAGCCCGCCGTCAGCAGGAGCGCGGTCGCGGCCAACACGGCCGTCACAACTCGGCGTTGCACGATCATGGTCCCTTCGCAGTGGCGGACGTACGACAGCCTCTCCCTCTCATACTCCGCCCGTCCCGCCCGGGTTCCCGCCCGGCGCGCGCCGCATGCGGGACCGCTCAGTCCCAGGAGCCCCGTGCCGCCGGCAGCCGGGACACCTCCGCCAGGTCCTCCGCGGTCAGACGCAGTGCGGCCGCCGCAGCGTTCTCCCCGGCCCAGCGCTCCCGCTTGGTGCCGGGCAGCGCGATCACCTGGCGCCCCTGCGCCAGCACCCAGGCCAGCGCCACCTGCGCCGCCGTGACGTCCGCGCCGTGCCGCCGGGCGACGCGGCGCAGACCGGCGACGATCGGCTGGTTGGCCGCCATCATCTCGGCCGTGAACCGGGGGTGCCGGGCGCGTACGTCGTCCCGTTCGAAGCCCTCGCCGGGCGTCAGCGTGCCGGTCAGGAAGCCGCTGCCCAGCGGCATCGCGGCCAGGAAGCCCACGCCCCGCGCCTCGCACCACGGCAGCAGCGTGTCCAGCGCCTCCGGCGACCACACCGACAGCTCCGCCTGCACCGCGCTCACCGGGAAGACCTGCTGCACCCGGTGGAGCTGACGCAGCGTGGTGTCGTGGAGCCGGCTGCCTGGCCGGCGGCCGGCGCGCGCGCCCACCGCGCACAGGCCCAGTGCCCGTACCTTCCCGGCCCGCACCAGGTCGGCCATCGCGCCCCAGGTCTCCTCCACGGGGACCTCGGGATCGGCGCGGTGCAGCTGGTAGAGGTCGATCACATCCGTCTGCAGGCGCCTGAGCGAGGCGTCGCAGGCCCGTCTCACATAGCCCGGGCGGCCGTTGGCCACGATGTGCTGCTCGCCCACGAGCAGCCCCGCCTTGGTCGACACGAAGGCGTCCCGGCGACGCTCCCTGAGCACCCGGCCCAGCAGCAGCTCGTTGGTGAAGGGGCCGTACATGTCGGCCGTGTCCAGCAGGGTCGAGCCCAGGTCCAGTGCCCGGTGCACGGTTCTGAGCGACTCGTCGCCCCGCTGCCGGGAGCCGGTGTACGCCCAGCTCATCGGCATGCACCCGAGTCCGACGGCCCCCACCGCGAGCGCACCCGCGCCGATCGTCCTGCGCTCCACCTGCCCGTGAACCTCCCTCGTCCGGTCCCCCAACCTAACGCCCCCCGTCCGCGCGCCTGACATAGCCTCCTCGGCATGACACAAGACGTGTGGCTTCCCATCGCGCCGGAGGAGATCGAAGGGCTTCCCCAGGGGCCCCGTTACCTGTTCTGGGACGGGGGCGACGACGGCGAGCAGGAGTTTCCCGGCGACCCGGCCGACTGCGCCTTCTACGTCGTGCCGTACATGCGGGCGAGCGCCGTCGGTCTGCGGCCGATGGCCCGCATGAGCACCGTGCGGGTCGTGCAGACGCTGTCGGCCGGTGTCGACCACCTGAACCCGGGTCTGCGGCACCTGCCCCCGGGCGTCCGGCTCTGCAACGCGCGCGGGGTCCACGAGGCCAGCACGGCCGAACTGGCCCTCGCGCTCGTCCTCGCCTCGCTGCGGGGCATCCCCGACTTCGTCCGGGCCCAGGACCGGGGCGAGTGGCGCGGGGGCTTCCACCCCGCGCTCGCCGACAAGACCGCCCTGATCATCGGCTACGGCGCCATCGGTGCCGCCATCGAGGACCGGCTCGCGCCCTTCGAACTCGCGCGGGTGGCGCGCGTCGCGCGCTCAGGGCGCGCTACGGCGCGCGGGCCCGTGCATCCGCTCACCGAATTGCCCTCACTGCTTCCGAAAGCCGACGTCGTGATCCTCTCCACGCCGTTGACGGAGGCGACCAGAGGTCTGGTGAACGCGGACTTCCTGAGTCTGATGAAGGACGGGGCGCTGCTCGTCAACGTCTCCCGCGGACCTGTCGTGGACACGAACGCGCTGCTCACCGAGGTGGAGAAGGGGCGCATCACGGCCGCCCTCGACGTCACGGACCCCGAACCGCTGCCGCCGGGACACCCGCTGTGGACGGCGCCCGGTGTGCTCATCAGCCCGCACGTCGGCGGACCCACCTCGGCCTTCCTGCCGCGCGCCAAGCGGCTCCTGGTGGACCAGTTGCACCGATTCGTGAACCACGAGCCCCTGCGGAACGTGATCCTCACTACGGGGACCTGACACACTCCCGGCACCCTCCGCAATCTTTCGAGCGCGGAACGTGTTGACATCTTCGCTGGTCGTCACGGAGCGTAGAGAAGCTATGTCCCTGAGTGACGATCCTGGTGTATCGTCCCGACAGGGGCTGCGCCGCCGAACGTTCGGCGCCGGGGATCGACAGATCGGACTTGTGAGGGGGGCGACGGGCGATGCACGGCCTATGGACGAACGATCCGACGCGGCGGAGCCGCCGGCGGGGACCCTGGCGCACGACCGCGTGCAGACGCGGCCACCACACGAGCCATCACTGCCACCGCAAACCGGCCGGCCGCGGCAGGCTCGCGGCGCACCGGGACACCGGGGAGCCGGGAGCGGCGTGCACCGGGAGGCCCCGGTGAACGCCCCGCCCGCCCTGACGGGCACCCTCGACGGCACGCCGCTGCCTCCGTCGGCGCCGCCGTCCCTCGCGCCCGCCCGCCCGCCGTCCGCCGCCGGCGGGCCGCGGCTGGTGCCCCAGCTCGTCCTCGCCCTGGTGTGCGGGGCCTATGCGATCGGCTCGATGCTCGACTGGGGCTCCGAGCAAGTCGCGCTGTTCATGGGCGACTTCGGGCTGAGCGCCGCGGCCGGCGCCGCCGCGGTCTCCTGCTTCCGCTACGCCCGCGGGCCCCGGATCCGCTTCCGGTCGGCCTGGCTGCTCTTCGCGCTCTCCTCGGCGATGGCGTGCCTCGGCAACGCGGTCTGGGGGTGGTACGAGGTCGTCCTGGACCGGCCCGTCCCCAGCCCCAGCTACGCCGACCTGTTCTTCCTGTGCTTCGCGCCGCCCGCCATCGTGGGCCTGCTGGTCCTCGCCCAGCGGCCGGCGAACCGGGCGGGCTGGATCTGCCTGGCGCTGGACGCCTGGCTGATCGGCGGCTCGCTGCTCACCCTGTCCTGGAGCCTCGCCCTGGCCCAGGCCGCCCGGTTCGACGGGCCGAGCGTGGCGCACACGGCGCTGTCGCTGGCGTACCCGCTGCTGGACATCGCGCTCGTGAGCATGGTGCTCGCGCTGCACTTCCGCCGCTCCCCGGGCAACCGCACGGCGGTCAACACCGCGATCGGCGCGCTCGCCCTGACCGTGATGTGCGACGCGCTGTTCACCTCGCCTCTGCTGCACAGCAGTTACCACTCCGGGCAACTGCTGGACGCGGGCTGGTTCGCCGGTTCACTGCTGCTCGCCTACGCACCCTGGGCCGCGTCCCACCGCCTCGGGGCGGCGGACGGCGAACGGCGCGTGCCCGAGGGGCACTCGCGCGTCGTGCACGAGCACGTGCCGGGGCAGCGCGGCCCCGGCCAGCCTCACGTGCCCCCGCCCCCGCCGGGCGGCGGCGACCACCCGCGGTACCTGCCGGGACGGCCGATCACCGGCTCGCTGGCCGCGCTCACGCCGTACCTGGCCGCCGCCGTGTGCACCCTGGGCATCCTCTACAACGTGCTCAACGGCCGCAGGCCCGACCACGTCGTGCTGATCACCGCGGGCGCCGTCGTGCTGGCGCTCGTCATGCGGCAGGGCATCATGCTGCTGGACAACATCACCCTCACCCAGGAACTGGCGCAGAAGGAGAACCACTTCCGCTCCCTGGTGCAGGGCTCCAGCGACGTCATCATGATCGCCGCGCCCAACGGCATCCTGCGCTATGTCTCCCCGGCCGCCGCCGGGGTCTACGGGCGGCCCGCCGAGGACCTGGTGGGCACCGAACTGGCCGCGCTGATCCACTCGGAGGACCTGGGCTGCGTGGTGCACGAGGTGCGCCGCTTCCTCGCCGCCAGCCCCCTGGACGAACCCACCACCCGCATCGAGTGCCGGTTCCGGTCGGGCGACGGAGGCTGGCTCAACGTCGAGTCCACCGTCAACCGCCACCACGGCGGCCTGATCTTCAACAGCCGGGACGTGACCGAGAGGGTCCGGCTCCAGGCCCAGCTGCAGCACAACGCCGAGCACGACCCGCTCACCGACCTGCCCAACCGCGCGCTGTTCACCCGGCGTGTCCAGCAGGCCCTCTCCGGCCGCCGCGCCACCGACCGGGGCGCCGCCCTGCGCGGCACCGCCGTGCTCTTCATCGACCTGGACGGCTTCAAGGCCGTCAACGACACGATCGGGCACCAGGCCGGGGACGAGCTGCTCGTCCAGGCCGCCCGCAGACTCCAGGACGCGGTCCGGCAGGGGGACACCGCGTCCCGGCTGGGCGGCGACGAGTTCGCCGCCCTGATCGCCGGGGACGGCACCCGGGACCGGGCGGCCCGGGAGCGGAACATCATGGAACTCGCCGACCGCCTCAGGACCACCCTCTCCCAGCCCTACTCCATCGACGGCAACGATGTCCGGGTCAACGCCTCCATCGGCGTCGCCTTCGCCGAGCCGGGACTCGGCGCGGGCGAGCTGCTGCGCAACGCCGACCTCGCGATGTACCGCGCGAAATCGGCCGGCAAGGGCCGCGTCGAGCTGTACCGCCCGCAGATGCAGCAGGACGTCGTCCGCAAGGCGGAGCTGGCCACCCGGCTGCGCGCCGCCCTGCACGACGGCGAGTTCACGCTGCTGCACCAGCCGGTGGTGAGCCTCGGGAACGGCCGGATCACGGCGGTCTCCGCGCAGGCGCGCTGGCGCTCCTCCCAAGGGGTGCTGTTCACCCCGGCCGAGTTCCTGAGAGTGGCCGAGGACGGCGACAAGACCGCGGAGCTGGACCGCTGGATCCTGCGGGAGGCGGTGGACCAGGCCGCGGAGCGGGCCGCCGCCGGACACGTCGTGCCGGTCGCCGTGCGGCTGAGCGCCCGGCGGCTGCTGGACCGCTCGATGCCGCTGGGCACCGTGGAGGCCCTGCTCAACCGGCACGGGCTGCCGCCCGGCGCGCTGGTCCTGGAGCTGACCGACACCGACCACCGGACCTCGCTGGAGGAACTGGAGCGGCGGCTGACCGCGCTCAGCCGGCTCGGCGTACGGATCGCGCTCGACGGCTTCGGCAGCGGCCACGCGGCCATCACCGCCCTCCGGCGGCTGCCCGTGGACATCCTCAAGCTGGACCGCGGGCTGGTCGAGGGGGTCGTGGAGTCGGGGCGGCTGCACAAGATCACCAGCGGGCTGCTCCGGATCGCCTGCGATCTCGGGCTCCAGTCCGTCGCCGAGGGCGTGGATCTGCCGGAACAGGTGACCGTGCTGCGCGCCATGGGCTGCACCCACGGCCAGGGCAGCGCGTTCGCGGGCATGCTGGACGAGTGCCGGCTGCGCCGGGCGCTCGGATCAGGCCATTACCCGGTGCCGCACGCACCCGCCGAACCGGCGTTCGCCGGTGGAGCCGCGGGGGTGTACACCGGAGGAGTGTCCGCCGTCATCGGAGGTGGCAGTGCACTCCGCTCACATAATGAGACGCCCGTCCCACCCACTTGACACGTGGTGCGTGCCGGGGGGAGGGTCAGTGCCATGCGCACCCGAATTCTCGTACTTGGACAGCGCGTCGGCTGAACTGGGACCCACCGGAGGACGATCCGGAATCCCCAGCGACCTACCCGGCGCGCTCCCCTCGCTTGCCTTCCGGCACGAGGGGTTTTTTGTTGCACGAGCGCCTTTCGTGCGGCACCTCGACTCCGCCCAAACCTCGCATAAGACCTCAGCATCGAGAAGAGAAGCCGATGACCGAGCAGGCCACCGGGGCCCATCCGCAGCCCCGGCCCCGATCCGGAGGACATCAGTCCGCCCCCGTCGAGCACGTCACGGGCGCGCAGTCCCTCATCCGCTCCCTCGAGGAGGTCGGCGCGGACACGGTATTCGGCATTCCCGGCGGGGCGATCCTGCCCGCTTACGACCCGCTGATGGACTCCACCCGGGTCCGGCACGTCCTGGTCCGGCACGAGCAGGGCGCCGGCCACGCGGCCACCGGTTATGCGCAGGCCACCGGCAAGGTCGGCGTCTGCATGGCGACCTCGGGCCCGGGCGCGACCAACCTGGTCACCCCGATCGCCGACGCGCACATGGACTCGGTGCCGCTCGTGGCGATCACCGGGCAGGTCGCGTCCAAGGCGATCGGCACCGACGCCTTCCAGGAGGCGGACATCGTCGGCATCACCATGCCGATCACCAAGCACAACTTCCTGGTCACCAAGGCCGAGGACATCCCGCGGACCATCGCGGAGGCCTTCCACATCGCCTCCACCGGCCGCCCCGGCCCGGTCCTGGTGGACATCGCCAAGGACGCCCTCCAGGCGAAGACCACCTTCTCCTGGCCGCCGGTCACGGACCTGCCCGGCTACCGCCCGGTGACCAAGCCGCACGCCAAGCAGATCCGCGAGGCCGCCAAGCTGATCACCACGGCCAGGCGTCCCGTGCTCTACGTCGGCGGCGGCGTCCTCAAGGCGCGGGCCACCGCCGAGCTGAAGGTCCTCGCCGAACTCACCGGAGCGCCCGTCACCACCACCCTGATGGCGCTCGGCGCGTTCCCCGACAGCCACCCGCTGCACGTGGGAATGCCGGGCATGCACGGTGCGGTCACCGCCGTCACCGCGCTGCAGAAGGCCGACCTGATCGTCGCCCTCGGAGCCCGCTTCGACGACCGCGTCACCGGCAAGCTGGACAGCTTCGCCCCGTACGCCAAGATCGTCCACGCCGACATCGACCCCGCCGAGATCGGCAAGAACCGCGCCGCCGACGTGCCGATCGTCGGCGACGCCCGCGAGGTCATCGCCGACCTGGTCCAGGCGGTGCAGAAGGAGCACAGCGAGGGCCACAAGGGTGACTACACCGCCTGGTGGAGCGACCTGAGCCGCTGGCGCGACACCTACCCGCTCGGCTACGACCAGCCCGAGGACGGCTCGCTGTCCCCGCAGGCCGTCATCGAGCGCGTCGGGCAGCTCGCGCCCGAGGGCACGATCTTCGCGGCGGGCGTCGGCCAGCACCAGATGTGGTCCGCGCACTTCATCCAGTACGAACAGCCCGCCACCTGGCTGAACTCCGGCGGCGCCGGAACCATGGGCTACGCGGTCCCGGCCGCGATGGGCGCCAAGGCCGGGCAGCCCGACCGCACGGTGTGGGCGATCGACGGCGACGGCTGCTTCCAGATGACCAATCAGGAGCTGACCACCTGCGCCCTGAACAACATCCCGATCAAGGTCGCCGTCATCAACAACGGCGCCCTCGGGATGGTCCGCCAGTGGCAGACCCTGTTCTACAACCAGCGGTACTCCAACACCGTCCTGCACTCCGGTCCGGAGGACGTCAACCCGGAGGCCAGGGGCACCCGGGTCCCCGACTTCGTGAAGCTGTCGGAGGCGATGGGCTGTTACGCGATCCGCTGCGAGCGCCCGGAGGACTTGGACAAGGTCATCGAGGAGGCGAACTCCATCAACGACCGCCCCGTCGTCGTCGACTTCATCGTCCACGAGGACGCGATGGTGTGGCCGATGGTCGCCGCCGGCACCTCCAACGACGAGATCATGGCCGCCCGGGACGTCCGCCCCGACTTCGGCGACAGCGAAGACGACTGAGCCGGAAGAGCGAAGAGGAAGACCAGACATGTCCAAGCACACGCTCTCCGTCCTGGTGGAGAACACCCCCGGCATCCTCGCCCGGATCGCCGCCCTCTTCTCCCGTCGCGGCTTCAACATCGACTCGCTCGCCGTGGGCGTCACCGAGCACCCCGACATCTCCCGGATCACCATCGTGGTCAGCGTCGAGGAGTTCCCGTTGGAGCAGGTCACCAAGCAGCTCAACAAGCTCGTCAACGTGCTGAAGATCGTGGAGCTGGAGCCCGGACAGGCCGTTCAGCGCGAACTCGTCCTGGTGAAGGTCCGCGCCGACAACGAGACCCGCTCCCAGATCGTGGAGATCGTCCAGCTCTTCCGCGCCAAGACCGTGGACGTCTCCCCGGAGGCCGTGACCATCGAGGCCACCGGGTCCAGCGACAAGCTGTCCGCCATGCTCAAGATGCTGGAGCCGTTCGGCATCAAGGAGCTGGTCCAGTCCGGCACGATCGCGATCGG
This sequence comes from Streptomyces sp. NPDC002386, assembly GCF_053593175.1. Taxonomy (NCBI): domain Bacteria; kingdom Bacillati; phylum Actinomycetota; class Actinomycetes; order Kitasatosporales; family Streptomycetaceae; genus Streptomyces; species Streptomyces sp. NPDC002386. Next base: position 95,301 of record NZ_JBSFBX010000009.1, read on the forward strand.
CCGCGGCGCCCGTTCGATCACGGACCGGTCGCTTCGCGCTCTGGACCGATCCGCGTAAGGCTGGGTACGGGCGGCCGGCGCGCACCGTCCGCCCGTATGCCGAGACCCCGAGACTTCCTTCCCCCTCACCGGCATACGGTGGGAGCAGAAACTGCACACCAAGGAGAGAACCCAAAGTGGCCGAGCTGTTCTACGACGCTGACGCCGACCTGTCCATCATCCAGGGCCGCAAGGTCGCGGTCATCGGCTACGGCAGCCAGGGCCACGCCCACGCGCTGTCGCTGCGCGACTCCGGTGTCGACGTCCGTGTCGGTCTGCACGAGGGCTCCAAGTCCAAGGCCAAGGCCGAGGAGCAGGGCCTGCGCGTGGTGACCCCGGCCGAGGCCGCCGCCGAGGCCGACGTCATCATGGTCCTCGTCCCGGACCCGATCCAGGGCCAGGTCTACGAGGAGTCGATCGCCCCCAACCTGAAGGACGGCGACGCGCTGTTCTTCGGCCACGGCTTCAACATCCGCTTCGGCTTCATCAAGCCCCCGGCCGGCGTCGACGTCTGCATGGTCGCCCCGAAGGGCCCGGGCCACCTGGTCCGCCGCCAGTACGAGGAGGGCCGCGGCGTTCCCTGCATCGCCGCCGTCGAGCAGGACGCCTCCGGCAACGCCTTCGCGCTGGCCCTGTCCTACGCCAAGGGCATCGGCGGCACCCGGGCCGGCGTCATCAAGACGACCTTCACCGAGGAGACCGAGACCGACCTGTTCGGCGAGCAGGCCGTCCTGTGCGGTGGCACCGCCGCGCTGGTGAAGGCGGGCTTCGAGACCCTGACCGAGGCGGGCTACCAGCCCGAGATCGCCTACTTCGAGTGCCTGCACGAGCTGAAGCTGATCGTGGACCTCATGTACGAGGGCGGCCTGGAGAAGATGCGCTGGTCCATCTCCGAGACCGCCGAGTGGGGCGACTACGTCACCGGCCCGCGCATCATCACCGACGCCACCAAGGCCGAGATGAAGAAGGTCCTCGCCGAGATCCAGGACGGCTCCTTCGCCCAGAACTGGATGGACGAGTACCACGGCGGCCTGAAGAAGTACAACGAGTACAAGCAGCAGGACTCCGAGCACCTGCTGGAGACCACCGGCAAGCAGCTCCGCAAGCTGATGAGCTGGGTGAACGAGGAGGCGTAAGCCCCACGTCAGGGGGTCGGGGCACACTGCTCCGGCCCCCTTTGTCCACCCCGTCCAGCCACGGACGGGTGATCCTTCCGCAGAGGCGCAAGACGGCCTCCTGCACGCCACTAGACTGCTGCACAACATACGCGTCAGGCCCACAGCGTCGTGCGTCTTCCGCGGCTAGCCCCCCTCCACCGCCAGCGGCCGTCGGGACGGCCGTCCGCATTGGACTTGTGAGGACTCACGTGAGCTCGAAACCCGTCGTACTCATCGCTGAAGAGCTGTCGCCCGCCACCGTCGACGCGCTTGGCCCGGACTTCGAGATCCGGCACTGCAACGGCGCGGACCGCGCCGAGCTGCTCCCCGCCATCGCCGACGTCGACGCGATCCTGATCCGGTCCGCCACCAAGGTCGACGCGGAGGCCGTCGCCGCCGCGAAGCAGCTCAAGGTCGTCGCGCGAGCCGGCGTCGGCCTGGACAACGTCGACGTCTCCGCCTCCACCAAGGCCGGCGTGATGGTCGTCAACGCCCCGACCTCGAACATCGTGACCGCCGCCGAGCTCGCCTGCGGTCTGCTCCTCGCCACCGCCCGCAACATCCCGCAGGCCAACGCCGCGCTGAAGAACGGCGAGTGGAAGCGCAGCAAGTACACCGGTGTCGAGCTGGCCGAGAAGACCCTCGGTGTCGTGGGCCTGGGCCGCATCGGCGCCCTCGTCGCCCAGCGCATGTCCGCCTTCGGCATGAAGGTCGTCGCCTACGACCCCTACGTGCAGCCCGCGCGGGCCGCGCAGATGGGCGTCAAGGTGCTCTCCCTCGACGAGCTGCTCGAGGTCTCCGACTTCATCACCGTCCACCTGCCGAAGACCCCCGAGACCCTCGGTCTGATCGGCGACGAGGCGCTGCGCAAGGTCAAGCCCAGCGTGCGCATCGTCAACGCGGCCCGCGGCGGCATCGTCGACGAGGCGGCGCTGTACGCGGCGCTGAAGGAGGGCCGGGTGGCCGGCGCCGGTCTCGACGTGTACGCGAAGGAGCCCTGCACGGACTCCCCGCTGTTCGAGCTGGACCAGGTCGTCTGCACCCCGCACCTCGGCGCGTCCACGGACGAGGCCCAGGAGAAGGCCGGCATCGCCGTCGCGCGGTCGGTGCGCCTGGCGCTCGCCGGCGAGCTGGTGCCGGACGCGGTGAACGTGCAGGGCGGTGTCATCGCGGAGGACGTCAAGCCGGGTCTGCCGCTCGCCGAGCGCCTCGGCCGCATCTTCACCGCCCTCGCGGGCGAGGTCGCGGTCCGTCTCGACGTCGAGGTCTACGGCGAGATCACCCAGCACGACGTGAAGGTGCTCGAGCTCTCCGCGCTCAAGGGCGTCTTCGAGGACGTCGTCGACGAGACCGTGTCGTACGTCAACGCCCCGCTGTTCGCGCAGGAGCGCGGTGTCGAGGTGCGCCTGACGACCAGCTCCGAGTCCGCCGAGCACCGCAACGTGGTGACCGTGCGCGGCACGCTGGCGGGCGGCGAGGAGGTGTCGGTCTCCGGCACGCTGGCCGGCCCGAAGCACCTGCAGAAGATCGTCGCGGTCGGCGACTACGACGTCGACCTCGCCCTCGCCGACCACATGGTCGTCCTGCGCTACGAGGACCGTCCGGGTGTCGTCGGCACCGTCGGCCGCATCCTCGGCGAGGCCGGCCTCAACATCGCCGGTATGCAGGTCGCCCGCGCGGCGGCGGGCGGGGAGGCCCTGGCCGTCCTGACCGTCGACGACACGGTGGCCGCCGGCGTGCTGGCCGAGGTCGCGGAGGAGATCGGGGCGACCTCCGCCCGCTCGGTGAACCTGGTCTGACCCGACCGACCACCGGGAAGCGCCGGACGGGTCCAGGACCCGTCCGGCGCTTCCTCGTGTCCGGCCACGTCTCAGGCCGCTGTCTCCATCCCGGCCGTGGCTGCCGGAGCGTGCCGCGCCCCGGTCCCGCGCAGTGTCACCGCCGCCGCGGCGGCCGCGACGACCAGCACCGCCGCCCCCGCGATCGCCGCCCCGTGCATCCCGGTCGTGAACTCCTCCCGGGCCGCGGCCGCCAGGGCGTCGCCCGAGCGCTCCGGCAGCCGTCCGGCGACCGCGAGCGCGCCGCCCAGGGTCTCGTGCGCCTCGGCCGGGGCCGAGGCCGGCATCCCGTGGCGGAACAGGGCCGTACCGATGGAGCCGAGGGCCGCCATGCCCAGCGCGCCGCCGAACTCCTGGCCGGTCTCCAGCAGAGCCGAGGCCGTGCCCGCCTGCTCCACCGGGGCCGTGCCCATCGCCAGGTCCGTCATCTGGGACATCACCATGACGATGCCGGACGCGAGGACCCCGCAGGCGGCGAGGACGATCCAGAGCGAGTCCGTGCCGGTCAGGGCCAGCATGCCGAAGCCGACCGCCGCGACGGCGAAGCCGGCGGTGACCACGTAGGCGCGGTCGACGCCCCGCTGGACCAGGGCGGTCGCGGCCGGGGCCGCCAGGCCGATCGGCACCGACGGCAGCAGCGACCACAGGGCCGCCTCCATCGCGCTCTTGTCCAGCACCGACTGCAGGTACTGCGTGGTGAAGAAGGCCGAACCGATCATCGCCAGCGCGGAGACGAGGTTCAGCAGGACGGCGGGGGCGAAGCCGCGGCCGCGGAAGAGGGCCGGCGGGATCATCGGTGAGGCCGCGGTGCGCTGCCGGTGGACGAACAGCGCCGCGAAGAGCAGGCCCACGGTGACCGGGACGACGTACCGCGGGTGCCAGCCCTCCGACGGGATCTCCTTGAGGCCGTAGATCACGGGGAGCACCGCGGCCATCGACAGCGGCACGCTCAGCAGGTCGAAGCGGCCGGGTTCCGGGTTCCTCGACTCGGGCAGCAGCACCGGGCCGAGGAGCAGCAGCAGTGCCATCGCCGGCAGGTTGACCAGGAAGACCGAGCCCCACCAGAAGTACTGGACCAGGACACCGCTGAGCACCGAACCGAGCGCGATACCGCCGGTCATGACGCCCGACCAGATGCCGATCGCCTTCGCGCGCTGCGCGGGGTCGGTGAACATCGTGCGGAGCAGCGCCATGGTCGACGGCATCAGGGTCGCGCCGCCGATGCCGAGGACGGCGCGGGCCGCGATCAGGGTCTCGGCGCTGTCGGCGTATGCCGCCACCAGGGACGCGGCGCCGAACGCGGCCGCGCCGATCAGCAGCAGCCGGCGCCTGCCGATGCGGTCGCCCAGCGAGCCCATCGTCATCAGCAGGCCCGCCAGGACGAAGGCGTAGATGTCGAAGATCCACAGCTGCTGGGTGCCGGTCGGCTCCAGGTCCGCGCTGATCGCCGGGATGGCGAAGTACAGGACGGAGACGTCCATCGAGACCAGCAGCAGCGGAAGCATCAGCACGCAGAGCGCGGTCCATTCGCGGCGGCCCGCGCGGCCGCCGGGGGAGTCGGTGCTCGTCGAGTTCGTCATGACGGTGACTGTACGGGCGTATTAAACGCGTGTCTAGAACGCTTGTATAGGTCATGCGTCTAGGACGGCCGTATGGATCCGGCGCTAGGCTGGACCGCATGGGACACCGTGAGGATCTGCTCGAAGGCGCCAAGAGCTGCCTGCTGGAGAAGGGCTTCGCGCGCACCACCGCGCGCGACATCGTCAAGGCCTCGGGGACCAACCTGGCCTCGATCGGCTACCACTACGGTTCGAAGGACGCCCTGCTGGCCAAGGCGTACGTCGCGCTGGTGGAGGGGCTGTCCGACGCCTTCGACGGAGGGGGCGCCGTGGAGCCGGAGGGTGCGCCCGGTTCCCTGGAGCGCTTCCGGTGGGTGTGGTCGAACGTCGTGGACACGATGCGCGCGCCCGGCTCGATGTGGCGCCTCAGTATGGAGATCGTGGTCATGGGCGACCAGCTCCCCGAGGTCCGCGACCATCTGGCGCTCGCGCAGCGCGAGGCCGGCCGCGGTCTCATCCCGATGCTCATGGGCGGCCGGGAGGAGGACGTCCCGGACGAGACCGCTGACACTCTCGGCAGGTTCTACGTGACCCTGATGACCGGTCTCATCGCCCAGTGGACCTTCGACCCGAAGACCGCTCCCGACGGGGACGCGCTGGCCGAGGGCCTGCGCATGGTCATCGAGGCCGCGAACCGCTGACCGTCCGGCCCGGCGGCTCAGGCCAGCCGCGCCCGCTTCAGCGCCATGTGCAGCAGCAGCCGGTCCTCGCCGTCGTCCAGGTCGAGGCCGGTGAGCTGCTCGACGCGGGAGAGGCGGTAGTAGAGGGTCTGCCGGTGGACACCCAGCTCGGCCGCCGTGCGGCCGGCCTGCCCCGCGCAGTCGAGGTAGACCTCCGCGGTGCGGGCCAGCTCCCGGTGGGCCGGGGTCAGAAGCGGGCCGACCGCGGGGTCGTGGGCGGCCTGCGGCGGCAGCGCGGTCAGCAGCCGGTACGGGCCGACGCGCCCCCACTCCGCGACCGGCCCGAACCGCGGCTCGGCCAGCGCCGCCCGCGCCGCGGCGGACGCCTCCTGCCAGACCTCGCCCAGCTCGGCCAGCCCGAGCCGGGGCTCACCGACCCCCGCGGCCGCCGCGTCCCCGGGCCGGTGCGCGCCGCGCGCCCCTGCCGACTCCTTCAGCACCCGGGACGCGGCCGTCAGGGCCGGTGCCGCCACGTCCGCCGAGCGGAGCCGCACCAGCACCGCCAGGCTCTGCTCCGTGGCCCCCCAGGGGACGGTGCACAGCGCCGTCGCGTGCGGGACCGTGCGGACGGACGGCGCGTCGTCCGGGTCGGCCGACGGCCAGGGGGCGACGCAGACCAGCGTGTGCGGAGCGTCGGCGCGCGTCCCCAGCGCGGTGCGCAGTTCGGCCACCGCCATGTCCTGCTGCCAGCCGCGTTCCGCGGTCAGCACCGCCCGCAGCTCCCGGCCCAGCCCCGCCCCCGCCCGCTGCTCGTCCGCGAGCAGGGCGCCGATCCGGCCGGTCACCTGCATGGCGGCGCCCAGTTGGGCCTCCGTCGGACCGGGGTCGTCGTCCAGCAGCCAGACGTAGCCGAGGACCACCCCCCGGTGGCGCACCGGCAGGCAGATGCGTCCGCGGTAGACGCCGGCCTCCGGGGTCGGCGGGATGCGGACCGGTCCGGTCGCCCGGGTGATGCCGAAGCCCTCGAACCACTCCCGCACCGTCGCGGTGGAACGCCGGGTCAGGATCGAGCGGGTGCGCACCGGGTCCAGGGCCGACGGGTCCAGGTCGCCCTCGCTGTCGTACGCCCCGAAGGCGATCAGCTCGAAGTCGCGGTTCTCCAGGGTCGCGGGAACGCCCAGCAGCTCCGAGATCTCGTCCACGAGCTCCTGGTAGTCAGCCCTGTACTCCGACGCCACCCCCGTATTCTCGCGCACTTCCGGGTCCGCTTCATACATCTGTCTGAGATACCGGGCACGGATGCGTGACAGCTGTCGATGGCAGACGATCGGAGTGATCCGTAAGTTTCACGGTGGTTCTCCGTGCCGTACCCGAATCGTCGGACGTCGGCCGTATTTGGTGCTTTTGTAGTGGAGGTGCCCCGTGCTGGGTCCCGTGATTCTCGCCGCGTCGCGCAGCGACCGGATGCGACGCCTGATCTCGGCGGCTCCGGTGACCAAGCAGGTCGTGGACCGCTTCATCCCCGGCGAGACCGTGACCGACATCGTCCCGATCATCAGGGATCTGACGGCCAAGGGCCTGGAGCTGACGATGGACGTCGTCGGCGAGGACATCACCACCCCCGAGCAGGCCTCCGCCGCCCGGGACGCCTACCTGGAGCTGATCGGCCGGCTCGAGGAGCTGGGGCTGGGCGAGAAGGTCGAGATGTCCGTCAAGCTCTCCATGTTCGGACAGGCCCTCCCGTCGCCCGCCACCGCCCTGAACGATGGGCCCTCCGGGCCCGCCCCCGCATTCCAGGGCGGCCACGAGCTGGCCCTCGCCAATGTCCGCCCGGTGGTCGAGGCCGCCGCGGCCATCGGCACCACCGTCACGCTCGACGCCGAGGACCACACCACCCTGGACTCGATGTTCGCCATCCACGAGGAGCTGCGGAAGGACTTCCCGCAGACCGGCTGCGTCATCCAGGCCTACCTCTTCCGCACCGAGGCCGACGCCCGCCGCCTCGCGGAGGCCGGCAGCCGGGTGCGCCTGGTGAAGGGCGCCTACAAGGAGCCGGCCGAGGTCGCGTACCAGCAGAAGCACGAGATCGACAAGGCGTACGTCCGTATCCTGAGGACGCTGATGGAGGGCGAGGGCTACCCGATGATCGGGTCCCACGACCCGCGCCTGATCTCCATAGCCCAGGAGCTGGCCCACCAGGCCGGCCGCAAGCTGGACGAGTACGAGTTCCAGATGCTGTACGGCATCCGCGGCGACGAGCACCTGCGGCTGGCCGCCGAGGGCCACCGCATGCGCGTCTACACCGCCTACGGCACCGACTGGTACGGCTACTTCATGCGCCGTCTCGCGGAGAAGCCGGCGAACCTGCGCTTCTTCCTGCGCAGCATGGTCAGCAAGGGCTGAGCCCGAACACCCGCTCAACGTACAAGGAGTCAAGGATCCTATGGACGCTGTGACCCAGGTCCCCACCCCGGTCAACGAGCCGGTGCACGGCTACGCCCCCGGCTCGCCCGAGCGCTCCCGCCTGGAGGCGAAGCTCAAGGAGCTGGCCGAGAACCCGATCGAGCTGCCGATGACCATCGGCGGCGAGAAGCGCCTCGGCGGCGGCGAGCCCTTCCAGGTCGTCCAGCCGCACAACCACAAGGCCGTCATCGGCACCGGCCGGCACGCGACCCAGCAGGACGCCCGGGACGCCGTCGACGCGGCCCTGGCCGCCGCGCCGGCCTGGCGCGCCATGTCCTTCGACGACCGCGCCGCGATCATCCTGCGCGCCGCCGAGCTGCTGTCCGGCCCCTGGCGCGAGACGCTGGCCGCCTCCACCATGCTCGGCCAGTCGAAGACCGCCCAGCAGGCCGAGATCGACACCCCGTGCGAGCTCGTCGACTTCTGGCGCTTCAACGTCCACTACGCCCGCCAGATCCTCGCCGAGCAGCCGCCGGCGAACTCCCCGGGCGTGTGGAACCGCATGGACCACCGCCCGCTGGAGGGCTTCGTCTACGCGATCACGCCCTTCAACTTCACGGCGATCGCGGGCAACCTGCCCACCGCCCCGGCGCTCATGGGCAACGTCGTCGTGTGGAAGCCGTCCCCGACGCAGACCCACGCCGCCGTGCTGCTGATGCAGCTCCTGGAGGAGGCGGGCCTGCCCAAGGGCGTCATCAACCTCGTCACCGGCGACGGCATCGAGGTCTCCAAGGTCGCCCTCGAGCACCGCGACCTGGCCGGTATCCACTTCACCGGCTCGACCAAGACCTTCCAGTACCTGTGGAAGACGGTCGGCAACAACATCGAGAAGTACCGCTCCTACCCGCGTCTGGTCGGCGAGACCGGCGGCAAGGACTTCGTCGTCGCCCACCCGTCGGCGGACCGCGCGGTCCTCAAGACCGCCCTGACCCGCGGTTCCTTCGAGTACCAGGGCCAGAAGTGCTCGGCGAGCTCCCGCGCCTACATCCCGGCCTCCATCTGGAACTCCGGTTTCAAGGAGGAGTTCGCGGCCGAGGTCGACCACCTGACCATGGGTGACGTCACCGACCTGTCGAACTTCATCGGCGCCGTCATCGACGAGCGGTCCTTCGCCAAGAACAAGGCGGCCATCGACCGCGCCAAGGCTGACCCGACCTGCACGATCGTCGCGGGCGGTACGTACGACGACTCCGTCGGCTACTTCGTGCGCCCGACCGTCGTCGAGTGCACGGACCCGGAGAACGAGGTCTTCACGACCGAGTACTTCGGCCCCTTCCTCGCCGTGCACGTCTACGAGGACGACAAGTACGACGAGATGCTGACCCAGATGGAGTCGGCGTCCGACTACGCCCTCACCGGCGCCGTCATCTCCGGCGACCGCGCGGCGGCCGCTTACACGATGGACAAGCTCCGCTACGCGGCGGGCAACTTCTACATCAACGACAAGTCGACCGGCGCCGTGGTCGGCCAGCAGCCCTTCGGCGGCGGCCGCGCCTCCGGCACCAACGACAAGGCCGGCGCCCCGCAGAACCTGATGCGCTGGACCCTGACCCGCGCCATCAAGGAGACCCTGGTCCCGCCGACCGACTACTCCTACCCGCACATGGGCTGACCTCCGCCCGACCCGTGAACTCGGGCCGGGAAGCCTGACCCCCGAGCAGGCTTCCCGGCCCGTTGCCAATTCCGGCTCTGTCACCATGTGTTCATGACGGTGACGGCGGACGACGGGGCACGGCTGTGGGCGGAGCGGTCGGACGGCGAGGGTGATCCGCTGGTGCTGTGCCACGGCGGACCGGGCCTGTGGGACATGTTCGGCGACCTGGCCGCGCTGCTCGCGGACGTCACCCCCGTGATCCGCTGGGACCAGCGTGGCTGCGGCCGCTCGGAGCGCGCCGACGGCCCCTGGACCACCGCGCGCCTCGTCGCCGACCTGGACGCCGTACGACGCCACTTCGGCCTGGAGCGGATGATGCTGCTCGGCCACTCCTGGGGCGCTCAGCTCGGCCTGGGCTACGCACTGGCCCACCCGGACCGGGTGAGCGCCCTGGTCTACGTCTCCGGCACCGGCATCGGCCCGGACGCCGACTGGCACCCCGGGTACAAGGAGAACTTCCTCGCCCGCCTCGCCGACCACCCCGAACGCCTGGCCCGCTGGCGGGAGTTGTCCGGCATCGCGACGCGCACGCCGAACGAGGAGCGGGAACGGGCCGTGCTGCACTGGTCCGTGGAGTTCGAGGACCGGGACCGGGCCCTGGAGCCGGCCGGGCGCATGGCCGAGCCGTGGTTCGGGATCAACTCCGAGTGTGCCGGCGCCCTCAACGAGGAACGGCGGCGCACCTGGGGCACCCCAGCGCTGCGCTCCGCCTGCCGGGCCCTCGAGGTGCCGGTGCTGATCGTCGACGGCGCCCACGACATCCGCCCCCGTACGGCCGTCGACTCCCTCGCCGCGGCGCTGCCGCACGTCCGCCGGGTCACGCTCCCCGGCGCCGGGCACATGCCGTGGGTGGACGATCCCGGGGGCTTTCGCGAACTGCTCAGCCGGTGGGCAGGTGACGGCCGAGGAAGTCCCGCATGAGCGCGGCGATCGCGTCGGCGTGCGTCTCCAGGGCGAAGTGCCCGGCGGGCAGCAGGTGCACCTCGGCCTCCGGGAGGTCCCGCTGGAAGGCGAGCGCGCCGGCCGGCACGAAGATCTCGTCGTGTCCGCCCCAGACCGCGAGCAGCGGGACCCGGCTCACGCGGAAGTACTCGTGGAAGGCCGGGTAGAGCGCGAGGTTGGCGCCGTAGTCGGAGATCAGGTCGAGCTGGATCTCCGACTGGCCGGGGCGGGCCAGCAGCGCCGTGTCGTGCTCGTAGGCGTCCGGGCTGACCAGTGAGGGGTCCGGAACCCCGTGCAGGTACTGCCACTTGACGCCGTCGGGGGAGTAGATCTCCCGCACCGGCGCCTCCGTCTGCGGTGTCCGCTTCTCGATCAGGGCCAGCACGGGCGCCCAGGCCTCCGCGCCCAGCCCCTCCTCGTAGGCGTTGCCGTTCTGCGTGACGATCGCGGTCACCCGGCCGGGGTGTGCGAGGGCCAGGCGCAGGCCTATCGGTGCGCCGTAGTCCTGGATGTAGAGGGCGTACCGCTCCAGCCCCAGCCGCTGGGTGAACTCGTCGGTGACGGAGGCGAGTTCGTCGAAGGTGTAGGAGAACTCCGCCGGACCGGGCACCGCCGACCGGCCGAAGCCGATGTGGTCGGGGGCGATCACCCGGTACCGGTCGGCGAGCAGCGGGATCAGGTCGCGGAACATGTGCGAGCTGCTCGGGAAGCCGTGCAGGAGCAGCAGCGCCGGGGCGTCGGAGGGTCCCGCCTCGCGGTAGTACACCTCGAGGCCGCGGACGGTGACGGTGCGGTGGTGGACCTGGTGAGTGGGCATGGGGGGCAGTCCAGCACGCCTTCCCCTAACCAGTCAACATGTTTTTAAAGGTTAGATGGATACTGGGGGCATGACCCTCCGTCTGCGCACCGCCCACACGTCCGACCTCGATCCGGCCGAACGCCGTTCCGCCAGAGCGCTGTTGGACGACGCCTTCGACGGCGACTTCAGTGACGAGGACTGGGACCACGGCCTCGGCGGCGTCCACGCCCTCGTGCACGACGGTGCCGGGCTCGCCGCGCACGGCTCCGTCGTGATGCGCAGGACGCGGCATCAGGGGCACTGGCTGCGCACCGGATACGTGGAGGCCGTCGCGGTGCGGGCCGATGTGCGGCGGGCGGGGCTGGGGGGCCGGGTGATGGCGGCTCTCGAGCGCGTCGTCGACCGGGCCTACGACCTCGGCGCGCTCTGCGCGAGCGAGGACGGCGCCCCGCTGTACGCGGCCCGCGGCTGGCTGCGGTGGAGCGGGCGCGTGTGCGCCCTCTCGCCGTCCGGGATCGTCCGCCTGCCGGAGGAGGAAGGGAGCATCCACCTCTGGCCGGTCCCGTCCGGGCGGCCGCTCGACCCGGGGCACGAGCTGGTCTTCGACTGGCGTGACGGAGACGTGGTCTGACGGCATGTCGCCGGCCGTCGGCCCAGGGCGGTGAAATCGGTTTTCTCCGGCGGCCGAGAACGTCGCCCGCTCCGAGGGCGAGTGCCCATTGTTGGCATTCCGGATATGAGCCGAGTGGGCGGTCCGCATTTGTCGATGCCGGCTGAAATCGGTCGGCGATTTCCCGCATCCTGAAAGTCGCTTGACCCGTAAGGGTGTTCGCGTAGGCTGCGTCTGCCCTGCTGGAAACGCCGAGTTGGAACGACTTACGCGGATACGTCAACGATTCCCGGAATGCCGACCGGTGTCGGGGATTCGGTCTCGTCGCGCACCGGAATGGCTCCATTGATCGACGCGTCCGGCATGGCCCCGCGGTGCCGTTTTCCGGCAATCAGTCCAAGAGGAATACAAGCGGGCCACTGCACGGCCCACGGGGCCGCCGGCGAGAGCAGGCCGCCGCGGCCCGCGCCGGAACGTGCGTCCGCACCGATGAAGAGGGGGCACGTGAAGCGCACACATCTGTGGCAGGCGATGACGATCACCGCCTGTACAGCCCTGCTCGTGGCCGGCACGACCGGCCAGAGCCTCGCTGACTCCACACCGCCGAAATCCGCCGCGAACGGGTGGCGCGGTCAGGGCGGAACGGGCGTCGAACCGGAAGCGATACCCAAGGCGGAACGCTCCGCCGTTCTCGGGCGCGACTACGCCGCCTCCTCCGACACCGCCTTCACCACCAGCGGGGACGCCTCCGGGTTCCACGTGCTGGTCGCCGACGCCAAGGACGGCTACCGGTGGAGGACGGCGGCGACCCTGTCCGAGCCGGGCATCGGAGCCGACGCCTGGATCGGCAACGCCTGTACGACCGCGTCCGGCAAGCGGGTCGCCGTCGCCTACGCGCCGCGTACGTTCACCAACCGGCCGGAACTGATGGCCCGCGGTGCCTTCACCGCCGTCGTCGACCTGACCACGGGCAAGGTCACCAAGCTGCCGTTCACCTCCTCGCTGGCCTACTTCAGCCCCGGCTGCGGCAACGGGGAGCGGGCCGTGTTCACGCAGCTCACCCACGAGGGCGACAAGAAGCAGCAGACCCGCCTGATCGCCGTCGACACCGCGACCGGCAGGCAGGCCAGGCCCGTCGTGCGGCCCGGCGAGGTCACCTCCGCGATACCCGTCGAGCACGGCATCGCCGCCGCGCACATGAACAGGATCGTCCGGATCAGCGGGGGCAAGGAGACCGTGCTGGCCGCCACCCGCGGCGTGCCGTTCCAGCTCACCGAGGACGGTGACGGCGGCCTGGCCTTCATCGACCGCGAGCAGGACAAGAAGGAGAACGGCAGGCCTGCGTCCTGGGCCGAACACCTTCCCGCCGCCTCCCTGCGCGAGGGCAGGAGGACGAAGCCCGCCACCGTGGCGTCCGGCCGGCTCACCGACTGGGACCTCACCTCCTCCGCCGACGGCCGGGTGTTCGTCACCGGACACGCCAGGAGCACCGGGAAGCAGCCCAGGCTGTTCGGCAACCCCGGCGGACTGCCCAAGGGAGCCCGCCTGTCCCGGCACGGCGGCGTGGCGCTCAGCACCACGTGGGCCGACGGGAGGACCACGTCGCTCGGCAAGGACGAGGCGAGCGGCATCCGCACGGCGCGCATCACCCTGCACGCCCTGGACAGCGGCAAGCGGACCGTCCTGGACGCGATCCCCGGCCGGCACCGCGTCGGCGGAGCGAAGGCCGCCGCCCTGGGCGCCGCCCCCTCCCCGGTCCGCGGAGCGGCCACGGGCGTTCCGGACGCCTCACCCACCGGGCACCCGTCCACCGGGAACGGTGCCGGCGGCACGTCCACCCGGCCGGCCCGGGCACAGGTCCTGGCCGCCTCCCCGGGCGACCCCGCCGAGGGCACCGACGAGCGGTACTGCTCGGTGGCCCGCAACGACGTCAGGAAGCAGGCGTTCCAGCCCACTCCGCGCCAGGTCGAGTGGGCCGTGGACCAGGCCGTCGTCGGTGAGCTGCGCTTCGACCGGCCGGCCAACTGGAAGAACACCGGCATGGACGGCTACAGCCCGAACGGGCTGTTCCCGCCGGTCGTGCTGGCCGGCGACCCCAACGGGACCCTCGACAACGAGGACCCCGACGTCACCGACCGGTGGCACATCCCCTCGCAGGTGATGCTCGGTGTCACCGCGCAGGAGTCCAACATGTGGCAGGCCACCCGCTTCGCCGTCCCGGGGGTGACCGCCAACAGCCTCATCGGCAACTACTACGGCACCCAGTACACCTCCGACGGCACCCAGGCCGACCCCTGGCGCATCAACTTCTCCGAGGCCGACTGCGGTTACGGGATCACCCAGGCCACCGACGGCATGCGCCTGGCGGGGAAGACCAAGCCGGGCGAGACCGCGCTGCCGCCCACCACGCAGGAGGCCGTGGCCCTCGACTACGCCGCCAACATCGCCTACGGCGTACAGATCCTCTCCCACAAGTGGAACGACACGTACTACGCCGGGATGAAGGTCAACGACGGCCACCCGCAGTGGATCGAGAACTGGTTCTTCGCCCTGTGGGCGTACAACTCCGGCTTCTACAACACGCCGGACTCCGGCGGACACCAGGGCCTCGGCTGGACCAACAACCCGGCCAACCCCCTGTGGAAGGCCAACCGCACCCCGTTCCTGGAGAACGCGGGCGGCGGCGACGACTACAGCCACGCCGCGCACCCGCAGGACTGGCCGTACGAGGAGAAGGTGCTCGGCTGGGCCGCGCGGCCCATCTCCGCCATGTTCGCCCCCGGCGACTTCCGTCCCGGCTACCTCTCCGCCTGGTGGAACAGCAACCTCCAGCGCACCGCCGTCAAGCCGCCGATCGACCTGTTCTGCGACAGCAGCAACCACTGCGACCCGTCCAGGATCGGCGACAGCGACTCCAACGACCCCGGCCAGGGGGCCTGCACCCTGGACTCGGGTGACAGCGACACCAACCCGCACTGGCTGCACTGCTGGTGGGACAAGCCGGCCCAGTGGAAGGACTGCGACAGACTGGCCGAGTGCGGTCACCAGGTGCACCGCTTCAACACCGGCTACCCCGAGCAGGCCGACGCCAACTCCTACCCGCCGCGCTGTTCCACGGGCCTGCCGTCCAACGCGCTGATCGTCGACGACATCCCCGACGGCACCACGCCGGCCGGATCGAACTCGCGGGGCTGCGGCCCGGCGAGATCGGACGGCACCTTCACCCTGTCCTACCAGCCCTCGGACATCGTCGACTCCGAGACCGGGCAGACCGTCACCACCTACCCCGGCAAGATCGACACTCATCAGATCGGCGCCGGCTACGGAAACCACTTCTGGTTCACCCACACCCGCTCCCCGGAGTCCTACCCGCCGCCGGGCGACCGGATGAAGGTGACCGGGACCTGGAAGCTGGGGCGGAAGATCACCGAATACGGCGGTCAGGCCGAGGTGTTCGCGCACATCCCGGACCACGGGGCGCAGACCGGTGCCGCCAACTACCGGATCCAGACGGCCTTCGGCACCGTCACCAAGCAGATCTCGCAGGCGGACAACCAGTCCAACAAGTGGGTGTCCCTGGGTTCGTACCGGTTCACCGACACGACGCCCCAGGTGAGCCTGGACAACTTCAACGGGGGCGACGGCACCAAGGACATCGCCTTCGACGCGCTCGCGTTCGTGCCCGGCGACCACGACGGCCTGAACGCCATCACCTTCCCGGAGGCGGATCCGAACGCCCCCGACGTCGACTTCGTGGCCGCCCAGGACGCCAAGGAGGTCAGCACCACGTCCTCGCTCATGTCCCGTGCGCTCGCCGGCGCTCCGGGCGAGGAGTCGTGCTCGGCCGGCCGTGACGGCGTCACCATGTGCGCCACGTACAAGCCGCTGACCAAGAAGGAGGAGAGGAGCGCGAGGACCGGCAGGAGCGTCGCGCCGTCCGTGGCCGCCGCGGCGGGTCCCGTGGGATGGTGCAAGGACATCAACGGCGCCGCCATGCAGACGAGGACCCAGGGCTGCATGCGCGGGCTCCTCGTGCTCACCGCGAGCCGTGACGGCGCCCCCGTCGGCAACGCGACCGTCAAGGTCATCCAGGAGATCAACCTCGACCCGAAGTCGAACCAGTTCACCACGTGGACCGAGGTCTCCCTGGTCAACATGACGGGCATCAGCTCCACGACGATGACCTCGTACGACGAGGAGTGCTGGTCCACCACCGCCTGCTCGGAGAGTTACGGCACCTGGAGCGGCGGCCTGACCTGGACCGCGGGTGACCCGCACGTCGCCACCCGTACCAACACCTTCTCGTGGAACAAGGTCGGCGGCGGCGAGGACCGGCTCGACTTCACCTGGCAGACCAGCTGGTCCACCCCGGACGCGGCCGTCCAGGCGGTCCCGAAGTGGAGCAACAACGGGTTCGACGTCCGGTGCGACAACAAGGTGGGCGGCAACACGGGGTGCGTCTTCCCGAAGTACACCCCGACGCTGCAGCTGAACACCAAGAAGTACCCGGCCGCCGCCTCGTACTACTGGGTGCTCATGGAGAAGCTGGCGTCCCACCCGGGCAGCGAGAAGTTCGACAAGCCGCTGCACCGCCTGGCCGACGAGACGAAGGCCAAGGAGAACCGCGACAAGATGTGCATGCTCGCCGTGGCGGAGTGGAACCCCAACCCGGCCGCCGACGGCACGAGTTGCGACGAGTACCCCTTCGCGAAGTCGCGCGAGAGCGGCGGGCAGACGCTCAGTTCCGGCAAGTACTGCGTCCAGATGTACGCGGACAAGCAGACGGACGGCACCTGGATGCTGGAGCTGGACAACAACTACCCGTACCCGAGCTGGAACGAGATCTGCGGCCGGGCCGCCGTTCCGGCCAAGCAGAACACCGACGCCGGTGGTGACCTCGGACGGTTCACCTCCGAGATCGGGCTCCTGGACGACGACGCGTACTACGTCCAGACCGGCTTCGAGTACTGCGACATCAAGTCCGTCTGCAACATCAGCTAGCGGCGGGCGCCGGTGAACCGGCCCTCCGGGTCACGCACCCGGAGGGCCGCTTCCGTCTCCCGGCGCGCTCAGGCCGTGACCCACTCGAGCATGCGTCCCTCGTGGACGGAGGGGCGGCGGCCCGCCGTCGGCAGCGGCGCCATGCCCTCCAGTGACTCGCACAGGTCGTGCAGCATCAGGCCCAGCCCCGGCCACAGCCACCGGTACTCGGGGTCGCCGAACGAGATCTCCCCGACCTCGCCGTAGTGGTCGTCGCGGTGGTCCACGAAGAGCAGGTCGCCGGTGAGGCTCTGCGCGAAGGGCACCCAGCGCTCGTGCGCGGTCCGCCCCACGACCTCGTCCTCGTAACCCTCCTCCACAGCCTCCGACGCCATCTCGGCGAGATGGCCCCGCCACTGCGCGATCCCGTCGGTGCCGAGCGGTCCGTGCCCGAGGAGGAAGGCCCCGGCCTGGGTGCTCGACCGGCGGGGGACGACCCCGTTGTGCCGGGCGAGCAGCGCCTTCAGATCGTCGTGGAGCGGGAACCCGAGCTCTGCCTCCAGCCCGGCCAGCTCCGCGGCGGACGCGCCGGGACGGAGCGCCGCCCCGTCCTCCGGGGCGTTGCGGGCCAGCCACTCCTCGAACCGCGGCCACAGGTCCTCGACGCGGAAGCTCCCCCCGCACGCGGATTGATTCATTCGATCCTCTCCCTTGCCGGCGGTGGCGGACGTCCCTGTCGATCGAGTGAGGGCCCGAGTCGACCGTACACGGACAAAGCGCAGGTCGCGGCCGTGTGGCGGGATCCGCCGTCTCAGATAGTAGGAAGTCCGAGTAATTGTGCAGACAGGCGCGTCGAGCTCCCTTAGCTTTGTAGAAGTCGAACGTCTCGCTCGATCCAGCGAGTGGCGGTCGTGAGCCGGTCCCCGTGCAGGCAACCCCTGCGGCACCGCTCTCCGCCCTCTGGGGGCCCCGCCCGCGCCCATTAGGCAGCGGAGGAGTCTCGCAACCCCCCCTGCCGTACTCCGGTTTCCCGAAGGAGTCGATTCATCATGGCCGAGACGACCGTCCGCCGCCGAGTCCGCCACGTGACCCGCTCGACCGAGTCCGAGCGCAAGAACGCCGCCGCCGCCCTCCAGCGTGCCCTCGACCGCCGCGACAACGGCGGCGAGACCGGCCACTGAGCCGCCACCGGTCCGGGAGCCGCACCCGCCCGGGGTGCGGCGCGGCCCCCCGCCGCGCCGCATCCCGGAAGGGGCCGGAGGCCCGCGTGTCCGCATCGCGGACAGGGCATGTCATCCTCTGGGACGAGGAGTAGGGTGCCCGACATGTCTCGCAGCCTCAATCTCGCAGTGATCCCCGGTGACGGCATCGGCCAGGAGGTCGTGGCCGAGGGTCTCAAGGTCCTCTCCGCCGTCCTGCCGCAGGATGTGAAGCTGGAGACCAAGGAGTACGACTTCGGCGCCAGGCGCTACCACGCCACCGGTGAGACCCTCACCGACGCGGACCTCGACGCCCTGAAGCGGCACGACGCCATCCTGCTCGGCGCCATCGGCGACCCGTCGGTCCCCTCCGGCGTGCTGGAGCGAGGCTTCCTGCTCAAGCTCCGCTTCGCCTTCGACCACCACGTCAACCTGCGCCCGTCGAAGCTGCTGCCCGGCGTCTCCACCCCGCTGGCCGGCCAGCCGGAGATCGACTTCGTGGTCGTCCGCGAGGGCACCGAGGGCCCCTACACGGGCAACGGCGGCACCATCCGCAAGGGCACCGAGCACGAGGTCGCCACCGAGGTCTCCGTCAACACGGCCTACGGGGTCGAGCGCGTGGTCCGCGACGCCTTCGCCCGTGCCCAGGCCCGCCCGCGCAAGAAGCTCACGCTGGTCCACAAGAACAACGTGCTGACCTTCGCCGGGCACCTGTGGACGAACGTCTTCAACAAGGTGGCCGAGGAGTACCCCGAGGTCACCACCGACTACATCCACGTGGACGCGGCGACCATCTACCTGGTCACCGACCCCGCCCGCTTCGACGTGATCGTCACCGACAACCTCTTCGGCGACATCATCACCGACCTCGCCGCGGCCGTCTCCGGAGGTATCGGCGTGGCCGCCTCCGGCAACATCAACCCCGGCGGCGAGTTCCCGTCCATGTTCGAGCCGGTGCACGGCTCCGCACCGGACATCGCGGGACAGGGCAAGGCCGACCCCAGCGCCACGGTGCTGTCCGTCGCGCTGCTGCTGCGCCACCTCGGCCACGACGCCGAGGCCGACCGCATCGACGCCGCGGTCGCCGCCGACCTCACCGAGCGGGTGGGCAAGCCCGCCCGCAGCACCTCCGAGATCGGCGACGCCCTCGCCGTACGCGTAGCCGGCTGACCCGCCGCGCCACGCACGAGCCGTCGGGTCGCACACGCACCCGGCGGCTTCTTTTGTGCCTCGCCGGGTGCCACCATCAACCACTGGACCGCTTTCACCCCGATTCCGTCCGCCGTGGTCCGCGCGCGATAATCGAACGCGGAGCCGCGACATGAGGGAAAGCTCGGACGTCCTAGCACCGGCCACCGGCCGGTGAGGGGCATGAGCGCGGCCCGGTCACTACTCACCGGTGAAGGACAACCACTCATGACGACGCCCACGATCGAGCTCAAGCCCTCCGCCCACCCGCTCGCCGCCGCGGAGCGCGAGGCGATCCTGGCCAGCCCCGGATTCGGCCGCCACTTCACCGACCACATGGTGACGATCAAGTGGACCGAGGGGCGCGGCTGGCACGACGGCCAGCTCGTTCCGTACGCGCCGATCCCCCTCGACCCGGCCACCAACGTCCTGCACTACGCCCAGGAGATCTTCGAGGGCCTGAAGGCGTACCGCCAGCCCGACGGCACGGTCGCCACCTTCCGCCCGGACCAGAACGCCAAGCGCTTCCAGCGGTCCGCGCGCCGTCTCGCCATGCCGGAGCTGCCTGTCGAGACGTTCGTCGAGGCGTGTGACCTCCTGGTCCAGCAGGACAAGGACTGGGTGCCCGCGCACGGCGGCGAGGAGTCCCTCTACCTGCGCCCGTTCATGATCGCCACCGAGGTCGGCCTGGGCGTCAAGCCCGCCAACGAGTACCTGTTCATCGTCATCGCCTCCCCGGCCGGCGCCTACTTCCCGGGCGGGGTCCGCCCGGTGTCGATCTGGGTCTCCGAGGACCGGGTCCGCGCCGTCCCCGGCGGCATGGGCGACGCCAAGACCGGCGGCAACTACGCCGCCTCCCTGCTCGCCCAGGCCGAGGCCGCCGCCAAGGGCTGCGACCAGGTCTGCTACCTCGACGCCGTGGACCACAAGTGGGTCGAGGAACTGGGCGGCATGAACCTGTACTTCGTGTACGGCGACAAGATCGTCACGCCCACCCTGACCGGCTCCATCCTGGAGGGCGTCACCCGTGACTCCCTGCTCGCCGTCGCCCGCGACCTCGGCTACACGTCCGAGGAGGGCCGGGTCTCGGTCGAGCAGTGGCAGCGCGACTCCGAGAACGGCACGCTCACCGAGGTCTTCGCCTGCGGCACCGCGGCCGTGATCACCCCCGTCGGCACCGTGAAGCGGGCCGGCGCCGAGTGGCAGCAGAGCGGTGGCGAGCCGGGCGAGGTCACCGTCCGCCTGCGCCAGGCCCTCCTCGACATCCAGCGCGGCAAGGCCGAGGACCGGCACGGCTGGATGCACAAGCTGGGCTGACGCCCGCCCGGCACGCTCAGGGGCCGCCCCGGACATCGCGTCCGGGGCGGCCCCTCGTGCGTCCGGGGTCCTCGCGTCCCGCCATCCCGGCTCCTCGGTTCGAGCGGTGCTCAATGTGACATTGATCGAGTCGCACCGGCCAATCCGTCCCTTGTCCGGAACCTGTGTTTAGAGTGATGCTCTAAACGACGGACGACAAGGAGGTGCCGTGCCGTGAGACTGACTCCCACCGAACGGGACCGGCTGCTGCTCTTCGGGGCCGCCGAGCTGGCCCGGGCCCGCCGGGCGCGCGGTCTCCGGCTGAACGTGCCGGAGGCCACCGCGCTGATCGCGGACACGGTCTGTGAGGCGGCCCGCGACGGGCGGCGGCTCGCGGAGGCCGTCGAGGCGGCCCGCTCGGTGCTCGGCCCCGAGGACGTGCTGCCGGGCGTCGCCGACGTCGTCACCGAGGTGATGGTCGAGGCCGTCTTCGACGACGGCTCCCGGCTGGCGGTGGTCTCCGACCCGATCGGCGGCGGCCTGGGGGAGCGGGCGCCGGGCGCCCTGCTGCCGGGGCCCGAGCACGCCGACCCCGCGCCGGCCGTCCGGCTCCGGGTCACCAACACCGCGTCCGTGCCGGTCTCCGTCACCTCGCACTTCCACTTCTTCGAGGCCAACCCGCGGCTGGACTTCGACCGTGAGAGGTCCTACGGCATGCGGCTCGCCGTGCCCGCGGGCTCCTCGGTGCGGTTCGGGCCGGGGGAGAGCGAGGAGGTCGGCCTGGTGCCGATCGGCGGGGAGCGGATCGCGATCGGCTTCGCCGGTCTGGTCGACGGCCCGCTGGACGCGCCGGGCGCGCAGCGGGAGGCCCTGCGCAGGGCGGCGGCCTGCGGATACCTGGGCGTCTCGCCCCAGGGCGCGGCGGACGGAGGCGAGGAGCGATGAGCCGCTCGAAGGGGCGAGAGGTCAGCAGGTCGGTCCACGTCGACCCGCACGCCTACGCCGCCACCCACGGCCCCCGGGCCGGCGACCGCGTCCGCCTGGGCGACTCCGGGCTGACCGTGCGGATCGCGTCGGACGCCCAGCGGTACGGCGACGAGTTCCTCGCCGGGTTCGGCAAGACCGCCCGCGACGGCCTGCACCTGAAGGCCGCCGCCGTCCGCGACACCTGCGACGTCGTGATCAGCAACGTCGTCGTGATCGACGCGGTCCAGGGCATCCGCAAGGTGTCCATCGGCATTCGCGAGGGGCGCATCCACGCCATCGGCCGGGCCGGCAACCCCGACACCCTGGACGGCGTCGACGTCGTCGTCGGCACCGGCACGTCCATCGTGTCCGGGGAGGGGCTGATCGCCACCGCCGGTGCCGTCGACACCCATGTGCACCTGCTGTCGCCCCGGATCATGGAGGCATCCCTCGCCTCCGGCGTGACCACCATCATCGGGCAGGAGTTCGGACCGGTGTGGGGCGTGGGCGTCAACTCGCCCTGGGCGCTGCGGCACGCGTTCGGCGCCTTCGACGCCTGGCCCGTCAACATCGGCTTCCTGGGCCGGGGTTCGTCGTCCCACGAGGCGCCGCTCGTCGAGGCGCTGGCCGAGGGCGGGGCGAGCGGGTTCAAGGTGCACGAGGACATGGGCGCCCACACCCGCGCGCTCGACACCGCCCTGCGGGTGGCCGAGGAGCACGACGTCCAGGTCGCCCTGCACAGCGACGGCCTGAACGAGTGCCTCTGCGTCGAGGACACCCTGCGGGTGCTGGAGGGCCGCACGATCCACGCCTTCCACATCGAGGGCTGCGGCGGCGGCCACGTGCCGAACGTGCTGAAGATGGCCGGCGTGCCGAACGTCATCGGCTCCTCCACCAACCCCACCCTGCCCTTCGGCCGGGACGCGGTCGCCGAGCACTACGGCATGATCGTCTCCGTCCACGACCTGAAGACCGACCTGCCCGGCGACGCCGCCATGGCCCGCGACCGCATCCGGGCCGGCACGATGGGCGCCGAGGACGTCCTGCACGACCTGGGCGCGATCGGCATCACCTCGTCCGACGCGCAGGGCATGGGCCGGGCCGGTGAGACGGTCCGGCGCACCTTCGCCATGGCCGGCAAGATGAAGGCCGAGCTGGGCCCGCTGGAGGGCGACGGCGAGGGTGACGACAACGCCCGCGTCCTGCGCTACATCGCCAAGCTGACCATCAACCCGGCCATCGCGCACGGACTCGCCCACGAGGTCGGCTCGATCGAGACCGGCAAGCTCGCGGACATCGTGCTGTGGCGCCCGGAGTACTTCGGCGCCAAGCCGCAGCTCGTCCTCAAGTCCGGCTTCCCCGCCTACGGCGTCACCGGCGACCCGAACGCGGCCACCGACACCTGCGAACCCCTGGTGCTGGGGCCGCAGTTCGGCGCGTACGGCGCCACCGCCGCAGACCTCTCGGTGGCCTTCGTCGCCCGCGCCGCGGCCGAGCAGGGGAGCGACACGATGCCCACCCGGCGCCGCCGGGTCGCCGTCCGCGGTACCCGCGGCATCGGACCGGCCGACCTGCGGCTCAACTCCCGCACCGGAGCGGTCGACGTCGACCGGCGCACCGGCCTGGTCACCCTCGACGGCGACCCGCTGCGGTCCGAACCCGCCGAGTCCGTGTCCCTCAACCGGCTCTACTTCCTCTGATCCAAGGACCTGCCCATGACCTACCGCATGCCCCCCGAGTGGGCCCCGCACGAGCGCACCTGGATGGCCTGGCCGGGGCCCAACCCGACCTTCGCCGACGACGGGGAACTGGCCGCGGCCCGCGCCGCCTGGGCGGCCGTGGCCCGCGCGGTGCGCCGCTTCGAGCCGGTGACGATGGTGCACGGCCCCGGCCAGGGCGAGCGGGCGCGCGCCCTGCTCGGTCCGGACGTCGAGCTGGTGGAGCGCGAGCTCGACGACGCCTGGATGCGCGACATCGGCCCGACCTTCGTGCTCGACGAGCAGGGCCGGCCGGCCGCCGTGGACTGGGTGTTCAACGGCTGGGGCGGCCAGGACTGGGCCCGCTGGGAGCACGACGCCAAGATCGCCCGCCAGGTCGCCGACCTGGCCGGGGTGCCGGTGCTGAGCAGTGAACTCGTCAACGAGGGCGGCGCCGTCCACGTCGACGGCGAGGGCACGGTACTGCTCACCGAGACCGTCCAGCTCGGCGCCGGCCGCAACCCCGGGTGGAGCCGGGAGCGGGTCGAGGCGGAGATCCACGCGAGGCTGGGCACCAGCAAGGCGATCTGGCTCCCGCACGGCCTGTCCGGCGACTACGGCAGGTACGGCACCCAGGGCCACGTCGACATCGTCGCGGCCTTCGCCCGGCCCGGCACGGTCCTCGTGCACACCCAGCGGGACCCGGCCCACCCGGACCACGCCCGCTCCAGGACGTACCTGGAGATCCTGCGCGGCGAGACCGACGCCCGGGGGCGCCCGCTGGAGGTCGTCGAGGTGCCCGCGCCCACCGTCCTGAAGGACGAGGAGGGCGACTGGGTCGACTACTCCTACATCAACCACTACCTGTGCAACGGCGGCGTCGTGCTCTGCGCCTTCGACGACCCCAACGACGAGGTCGCGGCCGGCATCTTCCGCCGCCTGTTCCCCGACCGGGAGGTGACACCGGTGGACGCCCGTACGATCTTCGCCGGCGGTGGAGGCATCCACTGCATCACCCAGCAGCAGCCGAAGAGCTAGGAGCAGCCGATGGCCGGTGCGCGCAGGAACGCGCCGCCGCGCGAGGACGTCCTCGCCGCCGCCATGGACATGATCGCCGAGCGCGGTCTGGAGAAGCTCACCATGGCGGCGCTCGGCCGGGAGGTCGGGATGAGCAGCGGCCACCTGCTGTACTACTTCCGCTCCAAGGACGAGCTGCTGCTGCGCACCCTGGAGTGGAGCGAGGGCCGGCTCGGCGCCGAGCGCGGCCGGCTGCTCACCCGTCCGGGCTCCGCCCGCGAGCGGCTGGAGGCGTACGTGGGCCTTTACGTCCCCGACGGACACCGCGACCCGCACTGGACCCTGTGGCTGGAGGTCTGGAACCGCTCGCAGAACGCCGCCGAGGACGCCCGGGAGCGGCAGGCCGCCATCGAGGGCGCCTGGCACCGCGACCTGGTCGCGCTCGTCGCCGAGGGCGTCTCGCGCGGCGAGTTCCGGCCGGTCGACGCCGACCGCTTCGCCACCCGGCTGCGCGCCCTGCTGGACGGCTTCTCCATCCATGTCGCCATCGGCCTGCGCGGCACCGACCGCGAGCAGGTCGTCTCCCACGTGCGGGAGTTCCTCGCCGAGGCCCTGTACGCGCCGCGGGCGCCGGCCGCCTGACCGCACGGACCGGGGGACGGGGCCGGGTCCGTGTCCCGTCCATCACCGCGACCGGATACTGAGACGGGCGGCCGCCCGGGGCCGGGACTGTGCGAAACTTCCTCCGTGCCCTCGTTCGCCATGATTATCGGCAGCAGGCGCGCCGGTCCGCAGTGACCATCTCGTACTACCAGGTGCGGGTGGCCATCGTCGTCTCAGACCCGCGCGCAGACCTCTCGCACCCGCGAGGGGTCTTTTCGTTTTCCGGCTCACCCACGGCCGGGAGGCGCGGCGCGAGGAGTATCGCAGGGGCGGTGGAGCCGGACATTCCGGTAAGACCGAAGATTCACAATCAGGAGCCTTGAACTCATGACCGAGACGGTAACCAGCGAGCTCGACGACTCGTTCCACGTCTTCGACACCACGCTGCGCGACGGCGCGCAGCGCGAGGGCATCAATCTCACGGTCGCGGACAAGCTCGCCATCGCCCGGCACCTG
Source organism: Streptomyces sp. NPDC002386 (assembly GCF_053593175.1). Taxonomy (NCBI): domain Bacteria; kingdom Bacillati; phylum Actinomycetota; class Actinomycetes; order Kitasatosporales; family Streptomycetaceae; genus Streptomyces; species Streptomyces sp. NPDC002386. The sequence continues at coordinate 120,504 of NZ_JBSFBX010000009.1, forward strand.
GACGACTTCGGCGTGGGCTTCATCGAGGGCGGCTGGCCCGGCGCCAACCCGCGGGACACCGAGTTCTTCGCGCGGGCGCAGGCGGAGATCGACTTCCGGCACGCCCGGCTGGTCGCCTTCGGCGCCACCCGCCGCGCCGGAGCCAAGGCGGCGGACGACCCCCAGGTCAAGGCCCTGCTCGACTCCGGCGCCCCGGTGATCACACTGGTCGCCAAGTCGCACGACCGGCACGTCGAGCTGGCACTGCGCACCACGCTGGACGAGAACCTGGAGATGGTCCGGGACACCGTGTCGTACCTGTGCGAACAGGGCCGCCGGGTCTTCGTCGACTGCGAGCACTTCTTCGACGGCTACCGCGCGAACCCCGAGTACGCGAAGGCCGTCGTCCGCACGGCCGCACGGGCCGGCGCCGACGTCGTCATCCTCTGCGATACCAACGGCGGCATGCTGCCCGCCCAGGTCCACGCGGTCGTCTCCACCGTCCTCGCCGACACCGGTGCCCGGCTCGGCATCCACGCCCAGGACGACACCGGCTGCGCGGTCGCCAACACCCTGGCCGCCGTCGACGCCGGCGCCACCCACGTGCAGTGCACGGCCAACGGCTACGGCGAGCGCGTCGGCAACGCCAACCTGTTCCCGGTGGTCGCGGCCCTGGAGCTGAAGTACGGCAAGAAGGTGCTGCCCGAGGGCCGGCTGCGCGAGACCACCCGGATCTCGCACGCGATCGCCGAGGTCGTCAACCTCACGCCCTCCACGCACCAGCCGTACGTCGGCGTCTCGGCCTTCGCCCACAAGGCCGGACTGCACGCCTCCGCGATCAAGGTCGACCCCGACCTGTACCAGCACATCGACCCCGAGCTGGTCGGCAACACCATGCGCATGCTGGTCTCCGACATGGCGGGCCGGGCCTCCGTCGAGCTGAAGGGCAAGGAGCTCGGCGTCGACCTCGGCGGCGACCGGGAACTGGTCGGCCGGGTGGTCGAGCGGGTCAAGGAGCGCGAGCTCCGGGGCTACACCTACGAGGCCGCCGACGCCTCCTTCGAGCTGCTGCTCCGGGCCGAGGTCGAGGGCAGGCCGCTGAGGTACTTCGAGGTCGAGTCCTGGCGTGCCATCGTCGAGGACCGCCCCGACGGCACCCACGCCAACGAGGCCACGGTCAAGCTGTGGGCCAAGAGCGAGCGGATCGTCGCCACCGCGGAGGGCAACGGCCCGGTGAACGCCCTCGACCGGGCCCTGCGGGTGGCGCTGGAGAAGATCTATCCGCAGCTCGCCAAGCTGGAGCTGGTGGACTACAAGGTCCGCATCCTGGAGGGCGTGCACGGCACCTCCTCCACCACCCGCGTCCTGATCTCCACCTCCGACGGCGGCGCCGAGTGGTCCACGGTCGGCGTGGCCGAGAACGTCATCGCCGCGTCCTGGCAGGCCCTGGAGGACGCCTACACCTACGGGCTGCTGCGGGCGGGCGTGGAGCCGGCCGAGTAGGCACAGTGGAGGGATGACCGAAGACGACGGCGCCCTCCTGTCCGGCGCCCGCGTGGCGACCCGGCTGCCCGCCGCGGACCTGGACCGGGCCAGGCGCTTCTACGCCGAGAAACTCGGACTGCGGCCCGTCGACGAACGCCCCGGCGGGCTGCTGTACCGGTGCGGCGGAACGGACTTCGTGCTGTTCCGCTCCACCGGGTCCTCGCCCGGCACCTTCACCCAGATGGGCTTCGAGACCGACCGGGACCTCGGTTCGGTCGTGGCGGAACTCAGACGGCGCGGGGTGGTCTTCGAGGAGGTCGACGCGCCCGGGTTCCGCACCCGGGACGGCGTCGCCGAGATCGACGGCAACTACCCGAGCAAGGGCGCCCGCGGGGAGCGCGGCGCCTGGTTCCGGGACAGCGAGGGCAACCTCCTCGGGATCGGGCAGCCGGTGCGCTGAGTCAGGGCGCCCGCCAGATGTTGTCGAAGGCCGCGTTCTCGATCTCCCGGCGCTGCCGCACGGCGGTCAGCTCCGTCACCGCGTCGCCGACCGCGGCCAGCACGGTCACGACCGGCTCGTCGGTGAACTCCTCCCCGGCCCCCTCTCCGCTCCCGATGCCCAGGGCGGCCGCGAGGCTGGAGAGGACCGGCTCGCGGCCCTCCCAGCGGTCGGTGGCCTGCCGCCGGGCCGCGGTGTCGGCGGCCGCGGCGGTCCGCGGCCGCCGCGGGAACCAGGGCCTGCGCTCGCCGGTGAGCTGCCCCTCGGTGTCCAGGGCGTCGAAGTAGGCCGAGGCCAGCCCCTCGCCCCGGCGCCACAGCCAGTCCTCGGCCGTCTCGTACGGCTCCTGCCGGACCAGCGCCGAGCCCGCCTCGTTCAGCAGCCGGTCGTCCAGGGCCAGCGGCGGCCCCGGCACCATGCGCTCGCCCTCCAGGGTCACGGCCCGGGCGCCGAGCAGGTCGACCAGCTCGGCGCCCGCGAGCGCCAGCGACAGCTCGCCCTGCTCCACGGGGCGGTCACCGGAGACGTCGGTGGCGACGATGAACAGATCCCGTGCTGTGGTCATGTGGCGCTCTCCCGGTCCCGGACGGCTTTCCCTACGACCACCATGAAACGTGGGAGGCCGATCCGCGACAAGGCGGCGCCGCTCAGCAGGAATCCGCCGCGAGCCGCTCGACGCCGGCCCGGCTCGTCACCGGGCCGCCGGCCCGGAGCCGTCCCGGCATCAGCCGGCCGATCCGCTCCCGGGTGAACTCCGCCCCCCCGTTGTACGAGTCGCCGGTCACGCAGTGCCCGAAGCCCGGCTCGCCCCGGTGGCGGGGGAGCAGCCGGCGCTCGCCGCGGTGCCGGGCCCGCCCACTCCCGGGCGGCGTGAGCAGGGGGAAGCGGGCGTCGCCGCGCAGGGCCCTCCTCGCGTACGTCCCGTCCCGTGGTGACGGGCCCGTCGCCGCCACGCGGCCGGCGGCAGATCGACCGCCGCGCAGCCGCCGAGCGGCAGACACCCGGCGACCGTCGCCAGTACGGGCACCCCTGCGCACACCCCACCCCTCACGGACGGGGGGGCGCCCCGCCCTACTGCAGCTTCCACTTCTGGTTGGCGGCGCCGGTGCACGACCAGATCTGGGCCCGGGCCCCGTTCGCCGACGAGTTGTCGGTGACGTCGAGGCACTTGCCGGCCGCCGTGTTCACCACATCACCGGTGGCGGCGTCGTACGACCACCGCTGGGCGCCGGTCCCGTTGCAGTCGTACAACTGCACCTTCGCGCCGTCCGCCGTCGAGCCGGACGTGACGTCGAGGCACTTGCCGAGCGCCTGGACCGAGCCGTCGGCCGCGACCGTCCACTTCTGCGCCGCGCTGCCGTTGCAGTCGTAGAGCTGCACCGCCGTGCCGTTGGCGCTCGAACCGCCCGCCACGTCCAGGCACTTGCCGGCCGGCCCGACGAACGAGCCGCTGCCGGCGGCGCCGCCGGACTGGGTGCCGGACCAGGTGAACGTGGCCGAGGTCTTGCCCGGCAGCGAGTAAGTGGCATGCTGACCACCCCAGTTGACCGTCATCGTCCGCGCCGACGCCGAGTTGTTGTAGGCGATCAGCGCCTTGCTCCCGTCGGGGTTGCGCCACGCCACGTTCGGCACGGCGCTCGACGCGGTCGACGCGATGCGCTGGGCACCGGGCCGGACGAACTTGGTCAGGTGGCCCATCGTGTAGTACTCGACGGTGTAGTCGACGGTCCCGCTCGCCCCGTCGCCGTCGTGCACCGTGACCAGGCCGGTGCAGGTGCCGCAGCCGCCGTTGTGCGGACCCATGTTCTGGTCCACCGCCAGGGACCACTTGGTCACCGACTTCGCCCAGTTGCGGGTGTAGTCGATGATGTTGTTCATGTCCTCGCGCTGCTGGTTGGCGATCCAGGTGCCGCCGGAGTGCTCGGTGCCGAAGGCGTCCAGGTTCGGGTACTGGTCGTGCACCGAGGTCTGCTTGGCGATGTCACCGCCGTAGCCGTGCCAGGCGATGCCGCCGAAGTTGGGGTGGTCGCGGATCGCCGCGTCGTCGACGCTCCGGGCCGCGTAGGAGTCGTAGACGTCCCAGTTCCAGTCGTGCGCCAGCACCTTGGTCCTGAGCCCGGCGGACTGGAGCCTGGGCAGCAGCTCGCTCTTGAGGAAGTACTGGATGCCGGAGGCGTTCCAGCTCATCGACGGATAGCCGGAGCAGCACGTCGGCTCGTTCTGCGGGGTGACGTACGAGACGTCGATGCCCTGGTTCTTGTACGCCTGGAGGTACTTCACGAAGTACGCGGCGTAGGCCCCGTAGTCCTCCGCCTTCAGCCAGCCGCCGTTGAGCGAACCGCTGTCCTTCATCCAGGCCGGAGCCGTCCACGGCGAGGCCATGACGGTCAGGGAGGGGTTGAGCTGGAGCGCCTGCCTGGTCAGCGGGACGACGTCCGCGAGGTCGTGCGAGACGGAGAAGCCGTTCAGGTTCGGGTCGGTCTGCCCGGCGGGCACGTCGTCGTACGTGTACCCGTAGCGCGCCAGGTCCGAGGCGCCCATCGGATTGCGCAGGAACGACAGCCCGATGCCGTCCGTGGGCGAGAACAGCTTCCGCATCGTCGCGTCCCGCGTCGCCTGCGAGAGCGCGCCGCTGCCGTTCATCAGCCAGGCGGCGGTGTCGGTGAACGACGCGCCGCCGCCGGTGAAGGTCTGGTACCGGGTGTTCTCGTCGACGGTGATGTTCTCGCCGCCGCCCCCGGCCCCGGACTGGAAGGCGAACGGCGTCTGCGCCTGGAGACCGCGCACGACGTGCCGTCCGCCGGAGTCGTCGGTGGTGGTGAGCCAGGCCGTGACCTGCTCGCCGGCCGCGTGCGCGGAGGGCATGCCGAGGGTCGTGAACCCGGCGGTGGTGAGCAGGCCGGCGAGCAGCAGCCGGGCCGTGCGCAGGGGTCGTCTCATGGAGCGCCGCCCTTCGGGGGTGGGGATGGGGGCGTGCGAGCCGTGAGTAAATGACGGCTTCGAGGGCGCGTCAAGAGGTTGCGCATTCAGCTTCCGAACGCACAACCGCCTTCATCCGGCCGCCTGTTGGCTCCGTACCACTTCTGACGTGAAGTATTGACGGCGCCGTGTGGGCCCAGTTAACTCACGACGTGATCTAAGCCATGAGTGAATCATGAGCCGAGGGAAGGTACATGCGAAGAACCGCCCTGCTCGTCTCCGCCGCACTCCTCACCGGGCTGCTCCCCTGGGCGACCGCGCGAGCCGCCGACGATCCCGCCCCGGTCCCCGTCGACCGCTTCGAGGGCGAGGTCCCCTTCGCCGCCCAGCCCGCCGAGGGCATCTTCACCTGGGGCGGCGACTCGGACGACCCGCCGGCCCTGCGGCTGGCCACCCGCACCGACGCCCCCGAGGGCGCGAAGGTCCTCACCGGCTCCTACGACATCAGCGGCTACGGCGGGTTCACCCACGACTTCGCCGCCACCGAGCCCTGCCACGACTGGTCCGCCCACCGGGGCATCCGGTTCTGGTGGGACGGCCGGGACAACGGCCGGAAGATCGCCTTCGAGATCAAGGACGGCGGCGCCCACGGCGAGGCCTCCGAGCTGTGGACCACCTCCTTCACCGACGACTTCACCGGCTGGAAACAGGTCGAGATTCCCTTCACCGACTTCACCTATCGCACGGACTACCAGCCCGTCGGAGGCATCGACCACGTCCTCGGCCTCGACCGGATGTGGGGGTACGCGGTCACGCTGCCGACCGGCGTCAAGGGCGACTTCGCCATGGACGGCGTGGAGTTGTACGGCCGGGCCGACCAGTCGCTGCGTGCCTCGGTGAGCACCGGCGCGGCCGTGTACCCCGTGGAGGAGGGCGGTACGGCGAAGGTCGGGGTCACCGTGAACACCACCGGTGCCGGTCCCCTGGACGAGCCCGTGACCGTCACGTACACCACGGCGGGCGGCACCGCCGGACCCGGCAGCGACTACACCCCGGTCTCCGGCACCCTCACCTTCCCGGCGGGCACCGCCTCCGGCACCTTGCGGACCGTCCGGGTGCCCACCCTCCGGGACAAGGCCGCCGAGCCCGCCGAGACCGTCCCGCTGAAGCTCACGGTGACCGGCGCCAAGGCACCCGCCGAGACGCCGCAGGTTGTCATCGACGCCCACGGACTGCCTTATCTGGACGCCAAGTTGCCCGTGCGCAAGCGGGTGGCGGACCTGCTGAGCCGTATGTCCCTGGCGGAGAAGGCCGGCCAGATGACCCAGGCCGAGCGCGGCGCCCTGTCCGACCAGGGGGACATCGCCGGTTACGCGCTCGGCTCCCTCCTGTCCGGTGGCGGCTCGACGCCCGCGCCCAACACCCCGGACGCCTGGGCGAAGATGATCGACGGGTTCCAGCTCCGCGCGCAGGCCACCCGCTTCCAGATCCCGCTGATCTACGGCGTGGACGCCGTCCACGGTCACAACAACCTGGTCGGCGCCACGATCATGCCGCACAACGTCGGCCTCGGCGCCACCCGCGATCCCGGGCTGGCCGAGCGGACCGGCGCGGTGACGGCGGCCGAGGTCCGGGCCACCGGCATCCCCTGGGACTTCGCGCCCTGCCTGTGCGTGAGCCGCGACGAACGCTGGGGACGCTCATACGAGTCCTTCGGCGAGGACCCGGCGCTGGTCGAGTCGATGGAGACCGTCATCCAGGGTCTCCAGGGCCGGGCCGACGGCCGGGACCTGAGCCGCGGCGACAAGGTGCTCGCCACCGCCAAGCACTTCGTCGGCGACGGCGGCACCGAGTACGGCTCCTCGACCACCGGCACCTACACGGTCGACCAGGGCGTCACCAAGGTCACCCGGCAGCAGCTGGAGGCCGTCCACCTGGCGCCGTTCGGGACCGCCGTCGACCGGGGCGTCGGCACGGTCATGCCGTCGTACTCCTCGCTCGACATCCTCGGTGACGGCCGGGGTCCGGTGAAGATGCACGCCAGGGCCGACATGATCAACGGTGTGCTCAAGGGCCGCATGGGCTTCGACGGGTTCGTCATCAGCGACTGGAACGCCATCGACCAGCTCCCCGGCGACTACGCCTCCCACGTCCGCACCTCGGTCAACGCGGGCCTGGACATGATGATGGTGCCGTACACGTACAAGGACTTCACCCGCACGCTCACCGACGAGGTGCGGGCCGGGCGGATCGACGGGCGGCGGATCGACGACGCCGTCTCCCGCGTCCTCACCCAGAAGTTCCGGCTCGGCCTCTTCGAGCACCCGTACGCCGACACCCGCGGCGCCGCCGCCATCGGCTCCCCGGCGCACCGGGCGGTGGCCCGCCGGGCGGCGGCCGAGTCCCAGGTGCTGCTGAAGAACAGCGGCGGGCTGCTGCCCCTGAAGAAGGGGCAGAGGGTCTACGTCGCCGGGTCCAACGCCGACGACATCGGCAACCAGACCGGCGGCTGGACCGTCACCTGGCAGGGCGGCTCGGGGAACACCACCCCGGGTACGACGATCCTCGACGGCATGCGCGAGGCGGGCGGGGACGTCACGTACTCCAAGGACGCCTCCGCGCCGACCGGCGGCTACGACGCCGGTGTGGTCGTCGTCGGCGAGACCCCGTACGCGGAGGGGGTCGGCGACGTCGGCAACGGCCACCGCCTCACCCTGTCGGCCGCCGACCAGGCGGCCGTGGACAAGGTGTGCGCGGCCATGAAGTGCGCGGTGCTCGTCGTCTCCGGGCGCCCGCAGCTCGTCGGCGACCGGCTCGGCCGGATCGACGCGCTGGTCGCCTCCTGGCTGCCGGGCACCGAGGGCGCCGGTGTCGCCGACGTCCTCTACGGCAGGCGGCCCTTCACCGGGCAGCTCCCGGTCACCTGGCCCCGGTCGGAGTCCCAGCTCCCGATCAACGTCGGTGACGCGTCGTACGATCCGCAGTTCCCCTACGGGTGGGGCCTGACGACGCTCACCCCCGCCCCGCGGGGCGGCGCGGCCACACTGCGCGCGCTCGGGCTCGCGGCGGCGGCGGCGGAGCGGACCGGCGCCGGCCGGACCGGACGGGAGCTGGTCACCCGGGCCCGGCTGATCGTCCAGCACGAGGCGGGCGACCGGATGACGGCGGCCGTGGCGAAGCCCTTCGCCGACGCGGACCACCTGCTGCTGACCGGCCACTACGGAAAGGCGGTGCGGAAGCTCACAGAGGCGTACGAGGCCGCGTGAGTCCCCCCGGGGAGTCCCGTACCTGACTGATTTGGGAGGCTTCGGGTAGTTTCGAAGGGTGAAGGCCGTCCTTCGGATCCGAAGCCTCCCGGCGCTGCTGCTGGCCGCGCTGGCGCTGGTCGTCGCGACCGTCCTCGCCCCCGGCGCGACGGCGGCCACCAGCGTGTCCGGCATCGCCCAGGCCCTGCGCAAGAGCCCGGTCCACGTCGAACCGGCGGCCTCCGGGCAGTTGTCCAGGGCCGACGCCGACGGGCTCGCCAAGCAGATCAAGGGTGCCGGAAAGCCCCTCTTCATCGCGGTCCTGCCGGCCGGTTACCCCACCGCGAACCTCTTCTCCGGCCTGCGCACGGCCACCGGCGTCACCGGTCTCTACGCCATCCGGCTCGGCGACCGCTTCGACGCCCGCGCGGACGCCTCGGTGCTCTCGCGCACCGCCGTGCGGAACCTGGTCGCCAGTGTGCAGGGCGAGGACGCCAGGACCCAGCTCGCCGACTTCACCGACCGGGCGCTGGCCAACATGGGCGGCCGCGCCCCCGCGAGCTGGGGCGGCCCGAGCGGCGGGACGGGCGCGTCGAGCACGGCGCTGATCACGGCCGGCGTCGTCCTGGTGGCCGGCGGGGCGGGTGCCTACACCCTGGTCCGGCGCGGCCGCCGCCGTCGCGCCGAGGAACAGCGGGCCGCGCTGGACCGGCTGCGGGTGGTCGTCGACGAGGACATCACCGCCTTCGGCGAGGAGCTGGACCGGCTGGACTTCCACCCGGCCGAGCCGGGCGCCGACGACGCGATGCGCGCCGACTACGAGCGGGCCCTGGACGCCTACGACAGGGCCAAGCAGTACATGGCCGGGGCGCGCGGGCCCGAGGACGTCCGGCCGGTCACCGAGGCACTGGAGGACGGCCGCTTCTCCCTCGCCGGGCTGGCCGCCCGACGCGAGGGCCGGCCCCTGCCCGAGCGCCGCCCGCCCTGCTTCTTCGATCCCCGTCACGGGCCCTCCGTCACGGACGCGGCCTGGACCCCGCCCGGCGGCAGCCTCCGCGAGGTCCCGGTCTGCGCCGCCGACGCCACCCGGCTGGCCGACGGCCGCGACCCGGTGATCCGCGAGGTCGACACCGACCACGGCCGCCGCCCCTACTGGGACGCCGGCCCCGCCTACGGCCCCTGGGCCGGCGGCTACTTCGGCGGCGGCCTCCTCCCCGGCCTCCTGGCCGGCACCCTGCTCGGCAGCCTGATGTCCACCCCGTCCTACGCCTCCGACTACGGCACCGGCTACGGCGACTTCGGTGCCGGCGGCTACCAGGGCGGCGACGTCTCCGGCGCCGACTTCGACCCGGGCGACTTCAGCGGCGGCTTCGGCGACGGCGGCGGCTTCGACGGGGGAGGGGGCGGCGGCGACTTCGGCGGCGGCTTCTGACCCGCGTCGGCGTCGGTGCGCACGGGCGTGACGCTCGTCGGCCGCATGCCGCCGGGCCGGAGACGAGGCCGGACACCCGTCCGCCCTCTCGTTCCGGGGAACGGAGGGCGGGCGCGGCGCGGGAGGCCGCCGGAGTGACGCCGGTGGGCGCCGCGGGCTCAGGCGTTCTTGATGGCCGAGATGTCGAAGACCAGCTTGATCTTGTCGGAGACGAGCACGCCACCGGTCTCCAGGGCCGCGTTCCAGGTCAGGCCCCACTCGGAGCGCAGGATCTCGGCCTTGCCCTCGAAGCCGACGCGCTCGTTGCCGAAGGGGTCCTTCGCGGCGCCGTTGAACTCCAGGTCGATGGTGATCGGCTTGGTGACGCCGAGGATGGAGAGGTCGCCGGTGATGCGGTAGTCGTCGCCGCCGAGCGCTTCGGCCCGGGTGGAGCGGAAGGTCATCGCCGGGAACTCGTCGGTCTTGAAGAAGTCCGCTGACTTCAGGTGGCCGTCGCGGTCGGCGTTGCCGGTGTCGATGCTGTCCATCCGGACGTCGAGGGTGGCGGTGGACTTCGCGGGCTCGCCGCCGTCCAGGTGCAGCGCGCCGGAGAACTCCTGGAAGCTGCCCTTGACGTTGGTGACCATCGCGTGGCGGGCCACGAAGCCGATCGTGGTGTGGGCCGGGTCGATCGTGTACTCGCCGGTCAGCGCGGCCAGATCGGGTCCGGCGGCGGCGGGGGTCTCGGGGGTGTTTTCCTTGCGGCCGAAGATGCCCATGCGGTGCTCCTTGGGGACGGCCGCGGCTCTCGGGGGGAAGCCGCGGCGGGGTTTCTGTTTAACGTTCAACTAGCCCAACGGGTTCGACCGTAGACCTATTCCGTTGAGTTTTCAACATCATCCGTCACGTGTTCTCGTCACAACGGAGAGTAACCGGGTACGCCCTCTGGCGAACGCGCGTAGACCTCGGGCACCATCTCTCTGCGCACCCGCACCACCTGCACAGCCGAACCACAGCGATCCCGGCCCACCGCAGGAAGGTCTCTCCCCATGAAGGTCCTGAAGGCCCGCTCCGTCCTGACCGCGCTCGCCCTCGTCGTCGCCCCCGGCGTCGCCGTGGTCGGCACCGCCACCGACGCCTTCGCCGTCACCAAGATCAGTCACTCCACCGCCACCGGGATGTTCCGCACCGTGGGCATCACCTGGTCGTCCTCCGGCAACTGCTCCGACCGCTACAACTCCACCTGTACCTCGTTCGAGCAGCTGAACCTCGCCACCGCCCAGGGTGCCCAGACCCTGAAGAAGGCCAGCGGCTGCGCCCTCAACATCACCGGCGGCACCGAGACGGGGCACGCCTCGGGCACCTACTCCCACTGGAACGGCTACAAGCTCGACTACGGCAAGAACACCTGCGTCACCTCGTACATCAAGAACAACTTCGGCTACATCGGCCTGCGCGGCGACGGCGCCCCGCAGTACCAGTCCGGGTCCGGGAACATCTACGCCGACGAGGGCAGCCACTGGGACGTCCTGTACTACAACTGCGGCGGCTGCTGAGCCAGGAGGGCGGTGACCGGCCGCATGAGCACGGGACCGAGCCGACGCGCTCTGCTGCTGGCCGCCGCCCTCACCGCCGCCACGGCGCCCGTGGCCCGCGCGGCGGCGGCCGGCGCCGACCCCTTCGACACCCTCCGCCGCCGGTGGCTCGGCATCGCCCTGGGCACCGGATACGACCCGGCCGCCGAGCCGTACGCCTCCCGCCTCGCCCAACTCGGCGCGATGGCCCGCGATTTCCACGCCACGATGGCCCCGACCACCGGCTCCCTGTGGCCCGGCCACCCCTTCGACCCGCCCGCCGGGATCACCTTCGGCTACGGCCGCCTGTGGACCATGGCCCAGGCGTACGTCCAGCCCGGCACCGGCGCCACCGGTGACGACTCCCTCCTCGCCGGCGTGCTCCGCGGCCTCGACCACCTCTCCGCGACCGTCTACAACCCGGCCACCACGCGCTACGGCAACTGGTGGGAGTGGCAGATCGGCAGCCCCCGGCTGCTGACCGACATCACGGCCGCCCTGTACGACCGCCTCGGCGCGGACCGCGTCGCGGCGGCGTGTGCCGCCGTCGACCACTTCATCCCGGACACCCTGCTCACCGAGTACTCCGGCACCTCCACGGGGGCCAACCGCGTAGACCTCTGCCGCTCCGTCGCCCTGCGCGGCATCCTCGGCCGGGCCGGCGACCGCCTCGCGCTCGCCCGGGACGCCCTCTCGCCGGTCTTCCCGTACGTGACCGGGGGCGACGGCCTCTACGCCGACGGCTCCTTCGTGCAGCACACCTGGGTCGCCTACTCAGGCACCTACGGCCAGGTCCTGCTGGACGGCCTGGGCCGGCTCTTCGCCCTGCTCGCCGGCTCCCCGTGGGAGATCACCGACCCCGCCCGGCGGAACGTCCTGGAGAGCGTCGAGCACGCCTACGCCCCGCTGATCCACGACGGACTGGTGATGGACTGCGTCAACGGCCGTGCCATCAGCCGGGGTTACCTGCGCGATGACGACCAGCACATCATGCGCGGCGACCACTACCACGGACAGGCGCTGATCGCGGCCATCACCCTGCTGGCCGGCGGCGCGAGCGAGGAGGAACGGCAGCGCTGGTACGGGCGCGTCAAGGGCTGGATCGAACGGGACACCGTGACACCGGTCCTGACGGCCCCCCAGTTCGGGATCGCGGACCTGTCCCGGCTGCACAGCGCCGCCGCCTCGCCCGTACCCGCGGCTCCCGAACCGACCGGCCACCGGCTCTTCCCGGCCATGGACCGCGCCGTCCACCGCCGCCCGGCGTTCACCGCCGCGCTCTCCATGGCCGGCGAGCGCGTCGCCCACTACGAATGCGGAAACGGCGAGAACCCGCGCGGCTGGCACACCGGCTCCGGGATGCTCTCCTGGTGGCCGGCTGGGCGCGGCGCCCGGTCCGACCAGTACACGGACTGGTACTGGCCGACCGTCGACTGGTACCGGCTGCCCGGCACCACGGTCTCCACCAGGCGCCTCCCCGACCGGGCGGGCGGCGAGTGGGGCGCCCCCAGGCCGGACGTGCGCTGGGTCGGCGGCACGACCGACGGCGAGTACGCGGCCGTGGGCCAGCATCTGAAGGGCCTGGGATCCACGCTCGAGGCCCGCAAGTCCTGGTTCTTCCTCGCCGACGCGGTGGTCTGCCTCGGCGCCGGGATCCGCTGCGCCGACGGCGTCCCGGTCGAGACGGTCGTCGACAACCGCAACCTGGGCGAGGACGGCGCCCAGACCTTCGTGCGCGGCCCCGGCTGGGCCCACCTGGAGGGCCACGGCGGCTGGCTGCTGCCCCGCGGCGGCGTGCTGCGCACCCTCCGCGAGGACCGCACCGGCGCCTGGTCCGACATCAACACCACCAGCACGGACGAGCGGCGCACCCGCCGCTGGCAGACCCTCTGGCTGGACCACGGCACCGATCCGGCGGACGCGGCCTACGTCTACGTCCTCATGCCGGGCGCCGGCCGCCGCGAGGTCGCCGCCCGGGCCGCCGACCGCCACTGGCTGCGCGTCCTCGCCAACGACGCCCGCCGCCAGGCCGTGGCCGTGCCCTCGCTCGGCGTGACCGCGGTGAACTTCTGGGCGGCCGGGACGGCCGGCGGCCTGTCCGCGGCCGCGGGAGCGAGCGTGCTGGTCCGCCGGCGGGGGCGGAGCGCTACGCTGTGGATCAGCGAGCCGCCCCGCACGGGCGCGCCGCTGGAGATCGTCTGGGACCGTCCGGTGCGCTCGGTCGTGCACGCCGACGAGACCGTGGAGGTTCTCGCCGCCCACCGCCGTCTGAGGCTCCGTGTCACTCCAGGGATGGCATGTGCCACCCATCAATGTGAGGTCGCTCTCGGGTGACTGCTTTGTGGCCCCCCTACAAGGGAAGCGCCCTCTGAGCAGTCGGAACGCCTGCATGTCGCTGTGGTTCTGTTCAGTGGTACCAGTAAAACGGTCCCGAGACTGTACGGAGTCGACGGCTCGCTTTCCTTGGTGTCCTTCGTAAGGTCGCTACATGACCGTTTTGGAAGAGACGACGGGTGAGCCGACCGCGGAGCCGGCGGACGCGCGTGGACGGGTCGCCGAGCTGCACGAGATCCGTGCCCGGGCCGTGGCCGGTCCCAGCGAGAAGGCGACCGCCGCCCAGCACGCCAAGGGCAAGCTGACGGCGCGGGAGCGCATCGAGCTGCTCCTGGACCCGGGTTCCTTCCAGGAGGTGGAGCAGCTGCGCCGGCACCGGGCGAGCGGTTTCGGCCTGGAGGCGAAGAAGCCGTACACCGACGGTGTCATCACGGGCTGGGGCACGGTGGAGGGCCGTACGGTCTTCGTCTACGCCCACGACTTCCGGATCTTCGGCGGCGCCCTGGGCGAGGCCCACGCCACCAAGATCCACAAGATCATGGACATGGCCATCGCGGCCGGCGCGCCCCTGGTCTCCCTCAACGACGGCGCGGGCGCCCGCATCCAGGAGGGCGTCTCGGCGCTCGCCGGCTACGGGGGCATCTTCCAGCGCAACACGAAGGCCAGCGGTGTCATCCCGCAGATCTCCGTGATGCTGGGCCCGTGCGCGGGCGGCGCGGCCTACAGCCCGGCGCTGACGGACTTCGTCTTCATGGTCCGCGAGACCTCGCAGATGTTCATCACCGGCCCGGACGTCGTCAAGGCCGTCACCGGCGAGGAGATCACCCAGAACGGGCTCGGCGGCGCCGACGTGCACGCCGAGACCTCCGGCGTCTGCCACTTCGCCTACGACGACGAGGAGACGTGCATCGCCGAGGTGCGCTACCTCCTGTCGCTGCTGCCGCAGAACAACCGCGAGAACCCGCCCGGGACCGACTCCTCGGACCCGGTGGACCGCCGCTCCGACGTCCTGCTCGACCTGGTCCCGGCCGACGGCAACCGCCCGTACGACATGACCAAGGTCATCGAGGAGATCGTCGACGACGGCGAGTACCTCGAGGTCCACGAGCGCTGGGCGCGGAACATCATCTGCGCGCTGGCCCGGCTGGACGGACAGGTCGTCGGCATCATCGCCAACCAGCCCCAGGTGCTGGCGGGCGTGCTGGACATCGAGGCGTCCGAGAAGGCCGCCCGCTTCGTTCAGATGTGCGACGCCTTCAACATCCCGATCATCACTCTTCTGGACGTACCCGGCTTCCTGCCCGGCGTCGATCAGGAGCACGGTGGAATCATCCGGCACGGCGCCAAGCTGCTGTACGCCTACTGCAACGCCACCGTGCCGAGGATCTCGCTGATCCTGCGCAAGGCGTACGGAGGTGCGTACATCGTGATGGACTCCCAGTCGATCGGTGCCGACCTCACCTACGCCTGGCCCACCAACGAGATCGCCGTGATGGGCGCCGAGGGCGCGGCCAACGTCATCTTCCGCCGCCAGATCGCCGACGCGGAGGACCCCGAGGCCATGCGGCAGAAGATGGTCAAGGAGTACAAGGCCGAGCTGATGCACCCCTACTACGCGGCCGAGCGCGGTCTGGTCGACGACGTGATCGACCCCGCCGAGACCCGCGAGGTGCTGGTGAAGTCGCTGGCGATGCTGCACTCCAAGCACGCCGATCTGCCCTCCCGCAAGCACGGCAACCCCCCGCAGTAACCGAGCGGACCCGTCGCGGCAACCCCGCGGACCCCTTACTGACGGAGACTGAGACCCATGAACACTGACATCCGCGTCGAGAAGGGCCACGCCGAGCCCGAGGAAGTCGCCGCCATCACGGCGGTCCTGCTGGCCCGTGCGGCCGCCCAGCCGGCCGCCCCGGCGCACCGCGGTCGTGCCAAGGCCGGCTGGCGCCGGCTGGAGCGCGAGCCCGGCTTCCGCGCCCCGCACAGCTGGCACGGCTGACCGGCGCCGGCCCCACGGGCCGCCCCCGCACCACGTGAAGAAGGGCCCCTCCACCGCGGAGGGGCCCTTCTTCGTGTCAGGGCGGCCCGGTGGCCGTACCAGGGGCGGGAGGACCGTCCGGTGTGCCGGCACATGACGAAGGCTCCCGTCCCTCGCGAGGAGGGACGGGAGCCGGCGGTCTTGCGCTCCGGGCGGAGCGGCTAGCGGAGACGCGCCATGAGCGCGTGCTCGACCAGCGTGATCAGCGCACTCTTGGCGTCCGCGCGGTGCCGGGCGTCCGTCGTGATGATCGGGGTGTCCGGGCCGATCTGCAGGGCCTCACGGACCTCGTCCGGGTTGTACGGCTGGTTGCCGTCGAAGCCGTTGAGGGCGATGACGAAGGGCAGGCCGCTGTTCTCGAAGTAGTCGACCGCGGGGAAGCAGTCGGCGAGACGGCGGGTGTCGACCAGGACGATCGCGCCGATCGCGCCGCGCACCAGGTCGTCCCACATGAACCAGAAGCGGTCCTGACCGGGCGTACCGAAGAGGTACAGGATCAGGTCCTGGTCCAGGGTGATACGGCCGAAGTCCATGGCCACCGTGGTGGTGGTCTTGTCCCCGGTGTGGGTCAGGTCGTCGATGCCGGCCGAAGCGGACGTCATGACGGCCTCTGTGCGCAGCGGGTTGATCTCCGAGACGGCGCCGACGAACGTGGTCTTGCCCACGCCGAAGCCGCCCGCCACCACGATCTTCGCGGAGGTGGTGGAGCGGGAAGGACCGCCGCTAGAGCTTGCGAAGTCCACTGAGCACCCTTTCGAGCAGTGTCACGTCTGGCTGGCCACCGGCGTTCTCGTCGCCGCCGGGCTGATGGATGGCGACCAGGCCCGCTTCCGCCAAGTCGGCGACGAGAATCCTGGCGACGCCGAGGGGGATCGTGAGCAGGGCCGAGACCTCGGCCACCGACTTGATCTCCCGGCACAGGTTGCAGATCCGCTGATGCTCGGGCAACTGGCCCTGCATCTGGTGCGGAGCGGCGGTGGTGTGCACCAGTGCCTCGATGGCGAGCTGGTAGCGCGGGCGTGTCCGGCCGCCGGTCATGGCGTACGGACGCACCAGGGGGTTGTTCGATGCGGACGCCGGCGCCGGCTCGGGGCGGCGCTGCGGCTGCACCGGCTGGATCCGCGGGGCCGGCGGCTGGTCGTACGGCGAGGGCCCGGGGCCCTGCGGAGCGTACGGCTGCCGGTGACCAGGGGTGGAGGGGAAGTTGTACCGGTTCGCCGAACCGTCGCTCTGGCCCTGGGCAGGGCCGTACGACCAGTTGCCCGAATGCGAACCGCCTGGGGGTGTTGCCACTTTCTCCTCCTCCGACCGTGCCGGGCACCCATACGTGTGGAGCCGCGTCCCGAAACCTTACGGCCCCGGGACGCGAATACGCACCGTTCGTCTGTTAGTTGAGAAGGCTTCCCTGGAGCTCCGCGCGGAGATCCGGGGTGAGAACCGTGCCCGCGCGGTCCACCAGAAGTGCCATCTCGTACCCGATGAGGCCGATGTCCGCTTCC
The DNA here is from genome assembly GCF_053593175.1 of Streptomyces sp. NPDC002386. Lineage (NCBI taxonomy): Bacteria > Bacillati > Actinomycetota > Actinomycetes > Kitasatosporales > Streptomycetaceae > Streptomyces > Streptomyces sp. NPDC002386. The sequence goes on from NZ_JBSFBX010000009.1 coordinate 137,484, forward strand.
GGATGGGCCAGAACGGCGAGCGAGGAACCGTCGGAGACGGACATGATGAAGAGGAATCCCCGCTCCATCTCCACAACTGTCTGGTTCACGCTGCCGCCCTCGAAGATGCGCGAGGCGCCTGCCGTCAGAGACGTCAGACCGGAGGCGACGGCCGCGAGCTGGTCCGCGCGGTCGCGGGGAAACCCTTCGGACATCGCCAGAAGGAGTCCGTCGGCGGAGACCACCACCGTGTGGGACACCCCCGGGGTGTTGTCCACGAAGTTGGTGATCAACCAGTTCAGGTTCTGTGCCGCCTGGCTCATCGGGCTCACACTAACGCTCCTGGTTGTAGGTGCTGTCAGGACCACTGTGCTGATTCCCAGTGGCCTGGCCGTTCGATTCACTGCCTGCGCTGCGTCCGCGCTGGACACCTCGACGCAGGTTGCTCAGCCTGCCCCGGACGTCCTCCGGGGCGCGGGAGACCTGCGGGCCTCCCTGAGGGGTGCTCTCGGCGGTGCCCTCGACCAGATTGGCCTTGGGTACCCGCCGGGGCAGACCGGAGGCGGTGACTCCGCCCGCCTTCGGCTTGCGGAGCTGCGAAGCCTGCTGCCAGCGCTCGTCGTTGGCCGAACGCCAGTCGCCGTCGCCGTTGCTCGCCGGGGTGTTCGGCACGGGGGCCGGCGTCTCCGGCTGCGCGCGCCGGGCGCCGTTCGAGGCGCCGGCACCGTTGGCGGACCCGCGTCGGGGCAGACCCGCGTCGGTCATCTGGGGCGCGGCGGCAGAAGCCGTTCCCGGACGGTCGAAGCCTACGCCGTTCCGCTCACCCGCGTCAGCGGCCTGCGATTCCGTTTCCGGAGCGTAATGGGCCGGGTAGCCGTTCTGGTAGCTGTCCTGCTGCGGCCAGTCGTCCTGGTAGGAGCGGCTGTCGTACGAGCCGAACGCGTCCGATCCGGAGCCGTGCGCGGGCGCCTGCTCCTCCTGGGCCGGTTCCGCATATGTGGGCTCGGGGTAGCCGCCGCCGTTCCGGGCGAAGCCGTCGTCGCGCTGCGCGCCGCCGTTCGGCGCGTAGTACTGGTCGTCGTACGAGGGCTCGTAGCCGGCGTTCCGGTGCTCGTCGTACCCCTGCTGCTGGTCGCCGTAGCCCTGCTGTTCGTCGTAGGCGGCGGGCTGGGCGGGCTGCTCGCCGAAGCCGGTGGCGCCGTCGTAGCCGGTCTGCCGGGCGTCGAACTCGTCCGCGTAGCCGCGTCCGCCGTCGATCTCCTGCTGCGGCTCGCCGTGCGACTGGGCCTCCAGCGCGGCACGTCGCTCCTCACGCATGAGGGAGCGGCCCACCGGGTCCAGGTCGCGGAGGTCGTCGGGGACCTCCGAGTAGCGGCTGTCGTCGAAGCCGAGTTCGGCGGCGGTGCGCATCGGCTGATGCTGCACCTGGGCGAAGTCCTCACCCCGGAACTGCTGCTCCGGGATGATCTGGGAGACCGTGAACTCCTCGCGGTCCAGCGGGGCTTCGCCGCCACCGCCGTGCGTGATCGCGTCCGGCAGCATGACCAGCGAGGTGGTGCCGGCCTGCTCGCCCGAGGGGCGCAGCTGGACCCGGATGCCGTGCCGGTCGGACAGCCGGCCGACCACGAACAGACCCATGCGCTGGGAGATCGCGGCGTCCACGGTCGGCGGGTTGGCCAGCTTGTGGTTGATGTCCGCGAAGTCCTCGGCGGTCAGGCCGATGCCCTTGTCGTGGATCTCGACCATGACGCGGCCGTCGGGCAGACGGGTCGCGGTGACGCGCACCTTGGTCTGCGGCGAGGAGAACGTGGTGGCGTTCTCCAGCAGCTCGGCCAGCAGGTGCACGAGGTCGGTCACGGCACGGCCGTGGATCTCGGCCTCCGGCACGCCGGACAGCTCGATGCGCTCGTACTGCTCCACCTCGGAGGAGGCGGCGCGCAGCACGTCGACCAGCGGGACCGGCTGGTCCCAGCGGCGGCCGGGCTCCTCGCCGGCGAGGACCAGGAGGTTCTCGCCGTTGCGGCGCATACGGGTGGCCAGGTGGTCCAGCTTGAAGAGGTTCTCGAGCTGGTCCGGGTCCGCCTCGTTGTTCTCCAGGTCGGTGATCAGGGTCAGCTGGCCCTCGATCAGCGACTGGTTGCGGCGGGAGAGGTTGGTGAAGATCGCGTTGATGTTGCCCCGCAGCAGGGCCTGCTCGGAGGCGAGCCGGACCGCCTCGCGGTGGACCTGGTCGAAGGCGCGGGCGACCTCGCCGATCTCGTCCTTGGTGTGGATCGGGATCGGGGCGACCCGGGTGTCGACCCGGCCGGGGTCGGTGCGGGAGAGCTGGTCGACGAGCATCGGCAGGCGCTGCTCGGCGATACCGAACGCCGCGTTGCGCAGCTGGCGCATCGAGCGGCTCATCTGGCGGGCCACGGCACCGGCCAGGATGAAGGCGAGGAGCAGGGCCACGACGACGACGGCACCGGTGGTGATGGCCGAGGCCTTGGCGTCGTCGGCGATGCCGGACGCCTCGTTCACGGCCTTGTCGGCGAGGTCCGACTCGATCTGTCGGTACGCCTTGTACTTGAGGGTGTTGACCGCCCACCAGTTCTGGGCCGTCACGCCGCCCGCCGCCATCTGCTGGCGGGTGAGCGGGGTGGTGTCCTTCATCGTCGCCAGCGCCGAGACCATCGCGTTCGGCTTGGCCGGCGGCGCGACGTACTTCGGGTCCTTCTGCTTCTCCTGCGCGACCAGCGCGGCGCCGTCCGTCTTGATCTTCGTCTGCGCGTCGGTCAGCTTCTGCGCGTCCTCGTCGGTGCCACCACCGAGGTACTCCTCCAGCGCGATGCGCTCCAGGTAGGCGTACGAGGACAGGGAGACCCGCTGGGTCGCCAGGTTGGGGTCGTCCGGACCGGGCTTGACCAGCAGGTGCATGCCGATCGACCGCTCCAGCGACAGCGCCGCCTTGGTGAGCGACATGGCGTAGACCGTACGGCCGTAGGAGGTGATGTTGCCGGTGCCCAGACCGAGTTCGTTGGCGAACTCCATCAGGGGGTGCGCGACCTCGACGTAGCCCTCTTCGGTCTTCACGCCGGTGGTGTTCTTGGTGTACGCGACCCGGCGCAGCGTCTGCAGCGTGGGCTCCGCCTTGCGGAAGAGATCCAGCCGGCGCTGGACGCCGGGCTTGTCCGGCACGTTCTGCGCCGCCTGGTGGAAGACGGCGGCCGCCTGGTCCGTCTGCTTGCGCGCCGCGGTGACGACGTCCTTCTGGTTGCCCAGCAGCAGCGGAGCGGCCGTGACGTCACGCTCGTTCTCGAGCGCGTCGGCGTAGCCGAGGGAGGCACGCACCAGGCGCGCGGTGTTCTCCGCGTCCCGGGCCTCGTTCCAGGTGTCGATCGAGCTCTTCACCTGGAAGCCGCCCATGATGAGGCCGACCGCCACGGGTATGAGCAGGATCGCGTTCAGCCGGGTCGGCACCCGCCAGTTCCGCGGTGAGAACCGGCCACCGCCGGCCGGGGGAGCGGCCGAGGGCTCGGCACCCGGCACAGGGGTGGGCACCGCAGCGCGCGGCGGCGGGGTGAAGTTGCCCCGCGCCGACGGCTCGGGACCGTTCTTGCTTCGCCTCACTCGACCAACAACCTCTCGGCGGTCGGCACCTTCGTCGTGCCGCAGTCTCTCAGAGCCCGGTTCGTCATCGATCTCAGTACGTCTTTGACTAATGGGCAGTTCAGGCATTCCAGCACGTCGGCATCCGCTCCTCCAAACACTCGGAACCTGAGGTTCCGAGCGATGTAAGCCCTAGATAAAACGGGCATAAAGAGCGAGCCCCGCCAAAAGGCGGGGCAGTCGTGCGCACAGTGGCACCGTACGAACGCGTCGCGTGGCGAAGAACGGCGATTCCTCTGCCGAACTGTTATGAACACCGGAGCCGACCGTGTCAAAGGCCACAGCCGGCTCCGCTTGCACTACGACAACTGCCGTACGGCGCGTCCCAATTGGGTGTTACCGCAGGCGCGCCATGAGCGCGTGCTCGACCAGCGTGATCAGCGCACTCTTGGCGTCCGCGCGGTGCCGGGCGTCCGTCGTGATGATCGGGGCGTCCGGACCGATCTGGAGAGCTTCCCGTACTTCCTCGGGGGCGTAGGGCTGCTGTCCGTCGAAGCCGTTGAGGGCGATGACGAAGGGCAGGCCGCTGTTCTCGAAGTAGTCGACCGCGGGGAAGCAGTCGGCGAGACGGCGGGTGTCCACGAGGACCACCGCGCCGATCGCGCCGCGCACCAGGTCGTCCCACATGAACCAGAAGCGGTCCTGACCGGGCGTACCGAAGAGGTACAGGATCAGGTCCTGGTCCAGGGTGATACGGCCGAAGTCCATGGCCACCGTGGTGGTGGTCTTGTCCCCGGTGTGGGTCAGGTCGTCGATGCCGGCCGAAGCGGACGTCATGACGGCCTCTGTGCGCAGCGGGTTGATCTCCGAGACGGCGCCGACGAACGTGGTCTTGCCCACGCCGAAGCCGCCCGCCACCACGATCTTCGCGGAGGTGGTGGCCCGGCCCGCGTCAGAGCTTGCGAAGTCCACTGAGCACCCTTTCGAGCAGCGTCACGTCCGGAGCGCCGCCGTTGTTCTCGTCGCCACCCGGCTGGTGGATGGCGACCATGCCGGCCTCCGCGAGGTCGGCGACCAGGATCCGGGCCACGCCGAGCGGCATGGCCAGCAGCGCCGACACCTCCGCGACCGACTTGACCTCACGGCAGAGGTGGCAGATGCGCTGGTGTTCCGGGAGCAGTCCCATGAGCGCTGCCGGGTCGGCCGTGGTGCTGATCAGCGCCTCGATGGCGAGCTGATAGCGCGGCCGGGTCCGGCCGCCGGTCATCGCGTACGGACGTACCAGCGGCTGGTCGCCCTCGTCCCCGTACGGCTCCGCGTACGGATCATGAGAGGCGGTGGGCGGGGTCATGAATCCTCCGGGCGGGACAGCAAGTCGGTCAGTCGAGCCGTCGGAAGGGGCCGGTGGGGGGATTGTGGCGGCCGGACGGTGTTTTTGTGAGGTGGGTGGTGCCGGGGCCGGTCAGTGAAGCAGACTGCCTTGGAGTTCGGCGCGCAGGTCCGGGGTGAGTACCGCCCCCGCGCGGTCGACCAGCAGTGCCATCTCGTAGCCGACCAGGCCGATGTCGCACTCGGGGTGGGCCAGGACCGCGAGGGAAGACCCGTCCGAGACGGACATGAGGAAGAGGAACCCGCGCTCCATCTCGACGACGGTCTGCGCCACGTTGCCGCCCTCGAAGATCCGGGACGCCCCGGCGGTCAGCGAGGTGAGGCCGGACGCGACCGCCGCGAGCTGGTCGGCGCGGTCACGCGGAAATCCTTCGGACATGGCCAGCAGAAGGCCGTCGGCGGAGACCACCACCGTGTGCGACACCCCGGGGGTGTTGTCCACGAAGTTGGTGATCAACCAGTTCAGGTTCTGTGCCGCCTGGCTCATCGGACTCAACTAACGCTCCTGCTGGTGAGTGGGGCTCGGGTAGCTGCCGGTCTGGCCGTTGCCGGCCTGGCGGCCCTGCGCTATGCCCCGACGGAGATTGGTCAGCCGGCCGCGTACGTCGTCAGGCGCACGCGAGACCTGCGGACCGGCTTGGTGCTGTTGCTGCTGAGCCGTGCCCGGGACGAGGTTCGCCCGGGGCACCCGGCGCGGCAGGCCGGAGGTGGTGACGCCGCCCGCCGCGGGCTGCCTGACGCGCTCCGCCTGCCGGACGAGTTCGTCGTTCGGCGAGGTGCGCCAGGAACCGGTGGCGGCGGGACGTTGCGGGGCCGGCGCGGCCGCCTGCTGCTGCGGCGCCGCGGCCGGGTTGCCGTCCGGCTGCCCCTGCTGCTGACCGTGGAACCAGTTGGTCTCCAGCGTGTCGTACAGCGGGGTGCGGCCGTCGCCCGGACCGGCGGCCGGCGGCAGCGCCTCCGGCTCACGGCGGACGGGACGCTGCGGCTGCTGCGGCTGCTGCTGCGGGGCCGGCGGACGCGGCGCGCCGAAGTCGGCGCGGGCACCCGGCTGCGGACGCTCGAACTGGCCGGTGTCGGCCGGGGACTGGCGGCCGGGCAGCGCGTGCTGACCGGTGGAGCCGCCGTCGTAGCCGCCGTTGTAGGCCTGCGGCGCCGCGAACTGACCGGTGCTCTGCGGGTCCTGCTGCCCGGACGCCGAGGTGCCGAAGACGTCGGAGCGGACGTACTGGCCGTTGCCGCCCTGCTGACCGTACTGGCCGTTGTCCTGCGGTGCGGCCGGACGCTGGAACTGGCCGGTCTGCTGCGGGTTCTCGGTGCCGGGACGGGCGAACTGGCCGGTGGAGCCGTTTATCCCGAAGTCCGGGCGGGGGAACTCGCCCGTCGAGGCCGGGCCCTGGGCGTCGATCCGCGGCATCTCCGTCGTCGAGCCCGGACCCTGCCGGCCGTCGTAGCGCGGCATGCCCGAGGTCTGTCCCGGGTCCTGCTCGTCGTGGCCGCGCGGGGTGTCCAGCGAGGCGCGCGACAGCGGGGCCTGGGCGCTGCCGCGCCAGTCGGCGGGGCCGGACTGCTGGTTGCCGCCGGGCAGTTCGGCCCGGGGACCGCCACGCGGCGGAAGCTGGGGCTGACGGCCCTGGTCGGACGCGCCGGCGCCACCGCGCGGCGCCACCGGACCGCGAGCGCCGAACATGTCCTGCTGCTGACCGCCCGCGGCCTGCTGGCCCTGCCCGGCGCCCGGCGTCTGACCGCCGAAGGCGCCCGCGCCGGCACCGGCCGGAGCCGGCCGGCCCTGCTGCGGGCCACCCGGCCCCTGCGGACCGCGCGCTCCACCGGGCGCACCGGGACGGCCGCCCTGGCCCGTGCCGGGCAGCGCGGCCCGCGGACCCTGGGCGGAGCCGACCTGGCCACGCGGGCCCTGGCCGGCGCCGAGGCGTCCGGCGGTCGGCGCGCCGCCGAGGGCACCGCCCTGACCGCTGCCGCCGCCGTTGTTGCGGCGGGCGGCGGCGACGCCGGCCGCGGCCTGCGCGGCGGCGGGGCCACCGGTCGCCGCGGGCGCGCCGGGCTTGCCCGGAGCGGGCTTCTTGCCGCCCTGCGCGACGTCGACGGGCAGCATGACCAGCGCGGTCGTGCCACCGGAGTCGGACGGGCGGAGCTGGATGCGGATGCCGTGCCGCTGCGACAGACGGCCGACCACGAACAGACCCATGCGGCGGGACACCGACACGTCCACGGTGGGCGGCGAGGCGAGCCGCTCGTTGATCGCCGCGAGGTCCTCGGGGGAGAGGCCGATACCGGTGTCGTGGATCTCGATCAGGACGCGGCCGTCGGGCAGCGCGTGACCGGTGACCTTGACCTTGGTCTGCGGCGAGGAGAAGGAGGTGGCGTTCTCGAGCAGCTCGGCGAGGAGGTGCACGAGGTCGTTGACGACGCGGCCGGCGACCTCGGTGGTCGGCACGGCGGCCAGCTCGATGCGCTCGTACTGCTCCACCTCGGACGCGGCGGCACGGAGCACGTCGACCAGCGGGACCGGGCGGGTCCACCGGCGGCCGGGCTCCTCACCCGCGAGGACGAGGAGGTTCTCACCGTTCCGGCGCATACGGGTGGCGAGGTGGTCCAGCTTGAACAGCGAGGAGAGCTGGTCCGGGTCGGCCTCGCGGGACTCCAGTTCGGAGATCAGGGAGAGCTGACGCTGGATGAGGCCCTGGGAACGGCGCGAGAGGTTGGTGAACATCGCGTTGACGTTGCCCCGCAGCAGGGCCTGCTCGGCGGCGAGGCGGACCGCCTCGCGGTGCACGTCGTCGAAGGCCGCGGCCACCTGGCCGATCTCGTCCCGGGAGTGCACACCGACCGACTCCACGGACGTGTCCACGTCCTGCGGGTCGGACTCGGAGAGCTGCTTGACCAGCTCGGGCAGCCGGTCCTGGGCGACCTTGGTGGCCGTGTCCTGCAGCCGGCGCAGCGAGCGGATCATGGACCGGGCCACGACGAAGGCGCCCACCAGCGAGACGCCGAGCACGATGAGGATCAGCGCACCGGAGAGGATCGCCTCCTGCTCGGAGGACGACTTCAGCTCGCGGGCCTTCTGCTCCATGTCCTCGAGCAGCGTGTGCTCGATGTTCTTCATCTGCTGGATCTTGGTGGAGCTGTCGTCGACCCAGTCGCGGTAGGAGCGCGCCGGCAGGTCGTTGAGGCCGCCGGGGGACTCCAGGACCCGCTTGGCGTACAGGTCGGCCGCCTGGATCGTCGGGTTGCTGTCCTCGATCGGCTTGAGCAGCTCGTCCGGGTTCTGGCTGCTGTAGATCTTGCGGAAGATCGCGATCTGCGACTTCTCGCTCGAGTACGCCGACTCGCCGTAGAGCTGGTCGTTCTTGGACAGCTCACCCTTGGAGGTGTTGCTGGAGGTCAGGGCCGCCGCGATGACGGCACGCTGCACCGAGGCGTACTCCTTGGCGCTGGAGAAGGCCGCCAGGGCGCGGGTGCGCGAGATCATCTCCGGGTTGCTGGACGCCTCGGCCATGGACTGGGAGAGGTCGATCAGCTGGGTGATCAGCCGGTGGTACGCCTCGACCGTCTGCGTCGAGTTGTTCTTCGACTTGTAGGCGTCCTGGCGGATCTTGGCGAGGCCGTCGAGCTGGTTGGCGAGGCTGACCAGGGTGTCGCGGACGCCCTGGAGGTTGCCGTTCTTGCTCGCCTCGTCGATCTGCTCGGAGGAGTCGAGGAAGTTCTCGCGGGCCCGGTCGGTCTTGTCCTGGTAGCCCTTGACCGTGTAGTCGGTCGGCTTGAGGCCGTGCGCCAGCGGACCGGCGGACTGGTCGCGCTCGTCCTGGAGCGCCATGGCCAGCTCGGTCGCCTGCTTGGTCATGTCCGTCAGCAGCTTCATGTTGTCGAGCTGCTGGATGTCGTCCATCGAGTCGCCGATGCGCAGCGCGCCCAGCGAGGTCGCCGCGACGACGGGGAGGGCCAGCAGCGACACCAGGCGCGTGGAGATGCGCCAGTTGCGCAGGGCCATGCGCGAGCCGGGGCCGCTCGGGCTCTTGCCCGCCGGCTTGGCGGCCGGGGTGGGGTTCTGGGTCTTCGCCGAACCGGCCGGGCCCGCCGTGGACGACGTGCCGGGGCGCCCGGGGCGCTCACCGCTGTCGCCGGGCTGGGCCGGGCCCGGGTTCTGGGCGTGCTGGGGGGAGGAACCGCGGTCGGTCCCGCCGTGCGCCTCCGGCTCCGCCGAAGCGCTGCCATCCCTCTTGAAACGTCCCTGCACTAGCGTCGCAACCTCTGGACCAGGCGCCTCCCCGCGCGAACGGAGAGACACGGTGTCGGCGTCTTGGAGAGCGCCCTGAATACGCCCCCCGGTGGTCTTGAGTGACCCGGCGCTGGTTCCCCCTTCTCGCCGCCACTCGGCGCTGCGTTGCGCCCCCTGCGCGCCGGCTCGATCCCGCGGCGGTCCGTGGAATTCCAGCACAGTGCCGGATCTCCAACAAGGGCCATGAGCCGAGCTGTGACCTACGTGACGGACGGTGAGGCCCGGGCTACGACCCGTGTAAGTCGATCTCGTACAAAACGGGCTTACCGCTGCGACTCACCGCTCACCGCCCGGTGTCCCAGTCGCCATGATCGGGAGCGGAATGAGGGCTTCAGGGGGTCAATGTCCGTTTCCCCGGCCGGAGGTGGGCGTCGGAATTGACCGAATTGCCCATGACGTCGTGAGCAAACTCACATGGAGATCCTGTGGAGTTCGCGTCCGTGACGGGGAATCCGGTGTTTAGCCTTGCGCTTTACAGGATGAGATGCTCTGTCAACCCACCCTCGGCCACAGGATGACAACGGTGAAGACGACGATGATGTTCCGCAACATAGCCAACCCGCGGCGCACGACGCTGGCGCACCTCGAGGACGCCGACGAACTGCAGACGCCGGAGCTGCCGGAGCACTCCGTCGACCTCCCGGCCCAGACGGCCAACCCCCGGCGCACCGTTCTCATGGAGGTCCCGGTCGGCGCCGCCGCGGCCGGCGAGTAGCCGAGCCCGCACCGGACACACCGAGCGCGGCCCGGAGATCAGCTGATCTCCGGGCCGCGCTCGTTTTTCACGGGATTCGCTCCCCGGGCTCTTTTCCGTCCCGCGCCGGAATCCATGGCACCACCACCTACCCGATAGGCGGGCACGCCGTCCGCGGCCGATATCCCGTGCGCGGCACGGGCCGGTGTCCGAGGGCGCCGGCCCCGCCGCCCCGGCCGGACGCGCGCCCGGGACGCCCCTGGCCCGGGCGCCGCACGGCCCCGCCGCACCCGCGGACGCCTCCGTGAATTCCCGGGTAATGCGCGAATGCCCGGTGCGCTAATCCCGCGGAATTCACCGATCGCCGCACGAGGATCCACGCGCCGGAAATGCCCGCCACGCCGCACTGCCCGAACGCCGCACGGCCCGACCGGTTAACCTGGGGCGTCAGTACGCCGGTTCTAGTTGAGGGGCGCAGGATCCCGTGCGCATCGCCAGGTTCTCCATCGACGGGAACGTTGCCTTCGGCGCGGTCGAGGGCGACAAGGAGGACGAACTCGTCCTCGACATCATCAAGGGCATCCCGTTCGCGGACCACGAGCTGTCCGGTACGAAGGTGCCGCTCAGCAAGGTCAGGCTGCTCCCCCCGGTGCTCCCCAACAAGGTCGTGGCGTTCGGCCGCAACTACGCGGAGCACGCGCGCGAGCTGGGCAACGAGGTGCCCGACGCCCCCTTCGCCTTCTTCAAGCCCTCCACCTCGGTGATCGGCCCCGGCGACGAGATCCGGTACCCGTCCTTCTCGCAGGAACTGCACCACGAGGCCGAGCTGGCCGTCGTCATCGGGCGCATGTGCCGCGAGGTCCCGCGCGAGCGCGTCAAGGACGTCATCCTCGGCTACACCTGCGCCAACGACGTCACCGCACGGGACGTGCAGCGGCGCGAGAAGCAGTGGGCGCGGGCCAAGGGCTTCGACTCCTCCTGCCCGCTCGGCCCCTGGGTGGAGACGGACCTGGACCTGGAGCGCGCCAACGACCTCACCGTCCAGCTCACCGTCAACGGCGAGCAGCGCCAGCTCGGCCGTACGAGCGAGATGATCCACCCCATCGAGGACCTGATCGTCAACATCTCCGAGGCCATGACCCTGCTCCCCGGCGACGTCATCCTCACCGGCACCCCCGCGGGGGTCGGCCCCCTGAACGTCGGCGACGAGGTCGCCGTCACCATCGAAGGCATCGGCACTCTCACCAACAAGGTTGTCAAGCGTGGCTAGCGCATCCGGCTCACCCGTACGCGTCCGTTTCTGCCCCTCGCCCACCGGTAACCCCCACGTGGGCCTGGTCCGCACCGCCCTGTTCAACTGGGCGTTCGCCCGGCACCACCAGGGCACCCTGGTCTTCCGCATCGAGGACACCGACGCGGCCCGCGACTCCGAGGAGTCCTACAACCAGCTGCTCGACGCGATGCGCTGGCTGGGCTTCGACTGGGACGAGGGCCCCGAGATCGGCGGCCCGCACGCGCCGTACCGCCAGTCGCAGCGCATGGACCTCTACAAGGACGTCGCCCAGAAGCTCCTGGACGCCGGCCACGCCTACCACTGCTACTGCTCCCAGGAGGAGCTGGACACCCGCCGCGAGGCGGCGCGCGCCGCGGGCAAGCCGTCCGGCTACGACGGGCACTGCCGCGACCTGGGCGAGGCGGAGGTGGAGGAGTACAGGGCCCAGGGCCGCAGCCCGATCGTCCGCTTCCGCATGCCGGACGAGGCGATCACCTTCGACGACCTGGTCCGCGGCGAGATCACGTACCTCCCGGAGAACGTGCCGGACTACGGCATCGTGCGCGCCAACGGCGCCCCGCTGTACACGCTGGTGAACCCGGTTGACGACGCCCTGATGGAGATCACCCACGTCCTGCGCGGCGAGGACCTGCTCTCCTCCACCCCGCGCCAGATCGCCCTGTACAAGGCGCTGACCGAGCTGGGCATCGCCAAGGAGACCCCGGCCTTCGGCCACCTGCCGTACGTCATGGGCGAGGGCAACAAGAAGCTCTCCAAGCGCGACCCGCAGTCCTCGCTCAACCTCTACCGCGAGCGCGGCTTCCTGCCCGAGGGCCTGCTCAACTACCTCTCGCTGCTGGGCTGGTCGCTCTCGGCCGACCAGGACATCTTCTCGGTCGAGGAGATGGTCGCGGCCTTCGACATCGCGGACGTGAACCCCAACCCGGCGCGCTTCGACCTGAAGAAGTGCGAGGCCATCAACGCCGACCACATCCGGATGCTGGAGGTCAAGGACTTCACCGAGCGCTGCCGCCCGTGGCTGAAGGCCCCGGCCGCCCCGTGGGCGCCGGAGGACTTCGACGAGGCGAAGTGGCAGGCGATCGCGCCGCACGCGCAGACCCGGCTGAAGGTCCTGTCCGAGATCACCGACAACGTCGACTTCCTCTTCCTCGCCGAGCCGGTCTTCGACGAGGCGTCCTGGACGAAGGCGATGAAGGAGGGCTCCGACGCCCTCCTGCGCACGGCGCGGGAGAAGCTGGAGACGGCCGACTGGACCTCGGCCGAGTCCCTGAAGGAGGCGGTCCTGGCCGCCGGCGAGGCGCACGGCCTCAAGCTCGGCAAGGCCCAGGCCCCGGTCCGCGTCGCCGTCACCGGCCGCACGGTCGGCCTGCCCCTCTTCGAGTCCCTGGAGGTCCTGGGCAAGGAGAGGACGCTGGCCCGGATCGACGCGGCGCTGGCGAGGCTCGCGGCGTAACGAGCGCCACACACCGAGGGCGGCATCCGGTACACCCGGGTGCCGCCCTTCGCCGTACCCCGCCCCGGTCCGCGCACCGGGCGCGTCCCGTACCCGGACACGACGGCCGTTCGCCGGTTACGGTCGGGGCATGAGCATTCGCGCCGTGGTCTGGGACGTCGACGACACCCTCTTCGACTACACCACCGCCGACCGCGAGGGCATGCGCGCCCACCTGGTGGCCGAAGGGCTCCTCGCCGGGTACGGATCGCCGGAGGAGGCGCTCGCGCGCTGGCGGGAGATCACCGACGCCCAGTGGGGCCGCTTCGCCGCCGGCGAGGTCGACTTCGTCACACAGCGGCGTGACCGCGCCCGGGTCTTCCTGGACCGGCCGGACCTGACGGACGCCGAGGCCGACGACTGGTTCCAGCGGTACGTGCGGCACTACGAGGCCGCCTGGTCCCTGTTCCCGGACGTCCTGCCGGTGCTCGACGCCCTGGCCGCCAGCCACCGGCACGCGGTGCTGTCCAACTCCAGCCTGACCGTCCAGGAGCGCAAGCTGCGCCTGCTCGGTGTGCGGGACCGCTTCGAGGCCCTGCTGTGCGCCGCCGAGCTGGGCGTCTCCAAGCCCCGGCCCGGCGCCTTCCTGGCCGCCTGCGACGCGCTCTCGCTCGCCCCGCACGAGGTCGCGTACGTCGGGGACCACCCGGAGATCGACGGACGGGGCGCCGCCGACGCCGGGCTGCTGTCGGTCTGGATCGACCGCGGCGGCGCCTACGCGACGCTGGAGCCGCCCACCGGACCGCACCGCATCGCCTCCCTCTCCGAACTGCCCGGGCTCCTCGGCGCGGATAGTCGTTTTGGAGCCCCGTCCACCTTCGGGTAATGTTCTTCCTGCGCCGCCGGAGAGCGGGCCGAAAGGCCGGTAACCGGGGGAGCGAACTAGAACGAGAACCCTTCAGGGGCTTGAGTTCCAGTGGCCTATGGTGTAATTGGCAGCACGACTGATTCTGGTTCAGTTAGTCTTGGTTCGAGTCCAGGTAGGCCAGCTCGCAGAGCTCATCTGCGCCGCGGATCACATCCGCAAGCCCCCGTTGTGTAGCGGCCTAGCACGCTGCCCTCTCAAGGCAGTAGCGCCGGTTCGAATCCGGTCGGGGGTACAGATCCTTCCCGCGAGGAGAGTTCGGGTAGCTCCCGCTCACCTCGATGCAGGATCGCTAGGGCCCCCGTTGTGTAGCGGCCTAGCACGCCGCCCTCTCAAGGCGGTAGCGCCGGTTCGAATCCGGTCGGGGGTACTGACTGGTCTAAACCATCATTGGTCTATGGTGTAATTGGCAGCACGACTGATTCTGGTTCAGTTAGTCTTGGTTCGAGTCCAGGTAGACCAGCTCGGACCTGCGGAAACGCAGTGTCCACGCCCCCGTTGTGTAGCGGCCTAGCACGCCGCCCTCTCAAGGCGGTAGCGCCGGTTCGAATCCGGTCGGGGGTACATCGGAAGGCCCTTCGCTTCGGCGGAGGGCCTTCGCCGTTCCCGGCGCCGGCTACTCGAAGCCGTACCGCCGCGCCGTCTCCTCCTCCTGCGCCAGCCGGTGCAGCGCCTGCAGCACCGGCTCGTTGAGGATCGCCCCGAGCACGGCGAACTCGATCCGCTCCGCCTCCGAGGGGTGCGTCTCCATGTTGTCCAGGTCGAGGACGGCCGTCCGGTGCATCAACTCGGCGTACGGCGCGAGCTGTTCGGCCCCCCAGCCGTAGCCGATCCGGCGGAACGCCGCCACCGCCAGCACCAGTGAGCGGTACGCGGGGGAGATGGTCGTCAGCCGCTTGGCGTTCTCCCAGCCGAGCCGGTCGAGGAGCGTGGCGACCTCCTCGTGCGCGGCCCGGACGGCCTCGTCCTCCTCGTCCGGGTCCGGCACCTGCGGCAGCGACCACATCGCCGCTCCCAGGCGGATCGTGCGGCCGAGGGAGTCGTCGTCCACGTGCCCGAGCACCTCGCGCACCTTCGCCACCGGCACCCGGCCCACCTGGATCATCGCCCGCACCAGCCGCAGCCGGCGCAGGTGCTCCTCGTCGTACTCGGCCGTCCTGGCGTTGACCTGGCGGCCCGGCGGCAACAGCCCTTCGCGCAGGTAGTACTTGATCGTCGCCGTGGACACACCGCTGCGCTCGCTGAGTTCCGCAAGCCGCATCTCTTGCGCCTTTCCTAGGGGAGTGCCACTATCCAACCATCGGCAGAAGGATAGTGACGCTATCCGATGAGGGGGACCGGCATGTTCGCAAAGCCCGTGCGGGGCTACACGACCGCGGCGGCCGACGGTGATGTGGTGGTGCTGCTCATCGGCATGCGGATCAACCACTTCCGGGCGGTGCACCAGTGGCTCCCGGTCATGCTGTCGATGATCCGCATGCTGGGGGAGCTCGCGCGGGACCCGGGCCGGGGGCTGCTGGGGCACGTCCTGCTGACGGCCTCGCCGCGGACGTACTACGTCGTCCAGTACTGGGAGTCCAAGGAGAAGCTGTACGCCTACGCGGCCTCGCCGGACATGTTCCACCACCGGGCCTGGACGGCCGTCAACCGCAAGCAGCGCCAGGGCAGGGCGCGCGGGCACGTGGGCCTGTGGCACGAGACGTACATCGCGCCCGAGGGCTCCCGTGAGTCCATCTACTTCGACATGCCGCCCTTCGGTCTCGCGAAGGCGCACGGCCAGGTGCCGGTGGAGCGGCGCGGGCGCTCCGCCGGGGACCGGTTCGCGCACCGCTCGCAGCGGGCGCCGGAGCCGGGGAAGGCCGTCTGACCGGGGGGACCGGGGGGACGGGGGACCGGAGAGGGCTCGCCGCGGCGTTGGGGCGGGCCCTCTCCGGTGTGACGTTCCCGGGCGTCCGGCCTCAGCCCGAGCGGCGCAGCGCCTCGGAGAGGCGGCCCGCGGCGTCGATGACCGCCTGGGCGTGTATACGGCCCGGGTGGCGGGTGAGGCGCTCGATCGGGCCGGAGACGGACACCGCCGCCACCACGCGGTTGGAGGGGCCGCGCACGGGCGCGGAGACGGACGCCACGCCCGGCTCGCGCTCGCCGATAGACTGGGCCCAGCCGCGCCGGCGGACGCCCGACAGGGCCGTCGCCGTGAAACGGGCGCCCTGCAGACCGCGGTGCAGCCGCTCCGGTTCCTCCCAGGCCATCAGGATCTGGGCGGACGAGCCGGCCTTCATGGTCAGCGTGGAGCCGACCGGGACCGTGTCCCGCAGGCCGGACAGGCGCTCCGCCGCGGCCACGCAGATCCGCATGTCACCCTGGCGCCGGTAGAGCTGCGCGCTCTCGCCGGTGACGTCGCGGAGGTGGGTGAGCACGGGGCCCGCCGTGGCGAGCAGGCGGTCCTCGCCGGCCGCCGCCGCCAGTTCCGCGAGGCGCGGGCCGAGGATGAACCTGCCCTGCATGTCGCGTGCCACCATGCGGTGGTGTTCCAGGGCCACGGCCAGGCGGTGGGCCGTGGGTCGTGCCAGTCCGGTGGCGCCGACCAGACCCGCGAGGGTGGCCGGACCGGACTCCAGAGCGCTCAGGACGAGGGCCGCCTTGTCCAGAACGCCGACGCCGCTACTGTTGTCCATGCAACGATACTCGCGTCTCACTCTGTGAAACGCAAGTTCAATTTTCCGTGGAACGCGCCACCCTGGAATCACACAGCGGCCCGTGCACCACAGGGCCCGGCGGCGGACGTCCGAGAACCCGGGGCGCGGGCGCCGTCTCCCCAAGATCTCTAGTTGGGCCGGTGGACGTTCGCCGGCCGGAGGGAAAGCGATGGGTAGGACACTCGCGGAGAAGGTCTGGGACGACCACGTCGTCCGGCGCGCCGAGGGCGAGCCCGACCTCCTCTACATCGATCTGCACCTGCTGCACGAGGTGACCAGCCCGCAGGCCTTCGACGGGCTGCGCAAGAGTGGTCGCCAGGTGCGCCGCCTCGACCTCACCATCGCGACCGAGGACCACAACACCCCGACCCTCGACATCGACAAGCCCATCGCCGACCCGGTCTCCCGCGCCCAGCTGGAGACGCTGCGCAAGAACTGCGCCGAGTTCGGGGTACGGCTGCACCCGCTGGGCGACGTCGAGCAGGGCGTCGTGCACGTGGTCGGCCCCCAGCTGGGCCTGACCCAGCCGGGCACCACCGTGGTCTGCGGCGACTCCCACACCTCGACGCACGGCGCGTTCGGCGCGCTGGCGTTCGGCATCGGCACCTCCCAGGTGGAGCACGTGCTGGCCACCCAGACGCTGCCGATGGCCCGCCCGAAGACCATGGCCATCACCGTCGAGGGCGAGCTGCCCGAGGGCGTCACCGCCAAGGACCTGATCCTCGCGATCATCGCGCGGATCGGCACCGGCGGCGGCCAGGGCTACGTCCTGGAGTACCGCGGCTCCGCCATCGAGAAGCTCTCGATGGAGGCCCGGATGACCATCTGCAACATGTCGATCGAGGCCGGTGCCCGCGCGGGCATGATCGCCCCGGACGAGACCACCTTCGAGTACCTCAAGGGCCGTCCGCACGCCCCCGAGGACGCCGACTGGGACGCCGCGGTCGAGTACTGGAAGACCCTGCGCACCGACGAGGACGCGGTCTTCGACGCCGAGGTCGTCATCGCCGCCGACGAGCTGTCGCCGTTCGTCACCTGGGGCACCAACCCCGGCCAGGGCGCGCCGCTTTCGGCGTCCGTCCCCGACCCTGCTTCGTACGAAGACGCTTCGGAGCGCCTCGCCGCCGAAAAGGCCCTGGAGTACATGGGGTTGGCGGCCGGACAGCCGCTGCGCTCCATCGACGTGGACACCGTCTTCGTAGGCTCCTGCACCAACGGACGCATCGAGGACCTGCGGGCCGCCGCCGACCTGCTGCGTGGCCGCAAAGTCGCCGACGGCGTACGGATGCTGGTCGTCCCCGGGTCCGCCCGGGTCGGTCTGCAGGCCGTCTCCGAGGGACTGGACGTGGTCTTCAAGGAGGCCGGCGCCGAATGGCGGCACGCGGGCTGCTCGATGTGTCTCGGCATGAACCCCGACCAGCTGGCCCCGGGTGAGCGCTCCGCGTCCACCTCCAACCGCAACTTCGAGGGCCGGCAGGGCAAGGGCGGCCGCACCCACCTGGTGTCGCCGCAGGTCGCTGCGGCCACCGCGGTCCTGGGCCACCTGGCCTCGCCCGCCGATCTGACCGACGACCGCACGCCCGCTGGAGCCCGATAACCATGGAAGCCTTCACCACTCACACCGGCCGGGCCGTCCCGCTGCGCCGCAGCAACGTCGACACCGACCAGATCATCCCCGCCCACTGGCTCAAGAAGGTGACCCGGGACGGCTTCGAGGACGGGCTGTTCGAGGCCTGGCGCAAGGACCCCGAGTTCGTGCTCAACCGCCCCGAGCGGCAGGGCGCGTCCGTCCTGGTCGCCGGTCCCGACTTCGGCACCGGCTCCTCCCGGGAGCACGCCGTCTGGGCGCTGCAGAACTACGGCTTCAAGACCGTGATCTCCTCCCGCTTCGCGGACATCTTCCGGGGCAACTCGCTGAAGAACGGCCTGCTCACGGTGGTGCTCGACCAGAAGGTCGTGGACGCGCTGTGGGCGCTGACCGAGGCGGACCCGCAGGCCGAGATCACCGTCGACCTGCAGTCCCGCGAGGTGCGCGCCGAGGGTGTCACCGCCCCCTTCGAGCTGGACGAGAACTCCCGCTGGCGGCTGCTGAACGGGCTGGACGACATCTCCATCACCCTGCGGAACGAGACCGACATCGCCGACTACGAGGGCAAGCGGCCCGCCTACAAGCCGCGCACCCTGCAGGCCTGACCCGACAGGCCCCGGCAGGTCGACTTTCGGCCACCCCAACACACCCGCCGTACCCCCGATCGCCACGATTGGGGGTACGGCCATGTCTGCACCCGAACGGCCCCGCCCCGCTCTCCGGGCGCCCGTAACTTCCCACGTTAGAGGGGTGGTTGGCCGGGTAGGCGGCCTGCGGGGCCGGCGTCCGCGCGGGCACCGACAGGACTGTCCGGCGCGGCAGTTGCACCCTGCGCAGGCGACAACTCGCCCCAGATGGCACAATCTGTGCATGGAACACGACGGCCAACTCGAGCTCTATACGGCGGTCGCGGACCAACTCAAGGAAGCGCACTCAAGGGTGCGCGCACTGCAAGTCCCGGAGGGCGTACGGATGGCGCTGACCCGGAAGCTGCTGGTCATTACGGCCGCGGCCAAGCACGATCTCGCCGCCGCGGCAAGGCGACTGGAGCGGTTCAACGCGGACCTCGACGAGGGGCGGATCCCCGAAGAGGGCCGCTGACCGGTCCGGCACAGCCGATTCCGCTGCGGCACAAGGGTGATAAGCCCGTTTCGTGTTTGATTTGCGGTATATATCTGCCTAACGTGCGAAAAAGCTTGAACACTTTCGTTCTGGCGATGTCTCCGAAGGGGAAGACGTGAACAAGGCGCAGCTCGTAGAAGCGATTGCCGACAAGATGGGCGGCCGCCAGCAGGCCGCCGAGGCTGTCGATCATGTCCTGGACGCCATCGTCCGCGCGGTCGTCGCGGGCGAGCGGGTCTCGGTCACCGGCTTCGGGTCCTTCGAGAAGGTGGACCGGCCCGCCCGCTACGCCCGTAACCCCCAGACGGGCGAGCGGGTTCGCGTCAAGAAGACCTCCGTGCCGCGCTTCCGCGCCGGCCAGGGCTTCAAGGACCTGGTGAGCGGCTCGAAGAAGCTGCCGCGGGGCGGCGAGGTCTCGGTGAAGAAGGCGCCCAAGGGCAGCCTGACCGGCGGCGCTTCCGCCACGGTCAAGAAGGCCGCCGCGAAGAAGACGACCAAGGCCGCCGCGGCGAAGAAGGCCACCGCCAAGAAGGCGGCACCGGCGAAGAAGACCACCGCCGCCGCGAAGAAGGCCACGGCGAAGAAGACCACCGCCAAGAAGACCACGGCGACCGCCAAGACCGCCGCGGCGAAGAAGACCACCGCGAAGAAGGCGACGGCCAAGAAGGCCCCGGCCAAGAAGGTCACCGCCAAGAAGGCCCCGGCCAAGAAGTCGACGGCCCGCAAGACCACCGCCAAGAAGGCCACCGCCCGCAAGTCCTCCTGAGGTCACCAGGGCACTCACGCGCCGGGCCGGACTCCCCTCGGGAGCCCGGCCCGCGGCGTGTGTGCGGCCATGGTCAACGGCCCTAGAACGTCTGCAGGGTCACCAGGGTGATCCGTACGGCCGCGCCCTCGCGCTCCGCCTCGATCCGCACCCGCTGCCCGGGCCGCAGCAGCCGCAGTCCGCCCGCGTCGAACGCCGCCGCGTCGAAGGGCACGGGGGTCCCGTCGTCGAGCAGCACCTGCCCGCTGCGGGTGCCGGGGTCGTACGTGTACGCGGTCGCCTGCATGACGGCCAGCGTAGTGCCTTCGGCCGTTCGCCGCCGGGGCGCGTCACACCGCCGGGCGCCGGCCCGCCGGGCCTGATCGCGCTGTTGTCCGCGCCCTTCGGGAGCGTTCGTCAGGAGCCGGGAATCAGCAACCCCGCGGACACCGTCGCCGTGTACGGCCCCACCCCGAGCGCCAGCGCCGCCCGCAGGTCCTCACCGGTGTCCACGTCCTGCCGTACGGAATTCACGTCCGCGAGCCCGAGTTCCGCGGCGCCCGACGCCCGGTGCCGGGCCCTGGAATCGGTACCGAATGCCGGCCGCAACGGCCGCCCGGGTGCCGCGCTCAGCAGAGTCGTGCCCACCGCGGCCGCGTCCGCGAGAAAGGCACGCGGGAATTCGGCCGCCGCATCCAGCACCCGGGACAATTCCATTGGGCGCAGCGCCGGGAGATCCGCGTTCAGCGCCGCCACCGCGGCGGCCGGGCGCGATTCCCGTACGGCGGCCGCCCCGTGCCCGAGCGCGGCGTTCAGCCCGCTGCCCGGCGCGTCCGGGACGATCCGGGCGCCGAGCGCCGCCAACGTCCGGCCGGCCAGCGCGTCGTCCGTGACGACCACCACATCCGCGACCGCGGTGGCGGCCAGCGCCGCGGCCACCGTGTCCTGCGCGAACGCCAGCGCCAGCCCGGGGCGCACCCCGTCCCCGGCGGTGTCCGAGAGCCTGCTCTTGGCCCGCGCCAGAGGCTTCAGGGGGATGACCAAGGTCCACTGCACCGGCGTACCGTCCCTCTCTTGTCGCGCTCATTGTCACCCGGCCGCGTCCGGCCGTGCGGGGCACCGGCGGGGACGCGACGCTCCCGGCAGGGCGGTGGCCGGGGACGGGCGGGCGTACGGTGTTCTCGACAGACCGGCGGCCTGGGGCGACACTTGTGCGGCCCCCCGGCCGAGGTGCCGAGGTGACAGCCCTTAGAGGCCTAGAGGAAGGTGTCCGCGTGCCCCGCCGCCAAATCGGGTTCTGGTACCGCTTCGCTGCGGTCCTCTGCAAACCGCCGCTGGTGGTTCTGATCAAGCGGGACTGGCGCGGAATGGAGCACATTCCGGCCGAGGGCGGCTTTATCACCGCGGTGAACCACAATTCACACGTGGACCCCTTCGCGTACGCGCACTATCAGTACAACACCGGACGGGTTCCGCGATTCCTGGCGAAGAGCGGCCTTTTCAAGAAGGGATTCGTCGGCGCCGCCATGCGCGGCACCGGGCAGATCCCCGTCTACCGCGAGAGCACGGACGCGCTCAGCGCGTTCCGGGCCGCGATCGACGCCGTGGAGCGCGGCGAGTGCGTCGCCTTCTACCCCGAGGGCACCCTCACCCGCGACCCCGACGGCTGGCCCATGACCGCCAAGACCGGCGCGGCCCGCGTGGCCCTGCAGACCAGGTGCCCGGTGATCCCCGTCGCCCAGTGGGGCTGCAACGAACTGCTGCCGCCCTACGCCAAGAAGCCCCACCTCCTGCCGCGCAAGACGCACCAGGTCCTGGCGGGCCCGCCCGTGGACCTCTCGCGCTTCTACGACAAGGAGATGACCGCCGACCTCCTGAAGGAGGCCACCGAGGTCATCATGGCGGCCGTCACCCGCCTCCTCGAGGAGATCCGCGGCGAGAAGGCGCCCGAGACCCCCTACGACCCGCGCCAGGAGCGGATCGAGCAGCGCCGCAGGACCGCAGCGCAGGCCGCGCGGGCGACGGCCGGCGGCCCGGAGGCCGCGGAGGCGGGCCGGGAGGTCTCACGGACCGGTACCGAGGAGGAGAGCGGCAAGTGAGCAGGACCGTCCGCGCCGCAGTCATGGGCACCGGCTCGTGGGGCACCGCCTTCGGCATGGTGCTCGCCGACGCCGGCTGCGAGGTGACCCTGTGGGCCCGCCGTCCGGAATTGGCCGAGGCGGTCAACTCCACCCGCACCAACCCCGACTACCTGCCCGGCGTCGAACTCCCGCGCAGTCTCAGGGCCACCGCCGACGCCGCCGAGGCGCTGCGCGACGCGGACTTCACCGTCCTCGCCGTGCCGTCCCAGACGCTGCGCGCCAACCTCGCCGAGTGGACCCCGCTGCTCGCGCCGGGCACCGTGCTCGTCTCCCTGATGAAGGGCGTCGAGCTCGGCTCCACCATGCGGATGAGCGAGGTGATCGACGACGTCGCCAAGGTCGGCGCCGACCGCATCGCCGTCGTCACCGGACCCAACCTGGCCCGGGAGATCGCCGCCCGCATGCCCGCCGCGGCCGTCGTGGCCTGCACCGACGAGGCCGTCGCCCGGCGGCTCCAGGCCGCCTCCCACACGCCGTACTTCCGGCCGTACACCAACACCGACGTGGTCGGCTGCGAACTCGGCGGCGCGGTCAAGAACGTCATCGGTCTCGCGGTCGGCATCGCCGACGGCATGGGCCTCGGCGACAACGCCAAGGGCTCGCTCATCACCCGCGGCCTCGCCGAGACCACCCGGCTCGGCATGGCGCTCGGCGCGGACCCGCTGACCTTCTCCGGACTCGCGGGCCTCGGCGACCTGGTGGCCACCTGCTCCTCGCCGCTGTCCCGCAACCACACCTTCGGCACCAACCTCGGCAAGGGCATGACCCTCGAGCAGACCATCGCGGTCACCAAGCAGACCGCCGAGGGCGTCAAGTCCTGCGAGTCGGTGGCTGATCTGGCCCGCCGGCACGGTGTGGAGATGCCGATCACCGAGACGGTCGTGGACATCGTGCACGAGGGCAAGCCGCCGGTGGTCGCCCTCAAGGAGCTGATGTCGCGCAGCGCCAAGCCCGAGCGGCGCTGAACCCCGCCCCACGCGGCGCCGGGCGGGGGCCGGTCCGGCGCCCCACGCGGCCCCCGCGCGACGCTGAGCGACCGTCCGTGCGACGCTGAGCGACCGCGCCGGAGCGGCCGCTGACTTGGGGGATACCAACGGGTACTCTCAACGCGATATGAGCACCGAGAACCTCCCCCAGAGCCCTGACCAGCCGTCCCGCAAGCCGCGCGTGGCCGTCGTGTTCGGCGGGCGCAGCTCCGAACACGGGATCTCCGTGGTCACCGCGGGCGCCGTCCTCAAGGCCATCGACCGGACGAAGTACGACGTCCTGCCGATCGGCATCACCGCGGACGGCCGTTGGGCGCTCACGGCCGACGAGCCGGACCGCATGGCCATCACCGACCGCCGCACCCCGAGCGTGGCGGAGCTGGCCGAGTCGGCCGAGGGCGGCGTGGTGCTCCCCGTCGACCCCGCGAACCGCGAGGTCGTCTACAGCGAGCCCGGCTCGGTGCCCAAGGCCCTCGGCGAGGTCGACGTCGTCTTCCCGGTGCTGCACGGCCCGTACGGGGAGGACGGCACCCTCCAGGGCCTCCTGGAGCTGTCCGGAGTGCCGTACGTCGGCTCGGGCGTGCTCGCCTCGGCCGTCGGCCAGGACAAGGAGTACATGAAGCGGGTGTTCACCTCCTTCGGGCTCAAGGTCGGCCCGTACCTGGTGATCCGCCCCCGCGAGTGGGAGCAGGACGAGTCCGCGGCCCGCAAGCGGATCGTCGACTTCGCCGGCGAGCACGGCTGGCCGCTGTTCGTGAAGCCCGCGCGCGCGGGTTCCTCCATCGGCATCACCAAGGTCGACGACCTCTCCGGCCTGGACGAGGCGATCGCCGAGGCCCAGTCGCACGACCCGAAGATCCTGATCGAGGCCGCCGTGCGCGGCCGCGAGATCGAGTGCGGCGTCCTGGAGTTCGAGGACGGGCCGCGCGCCTCGGTGCCGGCCGAGATCCCGCCGCCGGACGCGCACGCGTACTACGACTTCGAGGCCAAGTACATCGACTCCACGCCCGGCATCGTCCCGGCCCCGCTCACCGACGAGGAGACCGCCGAGGTGCGGCGGCTCGCGGTCGAGGCGTTCGAGGCGGCCTCCTGCGAGGGCCTGGTCCGCGCCGACTTCTTCCTCGACGAGGACGGCGAGTTCGTGATCAACGAGATCAACACCATGCCCGGTTTCACGCCGATCTCGATGTACCCGCAGATGTGGCAGGCCACCGGGATCGGTTACCCGGAGCTGGTGGACCGGCTGGTGCAGGCGGCCCTGCGCCGCTCGACCGGACTGCGCTGACCCCGCACGCTCACCGCATGGAGGCGATCCCCTCGGGGATCGCCTTCTTCACGGCTGCGGCCAGCTCGGTGAGCACCGAGGCGCCCTCGTCCTGCGCCGACATCCCGCCGGGCAGGCTCACCTGCGCGTAGGCCACGCGGTTCGCCGTGGTGAACCGCCAGGTGCCGTCGCCCTGCTTCTCCATCAGCCAGCCGACACCGTTCACCTCGCCCGCGACGGCGTCCGGGTCGTCGCCCCGGGCCACCTCGGGATCGACCATCTTCGGCGGCCGCACGACACCGCAGCGCAGTATGATCGCCGGGCTTCCCCAGCCCGCCGTGTAGGCGGACCGGGGTTCGGGGTCGTGACGGCTCCGTCCGTCGAGCTTCCCGGGCAGCGCCCGGTGCAGGTCCCGGCAGACCTCGGCCGTCTTCGCGTCGGGGGTGGGAACCGCGACCGTGGCGCTGTCGTCTGCTGTGGAGCAGCCCGCGACCGCGATCAGCAGCGCGGGCGCGAGCAGGCCGAACGGCCGGTGACGGAAGAAGTTCACCGGCCAAGCGTAGACGGGGGCTACAGATGGACGACCGGGCAGGTCAGGGTGCGGGTGATGCCGTCCACTTGCTGGACCTTGGCGACCACCATGCGGCCGAGCTCGTCGACCGTGTCGGACTGGGCGCGCACGATGACGTCGTACGGTCCCGTGACGTCCTCGGCCTGGATCACTCCAGGGATCTTGCCGATCGTCTCGGCGACGGTCGACGCCTTGCCGACCTCCGTCTGGATCAGGATGTACGCCTGTACCACGGAACCTCCAGGGCGGCCACGAGGATCATGTGGGGAAAAGGAACGCCACGGTATCGCGTCGCCGCTCCCCGCGGGGAGACCCGCGGGGACCGGGCTTGCGCGCCAGGGGTGCAGGCACGACAGAAGTTGACGGTCACCTCGACGGTATCGGGGAGACTGATGACGCGCGACCGGGCACGCAGAGGCACAGAAGGGGCTTGAGGCAATGAAGGGCACAGTGGGTGAGTTGGGTGAGTTCGGGCTCATCCGGGAGCTGACCTCCCGTCTCACCACGACCCCGGTGGTCCGGGTCGGCCCCGGTGACGACGCCGCGGTGGTCGCCGCGCCCGACCGCCGGGTGGTGGCGAGCACCGACATCCTGCTGGAGGGACGGCACTTCCGCCGCGACTGGTCCACGGCGTACGACGTCGGGCGCAAGGCCGCGGCGCAGAACCTCGCGGACATCGCCGCGATGGGCGCCGTACCGACCGCGCTGCTGCTCGGCCTGGTCGTCCCGGCCGAACTCCCGGTCACCTGGCCGACCGAGCTGATGGACGGGCTGCGCGACGAGTGCCAGGTCGCCGGAGCCGCGGTCGTGGGCGGGGACGTGGTCCGCGGGGACACCATCATGGTGTCGATCACCGCGCTCGGCGACCTGCGCAACCAGGAGCCGGTGACCCGCGCCGGCGCCCAGCCCGGCGACCTCGTGGCCGTCACGGGCTGGCTTGGCTGGTCCGCGGCCGGCTACGCGGTGCTCTCCCGTGGCTTCCGCTCGCCGCGCGCCTTCGTGGAGGCCCACCGGCGCCCCGAACCGCCGTACCACGCGGGTCCGGCCGCCGCCGCGCTCGGTGCCACCGCGATGTGCGACGTCAGCGACGGACTGATCGCCGACCTCGGACACATCGCCGAGGCCAGCAAGGTGCGCATCGACATCCGGTCCGGCGCGATCGACATCCCGACGCAGATGAACGACATCGGGCAGGCCGTCGGCGTCGACCCGCTGCAGTGGGTGCTGACCGGGGGAGAGGACCACGCGATCGTGGCCACGTTCCCGCCGGACGCCAAGCTCCCGGCCCGCTGGAAGGTGATCGGCGAGGTCCTCAACCCCTCGGCGCTGCCCCAGGTGACCGTCGACGGGGCCCCGTGGACCAGCAAGGGCGGCTGGGACCACTTCGGGGACATCGAGTCGTGATCCCCCGGGTACTCACGGTCGCCGGGTCCGACTCCGGCGGCGGCGCGGGCGTGCAGGCCGACCTGAAGACGATGCTGGCGCACGGCGTGCACGGGATGAGCGTGATCACGGCGGTGACCGCGCAGAACTCGCTGGGCGTGCAGGGCGCCTGGGAGCTGCCGGTGGAGGCCGTACGGGCCCAGTACCGCAGCGTGGTCGACGACATCGGCGTGGGTGCCGTGAAGACCGGGATGCTCGCCTCGGCCGAACTGGTCGAGGCGGTCGCCGAATTGATCTCCGAGACCGACGCACCGGCCGTGGTGGACCCGGTGGGTGTCTCCAAGCACGGCGATCCGCTGCTGGCCGCCTCCGCCCTGGACTCGGTCCGGGGCCGGCTGCTGCCGGTGGCGACCGTGGCCACGCCCAACCTCGACGAGGTGACCCAACTCACGGGGGTCCGGGTCGAGTCCGAGGGCGATCTGCGCCGGGCCGCGGCGGCCGTCCTCGAGTACGGGCCGCGCTGGGCGCTGATCAAGGGCGGTCATCTGTCCGGCGACGCCGTGGACCTGCTCACGGACGGCTCGCGGGAGCACTGGCTGCGGGCCCCGCGCCACGACAACCGGCACACGCACGGCACGGGCTGCACGCTCGCCTCGGCCGTCGCGGCGGGGCTGGCGAAGGGCCTGACCGTGCCGGAGGCGGTGACCCGGGCCAAGGAGTACGTGACCGGGGCGATCGCCGCCGGGTTCGCGCTGGGCGCGGGGATCGGACCGGTGGACCACGGGTGGCGGTTCCGGTCACCGAAGTGATCTTGCCGCCGCGGGAGACGGGAACGCGGGAGACGCCGAACGCGGGTACGGCAAAAAGCCGGCCCACCCAGAGGTGGACCGGCTCAGTGCGGCGGACCGGACGGTGGCCGCGCGCTCAGCTAAGCGTCAGCGCGAGACCTTGCCGGCCTTGATGCACGAGGTGCAGGCGTTCACGCGCTTCGGCGTCCCGCCGACCACGGTACGCACACGCTGGATGTTCGGGTTCCAGCGGCGGGACGTACGGCGGTGCGAGTGCGAGATGTTGTTGCCGAAGCCCGGCCCCTTGCCGCAGACGTCGCAGTTGGCAGCCACGGGTCACTCCAAAGACTTCAGATGCACTTACGGTTGATCCCGGCATGCCGGGATCGAGATCCTAGGATCCGAGACCTTGAGTGGCGTTGCCAGGGGGAATGGCCCGATCGAGATCGGGCAACCGGAGCAGCATACAACGGCTGCGTCCGTACCGCGAAACTACCACGGCAGCTCGGGGGCCCGTTCCCGGCCCTCTACCGGAGGCCACCGCTTTGGGGTCTACGCTGCGTCCACGTCCAAGCAGCTCAGGGAGGCGCAGGTGGCGCAGGTGCCGCAGACACTGGACGCTCTCGCGGTGCGCTCCTGGTGCGGTCTGGCGCTGAGCGCGCTCGGGCGGGCGCGCGAGGAGATCGACGCGATCAACGTCTATCCCGTGGCCGACGGGGACACCGGGACCAATCTGTACCTGACCGTCGAATCGGCCGCCACCGCCGTGGAGGCCGTGTTCGCCGGGTACGGGACCGGGGCCGGGGAGCCCTCCCTCGCGGACGCCGCGCGCGCGATGGCCCACGGGGCGCTCATCGGGGCCCGGGGCAACTCCGGCACGATCCTCGCCCAGCTCCTGCGGGGCATGGCCCAGGTGCTCGCCGGGGGAGAGACGGGGGAGGCGTCCCACTGCGACGGCGCCGGACTGCGCCTGGCCCTGCGGCACGCCGCCGACTCCGCCCGCCTGGCCGTGGCCCACCCCGTCGAGGGCACCGTGCTCACCGTCGCCGCGGCCGCCGCGGCCGCCGCCGAGAAGGCGGAGGGCGACTGCGCGGCGGTCGCCCGGGCCGCCTACGAGGGCGCCGGCCTGGCACTGGCCGGGACCCCGGAGCAGCTCGCCGTGCTGCGGCGGGCCGGAGTGGTCGACGCGGGCGGCCGGGGGCTGGTCACGGTGCTCGGCGCCCTGGTGGAGGCGTGCACGGGCGAAGCGGTCAACGAACTCTCCAGGGCGCGGGAGACCGCCCGCGAGACCGCGGCGGCCGTCGCCGGGGCGCACGCGCGCGTGGCGGCCGTCTCCGGCACGGACAACTGCGTCGAAGGCGACGACGGCCCCGCCTACGAGGTGATCTACCTCCTGGAGGCCGAAGACGAGGCCGTGGCGCGGCTGCGCGCGCGGCTCGACGCCCTCGGGGACTCCCTCGTCGTGGTCGGCGGCGACGGACTGTGGAACGTGCACGTCCACGTCGACGACGCGGGTGCCGCCGTGGAGGCGGGCGTCGAAGCGGGCCGGCCGTACCGGATCCGGATCACCCACTTCGGGGCCGGCGACGTGCACACCGGCGGCGAGCGGCCGCCGCGCGAACGCGTCCAGCGGGCGGTCGTGGCCGTCGTGCCCGGCGAGGGACTGGCCGGGCTGTACACCGAGGCCGGCGCGACCACCGTGCTCGCCCGCCCCGGGGAGCCGCCCGCCAGCGGGGAGCTGGTGCAGGCCGTACGGCGTGCCCACGCGCGCGAGGTGGTGCTGCTGCCCAACGACGCCGAACTGCGCCACACCGCCGCCGCGGCCGCCGAGCAGGCCCGTACCGAGGGCATCCGGGTCGCCCTGATCCCGACCCGCTCCGCGGTCCAGGGCATCGCCGCGCTCGCCGTGCACGAACCCGGACGCCGGTTCGACGAGGACGTCGTCCAGATGACCTCGGCGGCGGGCGCCACCCGGTACGCCGAGGTCCTCGTCGCCGAACACCGGTCCTGGACGTCGGCCGGCATCTGCCAGGCCGGGGACGTGCTGGGCCTGATCGACGGCGACGTGGCGGTGATCGGGCCCGACCTCACCGCCACCGCCGAGACCCTCCTGGACCGCATGCTCCGGGCGGGCGGCGAACTGGTCACCCTCGTCGTCGGCGACGAGGCCCCCGAGTCCGTCGCCACCCACCTGGAGACCCACGTCCGCGAGTCCTACCTGGCGGTGGACACGCTGGTCTACCGGGGCGGCCGCCAGGGATCCCCGCTGCTCATCGGCGTGGAGTGACCCCGGTGCCCTTGGTGCCGTGAGCCGCCCGCTCAGTGGTCCGGCAGGGCGCCCAGCAGCTCCTCGGCCTCGGCCCGGCGGGAGCGGGCCGTGTCGTCCGGCGTACCGGCGCCCTCGTACGCCGCGAGGACACCGCGCGCGCGTGCCGCCGCCTCCGCCGGACGGCCGAGGCCCGCCTCCAGCCGGCCGGCGGCGAGCTCGGCACCGGTGCGGCCGTGCAGCCCCTCCGCGCCGAGCGCGCCGAACAGCTCGGCCGCGCGGTCCATCCGGGCCAGCGCCGCCTCGAAGGCCTCCTCGGCGTCCTGCTCCCCGTCCTCGGAGCCCCCGGCCGACCGGGCCAGCAGATCACCGAACTGACGGTGCGTGTTCGCCAGTTCCGCGGTGAGCCGGTCCCGGACCGCCGGCTCCGCCGCCGCCAGGGCCCGCTCGCACTCGCGCACCGCCTCCGCCATCAGCGCCCGCGCCCCGTCCGCCGGCCCCTCGCCGCGCAGCGCCAGCCAGGCACGGGCGCGCACCGAGCGCACCAGGAAGTACGGGTTGCCGAGCCCGCGCCACAGCTCGCCCGCGCGCGCGTAGGCGCGGTCCGCGTCCTCGAGCAGCCCCGCGTCGCCCAGCGACTCCGCGGCGAGATGCGCGAGCGTGGCGTGGTCCTGCTGCTCGGGCCAGTGCCGGGCGATCCCGGCGGCCCGCAGCCGCCGTTCCGCCGCCTCCCGGTGCTCGCCCAGCTCGCTCAGGCAGTCCCCGAGCCACCACAGCGCCTGGACGACGGCCCCTTCGCCGTGCGTCTCGGCGGTCAGGTCGGGCAGCGCCGACTCCAGCACCTCGGCGGCCTCCGCGCACCGCCCCTCACGCAGCAGGAAGCCGCCGAGCTGGTGGCGCGCCCACGCGCCCAGCGTGCCGCTCTCGCCCGCCTCGTCGGCCCAGTGCGCGGCCTCCAGCGCGTGCTCCGCGGCCTCCCCGGTCCCGCCCCGGCCGCCGATCACCTCGGCGAGCTGGAGATGGAGCTGGGCCCTTCCGGCCGGCTCCACGTAGGGGCCGCCGTGCTCCAGCGCCGACCGCAGCGCCCGCTCGGTCCCGGCCGCGTCGCCGAGCCCGTGGGCCAGCCCGGCCGCCTCGACCTCGTACTCCAGCGCGAACCAGGGCAGACCGGCCGCCACGTACTCGGCGGCGGCCAGCGCGTAGCCCTCGGCGGCCCGCTCCGCGTCCCCGGTGAGCGCGGCCAGCCCGGCGAGCATCCCGCTCGCCTCGGCGGCCCGGGCGGCCAGCCGTACGTCGCCGTCCGCGCGCCCGTCGACGAGCGCCCGCACCTCCCGCACGGCCTGTCCGGCCTCCGCGAGCGCCGCCTCCGCGCCGTCACCCGTGCCGCCGTCGCCCGCGCGCTCGTGCAGCCGCCGCACGAGGATCCGCGCCCGGCTCATCAGCACCGCCGCCGTCTGCCGTACTCCGGTGCCCTCCGCGGCGTACAGCGCGAGCACCTCGTCGCGGAGCGCGGCGACCGCCGTCACCGCGGCGTCCGTCTCGCCCGCCAGCGCCCGCGCGTACGCACCGCGCGCGCGTGCCGCCAGCGCCTCGCCGAGGTCGCCCGCCTCCGCGTACAGCGCGGCGGCCCGCTCGAACAGGGGGGCGCCCTCGGGGCCGCGTTCCATCGCCTCGTGGTCGGCGATCTCCGCCCGGTCGCGCGGGTCCAGCCCGGTCCCCTCGGCGGCCCGCGCGACCGCGGCCCACGCCTCCGGCGCGTGCGGCCGCAGCGTGTCCGACAGCCGGCGCGCCTCGGCCAGCAGGGCCGCCAGGCCCGACTCGCCGGAAGCGGCGGCCGCCTCGGGCGCCTCGGGCGCGGCCGGCGCGACCACCGCCGCCGGCCGGGCGCGCACGGTGCGCACCCCGAGCGGCAGCCGCTCCGCCAGCGGCTCCTGGGCCATCCGCGCGCGGACGCGGTCGCCGACGTACGAGGTGCCGTTGCGCGCGTCGAACCGCGCCGCCAACTCCAGCGCCTCCGCACGCGCGTGGGCGGCCAGTTCCGCCGCGGTCGGGGACCGGCCGGCCGGTCCCGGCACCCGCTGCCCGCCCAGACCGAGGACGGTCAGCCGGTCCATCAGCAGCGCCACCACGGCCAGGAAGTCCAGCCGGCTGCGCGGATGCCCGGTGTCCGTGAAGTACGCAGGCCGCTCGGCCAGCAGTTCCAGACCGCGCGCCTCGTTCCCGGTCAGGGCGCAGAACTCCACGTGGTCGGCGTAGGCGCCGCGCATGCTCTCCATGGGGCGCACCAGTCGGAACCCGCGCAGATGGTGGGCACGGGCCTCCTCGGTCCGGCCCAGCCGCAGCAGCGGCGCCAGCGAGGAGGCCAGCACGGTGTGCGGCTCGTGGGCGCAGCTGTACTCGCCCTCCAGAACCGGCCGCCACAGCCGCAGCGCCTCCGCGTCCTCGCCGCACTCGACCTGCCAGGTGCCCTGGCCGTGCAGCTCGCAGGCGTGGCAGTCGGCC
Source organism: Streptomyces sp. NPDC002386 (assembly GCF_053593175.1). NCBI lineage: Bacteria > Bacillati > Actinomycetota > Actinomycetes > Kitasatosporales > Streptomycetaceae > Streptomyces > Streptomyces sp. NPDC002386. Next base: position 169,131 of record NZ_JBSFBX010000009.1, read on the forward strand.
ATCCGGTCCCGGTCCGCGGCCAGCCAGGCCGCGTACGCCCGCCCGGCCCGGCCGAGGTCGCCGATGTGCGCGGCCACGCTGAACTCGGCGGCGCGCACGGCTCGTTCGGAGTGCCCGGCGAGCCGGTAGCGGTGCTCCATCTCGGCGAGCCACTTCTCGACCGAGGCCAGCGGGACGTGCGGCTGGTCCAGCATGCCCGCCGACATCCACTTGAAGACCCAGTGCAGCGAGTGCGTCTCGTACTCGTCGAAGTCCTCGGGCCGTTCGTCCCACATGCGCAGCAGCCGCGCGAACGGGACGAACATCTTGTCCTTCTCGGAGCTGTAGTTGTAGACCTTCAGCTGGTGCCCGAGCGCCTCGATCACGGCGAGCGGGACGTCCAGCCGCTCGGCCTCGGCGAGCAACTGCTCCGCGCGCGCGTTGCGGGCCGGTCCCTCCGGCAGGCCGGAGTTCTCCGCCATCGCCCGGCGCAGTGCGTCGAAGTCCGTGATCTCGCCCATCAGTGACCGTTCTCCCCGTGTGTGGCCCACTCCAGCAGACCGATGAACGCCCGGTTGAGCAGCGCCGAGTCCGCCGGCCTGAGCGGGCGCTGTGCCATCAGCAGCGCCTGCCCGTACAGGGACTCGGTGGCGGTGCCGATCAGCTCCGGGTCGCGCAGCGCCGCGATCCGCCGGATCAGCGGGTTGAGGTGGTTGAGCACCAGCCGCGCGCGCGGTGCGCCGCCGCGCAGCGAGCCCAGGATGCCCGCCCACAGGTCGTCGGCCCGCTCCTCGGCCTCGGCCCGGGCCTGTTCGTGCCGGGCGGCCCGGTCGTCCAGGTGCAGCGCGGGCACCGACAGCGGGTGGAACGCGCGCAGGACGACGTCACAGCCCAGCGGGTCGAGCTTCGCCCGCGCGGCCGCCAGGAAGCCGGACAGCGCCAGCTCCTCCGCCGGATCCACCGCGTCCAGATGGGCGGTCACCGTGTCCGCGTCCAGTTCGGCGACCACCGTGCCCGGCCGCACCGAGGGCAGCGCCTCCACCAGTTCGCTGTCGTAGGTGTAACCGCCGTTGACCACCCCGACGCCCTGCGCGGAGGCGATCGGCGCGACCTGCCGGTACTCCTCGACCGTCCGCGTGAAGTGCACCACCGGGTGCCGCTGTGCGAACTCCTCCAGGGAGAGCCGGCCGTCGGAGGTCTCGAACGGCAGCCACGGCAGCATCGTGCGGAGCATCTCCGCGTCGTGCCGGGCCAGGGACTTCACGCCCAGGTGGTGCACGGCGAGGAACGCCGCCAGCCGCTCCGGGTCGCCGGCCGCCAGTCCGGTCAGCCAGGACCTGATCCGCTCGCCCAGGGCCTCCCGCACGGCCGCCAGCGTCTCGTCCTCGTACAGCGCCTCGCGCGAGGCCGTGGGCCGCAGGCTGTCGGTGTCCAGCACACAGCGCACGAAGAACGCCCAGTCCGGCAGGAGCTGTTCGGCCCGCTCGGTGAGCAGCATGCCCTTCAGGTGCACGCGGTGCGTGGCCCGTTGCGCCGGGCTGACCGCCGACGGCAGCACGTACGCCACCCCGCGGATCCCGGCGACCGGCACGTCCAGGCCGATCGAGTCCAGCGGGGTGAACCCGAACAGCTCGTGGCAGTGCCGGGCCAGCGCCACCCTCCGGGCGGCCGGAGAGGGGTACGGGCGGTCCCAGGGCGCCGGCAGGTCGGTGACCGCCTCCCCGTCCACCCGGACGTCGTACGGCAGCAGCGAACCGAAGTCCCGGGCCAGGGCGCGGACCCGCTCGGGCGACAGCCACTCCGCGGCACCGGCCCGCGCCACCAGGTGCACGGTGGTACCCGGCTCGGGACGCTCCGCGTCCGGCAGCGTGCGCACCGAGTACGAGCCGTCGTCACGGGCCGTCCACTCCACCGGCGGCGCCCCGGGCGTACGGGCGCTGCGGCTGACCACCCGGATCCGCTCGGCGACCACGAAACAGGCCAGCAGGCCGATGCCGAACTGCCCGAGGAAGTCGGACCGGGCCTCCTGCACGCCCTCCGCCCGCTTCGAGCTGCGGCCGATGGTCGCCAGCAGGCTGTGCACGTCCGGCTCGGTGAGCCCGACGCCGGTGTCCTCCACCCGCAGCGTCCCGTCCGCCGCGTACAGCCGCACCCGCGCCGGAGCGCCGGGATCCTCGGCCCGCCGTGCCGTGACGGCGTCCACCGCGTTCTGCAGCAGTTCGCGCAGATAGACCTTGGGACTGGAGTAGAGGTGATGGGAGAGCAGGTCCACCAGACCGCGCAGGTCGACCTGGAACGTGTGGGGTGACTGGGATGCCTGGGATGACTGTGAGGTCTGGGAGTCCATCGTCGCAGCGCCGGCGGGGGGAGCGTGCGTTCGGCGCGGGGTCGGGCGGTCCCGGGTGGGGCGGTGACCGCGGGGGATGGCCGGAGCGCGCCATCCTAGAGCCGGAACGGGCCACCTGACCAGCGGTTTCGCGAACCCCGCGCGGCTGGTGCGCACGACGCCGCCGGCCGGCCGCTACGGCTTTGTCAGTGTGGTGGTGTGCAATGGATCGCGTGCCCGCACTGGAAGAACCACTGAAGCAGTCACTGAAGTCAGTGCTCGGCCCCGCCACCGCGAAGGTGATGGCCGAGCACCTCGGCCTGACCTCGGTCGGCGACCTCCTGCACCACTACCCGCGCAGATACGAGGAGCGCGGCCGGCTCACCCCCCTCGCCGAGCTCCCGATGGACGAGCACGTCACGGTGGTCGCCCAGGTCGCCGACGCCCGCCTGCACACCTTCGCCTCGTCCCGGGCCCCGCGCGGCAAGGGGCAGCGCCTCGAGGTCACGATCACCGACGGCAGCGGCAGGATCCAGCTGGTCTTCTTCGGCAACGGCGTGCACAAGCCCCACAAGGACCTGCTGCCGGGCACCCGCGCGATGTTCTCCGGCAAGGTCTCCGTCTTCAACCGCCGCCTCCAGCTCGCCCACCCGGCCTACGAACTGCTGCGCGGCGACAGCGAGGAGACCGTCGAGACCTGGGCCGGCGCCCTGATCCCGATCTATCCGGCCACCGCGAAACTGGAGTCCTGGAAGATCGGCAAGGCGGTCCAGACGGTGCTGCCCAGCGCCGGGGAGGCCGTCGACCCGCTGCCGCCCTCCCTCCAGGAGGGCCGCGGCCTCGTCACCCTTCCCGAGGCCCTGCTCAAGATCCACCGTCCGCAGACCCAGGCCGACATCGCCGACGCCCGGGCCCGCCTGAAGTGGGACGAGGCCTTCGTCCTCCAGGTCGCCCTCGCCCGCCGCCGCCACGCCGACGCCCAGCTCCCGGCGGTGGCCCGCAGACCCCGGCCCGACGGCCTCCTGACGGCCTTCGACGGCCGGTTGCCCTTCACCCTCACCGAGGGCCAGCGGAAGGTCTCCGAGGAGATCTTCGACGACCTCGCCACCGAGCACCCGATGCACCGCCTCCTCCAGGGCGAGGTCGGCTCCGGCAAGACCCTCGTCGCGCTGCGCGCCATGCTCGCGGTGGTCGACGCGGGCGGCCAGGCCGCGCTGCTCGCGCCCACCGAGGTCCTCGCCCAGCAGCACCACCGCTCGGTCACCGAGATGATGGGCGAACTGGCCGAGGGCGGCATGCTGGGCGGCGCCGAGCACGCCACCAAGGTGGTGCTGCTCACCGGCTCGATGGGCGCGGCCGCCCGCCGCCAGGCCCTGCTCGACCTGGTCACCGGCGAGGCCGGCCTGGTCATCGGCACCCACGCCCTGATCGAGGACAAGGTCCAGTTCCACGACCTCGGCCTGGTGGTCGTCGACGAACAGCACCGCTTCGGCGTCGAGCAGCGCGACGCCCTGCGCGGCAAGGGCAAGCAGCCCCCGCACCTGCTGGTCATGACGGCCACCCCCATCCCGCGCACGGTCGCCATGACCGTCTTCGGCGACCTGGAGACCTCCGTCCTCGACCAGCTCCCCGCCGGCCGGTCGCCGATCGCCAGCCACGTCGTCCCCGCCGCCGACAAGCCGCACTTCCTCGCCCGCGCCTGGGAGCGGGTCCGCGAGGAGGTGGAGAACGGCCACCAGGCCTACGTGGTCTGCCCGCGGATCGGCGACGAGGAGGACGAACCCGGGAAGGGCGCGAAGAAGTCCGCCGAGGACGAGGCCGAGAAACGCCCGCCGCTCGCGGTGCTCGACGTGGCCGACCAGCTCGCCCGCGGTCCGCTCCAGGGCCTGCGGGTGGAGGTGCTGCACGGCCGGATGCACCCGGACGACAAGGACGCCGTCATGCGCCGCTTCGCGGCCGGCGAGGCGGACGTCCTGGTCGCCACCACGGTCATCGAGGTCGGCGTCAACGTGCCCAACGCCACCGCCATGGTGATCATGGACGCGGACCGCTTCGGCGTCTCCCAGCTCCACCAGCTCCGCGGCCGGGTGGGCCGCGGCTCGGCCCCGGGCTTGTGCCTGCTGGTGAGCGAGATGCCCGAGGCCAGTGCCGCCCGCCAGCGCCTGAACGCCGTCGCCTCCACCCTGGACGGCTTCGAGCTCTCCCGCATCGACCTCGAGCAGCGCCGCGAGGGCGACGTCCTCGGCCAGGCCCAGTCCGGCGCCCGCACCAGCCTCCGCGTCCTCGCGGTCATCGAGGACGAGGAACTGATCGCCGAGGCCAGGCAGGAGGCGGCGGCGGTGGTGGCGGCCGACCCCGAGCTGGAGGGCCTGCCGGGCCTGCGGACCGCGCTGCACGCCCTGCTGGACGAGGAGAGGGAGCAGTACCTGGAGAAGGGCTGAGACGGACCCGCCCGGAGCGGTCACGGGCCGTACTCCGCGTGCGGTTGCCGCCGTGCGGGCGCGACCGGCGACAATGAGACGGACAACCGCCCACGGAGAAGGACCCCACATGACCCGCGTGATCGCCGGCCGGGCCGGCGGACGGCGCCTGTCAGTACCACCCGGCACCGGAACCCGCCCCACGTCCGACCGCGCCCGCGAGGGTCTGTTCTCCACCTGGCAGTCCCTGCTCGGCGGCCCCCTGGACGGCGAACGGGTCCTCGACCTGTACGCCGGATCCGGTGCCGTGGGCCTGGAGGCGCTCTCCCGGGGCGCGAGCCACACCCTCCTGGTCGAGGCGGACGCCCGCGCGGCCCGGACCGTCCGGGACAACGTGCGGAACCTGGGCCTGCCCGGCGCCGAGGTGAGAGCGGGCAAAGCGGAACAAGTGATCAGGACGGCGCCCCCCGCCGCCCCCTACGAGCTGGCCTTCCTGGATCCCCCGTACGCCGTCACGGACGACGATCTTCGGGAGATTCTGCTCACACTCCGCACGGAGGGCTGGCTCGCCGACGAAGCCCTCGTCACCGTGGAGCGCAGCACCAGAGGCGGCCCGTTCCACTGGCCGGACGGCTTCGAGGCGATCCGGTCCCGTCGCTACGGCGAGGGAACGTTTTGGTACGGTCGCGCCGCCTCTACGTGCGAAGACGCACGATGACCGGACCGGAGAGCGAGGGATCACAAGTGCGCCGCGCCGTCTGTCCCGGGTCGTTCGACCCGATCACCAACGGACACCTCGACATCATTGCCCGCGCCTCGCGTCTGTACGACGAGGTCTACGTGGCGGTGATGATCAACCAGTCCAAGAAGGGCCTGTTCGAGATCGAGGAGCGGATCGACCTGATCCGCGAGGTCACCGCCGAGTACGGCAACGTCCGGGTCGAGGCCTTCCACGGCCTCCTGGTCGACTTCTGCAAGCAGCGCGACATCCCCGCCATCGTCAAGGGACTGCGCGCGGTGAGCGACTTCGACTACGAGCTGCAGATGGCCCAGATGAACAACGGCCTCACCGGCGTCGAAACGCTGTTCGTGCCCACCAACCCCACCTACAGCTTCCTCTCCTCCTCGCTGGTCAAGGAGGTCGCGGCCTGGGGCGGCGACGTCTCCCACCTGGTGCCGCCCGCGGTTCTCGAGGCCTTGAACGGGCGTCTGCACAAGGGCTGATGGGACTACAGTCGTCCCGTCCGTCTCCAACACAGCAGTAGAGAGTGGCGAGCACAGGTGGACGTCCAGAAGAAGCTCGACGAGATCGTCGCCGCGGTCACCGGCGCCCGGTCCATGCCGATGTCGGCCTCGTGCGTGGTCAACCGCGCCGAGCTGCTCGCGCTCCTCGACGAGGTGCGCCAGGCGCTGCCCGGCTCGCTCGCGCAGGCCCAGGAGCTGATCGGCGGCCGTGAGCAGATGGTCGAGCAGGCCCGTGTCGAGGCCGGGCGGATCATCGAGAACGCCCACGCCGAGCGCGGCTCGCTGATCTCCGACACCGAGATCGCCCGCCGCTCCCAGGCCGAGGCCGACCGGATCCTCACCGAGGCCCGCACGGAGGCGGAGGAGATCCGCGCCGAGGCCGACGACTACGTCGACTCCAAGCTCGCCAACTTCGAGGTCGTCCTCACCAAGACCCTCGGTTCGGTCGGCCGCGGCCGCGAGAAGCTGCTCGGCACCGGCCCCGGGCTTGACGAGAACGGGTACGAGGACGAGGATGCGCCCGAGCGCAGCCAGGACCCCGAGACCCTGCGCCACAACGCCGACGCGTACGTCGACGTCAAGCTCGGCGCCTTCGAGGCGGTCCTCGCCAAGACCCTGGAGGCCGTCGGCCGCGGCCGGCAGAAGCTGCACGGCCGGATCGCCACGGACGACCTCGGCGCCCTCGCCGACGACACCACGACCTTCCAGCACTCCAGCGACGCCGACTACCTGGCCGACCTCGCGGCCCTCGCCGACACCCCGGCCGAGCGCCCGGCCCAGCCGCCGCGGCCCGTCCAGCCGCCGCAGCCGCCGCAGCCGTCGTACGAGCCGCAGCCGGCCTACGGCTACCAGCAGCAGCCCGACCCGTACGGGGGCTTCCCGCAGCAGCCCGACTACACGCAGCAGGACCAGTACGGCTACCAGCAGGCCGACCCCTACGCCTATCAGGGCGGCTACGACCCCCAGCAGGCCGCGTACGACCCGCAGCAGGCCCCGTACGACCCCCAGCAGTCCCAGCAGCCGCAGGACCAGCAGGGTTACGCCCTCGACGAGACCAGTCTGTTCGACACCGGCATGATCAGCGCGGAGCAGCTGCGGGCGTACGAACAGGGGCGCGGTCTCTAGCCGGTGACCGCGGAGCCACCACCGGATTGGGCCCTGAGCGAAAGGTCCAGTATCCTGGCTCTTCGGTCGCGTGTACGTCCGCGATCACCGCTGCCCGCGGCACCTCTGGGCGGCGGCCCTCCGAGTTCGAAGATCGAAAGCAGGAATGGCTCCCAACGCCCGGCTGGACCACCGCAACCCCCTCGTGTTCGACACGCACGAGCTGGGCCGGCGTCCTGGCGCGCAGCAGCGCCTGACCCGCACGATCGACGCCCCCAGGGACCTCGGTCTCCAGGGAGTCATCGGAGTGCCGGAAGGCGCCCCGGTGGAGCTCGAACTCCGGCTCGAGTCGGTCATGGAAGGGGTGCTCGTCACAGGCACCGCCCGTGCACAGGCCGAGGGGGAGTGCGTAAGGTGTCTGGAGCCGCTCGGGCTTGAGCTCGAAGCGGACTTCCAGGAGCTGTTCTCGTACCCTGACGCCGACGACCGGGGCCGCGTGATCGCGGAACCGGGCGACGACGCCGAGGACGACGAGGACAGGTTCTACCTCGAGGACGGACTCTTCGACCTCGAACCTCTGCTGCGCGATGCGGTGGTGCTCGCACTGCCGATGCAGCCGGTGTGCCAGGACGACTGCCCGGGCCTGTGCTCCGCATGCGGAGCGCGGCTCGCGGACGACCCGGACCACCACCACGACGCCGTCGACATTCGTTGGGCGGCATTGCAGGGACTCGCCGGCACCATGCAGGACGGCGAGAAGGACGAGATGAGCGGCGCCGAAGCGGGCGTCGACGAGAAGCAGGAGAAGTAGCCGTGGCTGTTCCGAAGCGGAAGATGTCGCGCAGCAACACGCGCCACCGCCGGTCGCAGTGGAAGGCTGCGGTCCCCACCCTGGTTGCGTGCGAGCGCTGCCACGAGCCCAAGCAGCAGCACATCGCGTGCCCGTCTTGCGGCACCTACAACAAGCGCCAGGTCCTCGAAGTCTGAGCGGGCTGGTGAGAGGCACTGTGTCCAGTCCCAAGAAGGCGGCGGAAAACCAGGCCTCGTCCCACACGCTTCTGGAAGGGCGGCTCGGCTACCAGCTCGAGTCCGCCCTTCTGGTGCGTGCGCTGACCCACCGTTCCTACGCGTACGAGAACGGCGGTCTGCCGACGAACGAGCGGCTGGAGTTCCTCGGTGACTCCGTCCTCGGCCTCGTCGTCACGGACACGCTGTACCGCACCCACCCCGACCTGCCCGAGGGCCAGCTGGCCAAGTTGCGGGCCGCGGTGGTCAACTCGCGTGCGCTGGCGGAGGTGGGCCGCGGCCTCGACCTCGGCGCCTTCATCCGGCTCGGCCGGGGTGAAGAAGGCACGGGCGGCCGGGACAAGGCGTCCATCCTCGCCGACACCCTTGAAGCGGTGATCGGCGCGGTCTATCTCGACCAGGGCCTCGACGCGGCCTCCGAACTGGTGCACCGCCTGTTCGACCCGCTGATCGAGAAGTCCTCGAATCTCGGTGCCGGCCTGGACTGGAAGACCAGTCTCCAGGAGCTGACCGCGACCGAAGGGCTCGGTGTCCCCGAGTACCTGGTCACGGAGACCGGCCCGGATCACGAGAAGACCTTCACTGCTGCCGCCCGCGTCGGAGGCGTCTCGTACGGCACCGGCACCGGCCGCAGCAAGAAGGAGGCGGAGCAGCAGGCCGCCGAGTCCGCCTGGCGGGCCATCCGGGCCGCCGCGGACGAGCGCGCCAAGGCGGCCGAGGAGGCCGTCCAGGACGACGACACGTCGTCCGCGCCCGCCTGACAAGAGCAACACCGAGCGCCCGCCCCGCCGTTCACGCCGGGGTGGGCGCTCGCCTTCATCCCACGGTTCGTACGGGGGTCACGATGCCCGAGTTGCCCGAGGTCGAGGTCGTCCGGCGCGGTCTGGAGCGGTGGGTCGCCCACCGCACGGTCGCCGAGGTCGAGGTACTGCACCCGCGTGCCGTGCGCCGGCACGTCGCGGGGGCCGACGACTTCGCGCACCGGCTCAAGGGCCACCACATCGGCACGCCCAGCCGGCGCGGCAAGTACCTGTGGCTGCCGATGGAGGAGACGAACCAGTCCGTCCTCGCCCACCTCGGCATGAGCGGCCAGCTCCTGGTGCAGCCGCACGAGACGGCGGACGAGAAGCACCTGCGTGTCCGCGTCCGGTTCGCCGACTCCCTCGGCACCGAGCTGCGCTTCGTCGACCAGCGGACCTTCGGCGGGCTCTCGCTGCACGACAACACCCCCGACGGGCTGCCCGACGTCATCGCGCACATCGCCCGCGACCCCCTCGACCCGCTGTTCGACGACGAGGCCTTCCACCTCGCCCTGCGCCGCAAGCGCACGACCATCAAACGGGCCCTGCTGGACCAGTCGCTGATCAGCGGGGTCGGCAACATCTACGCGGACGAGGCCCTGTGGCGCTCCCGCCTGCACTACGAACGGCCCACGGCCGGCCTCACCCGGCCGCGCACCGCCGAACTCCTCGGCCACGTCCGGGACGTGATGAACGCGGCCCTCGCCGTCGGTGGCACCAGCTTCGACAGCCTCTACGTCAACGTCAACGGCGAGTCGGGATACTTCGACCGCTCCCTGGACGCGTACGGCCGTGAGGGTCTGCCCTGCAAGCGGTGCGGCACGCCCATGCGGCGCCGCCCGTGGATGAACCGGTCCAGCTACTTCTGCCCGAAGTGCCAGCGGGCCCCGCGCGGCCAGTAGGCGGCGGACCCTGGGTCGTGTCCGCGAAGCCGCGTCGTTCGCCCGCAGGGCGGGCGTTGCGGCGTCCGGTGCGTGCTCTCGGCGTGCCGGCCGGATGCCCTCGTACTGGGTGTACTCGGGCTTTCGGCCGGTGCGGCGAGAGTGCGTGCCGGGCGTCGCGGCGCAGGCGTGACTTTGTGGACACGACCTAGGACGGCTGCCGGGCGTCGTAGGCCGCGCGGGAGGCGAGTACGTCGTCCATCGCGCCCTCCACGCAGTGGATGAGGGCGAGCAGCCGCTCCGCGACCCGGTGGCCGAGCGGGGTCAGTTCGTAGTCCACGCGCGGTGGGTTGGTCGGCTGGGCCTCGCGGTGCACCAGGCCGTCGCGCTCCAGCGCGTGCAGCGTCTGGGACAGCATCTTCTCGCTCACGCCGTCGACCCGGCGGCGCAGTTCGTTGAAGCGCAGCGAGCCCTCCTGGAGCGCGCCGAGCGTCAGTCCGCCCCAGCGGCCCGTGACGTGCTCGAGCGTGCCGCGCGAGGGGCACGACTTGGCGAACACGTTGAACGCGAGGTCGTCCTCGATGACGGGCTGCTGGTCTGTGCTCATACCACAAGCGTACGCGAGCGCAGCGCTCACCACCAGGTTGCACTAACCAGAAGTTAGTGCTTTCCTTTCGTCATCGTCAGTGAGCCGCCCCGTCGCGGGATTTCCGAGGAGTCCGTCATGACCACGCCCGTTGTCTCCATCGCCTACCACTCCGGCTACGGCCACACCGCGGTGCTCGCCGAGGCCGTCCGCGCCGGCGCCGCCGAGGCGGGTGCCGAGGTCCACCTGATCAAGGTCGACGAGATCACCGACGAGCAGTGGGAGACGCTGGACCGCTCCGACGCGATCGTCTTCGGCTCGCCCACCTACATGGGCACCGCCTCCGGCGCCTTCCACGTCTTCGCCGAGGCCTCCTCCAAGCGCTGGTTCGGCCAGGACTGGAAGGACAAGCTGGCGGCCGGCTTCACCAACTCCGGTTCCAAGAGCGGCGACAAGCTGCACACGTTGCAGTTCTTCCAGATCCTCGCCGGACAGCACGGCATGCACTGGGTCAACCTCGGCCTGCACCCGGGCTGGAACAACAGCGAGGGCTCCGAGCACGACCTCAACCGCCTCGGCGTCTTCGCGGGCGCGGCCGCCCAGACCAACGTGGACGAGGGCCCGGACGCCGTGCACAAGGCGGACATCGCCACGGCGGAGCACCTGGGCCGCCGGGTCACCGAGACGGCCCGCGTCCTGGCCCGCGGCCGCGCGGCGGTCTGAGCGGGCGGCCGGCGGCCCCGGGCGGGCGGCGGTCAGCGAGCCCGACGCGTGACCGGGGGCGCGGGGAGCCGGCTCAGTAGCCGAAGAAGTGAAGGGCCGGTCCTCTGACCTGCGGCCCTGTAATCGATCAACGCTGCGACCTGCGACTTGGCTGTCGGTGGTTGTCAGCGTTGATCGTCGCTGAGCGCCCTCCGACGGCCCAGAGACGGCCCGGCTCCGTCATGAGCCATGGCGCCTGGCGCCCAGCCAGCCCGCTGCTACAGACCGCGTAGCGCCTCGTACAGATCGTCGTAGGCCGACCAACAGTCGATGCTGCCGTCGTCGTACAGGCTTCCCATGTACCAGTCGTCACCATGAACGGGCTTCACGAGGCACAGGCTGTGGAATCCGAGAATGATCTCTGGGTGCAGCCTTTCCGGAGCTCCGGCGTCGGCCACCCACTTCACCGCCCGGTCTGGATCTAGCGCGACAGCCTTTTGGTCCCCGGATACGTCGCGGATCTGCTGGAGGGTCCACCCTGGGATTAGCTGTGCGTCTGCCATCTACAGATGCTCTCACCCGCCAGGCGTGGACTACCGCTTCAGGAGCGAGGGTGCTTGCCTGCCTGACCTGCTGGGACGCCGAAGTCGTCAACGGCTGAGCAGAAGCGAGCCCACGCCGAGCGGTTCTCGAACCGCAAGCGCGACCGGCGGGCTGGGGAGCTTGCGGCGCTCGTTACGCACTTCTCCCCCATGAGCGATGAGGCTCGGGAGCGTGGCGGTCGGTTCCTGCTGGACGGGCCGTGCCCCGAGTGTGGCGACACCCGACAGGTGTGGGCGTGCTGGGCCGTCGACGTGGTGCGGACTGGTACGAGGAGGGCTACGGCCCGTGCTCGCTGTGCGGGGGTGCCGCGTGACGATGTTCCCCGTCTCTCCGGAGGCCGTGGCCGGTGCTGCGGCCTCCATAACACGCACCTGATGCCGTCGAGCGGGACGCGGACCCGGGCCGCCGTGGATCGCGTCTTCGCGGACGAGGAACCCACGGCTGACGGCCCCGACACGGCCCAGGAGGGTGCTCAGCCGTCTGAACTGCGGTTATCTCAATAGCCGAAGTCCTGCGTCCACCAGGGGCCGCCCGAGCCCATGTGCACGCCGACTCCGAGGGTCTTGAAGTCGCAGTTCAGTATGTTGGCGCGGTGGCCGGGGCTGTTCATCCAGGCGTCCATCACGGCAGCCGCGTCCGCCTGGCCGCGGGCTATGTTCTCTCCGCCGAGGTCGGTTATGCCCGCCTTCGCGGCCCGGTCCCAGGGGCTGGCCCCGTCCGGGTCGGTGTGGTCGAAGAAGCCCCGCGCGGCCATGTCGTCGCTGAAGGCCTCGGCCAGCGAGGTCAGCGAGGAGTTCGCCGAGAGCGCGCTGCACCCGACCTTGGCCCGCTCCTCGTTGACCAGCTTCAGCACTTCGGCCTCGACGGCGGTCTGCGTCGACACCGTCACCGGCGCGGAGGTCCGCTTCGGGGCCCTGGCCGTCGGGTGGGACGGGGTGGTCTTCCGCTCGGGGGCCTTCGCCGTGGACGAGGGCTTCTCCGAGGGCGACTTCGTCGGCGGGGCCGAGGCCGAGGCCGACTCGGACACGGTGTCGGACGGGGCCGGCGAGGTCGCCCGGTGGGTGTCGCGGCTCGCGGCGGAGCCGCCGCCCCGGCTGTCGGCGCCGCCCGAGCTGCCGCCCTGCTCGGACGCGGTGTTGCTGGGGGAGTCCGCCGCCTGCACCCGGTCGCCGCCGGTGGTGTTGGTGCCGCCGCCGAGCTGGTAGTTCTCCAGACCGGGCACCGCACCGGTGGCCACCGCGACGGTGCCGAGGGCCACGGCGGCCGAGACGCCGAGCAGCCCGGTGCGCACCGGGGTGGCGGCCCTCTTCTTGCGCCGGCGGCCGTGGGGCGTGCCGCCCGCCGGGGTGAAGCCGTCGTCGCCGGGCGTCCGCGCGGGCTCGTCGTCCACCGCGTACAGGTAGGCGGCGCTCCGGGCGGTGGTCTCGGCGTACGCCTCCGGGTGCAGGTAGGGGGCGATGCCCATGGGCGCGCGGTCGCCCGCGTAGTCCTGCGGGTTCTCGCCGTCCGTGGCCGAGCGGTGCGTCTGCGTGACCCCGGTGGCCCGGCCGGTGGTGGCGCGGCCGGCGGCGGAGCGTCGGTGGCGTCCCATGCCCTTGCCCTCTTCCTCGTCTCGCGGTCGACCCGGCGCCACGGTGGTGAGCGACTCCGTTTGGCCAACTCCACTCACTCGAAGGAGTGAGTTTCATATGAGATTCATTGGGTCCGGACGGTACCGCATGCCACTGGGGCGGGGTGTGTCCCGAGTGACATTGGCCGGTTAGGTTGCACCCATGAGCGAGGATGTTCGGCTGGTCGCCTGGGTGAGGGGACGCGTCCAAGGTGTGGGTTTCCGCTGGTTCACGCGGGCCAAGGCGCTGGAGATCGGCGGCCTGAGTGGTTTTGCTCTCAATCTGGGCGACGGACGCGTCCAGGTGGTCGCCGAAGGGTCCCGGAACGGCTGCGAGGGTCTGCTGGACTGGCTCCAGGACGGCGACACGCCCGGACGCGTCGACGGAGTCACCGAGATCTGGGACACACCCCGCGGCGGATACGACGGCTTCGCCATCCGGTGAACCGATTCTGTGGGGCCGCCCCGGCAGCCGCACGGTGACCTGCCCCTGGCACATGCCCACAGCAGAAATGGGCTGGTGGTTGCCAAGGAGAGCGCCACATGGCAGGCTCCGCAGGTACAGCTGATCGCCACGCCCCGAGGGCCCCGCAGGAGACGCAGCGCCACCGTCCGGTGACCGCGCGCCCCGGGTTCGCCCGCCAATACGGGGTGTGATCGTGTTGACCGTCAAACTTTTTGGTGAGACGCTGAAAGCCCCGCGCACCTTAGCTGTTTGGCATGTAGGAACGCAGAGCAACACTCGAGTGTGCCAAGCACCGCGGGTGCGAATCCCTCACGACCCACACCGCATCGGTCGGTCACTCATTGTGGAGGACCATCCATCATGGCAAAGGCGCTTCTCGGTTACGTCGGCGGCTCCGACCCTCGACTCCTCGCCGAGATGCGACGGCTGCAGCAGCGTGTCCAGGACCTGGAGTCCGAGCTCGTACGGATCCAGGCGGAGAACGACGCGCTGGCGGCTGCCGCTTCTCAGGACAGGATCATGGAGAGCATCGACGCACACCAGGCGGAGCCTGCGCTCACCTGATCGCTGCACCGCTCCACGACAGCAGTCGCAGCGGTTGGGGCGCCCGTATCAACCGCACTAGCAGAAGGCAGCCGCGACCCGGTCGCCAGCGTGGCAAGGGACGCTTCGGCGTCCCTTCTTTCTTCCCCCGTGCATCCTTTCACCGTCTTTAACGTTTGGTTTGCCCTGCGTGTTCAATGGCGAAACCGTGCGGTTGCGAGTGTCCGTGGAGTGAGATAGCGACGGCGGGTAAAGTCCGGCGGCGTGCACCTCAAGGCCCTGACCCTCCGCGGATTCAAGTCGTTCGCGTCGGCGACCACACTCCGGTTCGAGCCGGGCATCACGTGTGTCGTCGGTCCGAACGGCTCGGGCAAGTCCAACGTGGTGGACGCGCTGAGCTGGGTCATGGGCGAGCAGGGCGCCAAGTCGCTGCGCGGCGGCAAGATGGAGGACGTCATCTTCGCCGGCACCACCGGCCGCCCGCCGCTGGGCCGCGCCGAGGTGTCCCTGACCATCGACAACTCCGACGGCGCCCTGCCCATCGAGTACGCCGAGGTCACCATCACGCGGATCATGTTCCGCAACGGCGGCAGCGAGTACCAGATCAACGGCGACACCTGCCGTCTGCTGGACATCCAGGACCTGCTCTCCGACTCCGGCATCGGCCGCGAGATGCACGTCATCGTCGGCCAGGGCCAGCTCGACTCCGTCCTGCACGCCGACCCCACCGGCCGCAGGGCGTTCATCGAGGAGGCCGCGGGTGTCCTCAAGCACCGCAAGCGCAAGGAGAAGGCGCTGCGGAAGCTCGACGCGATGCAGGCCAACCTCGCCCGCGTGCAGGACCTCACCGACGAACTGCGCCGCCAGCTCAAGCCGCTCGGCCGGCAGGCGGCGGTGGCCCGCCGCGCCGCCGTCATCCAGGCGGACCTCCGCGACGCCCGGCTGCGCCTCCTCGCCGACGACCTCGTACGCCTGCGCGAGGCGCTGAAGTCCGAGATCGCCGACGAGGCCGCCCTGAAGGAACGCAAGGAGTCCGCCGAGCGGGAGCTCAGGAAGGCGCTCCAGCGGGAGGCCTCGCTGGAGGACGAGGTGCGGCGGCTCGCGCC
Organism: Streptomyces sp. NPDC002386; assembly: GCF_053593175.1. NCBI lineage: Bacteria > Bacillati > Actinomycetota > Actinomycetes > Kitasatosporales > Streptomycetaceae > Streptomyces > Streptomyces sp. NPDC002386. The sequence goes on from NZ_JBSFBX010000009.1 coordinate 184,527, forward strand.
GCGCCTGCAGCGCGCCCAGCAGACCTGGTACGAGCTGTCCCAGCTGGCCGAGCGGGTCCGCGGCACCGTCTCGCTGGCCGACGCCCGGGTGAAGAGCGCCACCTCCGCGCCCCCCGAGGAGCGGCGCGGCCGCGAGCCCGAGGACATGGAGCGCGAGGCCGCCCGCATCCGCGAGCAGGAGGCCGAGCTGGAGGCGGCTCTCGAAGCCGCGCAGCGGGCCCTGGACGACACGGTCGCCCACCGCGCCGAGCTGGAGCGTGAACTCGCGGTCGAGGAACGCCGGCTGAAGGACGCCGCCCGCGCCATCGCCGACCGTCGCGAGGGACTCGCCCGCCTCTCCGGGCAGGTCAACGCGGCCCGCTCGCGCGCCGCCTCGGCCCAGGCCGAGATCGACCGGCTGGCCGCCGGCCGCGACGAGGCGCAGGAGCGCGCGGTCCGGGCCCAGGAGGAGTACGAGACCCTGAAGGCCGAGGTCGACGGTCTCGACGCCGACGACGCCGAACTCGCCGAACGGCACGAGACGGCGAAGCGGGCCCTCGCCGGGGCCGAGGCCGCGCTGACCGAGGCCCGCGAGGCGGCCACCGCCGCGGAGCGCAGGCGCGCCGCGACCCGGGCCCGGCACGAGGCGCTGGCGCTGGGCCTGAGGCGCAAGGACGGCACCGGCATACTCCTGGGCGCCCGCGACCGCCTCACCGGGGTCCTGGGCCCGGCGGCGGAACTGCTGACGGTGACCCCCGGACACGAAGTCGCGCTGGCCGCGGCCTTCGGCGCCGCGGCCGACGCCGTCGCCGTGACGTCCCCGGCCGCGGCGGCCGAGGCGATCCGCCTCCTGCGCAAACAGGACGGCGGCCGGGCGGCCCTGCTCCTGACCGACACCCGGGAGGCCCCCGGCGGCGGCCCGGACGACCCCGGCGACGGACCGGGGGACGAGCGCCCCGGCGGTGCCCTCCGCGCCGCCGACCTGGTGCGGGGCCCCGCCGGACTCATGCCCGCCGTGCGGCGGCTGCTGCGCCGGATCGTGGTCGTCGGCACTCTGGAGGACGCCGAGGACCTGGTCAACGCGCACCCCGGGCTGACCGCCGTCACCGCCGAGGGCGACCTGCTCGGCGCGCACTTCGCGCACGGTGGCTCGGCCGGCGCGCCCAGCCTGCTGGAGGTGCAGGCCTCCGTGGATGAGGCGGCCGCCGAGCTGGAGGTGCTGGCCGTCCGCTGCGAGGAGCTCACCGAGGCCCAGCACGCGGCGGCCGAGCGGCGCACCTCGGCCGCCGCGCAGGTGGAGGAGCTGGGGGAGCGGCGCCGGGCCGCCGACCGGGAGAAGTCGGCCGTGGCCCAGCAGCTCGGGCGGCTCGCGGGGCAGGCGAGGGGCGCGGCGGGTGAGGCCGAGCGGTCGGCCGCGGCCACGGCACGCGCGCAGGAGGCGCTGGACAAGGCCGTGCTGGAGGCCGAGGAGCTGTCCGAACGGCTCGCCGTCGCCGAGGAGGTGCCGGTCGACGAGGAGCCGGACACCTCGGTGCGGGACCGGCTCGCCGCCGACGGCGCCAACGCGCGGCAGACCGAGATGGAGGCCCGGCTCCAGGCCCGTACGCACGAGGAACGGGTGAAGGGACTCGCGGGTCGCGCCGACTCGCTGGACCGTGCGGCCCGCGCGGAGCGCGAGGCACGCGCGCGTGCCGAGCAGCGGCGGGCCCGGCTCAGGCACGAGGCGGCCGTCGCGGAGGCCGTCGCCTCCGGCGCCCGTCAACTGCTCGCGCACGTCGAGGTGTCCCTGGGGCGGGCCGAGGAGGAGCGGGCCGCCGCCGAGGCCGCGAAGGCCCGGCGGGAGCAGGAGCTGACCGCCGCCCGGAACGCGGGCCGCGAGCTGAAGTCGGAACTCGACAAGCTGACGGACTCGGTGCACCGGGGCGAGGTGCTCGGCGCCGAGAAGCGGCTGCGGATCGAGCAACTGGAGACGAAGGCGCTGGAGGAGCTGGGCGTGGAGCCGGCGGGACTGGTCGCGGAGTACGGTCCGCACCAGCCCGTGCCGCCCTCGCTCCCCGCCGCCGGCGAGGAGCTGCCCGAGGACCCGGAGCACCCGCGCAACCTGCCCCGGCCGTTCGCGCGGGCCGAGCAGGAGAAGCGGCTCAAGGCCGCCGAACGCGCCTACCAGCAGCTCGGCAAGGTCAATCCGCTGGCGCTGGAGGAGTTCGCGGCACTGGAGGAGCGGCACAAGTTCCTCAGCGAGCAGCTCGAGGACCTGAAGAAGACCCGCGCCGACCTCCTGCAGGTGGTGAAGGAGGTGGACGAGCGCGTCGAGCAGGTCTTCACCGAGGCCTACCGGGACACCGCCCGGGAGTTCGAGGGCGTGTTCAGCCGGCTCTTCCCGGGCGGTGAGGGACGCCTGGTGCTGACCGACCCGGACAACATGCTCACCACCGGCGTGGACGTCGAGGCGCGTCCGCCGGGCAAGAAGGTCAAACGGCTGTCCCTGCTCTCGGGCGGCGAGCGCTCGCTGACCGCCGTGGCGCTGCTGGTGTCCATCTTCAAGGCCCGGCCCAGCCCGTTCTACGTCATGGACGAGGTCGAGGCGGCCCTGGACGACACCAACCTCCAGCGGCTGATCCGGATCATGCAGGAGCTCCAGGAGAGCTCGCAGCTCATCGTGGTCACACACCAGAAGCGCACGATGGAGGTCGCCGACGCGCTCTACGGCGTCTCCATGCAGGGCGACGGCGTGTCGAAGGTCATCTCGCAGCGCCTGCGCTGATCGTCATTTCAAGATCAACTCACCCTGTGTTCATCTTTTGAACACAGGATGATCCAGTGCGTCTTATAACTCACAGGCACGCAGGTATTGACTTCGAAACTTGAAGGCATAGTCTCTGCAACGTTGCTTTTACCTTCAGGTCTAAGTGGTGTGAACGCGGCACCACGGGATACCTGTAAGGGCTCACCCCCACGCGGCAGCGTTGCCGTGGCCCGAGGAGTTATTCGTGACCAGCACAGCGCAGGCACCCAAGCCACGAGCCGGGACGGCTCACCCCGATCATCTCGGGCACGTCATCTTCATCGCGGCGGCGGCCGCCATGGGCGGTTTCCTGTTCGGTTACGACAGTTCCGTGATCAACGGCGCCGTCGAGGCCATCCGGGGCCGCTACGACATCGGCTCCGCGGCTCTGGCCCAGGTCATCGCCATCGCCCTGATCGGCTGTGCCATCGGTGCCGCGACCGCCGGCCGGATAGCCGACCGGATCGGCCGCATCCGCTGCATGCAGATCGCCGCCGCGCTGTTCACGGTCAGCGCCGTCGGCTCCGCGCTGCCCTTCGCCCTGTGGGACCTCGCCTTCTGGCGCATCGTCGGCGGCTTCGCCATCGGCATGGCCTCCGTCATCGGCCCGGCCTACATCGCCGAGGTCGCCCCGCCCGCCTACCGCGGCCGGCTCGGCTCCTTCCAGCAGGCCGCGATCGTCGTCGGCATCGCCATCTCCCAGCTCGTCAACTGGGGTCTGCTGAACGCCGCCGGCGGCGACCAGCGCGGCACGCTGATGGGCCTGGAGGCCTGGCAGGTCATGCTCGGCGTCATGGTCGTCCCCGCGGTCCTGTACGGCCTGCTCTCCTTCGCGATCCCCGAGTCCCCGCGCTTCCTTCTCTCCGTCGGCAAGCGTGACCGCGCCCGCGCGATCCTCGCCGAGGTCGAGGGCGGTGACGTGGACCTGGACGCCCGCGTCGCCGAGATCGAGCACGCGATGAAGAGCGAGGACAGGTCCACCTTCAAGGACCTGCTCGGCGGTGGCTTCTTCTTCAAGCCGATCGTCTGGGTCGGTATCGGCCTGTCGGTGTTCCAGCAGTTCGTCGGCATCAACGTCGCGTTCTACTACTCCTCGACGCTGTGGCAGTCGGTCGGCGTCGACCCGACGGACTCGTTCTTCTACTCCTTCACGACGTCGATCATCAACATCGTCGGCACCGTGATCGCGATGATCTTCGTGGACCGCATCGGCCGCAAGCCGCTCGCCCTCATCGGCTCCGTCGGCATGGCCGTCGGCCTGGCGCTGGAGGCCTGGGCGTTCTCGTACGACCTCGTCGACGGCAAGCTGCCCGCCACCCAGGGCTGGGTCGCCCTGGTCGCCGCCCACGTCTTCGTGCTCTTCTTCGCCCTGTCCTGGGGTGTGGTCGTCTGGGTCATGCTCGGCGAGATGTTCCCGAACCGGATCCGGGCCGCCGCGCTGGGCGTGGCCGCCGCCGCCCAGTGGATCGCCAACTGGGCGATCACCGCGAGCTTCCCGTCGCTGGCCGACTGGAACCTGTCCGGCACGTACGTGATCTACACGGTCTTCGCCGCGCTCTCCATCCCGTTCGTCCTGAAGTTCGTCAAGGAGACGAAGGGCAAGACGCTGGAGGAGATGGGCTAACCGCCCCTTCCGAGTCCCGAGGAGAAGGGCCAAGTCCCCGCTGCCCCTCTCCTCGAACCCCCCGCCGTCCCCGCCCGGTCACTGCCCGGGCGGGGACGGCCCTTTGTCGCCCCGCCCCGCCCCGGCACCACCCGGCGACCGTCCTCGCCGGGGTCAGCCGCGCCGCCCCGCCCCGGCACCGCCCGGCGGCCGTCCTCGCCGGGGTCAGCCGGCCAGCGCCGGGACCACCCGTTCCGCGAACAGCCGCAGGCTCCGCCAGCCCTCCGCCGGCGGCATCCCGCCGACCAGCGGATGCAGCACGAGGGCGTCCAGGCCGAGGCGCACGCACTGCTCGGGGGTGAGCACCCGGTACACGCCCTCCGCGCGCAGGTCGCGGACCGTGGCGGCCGCCGACCGCACCGCGGAGCGGGTCCCGCCGGGCTGCCAGGAGGCGTACGTCCGCGCCTCGTGCAGGAAGTGCCCGCCGTACTCGGCCCAGGTCCGGTCCGGATCCTCGGAGAGGTGCAGCAGCGGGTTCTCGGCGGCGGGCATCATGGTCCAGCCCTCGGTGCCGTACTCGGCGAGCCGCTCCTCGTAGTAGTCCGCCAGCTCCGGCAGGTGCGCGCTGGGGAAGAACGGCAGGCCCAGCCGGGCGGCCCGGCGCGCGGCGGCCCGGGAGGAACCGCCGACCAGCAGCGGCGGGTGCGGTGCGGTGTACGGGCGCGGGGTGAGCCGCACCGTACGCCCCCGGTAGCCGAACTCCTCGCCGGTCCACGCCTTCAGCAGGGTCTCCAGCAGTTCGTCCTGGAGCCGGCCGCGCCGCCGCCAGTCCACGCCGAACAGGGCGTACTCCTCGGGCCGGTACCCGATGCCGGCCACCGTCACCAGCCGCCCGCCGCTCAGCAGGTCCAGCACGGCGATCTCCTCGGCCAGCCGCAGCGGATCGTGCAGCGGGCCGATCGCCGCCGCCACCGTCACCGCGATCCGGCGGGTGGCCCCGAGCACCGCGCCCGCGAAGGTGAACGGCGACGGCAGCCAGTTGTCGTCGGCGCCGTGGTGTTCCTCGGTCTGCACGGTGGTGACGCCGTGCTCGTCGGCGTACGCGGCCATCTCCAGCGCGGCCCGGTAGCGCGCGGAGAGGGAGGCGGGGGTGGCGCCGGGCTCGGCCAGGTTGAACCGTACGACCGTGACGGGCATGACCGCGTCCCCCTTCACCGGATGGGTGTGCAGGGGGACGCTAGCTGACGGAACGTCAGGTGGCCATCGACGCGGCCCGGCGGCGCGGGCCCGGTCAGACGCCGGCGGCCGCGGGCTCCCCGGCGGGCTCGCCGGATCCGGCGGCGGTCCCGCCGGCCGGCGCCGGGCGCACCACCGCGGGCTTCGGCAGGGCCGTGTACAGCAGACCGGAGATCACGATCGTGGCGACCCAGCCGAGGCCGTACTCGCCGATGACGTTGTTCTTCGCCAGCGGGCCGGTGAACCAGTCCGAGGTGGTGAACAGCAGGCCCCCGGCGAGGCCGGCCGCCCAGGCCGCCACCGCGGCGGGGGAGAAGCCGCCCCGGTACCAGTAGGCGCTGGTGCGCGTGGTGTCGGCCATGGCCCGGCCGTCGTACTCGGTGCGCCGCAGCATGTCCGCGCCGAACACGCCGACCCAGGCCGAGAAGGCGACCGCCAGCAGGGAGAGGAAGGCGATGAACGAGCCCATGAAGCTCGTCGCCACCAGCATCAGCACCCCGCCGAGGACGAGCGAGATCACGGCGTTCACCGAGACCGCCCAGTGGCGCGGCACCTTGAAGCCCCGGGTCTGCGCGGTGAAGCCCGCCGAGTACATGGACATCGAGTTGATCAGAAGCATGCCGATCAGCGCGATGAGCAGGTACGGCACCGCGAGCCACGTCGGCAGGATCTCGCCGAGGAAGGAGACCGGGTCCGCCGCCGAGGCCAGGTCGGGCGTGGAGACCGCCATGACCGCGCCCATCAGCACCATCGGCAGCACCACGATCCCGGCGCCGCCCACCGCCGTGCCCACGATCGCCTTCGACGACGCGGTGCGCGGCAGGTAACGGGTGAAGTCCGGTGCGGACGGGATCCAGCTGACCCCGCCCGCCGCGATCATCCCGATGCCGGTGATCACGGAGGCCGTGGAGCCCGCGCCGTGGTGCATGACCTTCGACCAGTCCGTGTGCACGGCCAGATAGCCGAGGACCAGCACGGAGAAGACGCCGAACACATAGGTCGCGTACTTGTTGCACCTCTGCACGGCGTTGATGCCGAGACCGGAGATCGCGAAGGTCGCGACGACGAAGGCCAGCAGCATCACCATGTCCAGCACGCTGTTCGCCCTGATGCCGAACACGATGTCCAGGATGGTCAGCATCGCGTACGCGCCGGTCACCGCGTTGATCGTCTCCCAGCCCCAGCGGGCGACCCAGATCAGCGAACCGGGAAGCAGGTTGCCGCGCTGGCCGAACACCGCGCGCGACAGCGCCATGCCGGGGGCGCCGCCCCGCTTGCCGGCGATGCCGATCAGGCCGACCAGCCCGTAGGCCACGACCGGAGCGGCGGCCGCGACGACGAGGGCCTGCCAGATGTTCAGGCCGTACGCCACCACCAGGCTCGCGCCCATGGTGAGCAGCAGCACGCTGATGTTGGCGCCGACCCAGGTCGGGAACAGTTCGCGGGTTCTGGCGGTCCGCTCGTGGTCGGGTACCTGCTCGATGCCACGGGTCTCGAGAGCGCCTTCGGCCTCGGCTGTCTTGCTCATGAAAGAGGGTGCCTCGGGGTGGGGGGACGGGACGTCGGGGACTCTACGCGCGTGGACGGAGCCAATACCATCGTACTTTGATCCGACTCATGCCTTCCAGTGGTTTTTGTCTCTCGGAGGAAGCCACGAACCCGGCGGCGGCGGACCCATGGCCGATACTGGACGCGTTATGGAAACCATCATCCTTGCTGTAGTCATCGCCGTGGTCGTCCTCGGTGCGCTGGGCGGGCTCATCGTCGGCAGCCGGCGCCGCAAGCCGCTGCCCCCGCCGCCGCCCAGGACGCCCGACATCACCGCGCCCCCGGCCGAGCCGCACGTCGGCGAAGAGGCCGAGACACCGCGCGACGAACCGCGCCGGACGATCGAGGAGGTGGATCTTCCCGGCGGCCCCGCCCCGGTCGTCGTCGAGGAGCCGCCCACCGTCGAGGCTCCCGAGATCGAGATCCCGGAGCCCACCGCGGGGCGGCTGGTCCGCCTGCGCACCCGTCTCTCCCGCTCGCAGAACGCCCTGGGCAAGGGCCTGCTCACGCTGCTGTCCCGCGAGCACCTCGACGAGGAGACCTGGGAGGAGGTCGAGGACACCCTGCTCACCGCCGACGTCGGTGTGCAGCCCACCCAGGAACTGGTCGAGCGGCTGCGCGAGCGGGTGAAGGTGCTCGGCACCCGCACCCCGCAGGAGCTGCGCGCCCTGCTGCGGGAGGAACTGCTCAAGCTGGTCGGCACCGACGTCGACCGCTCGGTCCGGACCGAGCCCGAGGACCGCAAGCCCGGCATCGTGATGGTCGTCGGCGTCAACGGTACCGGCAAGACCACCACCACCGGCAAGCTCGCCCGGGTGCTCGTGGCCGACGGCCGCACCGTGGTGCTGGGCGCCGCCGACACCTTCCGGGCCGCCGCCGCCGACCAGCTCCAGACCTGGGGCGAGCGCGTCGGCGCCTACACCGTGCGCGGCCCCGAGGCCGGCGACCCCGCCTCCGTCGCCTTCGACGCGGTGAAGGAGGGCAAGGAGATGGGGGTCGACGTGGTCCTCATCGACACCGCCGGCCGGCTGCACACCAAGACCGGCCTCATGGACGAGCTGGGCAAGGTCAAGCGCGTGGTCGAGAAGCACGCGCCGCTGGACGAGGTGCTGCTCGTCCTGGACGCCACCACCGGCCAGAACGGTCTGGTGCAGGCCCGAGTGTTCGCCGAGGTCGTGGACATCACCGGCATCGTGCTGACCAAGCTCGACGGCACCGCCAAGGGCGGCATCGTGGTCGCGGTCCAGCGCGAGCTGGGCGTCCCGGTCAAGCTGATCGGCCTCGGCGAGGGCGCGGACGACCTGGCGCCGTTCGAGCCGGAGGCGTTCGTGGATGCGCTCATCGGTGACTGACGACGGGGTGTGCTCACCCGCCGGATCGAAGAAGCGCCCGCCCCCAGTACACGGGGGGCGGGCGCTTCGCCCTTTCCGGCACACCCGCACGGGGCGGTCGCGCGGACGGCGCTCGTACGGAGTTCGCTCGGGTGGGGGCCGGACGCGGAGAACGCTCAGTCCCTCGCCCGCGACCGGTGGGCCACGTACGCCAGCGTGCCCAGCAGCAGCCGGGCGGCCGGCGGCCGGGTCGCCGAGTCCAGCGCGGGCGGACGCAGCCAGCGCACCGGCCCGAGGCCGCCCCGGTCGGAGGGCGGCGCGGTGATGTACGTCCCCGGGCCGAGGCCGCGCAGGTCCAGCGCGGACGGGTCGTCCCAGCCCATGCGGTAGAGGAGCCGGGGGAGGTCGGCGGCGGCGCCGGGGGCGACGAAGAAGTGGGCGCGTCCGTCGGCGGTCGCGGTGACCGGGCCGAGCGGGAGGCCCATGCGCTCGAGCCGCACCAGGGCGCGGCGCCCGGCGGGCTCGGCCACCTCGACGACGTCGAACGCGCGGCCGACGGCGAGCATCACCGAGGCGCCCGGGAACTCCGCCCAGGCCCTGGTCACCTCGCCGAGCGTGGCGCCGGCCGGCACCGTCGGCGCGAAGCCGAGCGGGTGGGCGCCGGGGGCCCGGCAGCCCGGCTGCCCGCAGGAGCAGACGCCCGCCACGGCCCGTGCGCCCGGCACCACGTCCCAGCCCCAGAGTCCGGTGAACTCGGCGACGGCGGTGCACTCCGACGAACGGCCGCGCCGACGTGTGCCGGAACGGATCTCGCGCATACCGCCGATCGTGAAGCCCATGCCCCCTCCAACGGGTCCGGCGCGCCGGTGGTTACGACGCGGAACGAGACGGAAGCGGAACGTGACGCTACGGCCGCGGTTCCGTTCGCTCCGTGAGGCCGAGGCGGCGCGTCGAAGCGTCGTGGGTGGCGCGAAGGGATTCGTGCGCCCCCGTGTGCATCACCCCGCCGACGGCCTTTCGTCCTATGTCAAGTGAATCGCGTTGCGCAGACCGTGAGTTCATTCGAAGGGGTGGCGAATGGTGGCGTTTCCAGGTCCGCCATGGCTGGACGGGTGATCGTGGGATTACTGTGAGTGCGTGAGGCCTGGGGGCACATGCCCTCGCGGGTATGCCGGAGGCAAGCCGTCGGTCCGTTCGAAGGGTGAGAACCGGCGGACGGGAGGCCCTGTTTACCGGCATTCTGATAGGGCTTGGCGCACTCGGCGGCAAGTGGTCTCAGGGATGGGGGCGTGCCAGTGGGCGGCAACGGCGGAAGCGGGACGAACGCTGACAAGCGCCCCAACGAGCTGCTCGGCTCGTGGTTCGTGCGCAGCGGCTGGTCCAAGGGCGAGCTGGCCCGCCAAGTGAACCGCAGGGCACGCCAGTTGGGTGCCAACCACATCTCCACGGACACCTCGCGGGTGCGTCGCTGGCTGGACGGCGAGAACCCGCGCGAGCCGATCCCGCGGATCCTCTCCGAGCTGTTCTCCGAGCGCTTCGGCTGTGTCGTCTCCATCGAGGACCTCGGCCTGCGCGCCGCCCGCCCGTCCCCCTCCGCGTCCGGTGTCGACCTGCCCTGGACGGGCCCGCAGGCGGTGGCCCTGCTCAGCGAGTTCTCGCGCAGCGACCTGATGCTGGCGCGGCGCGGCTTCCTCGGGACCTCGCTGGCCCTGGCCGCGGGCCCGTCCCTGGTCGAGCCCCTGCAGCGCTGGCTCGTGCCGGCCCCCTCCTCGCCGGTCCCGCCGGAGCCCGAGTCCGTCCACGACTCCCGCAGGCCGGGCCGGCTGTCCAGGCCCGAGCTGGACCTGCTGGAGTCCACCACGCGCATGTTCCGCCAGTGGGACGCCCAGTGCGGCGGCGGTCTGCGCCGCAAGGCGGTCGTCGGCCAGCTCCACGAGGTCACCGACCTCCTCCAGGAACCCCAGCCCGAGGCCACCAGCCGCAAGCTCTTCAAGGTCGCCGCCGAACTCGCCGAGCTCGCGGGCTGGATGTCGTACGACGTGGGCCTCCAGCCCACCGCGCAGAAGTACTTCGTCCTCGCGCTGCACGCCGCGAAGGAGGCCGGCGACAAACCGCTCGGCTCCTACGTGCTGTCCAACATGAGCCGCCAGATGATCCATCTCGGCCGGCCCGACGACGCCCTGGAACTGATCCATCTCGCGCAGTACGGCAGCCGCGACTGCGCCAGTCCGCGCACCCAGGCCATGCTGTATGCGATGGAGGCCCGCGCGTACGCCAACATGGGCCAGCCCGGCAAGTGCAAGCGGGCCGTCCGGATGGCCGAGGACACCTTCGCCGACGCCGACGAGTGGGACGAGCCGGACCCCGACTGGATCCGCTTCTTCTCCGAGGCCGAACTGTTCGCGGAGAACTCGCACTCCTACCGCGACCTCGCCTACGTGGCGGGCCGCAGCCCCACCTACGCCTCCCTGGCCCAACCGCTGATGGAGCGGGCTGTGGAGCTGTTCGCCAAGGACCAGGAGCACCAGCGGTCGTACGCGCTGAACCTGATCGGCATGGCCACCGTGCACCTGCTGCGGCGTGAGCCCGAGCAGAGCACCCAGTACGCCTCCGACGCCATGCGGGTCGCCAAGAAGGTGCGTTCCGAGCGGGTGAACACCCGGATCCGCAAGACGGTCGACACCGCGGTGCGCGACTTCGGCGACCTCACCGCCGTCGTCGACCTCTCCGACCAGCTCGCCGTGGACCTGCCGGAGGCCGCGGAGGCCGTCTGAACTCTCAGGTCACCCATGCGCCGGCCGTGGCCGGTCCTCCCGAACCGCCCGACTCGGCTCCCCCGCGCCAGGTCATCGGAGAGGCCCGCCACGGCCGGTTTTCTTCGCGCCGAGAAGGTTGCGCCACGATAACGATCCCGCAGCCCGGCATCCCGCTCTTCACCGACGCGTAACACGCGGGGCGCCTTCGTCACCCGGGCGAAACAACGAGGGGCTTCCACCGAAACCGCGCTGCGCGAGTCTCATGGCGCATAACCGGCCCACCCCTCACCCGACCGGTCCGCCCAGGCACCGCCCGCACGGGGCCGTACAACCGACGAGGAGACGCCGATGGCACCAGCCATCACGCTTGCCGCGGAGGCATCCAAGTTGTCCGCCGCGAACACAGGCTTCATGCTCATCTGCTCCGCCCTGGTGCTGATCATGACCCCGGGCCTGGCCTTCTTCTACGGAGGCATGGTCCGCGTCAAGAGCACCCTGAACATGCTCATGATGAGCTTCATCAGCATGGGCATCATCACCATCCTCTGGGTGCTCTACGGCTTCTCCCTCGCCTTCGGGTCGGGATCCGGCCTGATCGGGTGGAACGCCGACTGGCTCGGCCTCAGCAACATCGGACTGACGGAGCTCTGGGACGGCTACACGATCCCGGTCTACGTCTTCATGGTCTTCCAGCTGATGTTCGCCATCATCACCCCGGCCCTGATAAGCGGCGCCCTCGCCGACCGAGTCAAGTTCTCGGCCTGGTCGCTGTTCATCACCCTGTGGGCCACGATCGTCTACGTCCCGGTCGCCCACTGGGTCTGGGGCGCGGACGGCTGGGCCTTCAAGCTCGGCGTGATCGACTTCGCCGGTGGTACCGCGGTCCACATCAACGCCGGTGCCGCGGCCCTCGGCGTCATCCTGGTCATCGGCAAGCGGGTCGGCTTCAAGAAGGACCCGATGCGCCCGCACAGCCTGCCGCTGGTCATGCTCGGCGCCGGTCTGCTGTGGTTCGGCTGGTTCGGGTTCAACGCCGGCTCCTGGCTCGGCAACGACGACGGCGTCGGCGCGCTGATGTTCGTGAACACCCAGGTCGCCACCGCGGCCGCGATGCTCGCCTGGCTCGCCTACGAGAAGATCCGCCACGGCGCGTTCACCACGCTGGGCGCCGCCTCCGGCGCCGTCGCCGGCCTGGTCGCGATCACCCCGTCGGGCGGCGCGGTCTCCCCGCTCGGCGCGATCGCCGTCGGCGCCATCGCCGGTGTCGCCTGCGCCGCGGCCGTCGGCCTGAAGTTCAAGTGGGGCTACGACGACTCCCTCGACGTGGTCGGCGTCCACATGGTCGGCGGCATCATCGGCTCGCTGCTCATCGGCTTCTTCGCCACCGGCAAGGGCCAGTCCGACGCGACCGGCGTCTTCTACGGCGACCACTCCTTCGACCAGCTGTGGAAGCAGTGCGCCGGTGTCTTCGCGGTCCTCGCCTACTCCCTGGTCGCCTCCGCCGTCCTCGCCTTCCTGATCGACAGGACGATCGGTATGCGGGTCGGTCAGGACGAGGAGATCTCCGGCATCGACCAGGCCGAGCACGCCGAGAGCGCCTACGACTTCAGCGGCACCGGCGGCGGTGTCATCGGCTCCTCCGCCCCCGGCCCGGCCGCGGCCGCCAAGCCCTCCAAGAAGGTGGACGCATGAAGCTCATCACCGCCGTCGTCAAGCCGCACCGGCTGGATGAGATCAAGGAGGCCCTCCAGGCCTTCGGCGTCCACGGACTGACGGTCACCGAGGCCAGCGGCTACGGTCGTCAGCGGGGCCACACCGAGGTGTACCGCGGTGCCGAGTACACCGTCGACCTGGTTCCGAAGATCCGTATCGAGGTATTGGCCGAGGACGACGACGCCGAGCAGCTGGTCGAGGTCATCGTGAAGGCGGCCCGCACCGGCAAGATCGGTGACGGCAAGGTCTGGTCGCTGCCGGTGGAGACGGCCGTACGGGTCCGCACCGGCGAGCGCGGCCCGGACGCGCTCTGAACGACGCGAGGACAGGAGTCGCTGGGTGACGGGTACGGATGTGCGGAAAGAGACGGACGACTCGGGACCCGGCGGCTACGCGGCGGCCCGGCTGCGCCTCCTCACCGAGGAGGCGCGGTCCGGGCCGCCGCGCCGTTCGGCCCTCGCCGAGCTGACCGACGACTGGCTCTCCGGCCTCTTCACGGCCGCGGCCGGAGGACTCAGGGGTGTCTCGCTCGTCGCCGTCGGCGGCTACGGCCGCGGGGAGCTGTCCCCGCGCAGCGACCTCGACCTCGTGCTGCTGCACGACGGCGGTGACCCCGGCGCGATCGCCGCCCTGGCCGACCGCCTCTGGTACCCGGTCTGGGACCTCGGCCTCGCGCTCGACCACTCCGTGCGCACCCCGGCCGAGGCCCGCCGAACGGCCGGTGAGGACCTGAAGGTCCAGCTCGGCCTGCTGGACGCCCGCCACCTCGCCGGCGACCTCGGCCTCACCGCCGGACTGCGCACCGCCGTCCTCGCCGACTGGCGCAACCAGGCACCCAAACGCCTGCCCGAGCTGCAGGAGCTGTGCGCCGAGCGCGCCGAACGGCAGGGCGAACTGCAGTACCTCCTGGAACCCGACCTCAAGGAGGCCCGAGGCGGCCTCCGGGACGCCACCGCCCTGCGCGCCGTGGCCGCCTCCTGGCTCGCCGACGCCCCCCGCGAGGGCCTCGCCGACGCCCGCCGGCACCTGCTCGACGTCCGGGACGCCCTGCACCTGGCCACCGGCCGCGCCACCGACCGGCTCGCACTCCAGGAACAGGACCAGGTCGCGGCCGGACTGGGCCTGCTGGACGCCGACACCCTGCTGCGCCAGGTGTACGAGTCGGCGCGCGTCGTCTCGTACGCCAGCGACGTCACCTGGCGCGAGGTGGGGCGCGTGCTGCGCTCGCGGGCCGTCCGCCCGCGGCTGCGCGCCATGCTGGGCGGCGGCAAACCGGCCACCGAGCGGTCGCCGCTGGCCGAGGGCGTGGTCGAGCAGGACGGCGAGGTGGTGCTCGCCCGCGCCGCACGCCCCGAACGCGACCCCGTACTGCCGCTGCGCGCCGCGGCCGCCGCCGCCCAAGCCGGCCTTCCGCTGTCCCTGCACGCCGTACGGCGCCTGGCCGCCACCACCCGCCCGCTGCCCACGCCCTGGCCCGCCGAGGCCCGCGAGCAACTGGTCACGCTGCTCGGTTCCGGCCGCCCGACCATCGACGTCTGGGAGGCTCTTGAGGCGGAGGGCCTGATCAGCCGCCTCCTGCCCGACTGGGAACGGGTCCGCTGCCGGCCGCAGCGCAACGCCGTCCACATCTGGACGGTGGACCGGCACCTGATCGAGACCGCGGTCCGCGCCTCCGAGCTGACCCGCCGCGTCGGCCGCCCCGACCTGCTCCTCGTCTCCGCGCTGCTGCACGACATCGGCAAGGGCTGGCCCGGCGACCACTCCGTGGCCGGCGAGATCATCGCCAGGGACGTGGCCGCGCGGATCGGTTTCGACCGGGCCGACGTCGCGGTGCTCGCCACCCTCGTCCGGCACCACCTGCTGCTGATCGAGACGGCCACCCGGCGCGACCTGGACGACCCCGCCACCGTCCACTCGGTCGCCGAGGCCGTCGGAAGCCAGAGCACCCTGGAGCTGCTGCACGCCCTCACCGAGGCCGACGCGCTCGCGACCGGCCCCGCCGCCTGGTCCACCTGGCGCGGCTCCCTCGTCGCCGACCTGGTGCGCCGTGTGGCCGCCGTGCTGGCCGGCGACGCGGCCGAGGAACCCGAGCCCACCGCGCCCACCGCCGAGCAGGAGCGCCTCGCCATCGAGGCCTTCCGCACCGGCAGCCCCGTCCTCGCCCTGCGCGCGCAGACCGAACCGGGACCCGGGGAGGACACCCCCGGCGAGCCCGAACCGCTCGGCGTGGAACTGCTCATCGCCGTACCGGACCAGCCGGGCGTGCTGCCGGCGGTCGCCGGTGTCCTCGCCGTGCAGCGGCTGACGGTCCGCACGGCCGGGCTGCGCGCCCTGCGCCTGCCCCACGACGTCGAGGACGCGTCGGTCCTGCTGCTGAACTGGCGGGTCGCGGCCGAGTACGGCTCCCTGCCCCAGGCCACCCGGCTGCGCGCCGACCTGGTCCGGGCCCTGGACGGCTCCCTCGACATCGCCGGCCGCCTGGCCGAACGGGACGCCGCCTATCCGCGCCGCCGCGGCTGGGTCGCCCCGCCGCCCCGGGTGACGGTGGCCCCGGCGGCCTCCCACCACGCCACGGTGATCGAGGTACGCGCCCAGGACGCCCCCGGGCTGCTGTTCCGGATCGGTATGGCCCTGGAGAAGGCGGCGGTGCGGGTGCGCAGCATGCACGTCAGCACGCTGGGCGCCAACGCCGTCGACGCCTTCTACGTGACGACGGGAACCGGGGCGCCGCTGCCGCCGGAGGACGCGGCGTCGACGGCCAAGGTGCTGGAGGACACGTTGCGCGGATGACGCGCGGTCCCCCTCCCGGTCCGCCGCGTGGTGGGACGGGCGGGGGATATCCGCTCTCCGGGCGGATATCCTGGAGGGCAGCCCAGAACGCCCCCGACTTCCGAGGACCGACGCCGCCGTGTTCGATACCCTCTCCGACCGCCTCAGTGCGACCTTCAAGAACCTCCGTGGGAAAGGCCGACTGAGCGAAGCGGACATCGACGCCACGGCGCGCGAGATCCGCATCGCACTGCTCGAAGCCGACGTGGCCCTGCCCGTGGTCCGCACGTTCATCAAGAACGTCAAGGAACGCGCGCTCGGCGCCGAGGTCTCCAAGGCGCTCAACCCCGCCCAGCAGGTCCTCAAGATCGTCAACGACGAACTGGTGACCATTCTCGGCGGCGAGACCCGCCGGCTCCGCTTCGCCAAGCAGCCCCCCACCGTGATCATGCTCGCGGGTCTGCAGGGTGCCGGTAAGACCACCCTCGCGGGCAAGCTCGGCAAGTGGCTCAAGGACCAGGGCCACTCCCCGCTGCTCGTCGCCGCCGACCTCCAGCGCCCGAACGCCGTGAACCAGCTCGGCGTCGTCGCCGAGCGCGCCGGTGTCGCGGTCTACGCGCCGGAGCCCGGCAACGGCGTCGGCGACCCGGTCAAGGTCGCCAAGGACTCCATCGAGCACGCGCGGACCAAGGTCCACGACATCGTGATCGTGGACACCGCCGGCCGTCTCGGCATCGACCAGGAGATGATGCAGCAGGCCGCGGACATCCGCGACGCCGTCTCCCCGGACGAGATCCTGTTCGTCGTCGACGCGATGATCGGTCAGGACGCCGTCAACACCGCCGAGGCCTTCAGCGCCGGCGTCGGCTTCGACGGCGTGGTGCTCTCCAAGCTCGACGGCGACGCCCGCGGTGGCGCCGCCCTGTCGATCCGGCAGATCACCGGCAAGCCGATCATGTTCGCGTCGAACGGCGAGAAGCTCGACGACTTCGACGCGTTCCACCCTGACCGGATGGCCTCCCGCATCCTCGACCTCGGTGACCTGCTCACCCTGATCGAGCAGGCGGAGAAGACCTTCAGCCAGGAAGAGGCCGCCAAGATGGCCTCGAAGCTGGCGTCCAAGAAGGGCCAGGACTTCACCCTGGACGACTTCCTGGCCCAGATGGAGCAGGTCAGGAAGATGGGCTCCATCTCCAAGCTGCTCGGCATGCTCCCGGGCATGGGCCAGATCAAGGACCAGATCAACAACCTGGACGAGCGGGACGTCGACCGCACCGCCGCGATCATCAAGTCGATGACCCCGGTCGAGCGTCAGGACCCGACGATCATCAACGGCTCCCGCCGCGCCCGTATCGCCAAGGGTTCCGGTGTCGACGTCAGCGCGGTGAAGAACCTCGTCGAGCGGTTCTTCGAGGCCCGCAAGATGATGTCCCGCATGGCCCAGGGCGGCGGCATGCCCGGCATGCCGGGGATCCCGGGCATGGGCGGTGGCCCCGGCCGGACCAAGAAGCAGCCGAAGAAGGCCAAGGGCAAGCAGCGCTCCGGCAACCCGATGAAGCGCAAGCAGCAGGAGCAGGAGGAGGCGGCCCGGCGCGCCGCGGCCGCCGAGGGCGGCGCCTTCGGGCTGCCGCAGCAGGGCGGCCAGGAGTTCGAGCTGCCGGACGAGTTCAAGAAGTTCATGGGCTGACTCCCGCCCGTACGTCACTGAGGGCGCCTCCCCGAGCCAGGGGGGCGCCCTCAGCGCATGCCGAGGCAGGCGTGGTGCCGTAACGTCCAGGTATGAGCAATGCGGCGCCACCCCGCAAGGCCCCTGACCAGCCGTGGCGCGCCGAGGGCACCCCCGACGAGACGCCCCGGCCGTCCGGCGGCGGACTGCGCGGCGGCAAGTGGTGGGGCCTGCTCGTCACCGCGGTGATCGTCTTCCTGCTGGCGTACGTCGGCCTGAACTACCTGGGCAAGGGAAACGAGCCGACGATCTCCTACACGGAGTTCAGCCGTGAGGTCGGCGCCGGCAACGTCGCCAAGATCTACTCCAAGGGCGACGCGATCCAGGGCGAGCTCAAGAGCCCCCGGGCCAACCCCGACGGGGGCGGCGACTACACCAAGTTCCGGACGCAGCGGCCGGCCTTCGCCGACGACAAGCTGTGGCAGAACCTGAGCAGCCACGGCGTCACGGTGACGGCGCGCCCGGTCGTGCAGGAGCGCGGCCTCCTGTCCAACCTGCTGATCTCCCTGATCCCGATCGTGCTGCTGGCCGCGGTGTGGATCTTCATCGCCCGGCGGGTCGGCACGGGGCTGGGCGGCGCGGGCGGCATGTTCGGGCGCAAGGCGCCGCCCAGACCCGTCGAGCTCCGGCCAGGCACCGGGCGCACCACCTTCGCCGACGTGGCCGGCATCGACGAGGTCAAGGGCGAGCTGGACGACGTCGTCGACTTCCTCAAGCACCCCGACACCTACCGCCGGATGGGCGCCAAGCTGCCCCGCGGTGTCCTGCTCGCCGGATCCCCGGGCACCGGCAAGACCCTGCTCGCGCGCGCGGTCGCGGGCGAGGCCGGCGTGCCGTTCTTCTCGGCCTCGGCGTCGGAGTTCATCGAGATGATCGTCGGCGTCGGCGCCTCCCGGGTCCGTGAGCTGTTCGCCGAGGCCCGCAAGGTGGCCCCGTCGATCATCTTCATCGACGAGATCGACACCATCGGACGGGTACGCGGCGGCGGCGCCTCGATGAGCGGCCACGACGAGCGCGAGCAGACCCTGAACCAGATCCTCACCGAGATGGACGGCTTCTCCGGCTCCGAGGGCGTGATCGTCATCGCGGCGACCAACCGCGCGGACATCCTCGACCCGGCGCTGACCCGGCCCGGCCGCTTCGACCGGGTGGTCAGCGTGGCCCCGCCGGACCGCGGCGGACGCGAGGCGATCCTGCGCATCCACACCCGGGAGATGCCGCTCGCCGGCGATGTGGACCTGACCCAGCTCGCGCGGGTGACGCCCGGTATGACGGGTGCGGATCTGGCCAATCTCGCGAACGAGGGCGCGCTGCTCGCGGTCAAGGGCAAGCGGGATCAGGTGACGCGGGCGGACCTGTCCGAGGCGCTGGAGAAGGTCCAGCTCGGCGCCGAGCGCACCCTGGTGATGCCGGAGGAGGACCGCCGCCGCACCGCGTACCACGAGAGCGGCCACGCCCTGCTGGGCATGCTGCAGACCGGCGCCGACCCGGTCCGCAAGATCACCATCGTGCCGCGCGGCCGGGCGCTCGGCGTGACCATGTCCACGCCCGAGGTGGAGCGGTACGCGCACTCGGAGGGCTATCTGCGCGGCCGCATCATCGGCGCGCTCGGCGGCATGGCGGCGGAGGAGGTCGTCTACGGAGTCGTCACCACCGGCGCCGAGAGCGACCTCGAGCAGGTCACCAACATCGCGCGCGGGATGGTGGCCCGCTGGGGCATGAGCGAGCGCGTCGGCCGGTTCTCCGCGCTCCCCAGCGACGCCCAGCAGGCGTACGGACTGTCGGCCGCCCCGCAGACCCTCGACGTGATCGACGCCGAGATGCGCCGGATCGTCGACGAGTGCTACGAGGAGGCCTGCCAGAAGCTGCGCGACCACCGGGGCCGGCTGGACGCGCTGGCGCACGCGCTGCTGGAGAACGAGACGCTGGAGGAGGCGGACGCCTACCGGATCGCCGGCATCACCCGCCTGACGAAGGACGGGGAGGCCTAGCGGCACGGGCCGCCGGCACCGGCCGGGGGTGCCGCTACGGCACCCGGGCGACCAGGTAGCGGAACACGTTCGGCATCCACACCGTCCCGTCCGCGCGCCGGTACGGGTGCAGCGCCTCCGCCAGCTCCTTGTCCACCTGCTTGCCGTCGGTGGCCGCGATCGCCGCGTCGAAGAGACCGGTCGACAGCAGGCCGCGTACGGCGCTGTCGGCATCGGCGTACCCGAACGGGCAGGCGACCCGCCCCGAGCCGTCCGGCTTCAGCCCGGCCCGCTGGGCGACCTCCTCCAGGTCGTCACGGCGGGCGGGCCGCCAACTGCCCGCGCTGCGCAGCGGATCGGCGAGCTTCGTCGCCACCCGCAGCACCGAGGAGGTGGCGCAGCGCTCCGGCGGGCCCCAGCCGGCCAGCACCACGGCCGCCCCGCGCGCGGCCAGCGGTACCGCGCCCGCCAGCAGGCCGCCCAGGCCCTCGGAGTCGCCCGCCAGGCAGCCGATCGGCTCGAAGACGGTCATCAGGGTGTACGCGGGCGTCCGCGCGCCGGCCGCGCCGCCGGGCAGATCCTCGACGAGAGTCGTGCCCGTTGCCGTTTCCGTGCCCGTCCCCGTGCCCGTTCCGCCTCCCGGACGCGCGCGCGTGCGCCGCGCGGCGTCCGGCGACAGGCGCTCGCGCGCGAGGGCGAGCAGTTCCCGGCAGGAGTCGACGCCGGTCACGGCGGCCCCTCTGGAGGACGCCATCAGCAGGGCCAGACCGGAACCGCAGCGCAGGCCCAGCAGCCGGGTCGCGGGGCCCACCTCGAGCCGCTCGTAGACGGCCTCGTAGAGCGGGACCAGCATCCGCTCCTGGATCTCGGACCAGTCCCGCGCGCGTGCGCACGGGTTCACGCCGGGTGGTACGGGACTCGGGTGGGACAAGTGCTCCCGCACGAGCGTAGGTGTCATAGGTAAGCGCCCCAATCCGCCGACTGTTCGTCGCTGTGCCCGATTGCGAGGCCCCCGTGCCGATCGCTCGCACCCTCCACGTATGTCAGGTAACTCCCGGCTCGCGATGCCGTCCAGGGGTCGTGGGGCCCCGCTTGGGGACTGAGCGCATAAGTGGCGAGATTTCACACGCACGCAACCCGGGCGCCCGTACGGTGTCGCTCCGGCGGCGGACGGGCCGGTGACGAGGGGCGCGGACCCACCCGGTAACGTCACGATCGGCGCGGACGCTGACAGAGGTGACGGCCGCACGCGAGAGCGACCGAAACCCACCTTGCGCATCCGGCGCCCACCGCCACAGCACCGCTTAGACGCCGCGTCGTACGTCGGACTACGCACCGGCTTGGTACGAGCTGTGAGGCTTCTCCGCAGATCAGCGCACCCGCCCTCGTCAGGACGCATCAGCGGCAACTGACGGGTACGTGCAAATTATTTGGGATGCCCCGGAATCGGAACACTCTGGCACCCACGCTCGTTGTCATTACGTGAGCACGACACAGACACCACCTGTTCTCGCCGCAGAGCTGGCACAGGCGTGGGCCGACATTCAGCGGTACCACCCCGAACTGCCGGACCTTGCCGCGCCAGAGTCCCTGATCGGGGAGTCGTCGTCCGCGTGCGGTCACGAACTCTCCTTCGAGCGCCTGCTCCACGAGGCCGTCCACGGCATCGCCGCCGCGCGCGGTGTCCGCGACACCTCCCGCGCCGGCCGCTACCACAACCGCCGCTTCCTGGCCGTGGCCGAGGAACTGGGCCTGGACCACCCCGAGGAGCCGCATCCCAGCAGCGGCTTCTCGCTGGTCACGCTCAATCCGGAGGCGAAGCGGCGCTACCGTCCGACCATCGAGCGCCTCCAGCGAGCCCTGAAGGCGCACACGGTGGCCACCTCGGCCGACACCTCCCGCACCTTCCGGGGCCCGGCCGCCCGTCACGGCTCCTCCGGCGGCGGCGTCCGCGTCAAGGCGGTCTGCGACTGCGGCCGCAACGTCCGGGTGGTGCCCTCGGTCCTGGCCCAGGCCCCCATCGTGTGCGGCGGCTGCGGCAAGCCGTTCCGGATCCCGGAGGTCGTGGGAGTGGCGTAACCGCGAGCCGCGAGTGCCGGCATCTCGTGGGTGCCGGAAGCGGGCTCGTCCCCGCGTGGCCCGCCGTCGGCGGTCCGCGCGGCGCCGGGCGGCGCACCCGACGCGATCTCACCCCGGCGCCGGGTGCCGCTCGGGCATGCCCGCATGCGGCCGTGCTCCGCGGCGGAGTGCCCCGCGGCGGAGAGCGACCCGAGGGGTGTGGCACAATGGCTAGCTGTACTCGACAGTCGCACAGGACCCCTCTCTCCTCCGGCTGACGCGTCCATCGGGCATATCGGGTACCGCAACCCCACGCGGCAGCTCGCCGTGCCCAACCACGTCAAAATCAGGAGAGTCCACTCCCGTGGCAGTGAAGATCAAGCTGAAGCGTCTGGGCAAGATCCGTTCGCCTCACTACCGCATCGTCGTCGCCGACTCCCGTACCCGCCGTGACGGCCGGGCCATCGAGGAGATCGGCAAGTACCACCCGACCTACAACCCGTCGGTCATCGAGGTGGACGCCGACCGCGTGGCGTACTGGCTGGGTGTCGGCGCGCAGCCGACCGAGCCCGTTCTCGCCATCCTGAAGAAGACCGGCGACTGGCAGAAGTTCAAGGGCGAGCCGGCTCCCGCGCCGCTCCTCGTCGCCGAGCCGAAGTCCACGCGCCCGTCGTTCGAGGCTCTCGGCGGTGACGACGAGGGCAAGGGTGAGGCCATCACCCAGAAGAAGAAGGCTGAGAAGAAGGACGAGGCCGCTGCCGAGTCCGAGTCGACCGAGGCCTGAGCAGCATGCTCGAAGAGGCGCTTGAGCACCTCGTGAAGGGCATCGTCGACAACCCTGACGATGTGCGGGTCGCCTCGCGTGACCTGCGCCGCGGGCGCGTGCTCGAGGTCCGGGTCCACCCGGACGACCTCGGCAAGGTGATCGGCCGCAACGGCCGCACCGCGCGCGCACTGCGCACCGTCGTGGGCGCCATCGGCGGCCGCGGAGTCCGCGTCGACCTCGTCGACGTGGACCACGTCCGCTGACGCTTATCGCAGCACCGGCTCGGGCCGGGGAGGGCCACTGGGCCGTCCCCGGCCCGTAGTCGTATGACAGGAGAGCAACCACAGTGCAGCTGGTAGTCGCACGGATCGGCCGAGCCCACGGCATCAAGGGCGAGGTCACCGTCGAGGTACGAACCGACGAGCCCGAGCTGCGGCTCGCCCCGGGAGCCGTTCTGGCCACCGACCCGGCCTCCGCCGGACCGCTCACCATCGCCACCGGCCGGGTGCACAGCGGCCGCCTCCTGCTGCGCTTCGAGGGCGTGGGTGACCGCAGCGCCGCCGAGGCCCTGCGCAACACCCTGCTGATCGCCGAGATCGACCCCGAGGAACTGCCCGAGGGTGAGGACGAGTACTACGACCACCAGCTCATGGACCTCGACGTGGTCACCGAGGACGGCACGGAGGTCGGCCGGATCACCGAGATCTCCCACCTGCCCTCCCAGGACCTGTTCATCGTCGAGCGTCCGGACGGCAGCGAGGTGATGATCCCCTTCGTGGAGGAGATCGTGACCGAGATCGACCTCGATGAGCAGAGGGCCGTCATCGCGCCCCCTCCGGGCCTGATCGACGACGCCGCCGAGATCGCCTCGTCCCGGGAAGAGGACGCATGAGGCTGGACGTCGTCACGATCTTCCCCGAGTACCTCGAACCGCTGAACGTCTCCCTCGTCGGCAAGGCACGCGCGCGCGGGCAGCTCGACGTCCACGTGCACGACCTGCGCGCGTGGACGTACGACCGGCACAACACGGTCGACGACACCCCCTACGGCGGCGGACCCGGCATGGTCATGAAGACCGGGCCCTGGGGCGACGCGCTCGACACGGTGCTCGCCGACGGCTACGAGACCGGCGGCCGGGCCCCCGCGCTGATCGTGCCCACCCCCAGCGGCCGGCCCTTCACCCAGGAACTGGCGGTCGAACTCTCCGAGCGCCCCTGGCTGATCTTCACCCCGGCCCGCTACGAGGGCATCGACCGGCGCGTCATGGACGAGTACGCGACCCGGATGCCCGTCTACGAGGTCTCCATCGGCGACTACGTGCTCGCCGGCGGCGAGGCGGCCGTCCTGGTCGTCACCGAGGCCGTGGCCCGGCTGCTGCCCGGCGTCCTCGGCAACGCCGAGTCCCACCGGGACGACTCCTTCGCGCCCGGCGCGATGGCGAACCTGCTGGAAGGCCCCGTCTACACCAAGCCGCCCGTCTGGCGCGGCCGGGACATCCCCGAGACGCTGCTCAGCGGCCACCACGGCCGGATCGCCCGCTGGCGCCGCGACGAGGCCCTGCGGCGCACCACGGCCAACCGCCCCGACCTGATCGAGGGCTGCGACCCCAAGGCCTTCGACAAGAAGGACCGGGAGATGCTGTCCATCCTGGGCTGGGAACCGGACCCGGAGGGGGAGCCGTACGGCCGGTTTTGGCGCCACGCCGACGGCGTGGAACAATAGGCCGCTGTTGTGCGTCCGTCCGGCGTGCGCCCCTGCCACAGGGGGACACGACGCCCGCACCGACTCGCACGGCAGTCCTCATGGAAACCTAGTTCCCGTTGATGACCTGTGGCATCAGCGAAGAAAGCAGACGAAATGTCTCACCTGCTCGACACCGTCGACGCCGCGTCGCTGCGCAGCGACGTCCCCGCCTTCCGCCCGGGTGACACCGTCAACGTCCACGTCCGCGTCATCGAGGGCAACCGCTCCCGTGTGCAGCAGTTCAAGGGCGTTGTGATCCGTCGCCAGGGCTCCGGTGTCCGCGAGACCTTCACGGTCCGCAAGGTCTCGTTCTCCGTCGGCGTCGAGCGCACCTTCCCGGTGCACACCCCGATCGTCGAGAAGATCGAGCTGGTCACCCGTGGTGACGTGCGCCGCGCCAAGCTGTACTACCTCCGTGAGCTGCGCGGCAAGGCCGCGAAGATCAAGGAGAAGCGCGAGAACTGAGCGCTTTTCCTTCGGTCACATCGGGGCGGATAGCATCTGGCTCCGATGGACACCGAAGCACAGCCGACGCAACGCGACCGCTCCTCCCGACCCGGTACCACGGGGACGGAGGGACGGTCGCGTTTCGCGTTGGTGCCGCGGATCACCGCGGGGCTGCCGGGCGGCCGGATCACCCTCACCCTCCTGGTCTGCCTGGTGTTTTTGCTTCTCCTCAACGCTTTCGTGGTGCAACCGTTCCAGATTCCGAGCGGATCGATGGAACAGGGATTGAGGATCGGTGACCGCGTCCTCGTAAATAAGTTGGCGTACCGTTTCGGAGCCCAGCCGCTCCGCGGTGACGTGGTTGTCTTCGACGGAACCGGGTATTTCGGGGACGCCGACTACATCAAGCGCGTTGTGGGGGTAGGCGGAGACCACGTGGTCTGCTGCGACAAGGAGGGAAGGCTCGAGGTGAACGGCCGGCCGGTCGACGAGACGGCGTTCCTCCATCCGGGGGACAGCCCGTCCAGCGTCCCCTTCGACGTCGTCGTGCCCGCGGACCGGCTCTTCGTCC
The DNA here is from genome assembly GCF_053593175.1 of Streptomyces sp. NPDC002386. Lineage (NCBI taxonomy): Bacteria > Bacillati > Actinomycetota > Actinomycetes > Kitasatosporales > Streptomycetaceae > Streptomyces > Streptomyces sp. NPDC002386. The sequence continues at coordinate 209,528 of NZ_JBSFBX010000009.1, forward strand.
TCGGGGACCACCGCAGCCGCTCCAGCGACTCCCGCGACCACCTGGGCTCGCCCGGCGGCGGCATGATCCCGGTGGACGACGTCATCGGCCGGGCCGACTGGGTCGCCTGGCCGTACGGGCACTGGCGGCACCTGACGCGGCCGGCGGCCTACGCGCGCGTGCCCGCGGCCACCCCCGCGGAGGGCGTGCATGGGTAACCGTGGCAAGCCGCGCGGAGCGCCGGCGACCGCCGCCGAGAGCCTGCTGCCCACCGGGACCCGCCGCACCGGCTCCGGGACGGGCGGCGGCCGCACGCGCGCGGAGCGGCGCAAGCTCCAGCGCAAGGTGAAGCGCAAGCGCAGACGGTCAGCCGTTCGGGAGATCCCCCTTCTGGTCGGCGTCGCGGTGCTCATAGCGCTGGTCCTGAAGACGTTCCTCGTGCAGGCGTTCGTGATTCCGTCCGGCTCCATGGAGCAGACGATCCGGATCGGCGACCGCGTCCTGGTCGACAAGCTCACCCCGTGGTTCGGCTCCGAGCCGCAGCGCGGGGACGTCGTCGTCTTCCACGACCCGGGCGGCTGGCTGGCCGACGAGCAGACCAGTGCGAAGAAGGACGACCCGGTGGTCGTCAAGCAGTTCAAGGAAGGCCTCACCTTCATCGGCCTGCTGCCCTCAGACAACGAGAAGGACCTGATCAAGCGGGTCATCGGGGTCGGCGGGGACCACGTCAAGTGCTGTGACGCGCAGGGCCGGGTCACCGTCAACGGCAGCCCGCTCAGCGAGACCGGCTACCTCAATCCGGGCAGCGCCCCGTCCGTCACCCCCTTCGACATCACCGTGCCGCAGGGGCGGCTGTGGGTGATGGGCGACCACCGCGACAACTCCGCCGACTCCCGCGCGCACCAGAACACGCCGTACGGCGGCACGGTCTCCGAGGACTCGGTGGTGGGCCGCGCCATGGTGATCGGCTGGCCGATCGGCCACTGGACCAGCCTCGACGAACCTAAAACCTTCGCAAGCGTTGCCGACTCCGTGTCGGGGTCGACCGCGGCCCCTCCGCTGTCGCATAGGGTTGCCTCCGGCGATCCGAACGGAATGACCCGCCTCCCGACCCCTGCGGAACTCCCGCTCGTTATGGGAGTGGTGGGCCTGCACCGTGGATGGCGCAGGCGGCGGCAGAGAGTAAGGAGTTGGCGTGGGGGATGTGGCGGTTGGCGCACGGTCGGGACACGACGGCGAGGAGCACCGCGGGCACCCCGTGGAGGCGAACGTCCCCGCTTCGGACGGCGGAGTGACGTCGGGGAACTCCGACTTCTCGGCGTCCGGGGACGGCGGTCCGCAGGAGCACCGGCGGCAGAGCGACGGCGACGGCACGGACGGCACGTCGAACCGGCCGAAGAAGCCGCGCTCCTTCTGGAAGGAACTGCCGATCCTGATCGGCATCGCGCTCGTCCTGGCGCTGCTGATCAAGACGTTCCTGGTGCAGGCGTTCTCGATCCCCTCGGACTCGATGCAGAACACCCTCCAGCAGGGTGACCGCGTCCTGGTCGACAAGCTCACCCCGTGGTTCGGCTCGGAGCCCGAGCGCGGCGAGGTCGTCGTCTTCCACGACCCGGACAACTGGCTGGCCGGTGAGCCCGCGCCCAACCCGAACCCGGTGCAGAAGGTCCTGAGCTGGATCGGCCTGATGCCGTCCGCGGAGGAGAAGGACCTGATCAAGCGGGTGATCGGGGTCGGCGGCGACACGGTCGAGTGCAAGGAGAACGGCCCGCTGACGGTCAACGGCAAGGCGCTGAACGAGCCGTACGTCTACCCCGGCAACACGCCGTGCAGCCTGGACGACCAGGGCGGCCAGTTCAAGGTGAAGGTCCCCAAGGGCTACATCTGGGTGATGGGCGACCACCGCCAGAACTCCCGTGACTCCCGCTACAACCAGTCCGACAGCCACCACGGCATGGTCCCCGTCGACAAGGTCGTCGGCCGCGCCATCGTGCGCGCCTGGCCCGTCAACCGCTGGGGCACGCTGCCGGTGCCGGACACCTTCGACCAGCCCGGCCTCGGTCAGCAGTCATCCGCCGCGGCGTCCCTGACCGTCGCACCGCAGGGCGTGGCGCTGGCGGGCGTGCTGCCGGTGGCGATCTGGCGGCGCGGCCGCGCGGACCGGCTGCGGACCGGCGTCCAGGGCACGACGGCCACCGGAAAGCGCTGAACCCGCCGGCCGCGCGTGTGCGGCCCCTCTGTGAAGCTCCGGGAAAGCTGTTCCCAGGGTCCTGAAAGAGGGGCTGCCCCCGTTCGGTACCGGCAGGTAGGGTGCGGGTCCATGAGCGGCGAGAGCACCACGCGTACGGCCCCGCGCACCGCGGGCACAGGCACGGCACGGGCCGGCGGCGGCCGGCTCGGTGAGCGGCTGTCCGGGGTGGCCATGGCGCTGGGCCTGGTGCTGTTCCTCGGCGGCTTCGCCTGGGGAGCCGTGGTCTACCGTCCGTACACCGTGCCGACCAGCTCGATGACGCCGACCATCGACGCCGGCGATCGGGTCCTGGCCCAGCGCGTCGACGGCACCGAGGTGCGGCGCGGCGACGTGGTCGTCTTCCGCGACAAGAGCTGGGTCACCAACGCCAACGTGGTCAAGCGGGTCGTCGCGGTCGGCGGCGACACCGTCTCCTGCTGCACCGACGGCAAGCTCACCGTCAACGGCAAGAAGATCGACGAGCCCTATCTGCCCGCGGGCAGCCCGGCCGAGATCACGAACTTCCCGACCATCACCGTCCCCAAGGGCCGGCTGTTCCTGCTCGGCGACGAACGCCAGGGCTCCCTGGACTCGACCGCCCACCTCACCGACGCCGCCCGGGGCACGGTGGCGCGCGGCGCCGTCTCCGCACGAGTCGACTCCGTCGTCTGGCCCATGAACGGCATGCTCGAACGCCCCACCGGATTCGAGACGCTCGGCGCCCTCTCCCGGCCGGGCCCGCTCAGGACCATCGAGCTGATGATCGTCGGCGGCGCCGTCCTGGTCCTCGGCGGCGGCGCCTTGGGCTCGATCGCCAAGCGGCTGGCCCGCAAGCGCAACCACCCGGGGCCCGCCGGTGCCCGCTGAGCCCACCCGGACGGGCGAGGACACCTACCAGGGCGGACTGCGCAGGGTGGCCCGGGTGGTCCTGCTCGACCCCGAGGACCGCATCCTGCTGCTGCACGGTCATGAGCCGGACGATCCGGCCGACGACTGGTGGTTCACCCCCGGTGGCGGTCTGGAGGGCGACGAGACGCGCGAAGAGGCCGCGCTGAGGGAACTCGCCGAGGAGACCGGCATCACCGACGTCGCCCTCGGCCCGGTGCTGTGGCGCAGGCGCTGCTCCTTCCCGTTCGCCGGCCGGCGCTGGGACCAGGACGAGTGGTACTACCTCGCCCGCACGACCCAGACGGCCACCGCGGCCCTGGGCCTGACCGAGCTGGAGCGGCGCAGCGTCGCCGGAGCGCGCTGGTGGACGTGCCAGGAACTGACCCGGGCACATGAGACGGTGTATCCGACCAGACTCGCCGGGCTGCTGCGCACGCTGCTCGACGAAGGTCCCCCCGCCAGGCCCGTGACTCTGGACACGGAAATCGTCTGAGGGCTCGTCGGACTGGCGCACAATGGGGGGATCGCACGGCTGAAGGGGAACATGCCATGAGCGCCGAGGACCTCGAGAAGTACGAGACCGAGATGGAGCTGAAGCTCTACCGGGAGTATCGAGATGTCGTCGGTCTGTTCAAATACGTGATCGAGACCGAGCGGCGCTTCTACCTCACCAACGACTACGAGATGCAGGTGCACTCGGTCCAGGGCGAGGTGTTCTTCGAGGTGTCGATGGCGGACGCCTGGGTCTGGGACATGTACCGGCCGGCCCGGTTCGTGAAGCAGGTGCGCGTCCTCACCTTCAAGGACGTGAACATCGAGGAGCTGAACAAGAGCGACCTCGAACTTCCGGGCGGCTGACGGCCCCGGATTCCCTCGTACGGGTGACGGGGTTGTCCACAACCGGCGAGTAGCCCACCAAGATCCACTTCTGTTCGCCCGCTGCGTGACCGTGGGTGCCGGAGGTGGTGCCGACATGAGCAGTGCACGCAGTGGACTCGGCAGGTACGGCGAGGATCTGGCCGCGCGGCGGCTGACCGAGGCGGGGATGACCATCCTGCGGCGCAACTGGCGCTGCGGTCGTTCCGGCGAGATCGACATCGTGGCCAGGGACGGGAACACGCTGGTCGTCTGCGAGGTGAAGACCCGCAGGGCCGGTGACTTCCAGCACCCGATGGCCGCCCTCACACCCGAGAAGGCGCGACGCCTGCACGGCCTGGCCGAACGCTGGATCCAGGCCCACGGCGGCGCCCCGCCCGGCGGCGTCCGCATCGACCTGGTCGGCGTGCTGCTGCCCCGCCGGGGCGCCCCGGCCGTCGAGCACGCGCGGGGGGTGGTCTGACATGGGGTTCGCCCGTACGTGCTCCGTCGCCCTCGTCGGCGTCGAGGGCGTGGTCGTCGAGGTGCAGGCCGACCTGGAACCCGGGGTGGCGGCCTTCACCCTGGTGGGCCTGCCGGACAAGAGCCTGACGGAGAGCCGGGACCGGGTCCGGGCGGCGGTGGTGAACTCGGGCGGCGAATGGCCGCAGAAGAAGCTCACCGTCGGACTGAGCCCGGCGTCCGTGCCCAAGGCCGGCTCCGGCTTCGACCTGGCCGTCGCCTGCGCCGTGCTCGGCGCGGCCGAGCGGATCGACCCCCGCGTCCTCGCCGAGATCGTGATGATCGGCGAGCTGGGACTGGACGGCCGGGTGCGGCCGGTACGGGGCATCCTGCCCGCCGTCCTCGCCGCCGCCGACGCGGGATACGAACAGGTGGTCGTGCCGGAGAGCGCCGCCGCCGAGGCTTCGCTGGTCCCCGGTGTGTCCGTGCTCGGCGTCCGCAGCCTGCGGCAGCTCGTCGCCGTCCTCACCGACGAGCCCGTACCCGAGGAGGAACCGGACGGGCAGGGGCGTCCGGACCCCCTGCTGGCCGGCCTGCGCGTGCCCGGCGCCGGAGCGGCCACCGGCATGCACGGCGCAGGCGCACCGCAGCCCGACCACGACCTCGCCGACGTCGTGGGGCAGACCTCGGCGCGCACGGCCGTCGAGGTGGCCGCCGCCGGCGGCCACCACCTTTTCCTGGAGGGTCCGCCGGGAGCGGGCAAGACCATGCTCGCCGAGCGGCTGCCCGCCGTGCTGCCCCCGCTCAGCCGGCAGGAGTCGCTGGAGGTCACGGCGGTCCACTCGGTGGCCGGACTGCTGCCCCCGGGCAAGCCCCTCGTCGACGTGGCGCCCTACTGCGCCCCGCACCACTCGGCCACCATGCAGTCCCTCGTCGGCGGCGGCCCCGGCGTCGCGAGGCCCGGCGCCGTGTCCCTGGCCCACCGAGGGGTGCTGTTCCTGGACGAGGCACCCGAGTTCCACGGTCAGACCCTGGACGCCCTGCGGCAGCCGCTGGAGTCCGGGCACGTGGTGATCGCCCGCAGCGCGGGAGTGGTCCGGTTCCCTGCCCGGTTCCTGATGGTCCTGGCGGCCAACCCGTGCCCGTGCGGGCGGTTCTCGCAGCGGGACTCCCTGTGCGACTGCCCGCCCTCGGCGATCCGCCGCTACCAGGCCCGGCTGTCCGGCCCGCTGCTGGACCGCGTCGACCTGCGGGTCGAGGTCGATCCGGTCACCCGTGCCCAGCTCACCGCACCGGGAGCCCGGGGCGAGTCCTCGGCGGCCGTCGCCGACCGGGTCCGGACGGCCAGACAGCGGGCCGCGGCCCGCCTCGCCGGGACTCCCTGGGGCGCCAACAGCGAGGTGCCCGGAAGAGAGCTGCGCAGCCGCTTCCACGCCGCCGCCGGAGCGATGGACGAGGCCGAGCGCAGCCTCGAACGGGGCGTGCTCACGGCCCGCGGCATCGACCGGGTGCTGCGCGTCGCCTGGACGGTCGCGGACCTCGTCGGCCACGAGCGCCCGGACGCCGGCGACGTCCGCCTCGCCCTGCAGTTGCGCACCGGGATCCCACGGGGCGCGCCCATGGCCCTCGGGGCCCTGACATGACCGCGGGAGCCGGCGCGGAGGAGGAACGGCTGGGGCGGGTCTTCCTCGCCCGGGTCATAGAGCCGGGGGACGAGGCCGGCGGGCGCTGGCTGCGGGAGTACGGCGTGGCGGAAGTGGTCCGGCGGCTGCGCGACGGCGGACGGGCGCTGCCGGGGGTGAGCGGGAAGCGGTGGGCCGGGCTGGTGGCGCGGGCCGGACGGGCGGAGCCGGAGCGGGACCTCGACCAGGCGCGGAACGCCGGCGTGCGGTTCGTGTGCCCGGGCGACACCGAGTGGCCGGGCACACTCGACGACCTGGGCGACGCGAGGCCCACCGGCCTGTGGGTGCGCGGCGCACCGAGTCTGCGGATGTGGGCCCTCGGCTCCGTCGCCGTGGTCGGGGCCCGCGCCTGCACCGAGTACGGGACGCATGTGGCGGCCACCCTCGCCGCCGAGCTGGCCGAGCGGGGCTGGGTGGTCGTGTCCGGCGGGGCCTACGGTGTCGACGGGGCCGCCCACCGGGGCGCCCTCGCCGCGGGCGGGGCCACCGTCGCCGTGCTGGCCTGCGGCGTCGACCGGCCCTACCCCCGCGGACACACCGCGCTGATCGACCGGATCGCGGAGCAGGGCCTGGTGGTCGGCGAGCTGCCGCCCGGTGACCACCCGACGCCGAGCCGGTTCATCCTGCGGAACCGGGTGATCGCGGCGCTCGGCCGGGGGACCGTCGTCGTGGAGGCCGCCTGCCGCAGCGGCTCGCTGGCCACCGCGCGGGCCGCCGAGCGGCTCGGCAGATTCACGATGGGTGTCCCCGGGCCGGTCACCAGCTCTCTCTCCTCCGGGGTGCACGAACTGCTGCGCGGCGGAGCCACGCTGGTCACCGACGCCGCCGACGTCATCGAACTCGTCGGCGACATGGGCGAACTGGCCCCGCCCCGGTGCGGACCCGTGATCCCGCGTGACCTGCTGGATCCGGCGGCGCGGGCCGTTCTGGCCGCCCTGCCCGGCCATCGCCCGGCCGGCGCCGGGGAGATCGCGCGCGGCGCCCGGACCACCCCGGACGACGCGATCGCGAGACTGTACGAACTCCGAGCACTTGGTTACGTCGAACGACACGGCGACGGCTGGAAGTTGACACGCCAGGCGCTGATCTCGGCCCGGGGCGCCCCGTCGCCGTGTTGACCGAGCGTGTTCGGCCGTCCGGGGGAACGCCCTAAGCCCTTGGGATTTCCCGGAGTTGACGCATCCGGGTGGTCACGCAGAGCGAGCCGCTGAACGCGAGGGTGCGGCCGCTGAAGGTGCCCCGCGCAGGGGTGGCGCCTCGTTGTTCGCACACCGCGACTCCGCAGTCACGCTACGCTCACGAAGTCCGGGCGCAGACCGCGCCGACCCGACCCGAGACCCGCAGCTCACCCGGGTGCCCCACGCCACCCGCGGTGACCGACCGCGCACCATTTCCGCCCACCCGTCCACCACTCACCTTCAAGCACCTCACGGCAGATCACGGCACTTCACGGCAGAACGGCACTAGGCGACGAATGCCCCAGCACACCTCCGGCTCCGACCGGGCGGCGGTCCCACCGGCCGCCCGCGACGGTGGCAGCGTGCGGCCGCCCGCTCCCTCGACGCTCGACGAACTGTGGCGGTCGTACAAGGCGACGGGGGACGACCGGCTGCGGGAGCAACTGATCCTGCACTACTCGCCGCTGGTCAAGTATGTGGCGGGCCGGGTCAGCGTCGGTCTGCCGCCCAACGTGGAGCAGGCCGACTTCGTCTCCTCGGGGGTGTTCGGACTGATCGACGCGATCGAGAAGTTCGACATCGACCGGGAGATCAAGTTCGAGACGTACGCGATCACCCGGATCCGCGGCGCCATGATCGACGAGCTGCGGGCGCTGGACTGGATCCCCCGGTCCGTCCGGCAGAAGGCGCGCAACGTCGAACGGGCCTACGCCACCCTGGAGGCACGGCTGCGGCGGACCCCGACGGAGGGGGAGGTCGCCGCCGAGCTGGACATGGAGGTCGACGAGCTGCACGCCGTGTTCAGCCAGTTGTCGCTGGCCAACGTGGTCGCGCTGGAGGAGCTGCTGCACGTGGGCGGCGACGGCGGCGACCGGCTCAGCCTCATGGACACGCTGGAGGACACCGCCGCGGACAACCCGGTGGAGGTCGCCGAGGACCGGGAACTGCGGAGGTTCCTCGCGCGTGCGATCAACACCCTGCCGGAGCGGGAGAAGACGGTCGTCACGCTCTACTACTACGAGGGGCTCACCCTCGCCGAGATCGGCAACGTGCTCGGGGTCACCGAGAGCCGGGTCAGCCAGATCCACACCAAGTCGGTGCTGCAGCTGAGGGCGAAGCTGGCGAGCTTCGGACGCTGAGTCGCTCCCGTTCGCGGGGGCGCCTCCGTAAAGTGGTCGACGTGCCAAGGATTCGAGCGGCCTCCGTGGCCGAGCACCGGTCGATGCAGCGAGCCGCCCTGCTGGACGCGGCCCGGTCCCTGCTGTCCGACGGCGGTACCGACGCGCTGACCTTTCCCGCGCTGGCCGAACGGACGGGCCTCGCGCGATCGTCCGTGTACGAGTACTTCCGCTCGCGCGCCGCCGTGGTCGAGGAGCTGTGCGAGGTCGACTTCCCCGTCTGGGCGGCGGAGGTCGAGGCGGCGATGGAGCGCGCGGCGACGCCCGAGGGCAAGGTCGAGGCGTACGTGCGGCAGCAGCTCGCACTGGTCGGGGACCGGCGGCACCGGGCCGTAGTGGCGATCTCGGCGAGCGAGCTGGACGCGGGAGCGCGCGAGAAGATCCGCGCGGCCCACGGAGGGCTGGTCGCGATGGTCGTCGAGGCACTGGCGCAGACGGGGCACGAGCAGCCGCGGCTGGCGGCGATGCTGTTGCAGGGGGTCGTGGACGCGGCCGTGCGGCGGATCGAACTGGGCGCGGCGGAGGAGCCGGCCCGGATCACGGACGCCGCTGTACGGATGGCCCTGCGGGGCGTTCAGGGCTGAGTACCGGCCGCAGGACCGAGCGGGGTCCGCGGCTCTCCTGGCTTCCGGGCCCCCTGGCTTCTGGAGGCGTGCCCTGCCGCCGGCGGCTGCGGTGGCAGGCCGTGCTCCACGGGCGCCTCGCGCTGGTCCGGGCCCGTAGGCGTCACGGTCGCCCGTGCTCGCGGGACGCCGCCGCGCCCACTCGTGCCGCCCGGGTGGCCGCATGTCCGCAGCTCGGGCTTCGCTGTTCGCGGCCGGGTCGGCCGGGTCGGCCGGTGCGTCGGCCGCCGCTGCATGGGCGCTGCCAGTTGCGGCAGGCATGCCCGCGGCTGGGAGGGGGCGGCTCGCCGTGGTCGGGCTGGCCGGTGCGTCGTCGGCCGCCGCCGGGTGGGCGCCGCCGGTGGCGGCAGGCATGCCCGCGGCTGGGGCCTTGGCTGTCCGTGGTCCGGCTGGCCGCTGCGTCGGCCGCCGCCGCACGGGCGCCGCCGGTGGCCACACCGAACCGCCCGGGCCCGGGCGCCGCCGGTGTCGCCGCCTCTCCCTGCCGCTACGTCGGTACGTCCAGTACCGGGAGCAGGCGGGACGGTCCGCTGTGCAGCAGCCACGGTGGGAGCAGGGCCAGGGGGTTCAGGTAGGTCTCGCCGGTCAGCAGGCCCCAGTGCAGGCAGGTGGCGGGGCAGTGCGGGGGCGTGGCCTCCAGCGTGCCGACCATGTCACCCGCGTCCACCTGGTCCCCCTTCCGCACCGACGCCGCCACCGGCTCGTACGTCGTGCGGAGGTCCGTCCCCGCCAGCTCCACCGTCACCACGCCCCGCCCCGCCACCCGCCCCGCGAAGGACACCCGGCCGGGTGCCACCGCCCGTACCGGGGCACCGGCCGGCGCGCCCAGGTCAACTCCCCGGTGCCCGGGGCCGTACACGGTCGCCGGCGGCTCCCAGCCCCGTACCACCGCCGGCCGGACTCCCACCGGCCAGGCGCGGGCGACGGCCGGGACCGGTGCCCGGGAGGGCGATGCGGGTGCCGGGGCCGGGGTGTCCGCTGAGGCCAGGGGGGTGGGCAGGAGTGCCGCGAGACCGAGCACCAAGCCCGCCCACCCACCCGAATGCCGCATCACTCGTCGCATGCCGGAACCCTCCCGCACCCGCCGGATCATGGCCGGGATCTGTGGAGAATCCCCCGGTTGTGGACAGCGGCGTCACCCGGCGCCCCGGCGGTCCCGTACACTTCTTCTGGCGATCCGGGTCACCGGGTCGACTTCGCACGCCCCGGTACGGGTCTTGTCGGACGGTGTCCGTCGGACGGTCCGTATCAGCGCCTCTCGGTCCTTCGCGGCACCGGCGCAACGCGGGCGTCAGGCGCGACGGCCGACCGGCTGTCGCGGCACAACCGAGAAATTCAAGGAGATACGGCCATGGCCGTCGTCACGATGCGGGAGCTGCTGGAGAGCGGCGTCCACTTCGGTCACCAGACCCGTCGCTGGAACCCGAAGATGAAGCGCTTCATCTTCACCGAGCGCAACGGCATCTACATCATCGACCTGCTCCAGTCGCTGTCGTACATCGACCGCGCCTACGAGTTCGTCAAGGAGACCGTGGCCCACGGCGGCACGGTCATGTTCGTCGGCACGAAGAAGCAGGCGCAGGAGGCCATCGCCGAGCAGGCGACCCGCGTCGGCATGCCCTACGTCAACCAGCGCTGGCTGGGCGGCATGCTCACCAACTTCTCGACCGTCTACAAGCGTCTGCAGCGCCTCAAGGAGCTCGAGCAGATCGACTTCGAGGACGTGGCCGCCTCCGGCCTCACCAAGAAGGAGCTGCTGGTCCTCTCCCGCGAGAAGGCCAAGCTGGAGAAGACCCTCGGCGGTATCCGCGAGATGCAGAAGGTGCCCAGCGCCGTCTGGATCGTGGACACCAAGAAGGAGCACATCGCCGTTGGCGAGGCCCGGAAGCTGAACATCCCGGTCGTCGCGATCCTCGACACCAACTGCGACCCCGACGAGGTCGACTACAAGATCCCGGGCAACGACGACGCGATCCGCTCCGTCACCCTGCTCACCCGCGTGATCGCCGACGCGGTCGCCGAGGGCCTCATCTCCCGCTCCCGTGTCGCCACCGGTGACAAGGGCGAGAAGGCCGCCGGCGAGCCGCTGGCCGAGTGGGAGCGCGACCTGCTCGAGGGCGAGAAGAAGGCCGACGAGGCCGAGAAGCCCGCCGAGGCCGAGAAGCCGGCCGAGGCCGCCGCCGAGGCGCCCGCCGCCGAGGCCGAGAAGCCGGCCGAGGCCCCCGCCGCCGAGGCCGCTCCGGCCGCCGAGGGCGAGCAGGCCTGACGTCAGTGGTGACGGTGGGGGCGGTACGGAATCCCTCCCGCCTCGGGCGCGGATGAGTCCGCCCCCACCGTTCACCCGTAGGTCGGCACGCCGTCCGTGATCCGTGGTCGCACATGGACGCGGACCGTGCTCATCTCCGTTCTCCGAAGACTTCGAGAAAGACTCACAGACTCATGGCGAACTACACCGCCGCCGACGTCAAGAAGCTCCGTGAGCTGACCGGCGCCGGCATGATGGACTGCAAGAAGGCGCTGGACGAGGCCGAGGGCGACGTCGACAAGGCCGTCGAGGCCCTGCGCATCAAGGGCCAGAAGGGCGTCGCCAAGCGCGAGGGCCGCTCCGCCGAGAACGGCGCCGTGGTCTCCATCATCGCCGACGACAACTCCTCCGGCGTCATCGTCGAGCTGAAGTGCGAGACGGACTTCGTGGCCAAGGGCGACAAGTTCCAGGCCGCGGCCCGGACCATCGCCGAGCACGTCGCGAAGACCTCCCCGGCCGACATCGACGCCCTGCTCGCCTCCGAGATCGAGGCCGGCAAGACCGTCCAGGCGTTCGTGGACGAGGCCAACGCCAACCTCGGCGAGAAGATCGTCCTGGACCGCTTCGCGCAGTTCTCCGACGGCTTCGTCACCGCTTACATGCACCGCACCATGCCCGACCTGCCCCCGCAGATCGGTGTCCTGGTCGAGCTGGACAAGGCTGACGCCGAGGTCGCCAAGGGCATCGCCCAGCACATCGCCGCCTTCGCGCCGAAGTACCTCGCCAAGGAGGACGTGCCGGCCGAGGTCGTCGAGTCCGAGCGTCGCATCGCCGAGGAGACCACCCGCGCCGAGGGCAAGCCCGAGGCCGCGATCGCCAAGATCGTCGAGGGTCGCGTCAACGGCTTCTTCAAGGACGCCACGCTGCTCGGCCAGCCGTACGCGCTGGACAACAAGAAGTCGGTCCAGAAGGTGCTGGACGAGGCCGGTGTCACCCTGAAGCGCTTCACGCGCATCAAGGTCGGCATCTGAGTCCGTACCGCGATCGACGCGCGACCCCTATAGGGTCGACAGCAGTCGTCCGCGTACACCGCCGCACCCGGGCATGTGGCGGACGGCAGCAGATCTGACGAGGAGGCCATTGCCGCGCATGGGAGCGAAAAGCGACCCCAACCGGCAATGGCCTTCTTCGTATGTGCAACACGTGAAAGAGGCGGGATCTCCATGACCACCAAGGCCCAGAAGAGCGACGACGGCAAAGTACGCGGCCGGTTTCTGCTGAAGCTGTCCGGAGAGGCCTTCTCCGGTGGCGGGGGCCTGGGCGTGGACCCGGACGTGGTGCACAAGATCGCCCGCGAGATCGCGGCCGTCGTCCGGGACGGCGCCGAGATCGCGGTCGTCATCGGCGGCGGCAACTTCTTCCGCGGCGCCGAACTCCAGCAGCGCGGCATGGACCGCGCCCGCTCCGACTACATGGGCATGCTCGGCACCGTGATGAACTGCCTCGCCCTCCAGGACTTCCTGGAGAAGGAGGGCATCGACAGCCGGGTGCAGACCGCCATCACGATGGGCCAGGTCGCCGAGCCGTACATCCCGCTGCGCGCCGTGCGCCACCTGGAGAAGGGCCGCGTGGTCATCTTCGGCGCCGGAATGGGCATGCCGTACTTCTCCACCGACACCACCGCCGCCCAGCGCGCCCTGGAGATCGACGCCGAGGCGCTGCTCATGGGCAAGAACGGCGTGGACGGCGTCTACGACTCCGACCCCAAGAGCAACCCCGACGCCGTGAAGTTCGACGCGCTCGGCTACGGCGAGGTCATCACCCGGGACCTCAAGGTCGCCGACGCCACCGCCATCACCCTGTGCCGGGACAACAGCCTGCCGATCCTCGTGTTCGAGCTGCTCGCCGAAGGCAATATCGCCCGGGCCGTCAAGGGTGAGAAGATCGGCACGCTGGTGGGTGACCAGGGCAGCCGGGACTGACCGGCACACCCCGGGCGCCCCGGGTGCGCCACCTGTCCGGGGGACGGACGGGACGCACCCAGGCCGGGGGATGGACAATGTCCTGCCGGTCGGGAACCGTGCAGGAAGAAGACGCGACGCAGCCGGCCGCCGCCCGACAGAGGAACCGCAGCCGGGCCTCACTCAAGACACGCAGGAGCAAGTGGTGATCGAAGAGACCCTCCTCGAGGCCGAGGAGAAGATGGAGAAGGCCGTCGTGGTCGCCAAGGAGGACTTCGCCGCGATCCGCACCGGCCGTGCGCACCCGGCGATGTTCAACAAGATCGTTGCCGACTACTACGGCGCGCCGACGCCGATCAACCAGCTGGCTTCGTTCTCCGTGCCGGAGCCGCGCATGGCGGTCGTGACCCCGTTCGACAAGAGCGCGCTGCGCAACATCGAGCAGGCGATCCGGGACTCCGACCTGGGCGTCAACCCGAGTAACGACGGCAACATCATCCGCGTGGTGTTCCCCGAGCTCACCGAGGAGCGCCGCCGCGACTACATCAAGGTCGCCAAGGGCAAGGCGGAGGACGCGCGGGTGTCGATCCGCTCGGTGCGCCGCAAGGCCAAGGACGCCATCGACAAGCTGATCAAGGACGGCGAGGTCGGTGAGGACGAGGGCCGCCGTGCGGAGAAGGAGCTCGACGACACCACCGCGAAGTACGTCGCTCAGGTGGACGAGCTGCTGAAGCACAAGGAAGCGGAGCTGCTCGAAGTCTGATGAGCCACTCTTCCTGGGGGGCGCCGCCAACGGCGGGGCAGACCGGTTACTGGGGGCCCACCGAGGGTGGGCCTGTCCAGGGGGCTGCCCCGGCGGGTCCCGCGTACGATGCGCCTGAGGCGCAGCAGACTCGCCCCATGCCCATCGTGCCCGACGTACCCGCGCATGGCGGAGACCAGGACGACGACCGGGGGGCCGCTCGCCTGAGCGGCCCCTTGTTCCGCAACGAGACGCAGAATCCGGAGCCCATGCCCGACGCCCCGCAGCCGGCGCCCGCGCCGCAGAAGAAGAGCGCGGGCCGCGACCTGAGCGCCGCCATAGGCGTCGGTGTCGGACTCGGTGTGGTGATCATCGCGTCCCTGTTCGTCGTCAAGGCCGTCTTCGTGGGTGTCGTCGCGGTCGCGGTGGTCGTCGGGCTGTGGGAGCTGACCAGCAGGCTGCGGGAGCGCAAGGACATCGGGGCGCCGCTGGTGCCGCTCGCGGTGGGCGGCGCGGCGATGGTGGTCGCCGGGTACGTCCGCGGCGCCGAGGGCGCGTGGGTCGCGATGGCGCTGACCGCGCTCGCTGTCCTGGTCTGGCGCATGACGGAACCGCCCGAGGGCTACCTCAAGGACGTCACGGCCGGTGTCTTCGCCGCGTTCTACGTGCCGTTCCTGGCCACGTTCGTCGCGATGATGCTCACCGCCGACGACGGCCCCTGGCGTGTGCTGACCTTCCTGCTCCTGACGGTCGTCAGCGACACCGGCGCGTACGCCGTCGGCTGGCGCTTCGGCAAGAACAAGCTCGCCCCGCGCATCAGTCCCGGCAAGACCCGTGAGGGCCTGCTGGGCGCGGTGCTGTTCGCCATGGTCGCGGGCGCGCTGTGCATGCAGTTCCTGATCGACGACGGCCGCTGGTGGCAGGGCCTCCTCCTGGGCCTCGCCGTCGCCGCGAGCGCCACCCTCGGGGATCTCGGCGAATCCATGATCAAGCGTGACCTGGGCATCAAGGACATGGGCACCCTGCTCCCCGGTCACGGCGGCATCATGGACCGGCTGGACTCGCTGCTGCCGACGGCGCCGGTGGTCTGGCTCCTGCTGGTGCTGTTCGTCGGCTCCGCCTGAGCCGCCCGGAGCACACGGAGGACGGGCCCCACCCTGTGCCCAGGGTGGGGCCCGTCGTCGTGCGCGCCTGTCTCAGGAGGAGGTGCGGATGGCGGCGATGTCGAACTGGAGTCGGACCTTCTCGCTCACCATGGCCCCGCCCTGGGCGAGCCTGGCGTTGTAGGTCAGGCCCCAGTCGCACCGGTTGATGGTCGTGGTGCCGTCGAAGCCGACCCGCTCGTAGCCGAACGGGTCGGTCACATGGCCGATATAGGTGAGCTCCAGGTCGACGGGGCGGGTGACGTTCCTGATGGTGAGGTCGCCGGTCATCCGGTACACGTCCTCGCCCGCGAGCCGCACGGCGTTGCTCGTGAAGGTCATCCGGGGGAACGTCGCCGCGTCCAGGAACTCGCGGCCCACCAGATGCGCGTCGCGCTGCTCGACCCCGGTGTCCACGCTCGCCGTGTACATCACGATGTCGGCCCGGGACCGGGCCGGGTCCCCGGCGTCGAAGTAGAGCCGGCTCTCGTACTCCGTGAAGGCGCCGCGCACCGTGGTCACCATCGCGTGCCGCACGGAGAACCCGATCCTGCTGTGCGCGGGGTCGATCGCCCACTCCCCGGTGAGGGAGGCCAGACCGGGATCGGGCAGGACGGCGGTGGCACCGGACGCCGATGCGGAGTGGTGCGCGACGGGGGAGGCGGGCGCCTCCGGACGCCGCTGGAAAGGGCTGCGGCCGAAAAGGTTCATGGAGCACCTTGCTACGGCAGCACGTCCGCCCCGGCAAGACCCGACCAGGAAACCCGACCGTTCACCAGCAGAACTTCACAGGTGAGGAGGGGGCGCGCCAGGGTGCGAGGACGGGCGGGTGCGCG
The DNA here is from genome assembly GCF_053593175.1 of Streptomyces sp. NPDC002386. NCBI lineage: Bacteria > Bacillati > Actinomycetota > Actinomycetes > Kitasatosporales > Streptomycetaceae > Streptomyces > Streptomyces sp. NPDC002386. The sequence continues at coordinate 225,529 of NZ_JBSFBX010000009.1, forward strand.
TACAACTGCTCGCCGCGGCCGGTGTCCTAGCCGTCCTGACCGTCGTTCCCGGCCCGGACATGGCCGTCGTGACGAAACGGGCCGTGGCGTGCGGCCGGCGGGACGGGCTGCGCACGGTCGGGGGCATCACCGCCGGCCTGCTCACCTGGGGCGTGCTCACCGTGGCCGGGCCGGCGGCCGTACTGGCCGCGTCCGCCGCCTACACGGTGGTCAGGCTGGCCGGCGCCGAGTATCTGGCCTTCCTCGGAGCGCAGGCGCTGCTTCGCAGCCGGCGCGACCGCACCGGTGCCGTCCGTGTGCCCCGGGCACCGGCACCGCGGTGTCTGCTCGTCGGGCGTCCGCGACGGTGGCAATGTGGAAGATGTGAAAGCTGAGGACAGCTCAGCCGGTATGTGGCAGCTACGGCGGTCGAGCCACGCGTTGCTGCTGATCCCGATCGTTCTCATCGTGGTGATCACGGCGGTCGACCAGCTGGTCCCCGAGGACATCCACCTCGGCCCGCTGCTCGTGATCGCCCCCGCGATCACCGCCTCGTTCACCGGCGCGTGGCTCACCGGTGTGATCGGCACCCTGGCGGTGGCGGCGCAGGCGTACATCGGCTGGCACTTCGGCGTGCTCTTCTCGCGCAACGTGCTGGTCCAGATCCTCGCCCTGGCGGTGCTCTCGGCCCTGAGCGTGGTCTTCTGCCTGGTGCGCGAGCGGCGCCAGCGCCAGCTCGCCCAGGTGCGGTCGGTCGCCGAGGCCGCGCAGCACGGCCTGCTGTGGCCGCTGCCGGAGCGCTTGGGGCCCCTGCAGATCGCCTGCCTGTACCTGGCCGCCGAGGACGAGGCGAAGATCGGCGGCGACCTGTACGCGGCCACCCGCATCACCGGCGGCGTACGCCTCATGATCGGGGACGTCCGGGGCAAGGGGCTGTCCGCCATCGGTGAGGCGGCCCTCCTCCTCGGCGCCTTCCGCGAGGCCGCCCACCGGCACGCCACCCTCCCCGACCTGGCCACCACGCTGGACCACAGCGTGACCCGGTACCTGGCCGACTTCGAGCCGACCGCGGAGGCCGGCGAGCGTTTCGCGACCATGCTGCTGATCGAACTCCCCGACGACGGCCACGTCATCCGGATGATCAGCTGCGGCCACCCCCCTCCGCTGCTGCTCAGTCCGAACAGCGCCCTCACGGTCCCCAGCCTGCACCCCGCACCACCGCTGGGGACCACGGAGACCGGACCGGAGGCCTACGCCATCGACGCGGCCTCCTTCGAACCCGGCGACACCCTCCTCCTCTACACGGACGGCGTCATCGAGGCCCGCGACCGCGAGGGCCGCTTCTACCCCCTGGAGACGCGCGTCGCCCAGTGGACCAGGAGCGGCCCCGAATCACTGCTCCACCACATCCACCGCGATCTGCTCGCCCACACCCGCGGCCGCCTCAACGACGACGCCGCCCTCGTCGCCCTGCACCGCCACCCGGACCGCCACGGTCACCGCCGTCACGGCCGCGTCATCCACTCGAGCGGCTTCGGGCACGCCCCGTGAACCGCGCGGTGCCAGGCCGCGCCACTCGCCCGAAGCCCGGCCGGCCTCGGCGTGGCCGATGACGCCGCGACCATCCGAGGCGGGCGCGGCCTGGCGTGACCGTCACCGGTCCGGGTCCTGACGACGAGAGACCTGGCCCCGGACCGTCCGCCACCGCGACCGCGTCTGCTCGACCACCTTGTCCCACTGCAGGCGGACCTCACGGTCGGACGGGCGGTTGCCCGAGCGGATCCGGCCGAGTTCGTCGCGCACCTCCCGTCCCAGCGCCGCCGAGGCGACCAGGCCGAGCATGGCCGTGAACAGGGCGGAGATCAGCGCGAAGACCGCCCCGACCACCCCGTAGCGCGCGGCGGAGGAGTTGAAGAGACGCGGCATGTAGACGGTCGCGCCGACCGAGTACGCGGCGCTCAGGGCGGCGCCGGTGACGGCGAAGGGAATCAGGTCCGTCCAGCCGAGCCGCTTCGCCGACAGGAGCCGGCCGGTCCAGACGAGGAACACCGCGGTCACCGGCACCTCGCACACCAGGGCGACCAGGCCCACCCCGTGCCCGCCGAGGAGGGCGGAGAGCGCGGTGATGACCGCCGCGTAGCCACCGAGGGTGAGGAGCCACCACAGACCGTTGCGGGTGTTGCGCACACTGAGGGGCTTGAGTTCCCACGCCTGCTCGAAGAGCCGCTGTGCCGCTCGCGTGAAACTCAGCATCGAGATCGTCAGGAACGCGACACCGAAGACGCCCACACTCGCGCTGGTCCCCCCGGCGGGAGAGAACAGGGACCTGACCGCATCGGCACCCGCACCGGTGAGGTTGTAGCGCTGGACGATCCGCTCAGCGGCGTCGTACTGCCCGAAGACGGCACCGAGGAAGATGGAGACCGGGACCAGCGCTGTCAGGGCGCTGGACGCGAGGGCCATCGAGCGGTCGAAACCGACGATCTTCTGGAACCGGTTGATGACCCGCAACGCGAACACGGGCCGCAGCCAGAACGTCAGTGTCCTGACGAGGCGCTCTCGATTGATCTCCGCCGTCCTGCCTTCCGTGGGGATCGGGATCCCCGTGGGTGATCAGTGCTCCCGCCGCGTCCAGGGTCAATGACCGCCCCTGGTCTCGATGTGGATCCGCGTCAGTGCGAACAGGATCAGGAGGTCGAGTGTCATCACGGGGATGGCCCACAGCGGGTAGTACGGAACGAACATGAACTGGGTGATCAGGCTGATCGCCGCCACCGCTCCACCGGCCCCGCGACCCCAGCTCCGGCCTGACAGGACTCCCAGTCCGGCGATGACGAGTGCGACTCCGATCACGAGGTGGATCCAGCCCCAAGCGGTCAGGTCGAACCGGTACGCGTACCGGGACGCGGCGAACAGGGTGTCATGTGCGATTCCGGCCGCGCCCATCAGAATGCTGAGAGGCCCGCTGATCAGCATCATCAGCCCGGCGAACCTGGACGCGTCGTCGATCGCTCCACCGGCGCCGGGTCCGCCATGCACTCGCTGTGTCCTGTCAGGCACCGATGTCATGGCAGCAGCCTTCCTGTGCGGCCCGGTCGCTTCCCCGCTCTCATGATGGATCTTTCCGAGCCGCCCCGCCTTCCGGGCGCGGAACACGAGTGAGAGGCGTCCGCTCCTCCCGAGAGCTGCCGGAACACGTCGGTGTGTCCTCGGTCCCGCTGACCAGCAGGCCGTATGTCACCCGAATGGATCGACGCGCCGGTGGCGCAGTCGACCGCCGCAGGTCACCCAAATGGATCTGCGACACTGGTACCACCATGCCCAAGCCCGGAGAACTCGCAGTGACCGGGCATCAATAAGCCCCCTACCAGCGCGTTTAACGCGGATGGGGGGCCGGGTTTGGGTCACTGGGCCGTCTCTGGGCCGTCAGGCTCGCGCGGGGCCGGCAGAAGCACCCGATCCACGGCCTTCCTCGTACGCTCCTGGCTCGACGGCATCAGGTGCGCGTAGACCCGCAGAGTCAACCCAGGGTCGGAGTGCCCCAGGTACTCACTGACGGCCTTGATGCTCTCGCCAGCGTCAAGCAGCAGCGAGGCGTAGAAGTGCCGCAAGGCGTGCATGCCGTGCTCGCGAGCGGACTCGTACTTACCGTCCGCCCCGGCCTCCGCGATCAACCCAGCCGCCGCAAGGGCGGGCTTCCACTCCTGGATGTTGAAGTTGCTGCGCCAGACGAGGCCGCTCGCGGTGTTCGTGAACAGGAGACGGGCCGATACCTCCGGGCCGTCCGGCTTGCGCCAGGGCAACGTGATCTCGACCGGCTTGCAGGCGTCCATGTGTGCCCGCAGAGCCTCAGCCACCGAAGGTGGCAACGGCACGTCCCGCTCCTTGTTGCACTTCGGAGGAGCGAACACGGCTTTGCCCCGAATCAGCTTCACCTGCCGGACCACCCGAATGGTGCCGCCGTCGAAGTCGACCGCGTCCTCAGCGAGCCCGACGATCTCACCCTGACGGAGCCCGCATCCGGCGCCCACATCGACCATGGGCCGGTAGCGCTGGGGGAGTGCCGCACGGACCGCGCGAATCTCGGTAGGTTGCCACGGCACCACGCGCCGCTGCTCGACGGCCGGCGGGCGGACGGATTTCGCGGAGCACGGGTTACGGGGCAAGAGCCCATCGTCAACAGCCGCACTGAGCACGGCGCGCACGTCGCCATAGATGTTCCGCGCATAGCCGCCGCTTACGGCCGGGTCGTTCTCCAGCGCGCTCACCAAACCGCGGATGTGCTCCGGGCGGAACGAATCCAGTGGCCGGGAGCCGATCAGCCGGAACGCGTGTAGGCGCAACCGCTGTTCGACCACGACCTGACTCGCCGGGTCGATGCCGTGCGTCTTGAGCCACTTCTCGGCGTAGCCCTTGAAGGTGACTCGAGCTGCGCGCGGGTCGATGTACTGCCCGCGCGACATGTCCGACGCGATGTCGGTCAGCCACTGCTCAGCGAGGCGCTTTTGTCGGTCTGGGAAGCTCTTGGACTTCTCGGTACCGTCCGGCCCGATGTACCGAGCGCGGTAGCGCATGCCGGTGCCGTAACGCTCGGTCTTGACCCTGACCGGCTTGCCGCTCGGCCCGATCTCGGTCTTGTACCAGCGGTCCTGAATGTGGCCAGCCATCAGGCGGCCTCCCCAAGCTGAGAGTCCACCCATGCCCGGACGTCGCGCGGGTCGAAGCGCAGGTGCCGGCCGACACGGAAGCCGCGGGGACCGGTGTGCTTCCGGCGCCACTGGTAGACCGTCTCCACGCTAGGAAGCTCGAACATCTCGACCAGGTCCTCAGGGGTCAGGAACCGGTTCGGCAGCTCTGAGGCCATGGTCAGCAGTCCCTTTCGTCGGCGAGCAAGACGGGCAGTTCTTCGCGGGCGATCTCGCGGTTGTGCTGGATGTCGCGGCGAATGTTGGCGGCGAGCCAGGACTCACCCGGGGTGTGGCCGTGACCCGCGTAGGCCCAGTGGGCGAGGGTGAGGGTGGTGGCTTCCTCATCGTCGGGGTCGGGCAGGCCAAGGGCTTGGCGTTGCTGGGCTGCGCGGTAGTCGGCGCGGACTTGGCGGAGGGCGCCGAGGGTGGTGGAGTAGCGGCGGGACTTGGTGGAGAAGTGGCCGCGGAAGCCGAGCATGTGTGCCCAGTCTCGTAACTTCCGATCCGGGTAGAGCGGGTGCAGGTCGAGGCACGCGGAGATGAGCCGGGCCGGGTGCTCGGGGACGCCGAGGAGGGCCAGGGCCTCTTTGTTGCCGATGCGGCGGTCGACGGTGCCGGTGGTCTCGGCGGCTTTCGTGGCGTACTTGGCGACGTAGGAGGCGACGGCCTGCTCGGTGATCTCCTCGCCGTGGCCGAAGGCGCCGATGGGCTGGACGTCGAGCTGGGTGCCCCAGCGCAGCGTGCGCGCGGGCTCAGTTCGTGCCGGTTGATCGGGGTCCGGCTGATACCGGGCCGGAGGAACGTCGACCGCGACGCGGGCAGCGGCGGCGCGGATGGCGTCGGTGAGCAGGTCGAGGGTTGCCCAGGCCGGGGGCGGATCGTCTGGCCCGTCGGGGCCGTCAAAGCGGATCACGGCGTGGAAGTGGACGGCCCCGCGCTTCTGGTACTCGGCGACCTTCCCGAAGGAGACCCGGGACTGTTCGCGGGCGGCTTTCTGGGTGAGCCCAGCCCTTTTGGCGATCTCGCGGCGCAGGTAGATCGTGAAGTAGCGCCAGAGGTCGGAGGCGTGGTTGTTCCAGAGCACGGCGCCCGCGTAGTCGTACGACTCGGGGTCGAGCGGGGTGCCCAGCTCGAGTGCGTCCTCAGCGTGGTGAATGCCGCAACGGCACGGCCGGTTGCCGGGCTGGTTGTGGACCGCGCCGAACGAAGGCGCCGTGAGAGTGGCGAACACTCGCGGGTGATCGCGGATCGTTTCGGCGGTGCCTTTGTCAGGGTCGCCGACGAGGCCCGCGCGGATCAGGTGATAGGTGTCCCCGGCGTAGGTCCAGGCGCAGGCCGGGCAGCGGGAGGCCCGCCGATTGCCGCAAGCCACGCGGAGGACGCCGCCGGGTTCGGTGTCGGTCGAATAGGAGTGCAGGACGTGGCCGGTGGCTGCGTCGCGGGTGACGGTCGAGCCCATGAGGCGGATGGGGTCGGTGCAGCCGCCGGTGCGGCGGATCTGGTCTTGGATGCGGTCGAAGCCCGTGGACCCGGCCAGCCTCAGCACGTCGGCGAGGGTGGCCGGGTCCAGGCCCGCCATCGTGGCGGTGTCGGTCACGTGGTCACCGGCCCCAACGTCGCTTCTTCGGCGTGCTGGCGTCGCTGCTGGTCGGCCCGGACAGGTCCGTGCGGCCAGGCCGGGACGGTTTCGTGTCCCGCTGACCGTCGTGCAGCTCGTGCGCCTTGGCGGTCTTCTTCAAGCGGTCGTAGTCGCCGTCAATCCCCTCGTAGTGGATGCGGTCGACTCCACGGCTCCAGTTGCGAGGCATCAGGCAGTCACCTCCTGCGGGCGCCCGAGGCGAGCGGTGCCAATGCCCTTGCAGGCCGGGCAGGTCACGCGGAGGATGACGCGGGCGCCGTCGCGGTGCCGGGTACCGGTGGTGATGGCGACGGCGGCGAAGCCATCGCAGTCACGGCAGACACGCGTACTGCTGGTGTGCTGGGGCATCATGAGGTTTCCCTTTCGGGTCTGGTGGATCTGGAAGGGGGGAAGGCGCCCGGAGCGGCGGAAGTTTGGCGACCGAGGCCGCTCCGGGGGCCGTCATGGGCGGGTGTTGCGCCTGCCGTGCCCCTTGGCCGCATACATCGCCCAGTCGGCGGCGGAAAGAGCGTCAGTGAGAGTCGGCGCGGGCAGCTCCTCGCGGTGGCAGTGGCCGACCGAGGCCGAGACCGACAGGGTGCAGCCGTTGTGCTCCACGGGCAGGTTCAAGGCGCTCAGTAGGGCCTCGTGATTGGGAGCGCGGCGGGGGTGGGTGATGATCGCGGCGAACTCGTCTCCGCCGAGGCGGGCGGCGATGCCGTCGCGTCCGACCCAGGTGTTCAACCGGCGGGCAGTCGCGGTGAGGACGGAGTCTCCGGCGGCGTGGCCGTGGGTGTCGTTGGTGGTCTTGAAGTCGTCCAGGTCGATCAGGAGGACCACGGCGGCGGGGTGCTTGGCCAGCAGGTGTTCGGCGCGGGTGGTCCATCCGGCGCGGGTGTGCAGGCCGGTCAGCGGGTCACGGCGGGCGGTGGCCAGGCGCCGCACGAGCAGGCCACCGTGCACGGCCCAGCCGAGCGTGGGTAACGCGGCGGCGATCAGGGTTTCCATCGTTCAGTGCCCCTTTCGCAGGTCGGTGATGAGGAAGCGGAGCACGACGGCGGTCGCGGCGACCGATACGGCGGTGATGGCGACCGCGAGGAGCATCGAGACCAGGACCGCGCCGACGACCAGGACCATGGCCCCGCCACCGGCCGCGAGGGCGAGTGCGCTACCGGGGGTGAGCTGGACGGCCGGCCGCTGGGAGACCGGCGCCGCCGGGACGGCCGGGGTGTGAACCGCGGGGACCTCAGTGGCCGTCTGCCGCGGGGGGACGTTCGGCGTGGGGGCGGTGTCCTGGGGCGGGTACTTCGGTGTGAACACGGGATCTTCCTCCTGTCAGGCGTTGCAGCGGTGGGTGCGGGCGGCGAGTTCGGCGGCGGAGCGGTCGCGGTGGTCGATGGAGAAGCCGCAGCCAGGGGCCGTGCACGAGGCTGCGTGGCGGGTCTGGCCACGGCCGTTGTTGTAGGTGCCGACCTTGACCGGGCCGACGCGGATCACGTTGTAGAAGCGGTTCGGGCGCACGGGCAGATCCCCTCTTGGCGTCAGGTGAGCTGGAGTTGCGCGGCGATCTCTTGGCAGGTCGGGGCGGGCAGGCCGAGCCGGGCGGTGAGCGCATCGGCGGTGATCGGCTCACCCGTGCTGGACCGGTGGGCGTCCGCGATCGAGCGGGCGTGGTCGAGGAGTGCCGGCGGAACGGCCGAACCCGTGGCGAGCGGCTTGGGCGGCGCCGGGGCGATCTCCGGTGCGCGAACCGGGACAGGCACCGGGGCCGACTCCTCGGGTTGGTCGGTGCGGTCCATCTCGACTTCCACAGCCGGTCCCTCATCCGCCGTCGGGGCCGAGTCGTCCGGGGTGGGGGCATGGACGAGGAGGGTTCCGCCGAGGAAGGCCAGGGCAGGCCAACCGGCAACGAGGATGCGCAGCCATGCGGGCACCTGGTGCAGGTCGAGCATCCCGGCCGTGGCGACGTTGGCACCGAGCGAGGCCGCTAGGGCGATGGCGAACCAGGTCCAGGAGGAGCGGTCGCGGCCGGCGCGCAGCCGACGCCAGGCGGCGACCAGCAACAGGTCGACCGAGACCGGGTAGGCCCAAGCCTTCCATCCGGACTGCCCGGCCGCCGCCGCCAGGTCGTGCAGGTGCGCGAAGGACAGAGCACCGGCGATCACAGCTTGGATCAGCACGGCATCAGGGCGGATCGAGCGGTTCACGGCGACCACCCCCTAGTCCGTGACCGGCAGCGGCTTGACCAGCGACGGACCGGACGCCGGAACCTCGGCGCGCACGTGCGGGCGGTACGGGTCGAGGGCGGGCAGGTCCGGGACGAGGTGCGCGAACTCCCGGCACACCGCCTTCGCCTCATCACGGGAGGTGTGCGGGGTGCGGATCTTCGCCCAGCCACCAGATGAATCCGTGGCGACCGCCGTCCCAGGGCGTTCCGCCGGGATGAGGCTCGCGGTCATCACCGCATCCGGGGCGACGTCCGCTAGGCCCATCTCAGCGGTTTGCTTGTCGTTGACCCGGTGCACGACCCGGCCGGTGAGCTGGGCGCGGAGCATGGTCGCCCCACGGCCGAGTTCGGAGCCGAAGCGCTGCCCGCACACCTCCAGGTAGATCCCGACCGCACGGGCCATCTGCGCCAGCCGGATCAACGCGGTCACGATCCGCTCCCGCCGCTCCTCATCCTTCTTCGAGGAGATCAGGAACAGCTCGGCCACCTCGTCCACCAGGACGACGACCGGCACCGGCCGTAACCGCTCGGGCAGCTCCCACATGTCCGACACCCCGTGCAGACTCAGCACGTCGAACCGCGATTCCATCTCCGCCACCAGGACGTCCAGCAGGGAGGCGGAGTCGTCCGGGGTGGTGGCCAGGGCCGACAGCCGGGGCGCGAAGGCGGAGTGTTCTACCCCGCGCTTGCAGTCGATCCCGACCAACGCCACCGGCAGCCGCGCCAGCCCCTTGATCAGATTCCGCTGATACACGGACTTGCCTGAGTTGTTGGCGCCCAGCGTCAGCGCCATCGGCATCGCGCGGTAGTCACGGACGAACGCCGTCCCGTCCTCCCGCAGCGCCACCGGCACCACCAGACCATCGGGACGAGAACCACGCGGCATCCGCACCTGACGCAGCACGTCATAGCCCGTCATGCGCAGTTCGACATACCCCGGCTTGGTCTCGGCGACGGTCACCGAGTGCACGCCCCAGGCATGCCGCAGCCGTTCCGAGGCCGCCATCAGGTCCGCCGGTTCAAGGCCGGCGGGAAGCCGCAGCGTCACCCGCAGCCCCGTCGACGTCCCCCGGACCCGGCGCACCTTCGGCGGGACCGGAAGCACCTCGCGCCGGGCCACGTTCCGGGCGATGAAGGCCCGCATGCGCGACGGCTGCACCGTCAGGCCGCACACGTCCATCGTGGAGCGGTAGGTGAAGGTGAACCGACCCCAAGTGACCGGCAGTCCCACCAGCGACCAGTACACGCGCGGAGCGCGGACCTTCGCGTAGCCGAGACCGCCGACGCCCGCGAGGGCGCCCGTGGCCTCCAGCATCATGGACAGGTCCGTCATGGTCAGACCGCCGAGGTGATCGCGACGGCGCGAAACGAGATGCCGTGGCGCTTCTGGCCGTTGAACTCGTTCTCCCAGTCCCGCGCCTTCAGCCCGACGACCTTGACCGGAAGGCCCGGTGCCAGCCCCTCGGGGTAGCCCGTCTCCGGGATAGTGACCTGATAGAGGTTGCCCTCCCCCTCGTCCGAGACGAGCAGGCCTACCGTCGAGAGCGGCGCACCGGTCTCCCGGTCCATCGCGCGCTCGCCGGTCTTGGCGTTGGCCAGCTTCGGCGCGGGCGCGGTCGCCACGAACACCACAGCGGTTGAAAGGTCGATCTTGAACGACGGCATGAAGTTCTCCCTGTATCGAGACTTCGGAGCAGCCCAAAGAAGGCCCTCCCTGTCCGCTGTCCTAGGACTGCGAACGACTCGAGGAGACTGTGGCACGCAGTCCTAGGACTGTCAACAGTCCTGGGACTGTGCTTGACTTGTTGTGTCGAGAGGAGTCAGTCCATGACGCCGAAATGGCGGGAGCTGGCGGACAAGCTGGCTGAACAGATCAAGCGGGGCGAGTACGCGCCGGGCCAGCAGCTTCCGCAGATCAGGGAGCTAGTTGCTGAGGGCGAGGGCTCCAAGTCCACCGTCCACCAGGCCTACAAGGCTCTGGAGGCCGAGGGTCTGGTGACGTCGTCTCGCGGACACGGCACCGTCGTTCGGGAAAGGGTCCCGCTCAAGCGGCTCGGCATTGCCAGGTACGACAAGGCCAAGTGGCGCGACGGCGACGAGGTAGCTTTCATTGCGGACCGTGTGGCCTCTGGACGTAGCTACCGTAGGAATGAGCAGACCCAGACCGTCAGCCGGGTGGAGGCTCCGCCAGCCGTCGCCGCTGCGCACGGGCTCCCCGAGGGCGCCGATGTATACGCGAGAGCGCGGCTGGTGAAGGAAGGCGACCAGCCGACCCACACCCTGACCAGCTACTACCGGCCCGAGCATGTCGAAGGCACGCGGCTGGTGGACCCGACTCCGGGACCGGCCGGCCGCGGCGGTGGCTTCCGAGTGCTGTATGACGCGGGATACGAGATCGACCACATGAAGGAAGAGCTGTTCGCCAGAGCTCCCACCCCCGATGAAGCGAAGCTCCTGCAGCTCCCCCCGGGCGAACCCGTCGTCGAGTTGCACCGGACGACCTACACGGCCTCTGGCACAGTGGTCGAGTTCGCGATCGGTGTGCACGCGGCTTCGCGCTTCGCCTGGGAGTACGACTTCAAAGTCCCCGACTCGGCGAAGGAAAAGAAGGGGCAGTGATGATCTCTGCACAGGCATGGGCCGACACTCGACGCCTGTGGGACTACCACCAGATGGGCCACGCCCTGCGGCCGTGCTCAGTCGCCATCGGCCTGGGCAGTCACGACCTGGGTGTAGCCGAGACGGCGGTAGACCTCTACAAGCGCGGCATGGCTCCACTGCTTGTGTTCACGGGAGCCACCAGCCCCACGACGCGGGAGCGCATGCCCCGAGGCGAAGCTGTGCACTACCGAGAGCGCGCACTTGAGCTTGGTATCCCCGATTCAGCCGTCCTTGTCGAACCGCGCGCAAGGAATACGGGTGAGAACATCCGTTTCTCCCGAGAGTTGTTGGAAGAGGCCGGCGTCGACGTGTCCTCTGTACTGCTGATCAGCAAGCCGTATGAGGAGAGGCGGGCCTACGCCACCGCGCGCAAGCTGTGGCCCGCAGTCGAGATCCTCAGTGCGTCCAGTCCGATGACACTGGACGAGTACGTCGACTCCATCGGGGACGCCCGCTTGGTAATCGACATGCTTGTGGGAGCGCTACAGCGGCTGCTGATCTACCCGGCGCAGGGCTTCATGATCAGCCAGCCCGTGCCGGACGACGTACTCGAGGCCTACGACCGACTGTGTCGCGAGGGCTTCACCAGCCGACTCCTGGTTACCGACCAGCCCTCTGCCTAAGCAGCACTGCTTCCTGAGCCACCAGTCCGAGAGCTGTTACAGGTTTCTCTACCTCATCAAGCCCCGGCTGCGCTCCGCTCCGCCGGGCGCGCTTCCCGGCTCCGCTGCGGGCGACGCTCCTGCCTCCGGCCCGCTCCGCCCGCGCTGCGCCGACGCGCGCCCACACGTGGATAGGGCCGGAGGCCATGAGGCGAGCACGCACGGAGCGGCCTGCGGTCAAGACAGTGCCTCCGGCGGGGGATCGGCCGGCACCGGGATGGAGGGGGACCATTTCCGGCCGCGGGTCCGAAGTGGCGTGCGCGGGGTGCTCCCATCCCGCACACCATCGACCCAGGCGGAGCCGAGCAGACGCGGCCCATGGCGTCCAGGTCGTTCGTCCAGCGGGGCGCTCCACCTGGACGCCATGAACCACGCCCGCTCCACGGTGTGTGGGTCGACGGCGTACGGGATGGGAGCAGGGGGTGAGTGGTGGGTGCAGGCGAGGCGCGCGGGTGTTCGCTGGCGTGGCAGTGCGGAGATTGGCTCTACCCATGCAGCTGCCGCAGCCTTTCGTGCAGCAGAGGATAGTCAGATACCGGACGCACTGGCGCAGGCTCTGGCTCAGACAAGTCCACAGGAACAGGCTTCACAGCGGCCACCACGTCAGCAACCAGTCTCTTGAGGTCGTCGTCGTCGAGCGCCACAACATAACCACGTCCGTCGCTGGCTGTGTCACGGCAGCGGCGCAGGAAAAGATCCTTGTCTTGGAACGAGCGGCACGCAAGAATGCCGAATTCGCCGCGCAACGTCGAAAAGCGCGAGGATAGTTGATCGAGCTCCGGGTTCGTTACGTCGCTTCCGTAGTTTTTGCACTCTACGAAGACGTAACGGCTTTGGATGCGCTGCCTGACGAGGTATCTAAAGAATCCATCTCGCGCCGTATTGATGTACCCAATATCGATACGCTTACGGCCGTCATGGATCTCCAACTCTTTCTCCGACATCGAGAGAGAGGGGTAAAAAATCGCGCTTAGCAGGGACTCGACGGCATTGTGGTAGCGCGTCGCGTCAGCCTTCCCCGCTGGAACGTCAAGGACTGCCTGCAGCAGCCCCTCGTAGTCCGGCATCGGAGTGTCGCCAGTTTCCGAGAGCTCCTTGTGTGAGAGCGGCTGCGGGGGTACCTCCTTCTTGAGCTCCCGGTAATGCTCATAAACAGAAGGGCGCTTGAGCGTTTCGCGCGTAATGTCACGCTTCGTACTCCCGTACTTCTTCGCGATTTCCTTTTTAGTGACCAGTACCTTCCGGCTCGATCGAACGCTTTGGGCGAGCCCCCGACTGGCCGTCTTAGCCTCCTCCTCCTGGAGAACGGGAACCAGATGATGCCTGTAGTACTCGTTCCTGGACATGTGCATGGAGCGCCGCACGATCATTTTGGGCACCAGGAGCAGTTTGTTGCCGTCCGGAGTCGGAAGGTCCGTGAATCCGTTCTCCCATTCCAGAGAGTTCGGATTCCAAACTGGTCCACTAACAACACCTGGCGTAAGGTCGATATCGAAAAGTTCGGCCATCTGTTGCGTGTAAGAAATCAGCGGTCCACGAATGATGTTGGTGGTGACATCAGAGATGATGTCCATGTCGACACCACCAATAAAAAATGCCGTGTCTTCGAGATCCTGAATCAGGCCCGTCCGCGCCGCTTCGCTCTGAGCAAGCTTCTCCGCGAAATCAGCACCCATCTTACTTCCGAACCCTCGTCCGGCACTGGGGCCGCGCGAAATGCCTAGGTGCGTTTCATTAGGCTCACGCAACTGACTCAGCAAGGACACGGTTCGCCGCTTGTCATTGGAGCGGACTGAATCCAAGACACTGTCGAAGAACGTCTCGAGCATTCTCAGGCACTGCTTCCCCCAGTCGTCTTCAAGATAGCGGATCAATCCCGGGTCTACGTAGACCCGGATGTCGTTTACCGTGTCGACGTCAACGAAATCCAACGTGCCTTGGGTGCGGCCAAGGTTGTAGTACTCGGAAACGCGCGCCATGATCCCCCCTGGTTCATCGCCTCTGGCATATTTTCGCGCGCCGGCTCCCCGCTGTAAAGGACGCGTCCACGGGGCATCCGTGCTCATCGGTGCACTGTCGCACCAGGCTAGATGCCGACACTGACAACGGCGGCCAGGCGGAGATAGCACCCCACCCAAGCCTGGGCCCTACTGAGCGACAGTCGCAGGTCACCCAAGTGGATCGGCGGCGTACGCAGGGACGCCGCGACCGCGGTACAGGTTTCGACCTGCGGTCCGATCAGCCCGGCCCGGACGATGGGGCATCGAACGTGGCGCCGGGCCGCCTATGGGCACTCTGAGGGCGGCCAACGACGATGAATGATGACCTTCGATGATGGCTGCCCCCTCGGTCAGCGAGGGATTTACGGCAGTCGTGACCAGACCTAACGGTCAGTCCAAGAGGCCCAAGGCCGTGTCTGGCCGACAATGCGGGCACGCCGGTACCTGCTGCCGAAGTGCATCGATGGCCTGCTCCCGGGTGGCCGGTCTGCACCGCCCGCTCTTCCTCGCCGCCCAGCAGCCGCCCACGTGCACGGCGTCGAGGTTCCGCCGGTTGAGGCCGTATTGAATCAACCACTCCGGCTCCGGCGGACGCCGCTCCTCACCCTGCCGGCGCTCGGCCTCATGGCGCTCCTCATCAGCGATCCACCGATCGATCAGTGCGAGCTGGCGGGTGGCCTGCTGCTGCACCACTCGGCGAGCGAAACGCAGCATGTCGAGGCGCGTAAGCGGAGCTGAATCGTTCACATGTTCGATCGTAATGCCGAGTGAGGCATCACAGCCCGCCACCTCATCACGATCGTCGATCACACTTACCGACCGATCGGAGTACGGACTGCCTGAACGTCGGGCGCGTCGCCCTGTGGGCTCGATACGAAGATCACGCACCGCCTGTGACCTTCGAGAGGACCACCCAGTGCGCTTTGCACGCACCGCTGCCGTCGCTTCCGCCTTCGCCGCCCTGCTCGCTCCCACCACTGCTCACGCCGTCGACGCCGCCGAGCGCGCCCCCGGTCAGACGATCACCGCCCCGGTCCGCGACGCCCTTGCTCAACTCCCTATTCGCGACGAGGACCGCACCGGCTACGACCGCACCAAATTCCGGCACTGGACCGACGCCGACCGCGACGGCTGCAACACTCGGGCCGAGGTACTGAAGACGGAAGCCGTGGTCGCTCCAGAGCAGAGCGCTCGATGCCTGCTAACCGGAGGCGAGTGGTACTCGCCCTACGACGATCAGTACATTCAGGGGCCACGAGGGCTCGACATCGACCACCTCGTTCCGCTCGCCGAAGCATGGGACTCGGGCGCCTCAGCATGGACGGCGGCGGAGCGGGAGGCGTACGCCAACGACCTCGGCGACGACCGGGCCCTGATCGCCGTGTCCGCCGCCAGCAACCGCAGCAAGGCTGACCAGGACCCGAGCACCTGGCTGCCGCCGGCCAACGGCTATCGCTGCGAGTACGTCACGGACTGGATCGCAGACAAGATCCGCTGGGGGCTGGGCATCGACACCATCGAGCATGTAGCGCTCTCTGACGTACTCAGCCGCTGCCTGAACGTCCCGCTCACCGTCACAACGGCCCGTTAACCACAAGCCGAGAGGTGCAGCCGCCTCCCCAACAGCTCGTCGCTTTGCGGCTGCACCCCATCCCGAGCTCACAAAGGGGGCCGGCTTACACCCATCAATCCATACCCAGTGATCTATTCTTTAGCTTTCTATCCTCTTCGGTCCTGGCTCCTGCTTTAAGCCAATCGGTGGCACCCTCATCTCCCTTGGAAGGATTCACCCAAACAATCCCGCCCAGTCGTGAGCAGTTCTGTGAGATGCAGGTAAATATGTTCCGGACGGTGTCATCGAGGGAACCCACCAAGCCGTCCGCTGTCCATGCACAGTGCACTAGATGAGCATCTTTAAGCGCCGCTTGCTGCTCCGTGACACTTAGGGCACTTGCCTTAGCTATTAGCTTTGCAAGATATCGCTTATCTGTGTTTGGGCATTGGAGAGAAACTACCCTCCTTCTACTTTGCATCAGCCCAAACCATCTGAGTGCAAATCCCGATTGATGCTTCCGCCACTCTGCCAACAGCGCAGCGTCAAATGCAACCCTATGACCCACCGAATACATCTCTTGTAAAAACTCTCGGCACGCCTTGGACACCGGGTGCTCAGTCGTCCCAGACGATCGCGCGATGGATGCGTCGACAACGATGGTCCGCTCCATCCGGCTCACAGCTTAGCCGCCTTCTCCATTGCAGCATTAAGATAATCGGCCTCAGATCCAAGATACACATCGTCGAAGTCCTCTGGCCAATCACCAAAAGCACCATCAGGTGAAAGTTCGGCGGTGGCGATTTCGGTTTCTCCCGTGACTAGGCTTCTGGTGAACCAATGCAGCGCAACATCACTGGCGCTCATCTCATCCCGCGCGATCATGGTTTGGACAGCCCTGATCAAGAGCGAGCTGTGAGTTTCTATAATCACGCGCACTCGCCTCTTTAGGGCGCGATTAACCAGTCTCGCAAAGTGGAGTTGAGCGCGTGGGTGCAAGTGAATTTCGGGCTGTTCAAGATAGACCGTTTGGCCTGGATCGGCAGCCAGTAGCGCTACCACGACGGGCAACGTTTGCGAAACACCGAAGCCTACATCGGCAATGTTTACGAGGTCTCTGGCGCCACCCTGTCGTGCGTGCGGCAACCTCCCAACCAGAAGCTCAACCTGCGTATCATCCAACTGTCGTGCTTCGACTTTCCAGGTAAGCCCGAGCTCCTCAAGGTCCCTTTTTAGCTGGTTTAGCTTTTCTGTGCGTCCATTGTTCTGCCAGTAGGAGATAATGCCAGCTGTGTATGTATCGAAAGTTCCAGGATAGCGACCTTCAATCGCGGCCGTGCGGTAGGTGCGCTTGGGGTTCCCTCGCAGTGCAGGCAGGTGGATGATTCTGGATACCTCAGAGGAAAGTTCCGTTCCTCCGAAAGTCAGAGGAATGGAAACACTGGAATCGCCAGCATGAAGCGTAACTCCCACCTGCAGGACGAACCTGTCCCGCACAACAGAAAGCTTGGTCTCTTTCCTCTTTAGGAGAGAAGCGGGGAAATCACTTCCCTTCAGTTCTGAAGCGAGGAGCTTTCGAAGAGCGGTGTCCGTCATCCCCTCCCTCAAGGTGACTGGTTTGCTTTGCCCGGCCACAAAGAGGGCCGTGTACTCGGCGACGCGCAGGTTACCGTTGGCGTCACGACTAAACTTTGCCTTCGTGCGCTGGCCGTCAGCACACAACTCCACAGAAAAGCTTGTCACTCTGCTGGCGGCTGAAGCGCCACGGGACAAGATCTGATCTACAGATGTGATGCTAACGTTAGGGCCGTCTAGCTGCAGTGGTCCCGGGTCATAGGCGGCGTCAACTGTTTGCTTCAGGAGAAGCAAGGGTTGCATAATACTGGATTTCCCAGAGCTGTTGATGCCTGCGATTACAGTAAGCGGTGGGGTGGCAATCTCTTTGCGAGTTCGAAGAGACTTGTACCCCTCAATCGCAATACTTTGAATGCCGGGGTGACTGTTGCGCTTACGGGTAGCCACTGCCTCACTTCTCCCTGTGAGTAGGTTAGATCACAGTCTGCTCGAAGAAGAGGCAGGTTGGTAGAGCTGAACTCAATAGATGCCCATCAAACATCTGTCCTCTGTGAGAGACACCGTCGGCAAGGCGACAAGTCGACGTGGCCGGCATGGGTCTCGTGGTCGTGGCCGTGGGAGCTGGGGTCATCACTGCTGAGCAGGTACAGCAGATCAAGGTTGCATGAGTCAGCCACTTGCAGAACGACGAATGCAGCTAGACCGCACCAAGTCGTGGCCAGGGTGCGGGTCGGTTGCGTGACAACGCCAACGGACAACGGCGGACGCGTACGGACCGCCGACGCAGGTGAAGGTACAACGAACCCACGCACTGCCCGCACCCAAGTTGCTTCGTGAGACATGGTGGGGCGAAGCTGAGCGGCGACCGTCGAGGCTACGCCCGTGGGGACCCGGATCACCCGAGAGGTCGTGGGCCGTCAGCCGTTCGGGACCTTTTCTTCGTGCGCAGGGTGTGCCCGATGCCGTGGGGCTGGCAGAGATCACGGCCAGGCCACTCGAGATTGAGCTGCCTTCGCCCGGGACCTCCGCTCAGAGACGTCATCTCCTAGCGCGAAGCACACACTCACTGCTGCCATGACCCATAGGGTGATCACCCCAACCTCCACAGCCAGGTCAACGAGTTATACGCACTGTCCCTGGGCCGTCTCTGGGCCGTCCGAGGCTGCCCAACAGCGACCAGCCACGACCACTACCAACAGTCGTAGCAACCGGCAGCCCCAGGTCACCCAAGTGGATCTGCGACACTGGTACCACCATGCCCAAGCCCGGAGAACTCACTTTCGTCGCCCCCCGCGGAGCCAAGAAGCCGCCGCGGCATCTCGCCGATCTCACGCCCGCCGAGCGCAAGGACGCCGTGGCCGAGATCGGTGAGAAGCCGTTCCGTGCCAAGCAGCTGTCGCAGCACTACTTCGCGCGGTACGCGCACGACCCGGCGGAGTGGACCGACATCCCCGCCGCGGCGCGCGGCAGGCTGCGCGAGGCGCTTCTGCCCGAGCTGATGACCGTCGTACGGCATCTGTCGACCGACCAGGGGACCACCCGCAAGACGCTGTGGCGGCTGTTCGACGGCACGCTCGTGGAGTCCGTGCTGATGCGGTACCCGGACCGGGTCACCATGTGCATCAGCTCGCAGGCCGGGTGCGGGATGAACTGCCCGTTCTGCGCGACTGGGCAGGCCGGTCTGGACCGGAACCTGTCCACCGCGGAGATCGTGCACCAGATCGTGGACGGGATGCGGGCGCTGCGCGACGGAGAGGTGCCGGGCGGGCCCGCGCGGCTGTCCAACATCGTCTTCATGGGCATGGGCGAGCCGCTCGCCAACTACAAGCGCGTCGTGGGCGCCGTCCGGGCGCTGACCGACCCCGCTCCCGACGGGCTCGGCCTGTCGCAGCGCGGCATCACCGTGTCGACGGTCGGGCTGGTCCCGGCCATCCACCGGTTCTCCGACGAGGGCTTCAAGTGCCGGCTCGCGATCTCCCTGCACGCCCCCGACGACGAACTGCGCGACACCCTCGTCCCCGTGAACACGCGGTGGAAGGTGCGCGAGGTGCTGGACGCCGGGTTCGAGTACGCGGCGAAGTCCGGGCGCCGGCTGTCCATCGAGTACGCGCTGATCCGGGACATCAACGACCAGGCCTGGCGCGGTGACCGGCTCGGCCGGCTGCTCCGGGGCAAGCCCGTGCACGTCAACCTCATCCCGCTGAACCCGACGCCGGGCTCGAAGTGGACCGCCTCGCGGCCCGAGGACGAGAAGGCGTTCGTGGAGGCCATCGCGTCCCATGGTGTACCGGTCACGATCCGGGACACCCGGGGGCAGGAGATCGACGGGGCCTGTGGTCAGCTCGCGGCGACCGAGCGATAATCTGGCCACGCCAACACATCTGCATATTCCGACAGGGGAGCGCCACAGCGCTGAGAGTGCGGCGATCGGGCCGCAGACCCTCTGAACCTCGCCCAGGTCATTCTGGGTAGGAAGTTCGGTCATCACTCAAGCTGTTGCGCCCTGCCCGGGACTCCCTCGCGGAGCCCGGGCGGGGCCGCGTCTCTTCCTGGCCAACCCCAGGAGGACATCCAGTGCACAACAAGACCCTCGTGGCCGTGGCCGCCGGGCTCGGTCTCGTCGCCCTGCCCGCGCTGACCGGGTGCGGGTCGGGCGACGCCAAGGGCTCCGCCGCGGACTCCAGGACCGTGACCCTCGTCAGCCACGACTCGTGGCTGGTCTCGAAGAGCGTCATGAAGGACTTCGAGAAGAAGTCCGGGTACAAGGTCAAGGTCCTCAAGAGCGGCGACGCCGGGCAGGCCGTCAACAAGGCGCTGCTGACCAAGGACAACCCGCAGGGCGACGTCTTCTTCGGTGTCGACAACACCCTGCTCTCCCGCGCCCTCGACAACGGGCTGTTCCAGTCCTACGAGCCGAAGGGCTCCGGTCAGGTGCTGCCCCAGTACCGCGTCGACCAGGGCAAGCACCGCGTCACGCCCGTCGACACCGGCGACATCTGCGTCAACTACGACAAGGCCTGGTTCAGCGAGCACAAGCTGACCCCGCCGCAGTCCTTCGCCGACCTGGCCGAGCCCGCGTACCGGAACCTCCTCGTCACCGAGAACGCCGCCACCTCCTCGCCGGGGCTCGGCTTCCTGCTGGGCAGCGCCGCGAAGTTCGGCGACGACCGCTGGCAGGACTACTGGAGGAAGCTGAAGGCCAACGGCGTCAAGGTCGTCGACGGCTGGGAGCAGGCCTACTACCAGGAGTTCTCCGGGTCGTCGGAGGGCAGGAAGGCCGGCGGCGACCGGCCGCTGGTGGTGTCGTACGCCTCCTCGCCACCCGCCGAGGTCATCTACGCCAAGAAGCGGCCGAGCACCGCCCCCACCGGGGTGTCCCAGGGCACCTGCTTCCGGCAGACCGAGTACGCGGGCCTGCTGAGCAACGCCAAGAACACCAAGGGCGGCAAGGCGTTCCTGGACTTCCTGCTCACCAGGGAGTTCCAGGAGGACATGCCGCTCAACATGTTCGTCTACCCGGTCCGCGAGGGCGCGGCGGTCCCGCCGGACTTCGCGAAGTACGGGCCGCAGGCCAAGGACCCCGAGACCATGGCCCCCGGCACCATCGCCGCCAACCGTGACAGCTGGGTCAAGTCGTGGACGTCGCTCGTACTGAGGTAGCGGCCCGCGAGGGCACCGCGCGCGGGAGCGCGGCGCGGCTGGGGCTGCTGGCCCTGCCCGTCGCGTTCTTCGCCGTGTTCTTCGCCTGGCCCGTCGCCGCGATCGTGGCGCGCGGGCTGAAGGCGGACGGCGCCTGGCGACTCGGGCGGATCGCGGACGTCGTCACCCAGCCGGACATCCGGCACGTGCTGTGGTTCACCACCTGGCAGGCGCTCGCCTCCACCGCGCTCACCCTGCTGCTCGCACTGCCCGCCGCCCATGTCTTCGCCCGCCTCGACTTCCCCGGCAAACAGCTGCTGCGGGCGGTCGTCACGGTCCCGTTCGTCCTGCCGACCGTCGTCGTGGGCACGGCGTTCCTCGCGCTGGTGGGACGCGGCGGGCTCCTCGACGACTTGTGGGGCGTCCGGCTGGACACCACCGTGTGGGCCATCCTGCTGGCGCACGTCTTCTTCAACTACGCGGTCGTCGTACGGACCGTGGGCGGGCTGTGGGCCCAGCTCGATCCGCGGCAGGAGCAGGCCGCGCGGATGCTGGGCGCCTCACCGCTGACGGCGTGGCGGAAGGTGACCCTGCCCGCCCTGGCGCCCGCCGTGGCCGCCGCCGCGCTGATGGTCTTCCTGTTCACCTTCACCTCCTTCGGCGTGGTGCAGATCCTCGGCGGCCCCACGTTCTCGACCCTGGAAGTGGAGATCTACCGGCAGACCTCCGAGGTCTTCGACCTCTCCACGGCGGCCGTCCTGACCCTCGTCCAGTTCGTCGCGGTGGGCGCGATCCTCGCCGTGCACGCCTGGACGGTGCGGCGGCGCGAGAGCGCCCTGCGCCTGGTGGACCCCAAGGTGACCGCCCGCCGGCCGCGCGGCGCCGGGCAGTGGGCGCTGCTCGCCGGTGTCCTGCTCACCGTCGTGCTGCTGCTCGTGGCCCCGCTCGCCGTTCTCGTGCAGCGCTCCCTGGACGCGCCCGGCCTCGGCTACTACCGGGCCCTCACCGACGCCGACGGCGGGACCTTCCTGGTGGCGCCGCTGCACGCCGTGTGGACCTCCCTGGAGTACGCCGTCGCCGCCACCGTGATCGCCCTGGCCGTCGGGGGACTCGCCGCCGCCGCGCTGGCCCGCCGGGACGCGGGACGGCTGGTGCGCGGATTCGACGCTCTGCTGATGCTGCCGCTCGGCGTCTCCGCCGTCACCGTGGGCTTCGGCTTCCTGATCGCCCTGGACCGGCCGCCGCTGGACCTCAGGCAGTCCTGGATCCTCGTCCCGCTCGCCCAGGCGCTCGTCGGCGCGCCCTTCGTGGTGCGGACCATGCTGCCCGTGCTGCGGGCGGTGGACGGCCGGCTGAGGGAGGCGGCGGCCGTGCTCGGCGCATCGCCCTGGCGGGTGTGGCGCGAGGTCGACCTGCCGCTGGTGCGGCGGGCGCTGCTGATCGCGGCCGGGTTCGCCTTCGCGGTCTCCCTGGGGGAGTTCGGGGCGACCGTGTTCATCGCCCGGCCCGACAACCCGACGCTTCCGGTCGCCGTGGCCCGGCTGCTGAGCCGGCCCGGGGAGCTCAACTACGGTCAGGCGATGGCCCTGTCCACGATTCTGATGGTGGTGTGCGCGGCGGCGCTGCTCGTCCTGGAGCGGCTGCGCACGGACCGGACGGGGGAGTTCTGATGCTGCTGAGCCTCGAGGCCGCGACCGTGCGCCTGGGCGGACGGCCCGTGCTCGACGCGGTGGGGCTCGACGTCGCCGAGCACGAGGTGGTGTGTGTGCTCGGGCCCAGCGGCAGCGGAAAGTCGACGCTGCTCAGGGCGGTGGCCGGGCTGCAGCCGCTGGATTCGGGGCGGGTGCTGCTCGGTGGCCGGGACCAGGCGGGCGTACCGGCGCACCGGCGCGGTGTGGGCCTGATGTTCCAGGACCACCAGCTCTTCCCGCAGCGGGACGTCGGCGGCAACGTGGCCTTCGGGCTGCGGATGCACGGGGTCGGCAAGGGACAACGGGACACCGCGGTGGGGGAGTTGCTGGAGATGGTCGGTCTGCCCGGGGCGGCCCGGCGGGCCGTGGCGGGGCTGTCCGGTGGCGAGCAGCAGCGGGTGGCGCTGGCCCGGGCGCTCGCGCCCCGGCCCCGGCTGCTGATGCTGGACGAGCCGCTGGGTCAGCTCGACCGCTCGCTCCGGGACCGGCTCGTGGTGGAACTCCGCGAACTGTTCGGCCGGTTGGGCACCACCGTGCTCGCCGTGACGCACGATCAGGGCGAGGCGTTCGCGCTGGCCGACCGGGTGGTGGTGATGCGGGACGGGCGGATCGCCCAGTCCGGGACCCCGCTGGAGGTCTGGCAGCGGCCCGCGGACGAGTTCGTGGCCCGGTTCCTCGGCTTCGAGAACGTGGCTCCCGCGACCGTCTCCGACGGCGCCGCGGACACCCCCTGGGGCAAGCTGCCCGTCCCCGACGGCTCACCCCAGGGCGACCACCCGCTGCTGGTGCGGCCCGCCGGCGTGCGGCTCGTGGCGGCGGACGAGGGCCTGCCCTGCGCGGTGACCGCCCGCACCTTCAGGGGCACCCATGTGGCCGTCCGGCTGCTGCCCCGGGACGGCGGCCCGCCCCTGGAGGCGGCCTGCGCGCTGCGGGCCGCGCCGGAGCCGGGGGCCGAGGTGGGGCTCACGTTCGACGCGGACGAGATCGTGGTGCTCGGCTGACCGCCGCGTGCCCGTGGTGCGGGCACGCCCTGGCCCGCCCGTCCCGAAGTTCCGCTTGGGCGGGCGCTGTTGACGCTCCGTTGCGAGCGCACGGTAGTGGCCGGACATGACCGCGGCCCGCCCCCCGGGGATACGGGGACGGGCCGCGGTGCTGCACCAGGGGGTGCGAAGTCGGGCGTCAGCCGCCGTTCTTCGCCCCACGGCGGCGCATGCCGAAGAAGACGGCGCCACCGCCGACGACGACCAGCGCGCCGGCGACACCGGCGATCATGCCGGTGTTGGAGTTGGCACCGGTCTCGGCGAGGTTGGAGTCACCGGCCGCCGGGGACGGCGCGTTGTCCGAGGTGCCCGCCGGGGCGGTGCTGCTCTCCGACGCCGACGGAGCCGGCGTGGTGGACTCCTCCGGGGCGGACGGGGACGGCTTCGACGACGGGCTGGCCGGCGCGCTCGGGGAGGAGGGCTCCTCCTTCTTGCAGGCCGTGGCCGGGGTCGTCAGCCCGTCCTTGATGTCCTCGTCGACGTTGAACCGGTCCGTCTTGACGTGGATGCGGTACGTCGCGTTCGGCTTCCAGTCCTCCTGGAAGGTCACCGTGGCGCCTTCGCGGGAGCCCTTGACCACCTGCGGCTGGCCGACCGGGGTCTCACCGGCGTCGGTCTTCCGGAACACCGTGATGGTGGCCGGGGTGCCGGAGGAGTCGACGTCGGTGACGACGATGACGCCCTTGTCGCCGTCGCACTTGGCTTCGGCGGAGAACTCACTGATGTTGCATGCGAGCGCCTGGCCGGCGACACCGAGCGCCAGCGCGGCGGAGGCGGAGGCGACACCCAGGATGCGCACGGAACGACGTGCGTTACGGCGAGTTATGGACACGTTTGTCCTTTACAGAGTGCATAACTGCGGGGGGTAACGGGGGAGTTGAGGCACATGGATGAGACGTGGTCCCAGCACCCCCAAGAGACACACAGGTCTATAAGCGTTCCATAAGAAGTGTCAATGCATATGCCCGTGAAGCCCGTTGACTTTACCTGCTTATTGCCCGCGGAGACGTTTCAGCGCCTCGGGAGCCTGCTCGATCCGGTCAACCAGGCTGATTCGGGACTCCATTGCCCGGCCTTCGGCCAGCGACCGCAGCAGCGGCCACGCGGGCAGCCGCCGCGTCCAGTGCTCCTCGTCCACCAGCACCATGGGCGTGGGCTCGCCGCGGGACTCGTAGTAGTTCGGCGTCGCGTTGTCGAAGACCTCCTGCACGGTCCCCGCCGCGCCCGGCAGGAACACCACGCCGGCGGTGGAGCGGGCCAGCAGGCCGTCCTCGCGGATGGCGTTGGTGAAGTACTTGGCGATGTGCGCGGCGAAGACGTTCGGCGGCTCGTGGCCGTAGAACCAGGTCGGGATGCCCACCGACTCCCCGCCACCGGGCCAGCGTTCGCGCACCTCGAAGGCGGCCCGCGCCCACTCGGTGACCGACGGCCGGAAGGACGGCGCCTTGGCGAGGAGCAGGAGCGCCTCCTCGAGCATGCCGTCCGCGAAGGGCGCGGCGTACGCGCCGAGGTTCGCCGCCTCCATCGCGCCCGGTCCGCCGCCCGTGGCGACCGTGAACCCGGCGCGCGTCAGCTCGCGGCCCAGCCGCGCCGCGCCCGCGTACTCCGTCGTGCCGCGGGCCATCGCGTGCCCGCCCATGACCCCCACCACCTGCGCGCCGGTGAGGAGTTCGTCCAGGGAGTCGGAGACCGAGTCGTCGTGGATGGCGCGCAGCATCGAGGCGAAGACGTCGCCGTCCGCCTTGGTGCGCTGGAACCAGGCGTAGGCCCGTGCGTCGGGAGTCGCCTCGTAGCCGTCGTCGAGCGAGTCGAACAACTCGTCAGGCGTGTAGGCGAAACCGCGGTACGGATCGAAGGGGAGCCCCGGTATGGGCGGGAAGACCAGGGCGCCGGCCGAGCGGATGTGCGCGGCGGCCTCGGGGTCCATCGGGCAGCCGAGGAAGACGGCGTCCGTGGTGTCGACGGTGAGCAGTTCTTCCGTACGTGCCGTCAGATCGACGGCCTGCACGCGGAATCGGGTCAGTGAGCCGTGCGCGGTGACCACCTCGTCGAACTCGGCGAGGGACTCGATCTCACGGTCGTGGGCGGCTCGGTGCGGCTGGGCGGGTGTCTGATCCACCCGCCCATGCTAGGCGTGCGTGTGTGCGAGCCCGGCCGGAAGGGTCAGCTCTGGACCGCTGCCGGGTCCATCCACACGACCTCCCAGGAGTGGCCGTCCAGGTCGTCGAAGGACCGGCCGTACATGAAGCCGTGGTCCTGGGTGTCACCGCTCGCCGAGCCGCCGGCCGCGATCGCCTTGTCGACCAGCTCGTCCACCTTCTCGCGGCTCTCCGCGCTCAGGCAGATCAGCACCTCGCTGGTCCTGGTGGAGTCCGCGATCTCCTTCTTGGTGAAGTCGGCGTAGCGCTGCTTGCTCAGCAGCATCGCGACGATCGTGTCGCTGATCACCACGCAGGCGCAGTCCTCGGTGCTGAACTGCGGGTTGATCGAGTAGCCGAGCTCGGTGAAGAACTTCTTCGAGGCCTCGACGTCGTCGGTGGCCAGGTTCACGAAGATCATCTGCTGGTACACGGGGTGCCTCCCTGGGCTGCGGTCGCCGCTGTCGGGGGGTTGGACCCCGGGCGGCGGGAGAACTCATCGCCGGGCGGTGATTTTTTTTCCGCCCGGCTCCGGCGCGGGGTCTCAGCGGGCCGACGCCGGCGCCGCGAGGTGGGCGAGCGCCAGCGTGAGCGGGCCGAACAGCGCCAGCAGGACGGTCGCGCGCAGGGCGGCGGCGGTGCGCAGCATCGCCGACGGGGCGCCGAGCCGCAGCAGCGCGGCGGTGGTCTCGGCGCGGCACTGACGGGCCTCGACGGCCGCGGTCAGCAGCGTCGCCACGGTGCAGCCGGTGACCACGAGCGCGCCGAGCGCGGTGAGCGGGCCGGGGGACGCGGCCGGGCCCTGGTACAGCACGGTCATGGCATAGGCGGCGGAGACGGCCGCGCAGGCCACGCCGAGCGGCCGGCCGATCCGGGGGGCCTCCGCCATCAGCACGCGGCCGGCCAGCAGCCGGAGCGCTCCCGGGCGGGTGGACTGCAGCAGGCGTCCGCAGAGGTGGGTGAGGCCGGGAGCGGCCAGCACGAGCCCGGCGGCGGTGAGGACCCAGCCGGCCAGGACGCCCACGGCCCCGGCGGGCAGGTGGGTGAGGGCGGGGGTGGTGGCGGGCCAGCCGGAGTAGGCCTGCACGGCGAGCCCCAAGGCGACGGCCGAGATGCCCCACGGGAGCCCGGCGGGGGCGGCGGCCGGGGAGGGCCGGCGGCTCAGGGCGCCGGCGTCGTCGGCGTCCAGGACCTCGGTCCCGTTCACCTCGGTCCCGTTCACCTCGGTCCCGTTCACCTCGCCCCCGTTCGGCTCGGGCTCGCCGGCCGTCGTGGTGGTGGCTCCGGCGGCGGGGGGCCGCGCGCCCTGCTGCGTCGCCGCGGAGGTGCGCGGCCGCGCCGCGAACCTTCCGTACGAGCCGAACGTCTCCCGGGGCGCCGGGTGGCCGTACGCGCCGAAGCGGCCCAGTGGGCGCGGCGCGGCGGCCGGCGGGCGCGGGTCCCGGGGCCGCAGGGCGACCGCGACGGCCGCGGCGGCGAGCGCCGGGAGCGCGGTCAGCAGGGTCAGCGCCGCGGGCAGCGGCAGGGAGCGGTCGGTGGCCAGGAACCGGGCCGCCGCGCCGCCGAGGGGCGTGCCCACCAGGTCGCCGCGCAGTTGCAGGAAGAGCAGCAGCGCCAGCAGCGAGCCCAGGCCGCAGGACAGCACGGTGGTCAGGACCGAGACCGCCATCAGCCGCGCCGGGCCGAGCCCCACCGCCGACAGACCCGGACGCGGCCTGGTGCCGGGATCCGTGCGGGCCACGGCGAGCGCGAGGTACACCGTGGCCGCGAGCGGCACCACGCACCAGGCCAGCCTGGACCCCGCCGCGCCCGCAGCCGTGGGGCGGGCCAGCGCGTAGCCGAGGGAGGACAGCAGCAGGAAACCGGTGCCCGCCGAGGCCGCGGTCACCAGTAGCCGGCGCAGCTGTACCGCGGGCCGGGCCGCGCGGGTCAGACGGAGAGCGAGCACGCGGCCCGGCCTTCCGTCTCCGTGGCCTCCGGCAGCGGCACGGTCCGCACCCGCCGCCCGTCCAGCAGGGAGACGGTGCGGTCGGCGAGGGCGGCGGTGTCGGCGTCGTGCGTGGCCAGGACGACCGTGATGCCGTGCGAGCGGGCCGCCGTGGTGAGGGTGCGCAGCACATGCGCCCGGTCACCGCGGTGCAGCGGGGCCGTCGGCTCGTCCGCGAAGAGGACCGTGGGTCCCGGGGCGAGCGCGCGGGCGATGGCCACCCGCTGGCGTTCGGCCTGCTGGAGCTCCCGGGGGTGCCTGCGCGCGTGCTCGCCGGCGTCGAGGCGCTCCAGCCACTCCAGCGCGGCGACCTTGGCGCGCCGCCGGCCGGTGCCGCGCAGCATCAGGGGCAGGGCGGTGTTCTCCCAGACGTTCAGCTCCGGTACCAGCACCGGGGCCGGTTCGACCCAGCCGAAGTGGTCGCGGCGCAGCCGCTCGCGGGCGGCCGGACCCATGGTGTGCACGGGCGAGCTGTTGAACCAGACCTCGCCGTCGCGCACCGGGAGGAGTCCGGACAGGCAGTGCAGCAGGGTCGTCTTGCCGCTGCCGCGCGGGCCGGCGACGGCGAGGATCTCGCCCACCCGCACGCCGAGCGAGACCCCGGCGAGACCGGGGGAGCCGTCCTGGTGCCTGAAGTGCAGGGTGCGTGCCCAGAGCACGTCGTTGTCCGGCGGGGCCTCCATGGCGTACACCTCGGTTCTGATCCGTTTTCCCGTGCCTGATCGCTCGTCCGGGTGAACGAAGGCAGGGCCGATCGGTCACTGGCACGCTAGGCAGCCCGTCGCGGGAGCCCGGACAGCACACGGCCCCGGGCCGCCGTTCTCACTCGAACGGGCGGCACCGGGGCCGGTGTTGATCATCCGGTCGGATGATCCGGGCTCGCGCCGAAGGCTCAGAGCTTCGTCCACGCCTCCGTGAGGGTGGCGCGCAGGATCTGCTCGATCTCGTCGAACGTCTCCTGGTTGGAGATCAGCGGCGGGGCGAGCTGGATGACCGGGTCGCCGCGGTCGTCGGCACGGCAGTACAGGCCGTTGTCGAAGAGCGCCTTGGAGAGGAAGCCGTACAGGACGCGCTCGGTCTCCTCGTCGTTGAAGGACTCCTTGGTGTGCTTGTCCTTCACCAGCTCGATGCCGTAGAAGAAGCCGTTGCCGCGGACGTCGCCGACGATCGGCAGGTCGTGCAGCTTCTGCAGGGTCTGCAGGAAGGCGCCCTCGTTGTCCAGCACGTGCTGGTTCAGGCCCTCGCGCTCGAACAGGTCGAGGTTGGCGAGGCCCACCGCGGCCGACACCGGGTGGCCGCCGAAGGTGTAGCCGTGCAGGAAGGTGTTGTCGCCCTTGTAGAACGGCTCGGCGAGGCGGTCGGAGACGATGCAGGCGCCGATCGGGGAGTAGCCCGAGGTCATGCCCTTGGCGCAGGTGATCATGTCCGGGACGTAGCCGAACTTGTCGCAGGCGAACATCGTGCCCAGACGGCCGAAGGCGCAGATGACCTCGTCCGAGACGAGCAGCACGTCGTACTTGTCGCAGATCTCGCGCACGCGCTGGAAGTAGCCGGGCGGGGGCGGGAAGCAGCCGCCGGCGTTCTGCACGGGCTCCAGGAAGACCGCGGCCACCGTGTCCGGGCCCTCGAAGAGGATCTGCTGCTCGATCTGGTCGGCGGCCCAGCGGCCGAAGGCCTCCGGGTCGTCACCGAAGAGCGGCGCGCGGTAGATGTTGGTGTTCGGGACCTTGTGCGCGCCGGGCACCAGCGGCTCGAAGGGAGCCTTCAGACCGGGCAGACCGGTGATGGACAGGGCGCCCTGCGGAGTGCCGTGGTAGGCGACGGCGCGGGAGATGACCTTGTACTTGGTCGGCTTGCCGGTCAGCTTGAAGTACTGCTTGGCGAGCTTCCAGGCGGTCTCGACGGCCTCGCCGCCGCCGGTGGTGAAGAAGACCTTGTTCAGGTCGCCCGGGGCGTGGTGGGCCAGGCGCTCGGCCAGCTCGACGGCCTTGGGGTGGGCGTAGGACCACACCGGGAAGAAGGCCAGCTCCTGGGCCTGCTTGAAGGCGGTCTCGGCGAGCTCCGTGCGGCCGTGACCGGCCTGGACCACGAACAGGCCCGCGAGACCGTCGAGGTAGCGCCTGCCCTTGTCGTCGTAGATGTAGGTGCCCTCGCCCCGGACGATGGTCGGGACGGGGGAGTTCTCGTACGAGGACATGCGGGTGAAGTGCATCCACAGGTGGTCGTACGCGGTACGGCTGAGGTCCTTCTCGGTCACGGTTATCGGGTTCCCCACATGTAGGTCTGCTTCTTGAGCTTCAGGTAGACGAAGCTCTCGGTGGAGCGCACGCCGGGCAGGGCCCGGATGCGTTTGTTGATGACGTCCAGCAGGTGGTCGTCGTCCTCGCAGACGATCTCGGCGAGGATGTCGAACGAGCCCGCGGCCATCACCACGTACTCGACCTCCGACATGCCGGTCAGCGCGTCCGCGATCGACTCGACATCGCCCTCGACGTTGATCCCGACCATCGCCTGCCTGCGGAAGCCCACGGTGAGCGGGTCCGTGACGGCGACGATCTGCATCACGCCCTGGTCCAGCAGCTTCTGGACGCGCTGGCGCACGGCCGCCTCGGAGAGGCCGACGGCCTTGCCGATCGCGGCGTACGGCCGGCGGCCGTCCTCCTGGAGCTGCTGGATGATGGCGAGGGAGACGGCGTCCAGTTGGGGACTGTTGCCGTTCCTGGACTCGCGGGGCGAGTCCCTCTGGTCTGCGCTTCGACTGGCCACGGCCTCACTGTGCACGACGTCTCGACAGTTTCGCAAGGCCGTCGCGATGAAATTCGTTGTTTACGAGTCCGAACCTTGCGGATTTCGCAGAAGAGGTGGCGACGGGGGTGTTGAAAACGTGGGCGTGCCGATTAGGGTGGGGTGTCTCAGTCTTCGGACAGCCGGAGCGGCTGGCCGGGCTGGACAGCTCGAACCCTCGAACCAGATCAGGAGGCCGGCAGTGAGCACCGAGCTGCGTCGTCTGCGCAACTACATCGACGGTGAGTTCCGGGACGCCGCCGACGGACGGACCACCGAGGTGGTCAACCCCGCGACGGGCGAGGCGTACGCGACCGCGCCGCTGTCCGGTCAGGCGGACGTGGACGCCGCCATGGCGGCCGCCGCCGCGGCCTTCCCGGCCTGGCGCGACACCACCCCCGCGGAGCGCCAGAAGGCCCTGCTGAAGATCGCCGACGCGTTCGAGGAGCGCGCCGAGGACCTGATCGCGGCCGAGGTGGAGAACACGGGCAAGCCGACCGGGCTGACCCGCTCCGAGGAGATCCCGCCGATGGTCGACCAGATCCGCTTCTTCGCGGGTGCGGCCCGGCTGCTCGAGGGCCGCTCGGCCGGCGAGTACATGGACGGCATGACCTCGATCATCCGCCGCGAGCCGGTGGGCGTCTGCGCCCAGGTGGCCCCGTGGAACTACCCGATGATGATGGCCGTGTGGAAGTTCGCCCCGGCCATCGCCGCGGGCAACACGGTCGTGCTGAAGCCCTCGGACACCACCCCCGCCTCGACCGTGCTGATCGCCGAGATCCTCGGCTCGATCCTGCCCAAGGGTGTCTTCAACGTCATCTGCGGCGACCGCGACTCCGGCCGGATGATGGTCGAGCACCCGACCCCGGCGATGGCCTCCATCACCGGTTCCGTCCGGGCCGGCATGTCGGTCGCCGAGTCCGCGGCGAAGGACGTCAAGCGGGTCCACCTGGAGCTGGGCGGCAAGGCTCCCGTCGTGGTCTTCGAGGACACCGACATCGCCAAGGCCGTCGAGGACATCTCCGTGGCGGGCTTCTTCAACGCCGGCCAGGACTGCACGGCCGCGACCCGCGTCCTGGTCCAGGAGTCCATCCACGACGAGTTCGTCTCCGCGCTGGCCAAGGCCGCCGCCGAGACCAAGACCGGGCAGCCGGACGACGAGGACGTGCTCTTCGGCCCGCTGAACAACCCCAACCAGCTCAAGCAGGTCGCCGGCTTCATCGAGCGGCTGCCCGCGCACGCCAAGGTGGAGGCCGGCGGCCAGCAGGTCGGCGACAAGGGCTACTTCTTCGCCCCGACCGTCGTCTCCGGCCTGAAGCAGGACGACGAGATCGTCCAGAACGAGGTCTTCGGCCCGGTCATCACCGTCCAGTCCTTCGCGGACGAGGACCAGGCCGTCGAGTGGGCCAACGGCGTCGAGTACGCCCTCGCCTCCTCGGTGTGGACGAAGGACCACGGCCGCGCGATGCGCATGTCCAAGAAGCTCGACTTCGGCTGCGTGTGGATCAACACCCACATCCCGCTGGTCGCCGAGATGCCCCACGGCGGCTTCAAGAAGTCCGGCTACGGCAAGGACCTGTCGGCGTACGGCTTCGAGGACTACACGCGGATCAAGCACGTGATGACGTCGCTCGACGCGTAGAGCTCCCGACGCCCGGCCCCCGGGCACGCGCGGCCCCGGACGGGACACCTCCCCGTCCGGGGCCGCGTGCGTGCGGGGCCGCGACGCCGGTGGACAGGGTGTCGGGTGGGGCCCGGTCCGCTCGACGCACCGTCAATTGCCGCTGCGCGCACGGCGACGGCATCCTGCCGGGGTGACCCGGACTCCTCCGCCCGCCCCGTCCCGCCGTTCCCTGCTGCGCGCGCTCACCGGCGCCGCCGCGCTCGGCACCCTCGCCGGCTGCGGGGTGCCCGCCGCCTACGTCGAGCCCGGCGACCGGTCCGTGACCGACGAGTCCGCCTCCGACCGCCGGCTCACCTGGGCGAACTGGCCGCTGTACATCGACACCGATGACGACGACACGAGCCGGCGGCCCACCCTCGACGCCTTCGAGAAGCACACCGGGATCTCCGTCGGCTACACGGAGGAGATCAACGACAACGACGAGTTCTTCGGCAAGATCAGCCCCGCGCTGATGAACCACCAGCGCACCGGACGCGACCTGATCGTCGTCAGCGACTGGATGTGCGCGCGGTTCGTCCGGCTCGGCTGGGTGCAGCGGATGGACCGTTCCCGCCAGCCCAACGTCGCCGAGCACCTGGACCCGCTGCTGCGTTCCCCCGCGTTC
This sequence comes from Streptomyces sp. NPDC002386, assembly GCF_053593175.1. NCBI lineage: Bacteria > Bacillati > Actinomycetota > Actinomycetes > Kitasatosporales > Streptomycetaceae > Streptomyces > Streptomyces sp. NPDC002386. The sequence continues at coordinate 258,058 of NZ_JBSFBX010000009.1, forward strand.
GACCCGGGCCGCGGGTCCACGGTGCCGTGGCAGTCCGGCATCACCGGCATCGCCTACGACCGCCGCCGGCTGGGCCGGGAGATCCGGGGAGTGGCGGACCTCTGGGCGAGCGACCTGAAGGGCAGGGTGACCCTGCTCTCCGGACTGGACGAGGCGTTCGCGCTGCTGATGCAGGGCGACGGCGTGGACATCACCCGGTGGACCACGGACGACTTCCACCGCGTCTGCGACCGGGTGGAACGGGAGGTCCACCGGGGCCAGATCCGCCGCTTCACCGGCAACGACTACACCAAGGACCTGGTCAGCGGTGACGTCCTCGCCTGCCAGGCCTACTCCGGCGACGTCATCCAGCTCCAGGCGGACAACCCCGACATCCGCTTCGTCGTCCCCGAGTCGGGCGCCGAACTCTGGTCGGACTCCCTGATGATCCCGGACCGGGCCCGCCACAAGTCCAACGCCGAGCGCCTGATCGACTACTACTACGAACCCGAGGTCGCCGCGCGGCTCGCGGCCTGGGTCAACTACGTCTGCCCCGTCCCGGCCGCCAGGGAGGTCCTGGCCGCGTCCAGGGACAAGGACACGGCCGCCCTGGCCGGCAACCCCCTGATCTTCCCCGACTCCACGATGCGCGGACGCCTCGCCGTCGCCCGCGACATCACCTCCACGGAACGCCCGGAACTCGCGAAGCGCTGGAACACGATCGTGGGGCTCTAGGGGGCGTCTCCCCGATCGCCGCGGCCTGATCCACGAAGACCGGGGAGACACCCCCTAGCGCGACTCCAGGGGAGCCGGCCGGAAGGCCCAGTCCATCCTCGGTTCCACCGCGAACCGGAAGACGCGCCGGACGGGCGGGGTGCACAGCGCGGTCACCAGGGCGGCGACGATCACGGAGACGGTGATGCCGCCGACGACGGTGTGGGACCAGCGGTGGTCGGACCAGTGCCAGTGGTTCGCCGCCTGCACGAAGAAACCGTGCAGCAGATAGCCGTAGAGCGTGCCCGCGCCGAGGGTGGTGAACCAGAGGCGGCGCCCGGGTACCCAGGAGAAGAAGCAGGCGGTCAGCGTCACGGAGCAGCCGAAGAGGGCCATGGTCATGACGGGGCCGTACCAGGCGGGCACCCCGAAGGCCACGGCGGCGGAACGGTGGAAGAGCCACGCGTTGTCCACGCGCGGCACCGCCCAGTAGGCGAAGGCGAGGGCGCCCGCGAACACCGGCACGGCGAGGGCACGCACCCGGCGGCGGCGCACCAGCCGGAAGTGCTCCGGCCTCAGGCACAGGCCCAGCACGAAGTACGGGAGGAACTGCAGCGCGCGCTGCAGGTCGAGGTCCTTGCCGATGGACGGGGACAGGGTCGCCAGCGCCGCCACACCGAGGGCGAGCGGCAGCGGATGGCGCACGCTCCTGAAGATCGGGGCGGTCAGCCGCCAGATCAGCAGGGCGGCCAGAAACCATGTCAGGTACAGCGGGTCCAGCAGACTGACCGGCCGGCCGGGGACGCCGTCGGTCCACCGGGTGAACCAGGTGTACGCCGTCTCGAAGAGGACGTAGGGGACCACCACACCGGTGACGAGACGCCTGATGTTCCGCGCACTGGCCACGAAAGTGCGGGAGAAGTAGCCGGAGACGACGATGAACGCCGGCATGTGGAAGGTGTAGACGAACATGTAGAGCGCGCTGACCGCACGGCTCTCCGACCGCAGCGGCTCCCAGGCGTGTCCCATCGCGACCAGGACGATCGCCAGGTACTTCGCGTTGTCGAAGAACGCGTCGCGGTGGGCGGGCGGTTCGTGACCGGTTCGGGGCGCGGGCGCGGGCGTCCCCGCGGCACCGTCGCCGGCCGGTCTCACGGCGTCGGCCGGTCTCGCGCCGGCGGCCGTCGTCCTGACCTCGGAGTGCGGCATTCCGTGCGTCTCACCGCTCCCGGACGCGCTAAACGCGTGCCCGGGAGCGGAGGCCGCACCGCACAAGGGCGGTGCGGGAGGGCTCAGTTCTTCCCGTCGTCGCCGACGTAGGCCGCCAGGTGCTCGCCCGTCAGGGTCGACCGGGCGGTGATGAGGTCGGCCGGGGTGCCTTCGAAGACGACGCGGCCGCCGTCGTGGCCGGCGCCGGGTCCGAGGTCGATGATCCAGTCGGCGTGGGCCATGACCGCCTGGTGGTGCTCGACGACGATGACCGACTTGCCGGAGTCGACGAGGCGGTCGAGCAGGCCCAGCAACTGCTCGACGTCGGCGAGGTGCAGGCCGGAGGTGGGTTCGTCGAGGACGTAGACGCCGCCCTTGTCCCCCATGCGGGTGGCCAGCTTCAGGCGCTGGCGCTCGCCGCCGGACAGGGTGGTGAGCGGCTGGCCCAGGGTGAGGTAGCCGAGCCCGACGTCGGCGAGCCGGTTGAGGACGCGGTGCGCCGCCGGGGTGCGCGCCTCGCCGGCGCCGAAGAACTCCTCGGCCTCGGAGACCGGCATCGCCAGCACCTCGCTGATGTCGCGGCCGCCGAGGCGGTACTCCAGCACCGACGCCTCGAACCGCTTGCCGTCGCACTCCTCGCAGGTGGTGGCGACGCCGGCCATCATCGCCAGGTCGGTGTAGACGACGCCGGCGCCGTTGCAGGTGGGGCAGGCGCCCTCGGAGTTGGCGCTGAAAAGGGCCGGCTTGACGCCGTTGGCCTGGGCGAACGCCTTGCGGATCGGGTCGAGCAGCCCGGTGTAGGTGGCCGGGTTGCTGCGCCGTGAGCCGCGGATCGGGGTCTGGTCGACCGACACCACGCCCGCGCCGGCCGGGATCGAGCCGTGCACGAGGGAGCTCTTGCCGGACCCGGCGACACCGGTGACGACGGTGAGCACCCCGAGCGGGATGTCGACGTCGACGTCGCGCAGGTTGTTCGCCGACGCCCCGCGGATCTCCAGGGTGCCGGTCGGCTCGCGCACCGCCTTCTTGACGGCGGCCCGGTCGTCGAGGTGGCGGCCGGTGAGCGTCCCGCTGGCCCGCAGGCCCTCCAGGGTGCCCTCGAAGCAGACGGCGCCGCCCGCCGTACCGGCGCCGGGGCCGAGGTCGACGACGTGGTCGGCGATCGCGATCAGCTCCGGCTTGTGCTCCACGACGAGCACCGTGTTGCCCTTGTCCCGCAGCCGCAGCAGGAGTTCGTTCATCCGCTGGATGTCGTGCGGGTGCAGACCCGCGGTGGGCTCGTCGAAGACGTACGTGACGTCGGTGAGCGAGGAGCCGAGGTGGCGGATCATCTTCACGCGCTGCGCCTCGCCACCCGACAGCGTGCCCGCCGGCCGGTCGAGGGCGAGGTAGCCGAGGCCGATCTCCACGAACGAGTCCAGGGTCTGCCGCAGCTTCCCCAGCAGCGGCGCCACCGACGGCTCGTCGATGCCGCGCACCCACGCGGCCAGGTCGCTGATCTGCATCGCGCAGGCGTCGGCGATGCTCATCCCGCCGATCTTCGACGACCGGGCGCCCTCGTTCAGCCGGGTGCCCCCGCAGTCGGGGCAGGTGGTGAAGGTGACCGCGCGGTCCACGAACTCCCGGATGTGCGGCTGCATCGCCTCCCGGTCCTTGGCGAGCATCGACTTCTGGATCCGCGGGATCAGACCCTCGTAGGTCATGTTGATGCCCGCGATCTTCATCCGGGTCGGCTCGCGGTGCAGGAAGTCCTGCAGCTCCCTCTTGGTGTACTTGCTGATCGGCTTGTCCGGGTCGTAGAAGCCGGACTCGCTGTAGAGACGGTGGTTCCAGCCCCCCGCCTTGTAGCCGGGGATGGCGAGCGCCCCCTCGCTCAGCGACTTGGAGTCGTCGTAGAGCTGGGTGAGGTCGATGTCGGAGACCGTGCCCCGGCCCTCGCAGCGCGGGCACATGCCGCCGGTGATGCTGAAGCTGCGGCGCTCCTTCACGGTCTGCCCGGCGCGCTGCACGGTGACCGCGCCCGCCCCGCTGATCGAGGCGACGTTGAAGGAGAACGCCTTGGGCGAGCCGATGTGCGGCCGCCCGAGCCGGCTGAACAGGATGCGCAGCATCGCGTTGGCGTCGGTGGCGGTGCCGACGGTGGAGCGCGGGTCGCCGCCCATCCGCTGCTGGTCGACGGTGATCGCCGTGGTGAGCCCGTCCAGCACGTCGACCTCGGGCCGGGCGAGGGTCGGCATGAAGCCCTGTACGAAGGCGCTGTACGTCTCGTTGATCAGCCGCTGCGACTCGGCCGCGATGGTGTCGAACACCAGTGAGCTCTTGCCCGAGCCGGAGACACCGGTGAACACCGTCAGCCGGCGCTTGGGCAGCTCGATGCTGACGTCCTTGAGGTTGTTCTCGCGCGCGCCGTGCACCCGGATCAGGTCGTGGCTGTCGGCGACGTGCGAAGCAGGCTGCTGGGTGGCGTCCGTCCTCGTGCCCATGCTCTTCGTGTCTCCATCCGTCGGGGGCGCCGCCCGCGCGGTTCCCTCTGGCACCGCCCGGCCCGGTCCCCGGCTCCGTCGTCCGGTCCCGGTCCAGGCAGCACGCTAGCCGCGCGCCCCGGCCCGGCGCTTCTCGATTCCTGACCGGGCGGCGGATTTCTCGCCCCCAAGCAGTTTTGAACATGTTCAAATCATGGGTACGCTGCCGCCATGAGCGACAGAGCCGCCCTGCTCCGGGGCATCCGCGTCTGGCTGGTTGTCTTCGTCGTGTGCCTCGTGCTCAGCGGGGCCACCGCGTTTGCGCTGGTGCACGAACTGCGCTGGACGGAGGCCGGACTCCGGGCGCTGTCCGTCCCCGAACTGCTGCCGGGGCTCATGGACTGGATCACCCGGGTGCGCGAGGGGCTCGACGCCGTGGACGCCGACTACCCGTTCGTGCTGTACGGCACGGACTGGCTGGCCTTCGCGCACCTCGTGATCGCGGTCGCCTTCTACGGCCCCTACCGCGACCCGGTGCGCAACATCTGGGTCGTCGAGTTCGGGATGATCGCCTGCGCGGGGATCATCCCGCTCGCCCTCGTGTGCGGTCCGGTCCGCGGCATCCCCTTCTGGTGGACGCTGATCGACATGTCCTTCGGGGTGATCGGCGTCCTTCCGCTGTACGTCGTACGGAAGAAGATCAAGCGGCTGGAGGCGCTCACCACGCCGGCCGCCGCCGCGGTGCCCGCCGGCTGACCTCGCGCCGGGTCAGCCGCCGCCGCGCAGGGCGTGCAGCGTGTCCACACGGTTCGTGGTGATCGAGTCGACGCCGAGGCCGAGCAGCCGGCGCAGGGAGCGGCGGGTGTCCGGGGTCCACACGGACAGCAGGTAGCCGTCCCGGTGGACGCGGGCCGCCAGGTCCCGGTCGACCAGGGAGAAGCGGTAGTTGAGCCAGCGGGGGCGCACCGCGTCCAGCAGCGCCGGCCTGGGCGGGGCGAGCGTCGTCCAGGTCAGGGCGATCTCGGCGGCCGGATCGGCGGCCCGTACGGCGAGCATGGCCTCGGCGCCCGCGCAGTAGTACACCCGGTCCCCGGCCCCGCTCTGCCGGACGACGTCCATGACCGCCCGCACCGTCCGGCGGTCGACCCGGCCGCACAGGTCCACCATCACCCGGCCGCCGTCCGTCGCGGCCAGCGCCTGCTCCAGGGTGGGCACCCCGCCCTCCGTGAGCCCCTTCAGCTCGGCGGCCGACAGCGAGCGCAGCGGCCGCCGGTGCCCCCACAGCCGCTCCAGCGTCTCCTCGTGCAGCAGCACGGGGACGCCGTCGCGGGTGAGCCGTACGTCGATCTCGACCGCGTCCGCGCCCAGGCCGGGCGCGCAGCGCAGCGAGTCGAGGGTGTTCTCGCGGAAGCGGTAGGGGGCGCCGCGGTGGGCCACGGCGGTCACGGTCTGCATGGCCCCCATTGTGCGGGGCGCCCCCCAAGGGCAGTGCTTCGGGCGGCGTTGCGCCCAGGGCCTCAGGGCGCGAGCCAGGCCTCGGTGTAGGTGTCGATCTCGGCGGCGACGCGCGCCTTGCCCGCCGCGTCCAGGAAGGAGGCCTCGACGGCGTTCTTCGCCAGGCCGGCCAGCCCGCGCTCGTCGAGTTCCAGGAGGCGCGCGGCCACCGCGTACTCGTTGTTGAGGTCGGTGCCGAACATCGGCGGGTCGTCGGAGTTGACCGTGACGAGCACGCCGGCCCGGACGAACTCCTTGATCGGGTGCTCGTCCAGGGTGGCGACCGCGCGGGTGGCGATGTTGGAGGTCGGGCAGACCTCCAACGGGATGCGGTGCTCGGCGAGGTGGGCGAGCAGCCGGGGGTCGCGCGCGGAGCTGGTGCCGTGACCGATGCGCTCGGCGCGCAGCTCGGTCAGCGCGTCCCACACCGTCTCCGGGCCGGTCGTCTCACCGGCGTGCGGGACGGAGTGCAGGCCCGCGGCGATGGCCCGGTCGAAGTACGGCTTGAACTGCGGGCGCGGTACGCCGATCTCGGGGCCGCCGAGTCCGAACGACACCAGGCCCTCCGGGCGGATCCGGTCGTCGGTGGCCAGCCGGGCGGTCTCCTCGGCGGACTCCAGACCGGCCTCGCCGGGGATGTCGAAGCACCAGCGGAGCACGGTCCCGAACTCGGCCTCGGCCGCCTTGCGGGCGTCCTCTATCGCCGACATGAAGGCCGTCTCGTCGATGCCGCGCCGGGTCGAGGAGAACGGGGTGATGGTCAGCTCGGCGTACCGCACCTGCTGCCGGGCCAGGTCGCGGGCCACCTCGTAGGTCAGCAGCCGGACGTCCTCCGGGGTGCGGATGAGGTCCACCACGGACAGGTACACCTCGATGAAGTGCGCGAAGTCCGTGAACGTGAAGTAGTCGGCCAGGGCCTCGGGGTCGGTGGGGACCTTGGAGTCCGGGTGGCGGGCGGCCAGTTCGGAGACGATGCGCGGGGAGGCGGAGCCGACGTGGTGGACGTGCAGTTCGGCCTTGGGCAGTCCGGCGATGAAGGCGTGCAGATCGCGGTCGGGCGTGCCGGCGGCGGGTACCGAGCGGGATGCGGCGCTGCGGTCGGTCAAGGGTTCCTCCCCGGGAACGGCGCCCGCGGACCGAGATCCGTGGTCCGGGCGCGGGTGATCGGCTGATCGGTGATTCGGGGGTCATCGTAGGCCGGGCCGGCGGGGGTGCCCGCGCCGCCCGGGGGAACGACGACCCGGCGCGGGGCCGCGGAAACGACGCTTTACCATGGCCTGACCATCGATCGAGGGGCGGGGACGTGGCGGACCAGGGACAGCAGGGCGCAGGCGGGGGCGGGGGCTTCGACCCGTGGGCGCCGCCCGAGAGCAAGCCTTCGCTGGAGAAGGGCCCGCGGCCCGGGGCGTCCGGGCCGCAGCCCCCCGCGCAGCAGCCCCCCGCGCAGGACCAGCCCCCGCAGCCCCCGGCCGCCGGTCCGCAGCAGCCGCCGGCGCCGCAGCCGTCCGTGCACGACCAGGCCACCATGATCTCCGCGCCGGGCCCCGGCTTCGGCGCGCCGGGCTACGGTCCGCCCGCACCGCCGCCGCCACCGGCCCAGGGCTGGACCGAGTCCGCCATGCCGCCCCCGCCGGCCGCGCCCGGCGGCCCGGCCCCCGCCGCCCCGGGCGGCTACGGCTACCCCGCCTACCCGCAGCAGGGATACGGCTGGCCCGGCATGCCGATGGGCCCGCAGAACGGCATGGGCACCGCGGCGATGGTGCTGGGCATCCTGTCCATCTGCCTGTTCTGCCTCTACGGCGTGGTGTCCATGGTGCTCGGCGTCATAGCCGTGGTGCTCGGCGTCAAGGGCAAGAAGCGGGCCGAGCGGGGCGAGGCCACCAACCACGGCCAGGCCCAGGCCGGTTTCATCACGGGCATCATCGGGATCATCATCGGCCTCGCCGCCGTCGCCTTCCTCGTGTTCGCCATCGTGATGGCCGTCAACGAGGACAAGAAGCACGACAGCGACTACGATGACCCGTACTACAACTCCGCGCCCCTGGTGTCGGCACCCGTGCTGACGCGGGGCTGATCCCGGCCCCGGGCGGCCCGGCCGGGCCGCCCGGCGCTCAGCGCGCGGACGCGGCGAGCCGGTCGCGCGCCTCCATCAGCGCGAACCCCAGCAGATTGGGGCCCCGCCAGCGCTCGGGGTCGGACGCCGCCTCGTCGCCGGCCGCAAGGCCGATGCCCCACACCCGGTCCACGGGGCTCGCCTCCACCAAGACCCGGTCGCCGGTGCCGCGCAGGAACGCGGCCGGACCGGCGTGCGCGGCGAACTTGTGCGCACTGCCCTCGACCACGATCCGGAAGCGCTCCCGCTCCCATATCGCCTCGTCGAAACCGCGGACCAGCCGCCCCGCCTTCTTGGCCTCGGCGGGATGCTCCGCCGCCAGCACCCGGCGCTCGGCCTCCGCGTCCCCGAACAGCCGCGCCTTCCGCGCCATCATCCAGTGCTCGGCCGTCGCGTAACGGACGCCCTCCACCACGAAGGGTGACGGCCACCACTGGCTCAGGCAGCTCGCGCCGATCCGGCCGTCCGGAAGCGGCCGGTGCCCCCAGAAGTGCAGGTACCTGACCCGGGCTCCGGCCCGGACCTCCCTGATCAGGGCCTCCACCCCGTCGATCTTCCCCATGCACGCCAGTGTGGCACGCACCACTGACACTCCGTCCGGCCCCCGCTGCGGAGCAGCATGTCGACTGCAGCCCGCGCCGACTCGACACCTGGTCGACAGATTTCGTCGCGTAACCAAAAGGCAACAACGGAATCACTTGTTGGAGTGCACCGCCTCTGTCAGGATCGGCACTCAAATCGAGCTGGAGCTACGCCACCCACCCCCCAAGGGCCGGGACGAACGGCGGAGGAGAGCGACATGCACAACCCGGGCAGCACCACCACCCCGGAACGATTTCCCGCCCAGGACCGCCTCGCGGACGGCGCGCAGTTCATCGCCGGCCGGCTGACCAAGGGCACCTCGGGCCGTACCCACACCGTGGTCGACCCGGCCACCGGCGAGGAGGTGTACACCTACGACCTGGCCGGCGCCGACGACGTCGACGCGGCCGTCGCGGCGGCGCGCGCGGCCTTCCCCGGCTGGGCGGACGCCACCCCGGGTGAGCGCTCCGACGCCCTGCACCGGTTCGCCGCCGTGCTCGCCGAGCGCGCCGAGGAGTTCGCCCGCGCCGAGTCCCTGCAGTGCGGGAAGCCGCTGAAGCTCACCCGCGAGTTCGACGTGCCGGGGACCGTCGACAACACCGCCTTCTTCGCCGGCGCGGCCCGTCATCTGCAGGGGCAGGCGGCCGGCGAGTACTCCGGCGACCACACGTCGTACGTCCGGCGCGAGGCGATCGGTGTCGTCGGATCGATCGCGCCCTGGAACTACCCGCTGCAGATGGCCGCCTGGAAGATCCTCCCGGCCGTCGCCGCGGGCAACACCGTCGTGCTCAAGCCCGCCGAGCTGACCCCGCTCACCTCGCTGCTGTTCGCGCAGGCCGCCACGGACGCGGGCATCCCGGACGGTGTGATCAACATCGTCACCGGGACCGGCAGGGAGGCGGGCGAGCACCTCGTCGGCCACCCCGACGTGGCCATGACCTCCTTCACCGGCTCCACCGCCGTCGGCAGGCGGGTCGCCGAGGTCGCCACCGCCACCGTCAAGCGCCTCCACCTGGAACTGGGCGGCAAGGCGCCCTTCGTCGTCTTCGACGACGCGGACCTGGAGGCGGCCGCCAACGGGGCCGTCGCCGGCGCGCTCATCAACACCGGCCAGGACTGCACGGCCGCCACGCGCGCGTACGTGCAGCGACCGCTGTACGAGGCCTTCGTGGAGCGGACGGCCGCGCTCATGGAGACCGTGCGGCTCGGCGACCCGTTCGCGCCCGGTACCGACCTCGGTCCGCTCGTCTCGCACGCCCAGCGCGACCGGGTCGCCGGCTTCGTGGACCGGGCCCGCGGCTACGCGCGCGTGGTGACCGGCGGCGAGGCTCCCGAGGGGGACCTCGCCAAGGGCGCCTACTACCGGCCCACCCTGGTCACCGGCGCGGCCCAGGACAGCGAGATCGTCCAGTCCGAGATCTTCGGCCCGGTACTGGTCGTCCTGCCGTTCGACAGTGATGATGAGTGCCTCCGGCTGGCCAACGACACCCCGTACGGCCTGGCCGCCTCCGCCTGGACCGGTGGTGTCTACCGGGCCGGGCGCGCCACCCGCGAGATCAAGGCCGGCTGTGTGTGGATCAACGACCACATCCCGATCATCAGCGAGATGCCGCACGGCGGCTACAAGGCCTCCGGCTTCGGCAAGGACATGTCCGCGTACTCGTTCGAGGAGTACACGCAGGTCAAGCACGTAATGTTCGACAACACCGCGGTGGCCAGGAAGGACTGGCACCGCACCGTGTTCGGGGACCGCTAGCAACGACAGGCCCGACCAGGCCGACCCCATCCGAAAGGGCACCACGCGCATGGAGCAGTACGAGCCCGACCGCCTGACCCCGCCCCAAGCGGCCGCCATGCGGCGCAGTCTGCGCAACGGCAGGGCCGCGATGACCCGCCGGTCGCTGCTGCGCGCCTCCGCGGGCGGCGCGCTGACGGTCGGCGGCCTCGGGGCGCTGAGCGGCTGCGGCATCCCCGCCGCGGGCAAGACCCAGGGCGGCACGTCCGCCCAGGACCACTCGGCCCAGGAGAAGGTCGTCAACTTCTCCAACTGGACCGAGTACATCGACGTCGACGACAGCGGGAAGCGGCACCCCACGCTGGAGACGTTCCGCCGGCGGACCGGCATCACGGTCAAGTACACCGAGGACATCAACGACAACAACGAGTTCTTCGGCAAGATCAAGCCGCAGCTCGCCGCCGGCCAGGCCACCGGCCGCGACCTGATCGTCCTCACCGACTGGCTGGCCGCCCGGCTGATCCGCCTGGGCTGGGTCCAGAAACTGGACCCGTCCAACCTGCCGCACGCCTACACCAACCTGTCGCCGCAGTTCCGCGACCCCGACTGGGACCCCGGCCGCGCCTACTCGTACCCCTGGCAGGGCATCCCGACGGTCATCGCCTACAACAAGAAGGCGCTCGACGGCATCGAGGTGAAGTCGGTCTCCGACCTGCTCGACAACCCGAAACTCAAGGGCCGCGTCTCCTTCCTGTCCGAGATGCGCGACAGCATCGGCATGACCCTGCTCGACATGGGCAAGGACCCGGCGAAGTTCACCGACGACGACTTCGACGCGGTCACGGCCCGGCTCCAGAAGGCCGTCGACAAGGGCCAGATCCGCCGCTTCACCGGCAACGACTACACCTCGGACCTGACCAAGGGCGACATCGCCGCCTGCGTCGCCTGGGCCGGGGACGTGGTCCAGCTCAAGGCGGACAGCCCGGACGTCGACTTCGTCATCCCGGACAGCGGCTACATGACGTCGACCGACAACATGCTGGTGCCCAACAAGGCGCGCCACAAGACGAACGCCGAGCGGCTGATCGACTTCTACTACGAGCCGCAGCAGGCCGCCGAGCTGGCCGCGTACATCAACTACGCGACTCCCGTCGACGGTGTGAAGCCCTACCTTGCGAAGATCGACAACGACGCGGCGAACAACCCGCTGATCGTTCCCGACAAGGCCATGCAGGCCAAGTCGCACTCCTTCCGCTCCCTGAGCCAGAAGGAAGAGACGGCCTACGAAGAGAAGTTCGCGAAGCTCACAGGGGCGTGACGACCATGACGACAGACACCAGCGGCGACGTCCGCCTCTCCGGTATCAGCAAGACCTACGACAACGGCTTCACCGCCGTGCAGCCGCTCGACCTGACCGTGCCGCAGGGTTCCTTCTTCGCCCTGCTCGGCGCCTCCGGCTGCGGCAAGACGACCACCCTGCGCATGATCGCCGGCCTGGAGGAGCCCTCCTCCGGCACCGTGCACCTCGGCGACCAGGACGTCACCCGCCTGCCGCCGTACAAGAGGCCCGTGAACACGGTCTTCCAGTCCTACGCCCTCTTCCCGCACCTCGACATCTTCGAGAACGTCGCCTTCGGCCTGCGCCGGCGCGGTATCAAGAGCGTGAAGAAGCAGGTCGAGGAGATGCTGGAGCTGGTCCAGCTCGGCGAGCAGGCCCGCAAGAAACCTCACCAGCTCTCCGGCGGCCAGCAGCAGCGGGTCGCGGTGGCCCGCGCACTGATCAACCACCCGAAGGTGCTCCTCCTCGACGAGCCCCTCGGCGCCCTCGACCTCAAGCTGCGCCGCCAGATGCAGCTCGAGCTCAAGCGCATCCAGACCGAGGTCGGCATCACCTTCGTGCACGTCACCCACGACCAGGAGGAGGCCATGACGATGGCCGACACGGTCGCGGTGATGAACGCCGGCCGGGTCGAGCAACTGGGCGCGCCCAGCGACCTGTACGAGAACCCGCGCACGACCTTCGTGGCGAACTTCCTCGGCACCTCCAACCTGATCGAGGCCGAGGTCGGCACCACGAACGGCGACGACATCGTCCTCAAGGCCGGCGGCGGCAAGCTGGTGCTGCCCCGGGCGCGGTGTTCCGCCCCGGCGACGGCCGGCGGCAAGGTGCTGGTCGGCATCCGCCCCGAGAAGATCGCCCTCACCCACGCCGACGACGCCGGCTCCATCCCCGAGGGCCGCAACCGCCTCACCGGCAGGATCGCCGACGCCAGTTTCATCGGCGTCTCCACGCAGTACGTCATCGACAGCCCCGTCTGCGACGAACTCGCGGTCTACGTCCAGAACGTCGAGCGCGACGGGCGGCTGGTCCCCGGTGCCGAGGTCGTCCTGCACTGGAGCCCGGCGCACACCTTCGGACTCGACGCCTCCCAGGACATCGACGCCGGTGTCGAGACCGTCGAGGAAGAGGCCGCCTGACCATGACGACGCTGCAAGAGGCGCCACCGCCCCTCGCCCCCGCCGAACCGGCGAAGAAGCCCCCGCGCGGGCGCGGCCGGCTCACCCCGTACTGGCTGCTGCTGCCCGGCCTGCTGTGGCTGGTCGTGTTCTTCGCGCTGCCGATGATCTACCAGGCCTCCACGTCCGTGCAGACGGGCTCCCTGGAGGACGGCTACAAGGTCACCTGGCACTTCGTGACGTACTGGGACGCCCTGGCCGAGTACTGGCCGCAGTTCCTGCGTTCCGTCCTCTACGCGGCCGCCGCGACCGTCCTGTGCCTGCTGCTCGGCTACCCGCTGGCGTATCTCATCGCCTTCCGGGCGGGCCGCTGGCGCAACCTGATCATGGTGCTGGTGATCGCGCCGTTCTTCACCAGCTTCCTGATCCGCACCCTGGCCTGGAAGACGATCCTCGCCGACAGCGGCCCGGTCGTGCACACGCTGAACTCGCTGCACGTCCTGGACCTGACGAACTGGATCGGCTGGACCGCGGGCGACCGCGTCCTCGCCACCCCGCTCGCGGTGGTCTGCGGACTCACGTACAACTTCCTGCCGTTCATGATCCTGCCGCTGTACACCTCGCTGGAGCGGATCGACGGGCGGCTGCACGAGGCGGCCGGCGATCTGTACGCCAAGCCGTGGACCACCTTCCGCAAGGTGACCTTCCCGCTGTCGATGCCGGGCGTGGTCTCCGGCACGCTGCTCACCTTCATCCCCGCGACCGGTGACTACGTCAACGCCGAACTCCTCGGCTCCACCGACACCCGCATGATCGGAAACGTCATCCAGACCCAGTTCCTGCGGATCCTGGACTACCCGACCGCCGCGGCGCTGTCCTTCATCCTCATGGCCGCGATCCTGCTCATGGTCACGGTCTACATCCGCCGGTCCGGGACGGAGGATCTGGTCTAAATGCCCTTCGTCACCTGGCTCAAGCGCCATCTCGTGGTCATCGCCGGGCTGTTCACGCTCGCCTATCTGCTGCTGCCGAACGTCGTCGTCACCGTGTTCTCCTTCAACAAGCCGAAGGGGCGCTTCAACTACGAGTGGCAGCAGTTCTCCACGGCGGCCTGGAAGGACCCGTGCGGTGTCGCCGACATGTGCGGCTCGCTGTCCCTCAGTCTCCAGATCGCCTTCTGGGCGACGGTCGGGGCCACCCTCCTCGGCACCATGATCGCCTTCGCGCTGGTCCGCTACCGCTTCCGCGCGCGGTCCGCCGTGAACTCGCTGATCTTCCTGCCGATGGCCATGCCCGAGGTCGTCATGGCGGCCTCGCTGCTCACCCTGTTCCTGAACATGGGCGCTCAGCTCGGCTTCTGGACGATCCTGATCGCGCACATCATGTTCTGCCTCAGCTTCGTCGTCGTCGCGGTCAAGGCGCGTGTGATGTCGATGGACCCGCGCCTGGAGGAGGCCGCCCGGGACCTGTACGCCGGTCCGGTGCAGACGTTCCTGCGGGTGACCCTGCCGATCGCGGCACCCGGCATCGCGGCGGGCGCGCTGCTGTCGTTCGCGCTCTCCTTCGACGACTTCATCATCACCAACTTCAACGCCGGCTCGACCGTCACCTTCCCCATGTTCGTGTGGGGCTCCGCGCAACGCGGAACGCCGGTGCAGATCAACGTCATCGGTACGGCCATGTTCCTCGTCGCCGTGCTGTTCGTCCTGGTCTCGATGCTCATCACCAACCGCCGTAACAGCCAGAAGGCGTAGCAGCCCCGTAGGGAGTTGAAATCATGGCCCCGAGCGCCATGAGTCGTGGCAAAGACAACTGGATCTCCGCTCTCTCCGAAGCCCAGCCGGTCCCGTACTGGCTGGAAGACCCCGGCAAGCCCCGCCCGGAGCCGGCCCTCACCGGCGCCGAGACCTGTGACCTGCTGGTGGTCGGCGGCGGGTACAGCGGACTGTGGACCGCGCTCAACGCCAAGGAGCGCGATCCGCGGCGGGACGTGGTCCTGCTGGAAGGCCGCGAGGTGGGCTGGGCCGCCTCCGGCCGCAACGGCGGCTTCTGCGCCGCGTCCCTCACCCACGGACTGCCCAACGGCCTGACCCGCTGGCCGGACGAGATCGACCGGCTGGAGGAGCTGGGCCGGCGCAACCTCGACGAGATCGAGGCCGCCGTCGCCCGGCACGGCATCGACTGCGACTTCGAGCGCACCGGTGAGATCGACGTGGCCACCGAGGCCTACCAGGCCCGGGAACTGCGCGACTGGCACCGGGAACTGGAGGCGAAGGGTCTCGCCGACGGCATCGAGTTCCTGGACGCCGACGCGGTGCGCGAGCAGGTGAACTCGCCCACCTTCGAGGCCGGCCTGTGGGACCGCCGGGGCGTGGCCATGCTGCACCCGGCCAAGCTGGCCTGGGGGCTGAAGCGCGCCTGCGTGGAACTCGGGGTGCGCGTCTACGAGCACACCCCCGCGCTCACCCTGAAGCAGTACGGCGCCGGGATGGCCGTACGCACCCCGTACGGCTCGGTCCGTGCCCGCTCGGTCGCGCTCGGCACGAACATCTTCCCGAGCCTGCTGCGGCGGGTGCGCTCGTACACCGTCCCGGTCTACGACTACGCGCTGATGACCGAGCCGCTGAGCGCCGACCGGCTGGCGTCGATCGGCTGGAAGAACCGTCAGGGCCTCGGCGACTCGGCGAACCAGTTCCACTACTTCCGGCTGTCCGCCGACAACCGGATCCTGTGGGGCGGGTACGACGCCGTCCACCACTACGGCGGCCGGGTGCGCGCCGAGTACGACGACCGCCCGGAGACCTACGCCAAGCTCGCCGGGCACTTCTTCACCTGCTTCCCGCAGCTCGAGGGCGTCCGCTTCACTCACGCCTGGGGCGGGGCGATCGACACCTGCTCGCGCTTCTCCGCGTTCTTCGGCACCGCCCACCAGGGCAGGGTCGCGTATGCGGCGGGCTACACCGGTCTCGGTGTCGGAGCCACCCGCTTCGGCGCCGACGTGATGCTGGACCTGCTGGACGGGGAGCGCACCGAGCGGACCGAGCTGGAGATGGTGCGCCGCAAGCCGCTGCCGTTCCCGCCCGAGCCGTTCGCCTGGACCGGCATCGCGCTGACCAAGTGGTCGCTGGCCCGCGCGGACGCGCACGGCGGCCGGCGCAATCTGTGGCTGCGCACGATGGACCGGCTGGGCCTCGGCTTCGACAGCTGAACCCGGCGCGGGGTGACCGGGCTCACTCGAAAGAGGGGCCGCAACCCGCGTAATGCACCAGGGACGACCTCCTTCTTCCTTCTGGACGCGACCGCGTCCGCAGGAACGAGGAGGTCTTCTTGATGAGTGCGGCCAAGACGGCGATCGAGTGGCTGGTGGCCGTCGCGCCGGACCCCGAGGCCTGCCGCTGGGCATGGGAGCGCAATCCGCTCGGTGTCACGCTGCTGCCCGCCGGCCGGTCCTGGGACGTGCTGATCCTGCCGGGGGAGCTCGGCTATCCCACGCTCGACGTGCTCACCCGGGTCCTGGACCGGCCCGGCCCGGTGCTCGTCGACTTCGGCGACAGCCGGGTCGGCTTCTTCGTGCCGCCCGGCACCGCGGCCCGCTGGCTGGGCACCGGCATCCGTACCGCCGGGTCCGGGACCTGGATCGTCGTGCCGTACCCGGGACGGGCGACCCGGACCGTGCGCTGGCTGGTGCAGCCGGACGGCTCGGGGACGCTGACCGACCCCGCGCTGCTGGAACTGGCGATGCACGAGGCGGCGGCGGTGCTGGCCCGGGGCGGGAGAGGGACGGACAGCGACCCGACATCTTGACAACCGGATTGGTCTGGACCAAGTTGAGTGCGCTCCGCTCCTCCAACTCCCCCCGCTCCGGAGGCCCTTGTGGACCGCGCCAGACGCGACCGACGCCCCAGATCACTCCTCGCCCTGTTCACGGCCGCGCTGCTGGCCGTGCCCGGCGTCACCGCGCTCTCGTCGGCCGCCCACGCGGCCGACGCGGACCTGGCGCGCAACGGCGGCTTCGAGTCCGGCCTCGACGGCTGGACCTGCACGGCCGGGACCACGGTCACCTCACCCGTGCACAGCGGCGGTGCGGCGCTGCGGGCCACCCCGGCCGGCAGCGACAACGCCCAGTGCGCGCAGACGGTGACCGTGCAGCCGAACGCGCAGTACACCCTGTCCGGCTACGTACGCGGCTCCTACGTCTACCTCGGCGCGACCGGCACCGGCACCACCGACGTATCCACCTGGACCCAGTCCGCCGCCGACTGGCAGAAGCTGACCACCACCTTCACCACCGGCGCCGCCACCACGAAGGTGACCGTCTACACGCACGGCTGGTACGGCACCGGCGCCTACCACGCCGACGACATCTCCCTGACCGGCCCGGGCGGGAGCGCGCAGCAGCCGCCCGCCGCGCCCACCGGCCTGAGGACCGGCACCGTCACCTCCTCCTCCGTCGCCCTGTCCTGGTCGGCGGTGGCGGGTGCCACCGGCTACGCGGTCTACCGCGACGGGGTCAGGGTGCAGACGGCCGGCGGCACTTCGGCCACCGTCACCGGGCTCACGCCCTCGACGGCGTACGCCTTCCAGGTGACCGCGGTCAACGACGCGGGGGAGTCCGCGAAGTCGGCCACCGTGACCGCGACGACCCCGGCCGGCTCCGGCGGCGGCACACCCGGACTGCCCGCGCACGCGCTGGTCGGCTACCTCCACACCACCTTCGCCAACGGCTCCGGCTACACCCGCCTGGCCGACGTGCCCGAGAGCTGGGACGTCATCGACCTCGCCTTCGGCGAGCCGACCTCGGTCACCTCCGGCGACATCCGGTTCAACCGCTGCCCGGTCACCGAATGCCCGAACGTGGAGAGCGACGCCGACTTCAAGGCGGCGATCAGCGCCAAGCAGGCGGCCGGCAAGAAGGTGCTGATCTCCATCGGCGGCCAGAACGGCCAGGTCCAGCTCACCACGACGGCCGCGCGGGACACGTTCGTCGCCTCCGTCTCGAAGATCATCGACGACTACGGCCTGGACGGCCTCGACATCGACTTCGAGGGGCACTCGCTCTCGCTGAACGCGAACGACACGGACTTCAGGAACCCGACCACTCCGGTGATCGTCAACCTGATCTCCGCCCTGAGGATCCTGAAGGCCAGGTACGGCTCGAAGTTCGTGCTGACGATGGCGCCGGAGACCTTCTTCGTGCAGAACGGCTACCAGTACTACGGCACCGGCAAGTGGGGCGGCCAGGACCCGCGCTGCGGGGCGTACCTCCCGGTCATCCACGCCCTGCGCGACGACCTGACCCTGCTGCACGTCCAGGACTACAACTCCGGCCCGGTCATGGGCCTGGACAACCAGTACCACTCCATGGGCGGCGCCGACTTCCACATCGCCATGACCGACATGCTGCTCACCGGCTTCCCGGTGGCGGGCGACGCGAACAACGTCTTCCCGCCGCTGCGCCCCGACCAGGTCGCCATCGGCATGCCGGCCTCGGTCAACGCGGGCAACGGCTACGTCTCGCCGTCCGAGGTCACCAAGACCCTGGACTGCCTCACGAAGAGGACGAACTGCGGCTCGTACGCGACCCACGGGACCTGGCCCGCCCTGCGGGGTCTGATGACCTGGTCGGTGAACTGGGACCGCTACGCGAACTGGGAGTTCCAGAAGAACTTCGACGCGTACTTCGGCTGAGCACCACACGGGGAACGAGGAACAGGGTGGCCAGCAGCACGGTGCTCAGGCACCAGCTGGCCACCACGTCCAGCGGCCAGTGCCAGCCCCGGCGGACCAGGCCGTAGGAAACGCCGAGCACGAGGGCCGCGCAGCCGCCGGCGAGGAACCGGCGGGCGGCCGGGGTGCGGAGCCAGGGCAGCAGCAGCAGGGTCGCCGAGCCGTACGCGATCGCCGCCGTCGCCGTGTGGCCGGACGGGAAGTAGCCGGTCCCCGGGGGCACCACGGGTGTTCCCGGGCGGTCCGTCCACTCCTTCAGCGGGACCACGATCGCCGGGACCAGTGCCATCAGGGCGGCCGCGACGGCCGGCCGCAGCCACCACAGGTGCGTGCCCGAGGCGCGGCCGCGCCAGGCGACGTACCCGACGGCCAGGAGCAGCACGGGGACCGCCACCTCGACGTTGCCGAGGTCGGAGAGGCCCGCGGAGAACCGGTCCGGGTGGACCAGGGCCCGGCTCAGCCGCTCGTCCATCCGTGTCAGGGGACCGCCGGCGACGACCTGCCAGGTGATCGCCGCGAACAGGAGGAGAAGGAGAAGGCACAGACCCAGGAGCACAGTCATGAGGGACAGACTGGCAGGTTTCGGCCGGGAAGGAGGTCGGCCGCCCAGGAACAGGGGGGGTGGTTCCGGGGCGGCCGTCCGGACCGGAACGTCGCTCGCCCCGGGGGGTTTGGGGCGGCGACCGTCCGATCGGTGAGGAGATCCCGGAGCCGTCAGGCCCCGGTTGTGTGCGCGAGGGCACGACCAGGTCGAAGCTGGGGAGGCCCCGTCCTGAGATCGCCCACAGTCCCCTGTGGGCGGGGTGTATCTCTCATCTGGGTAGAACCTACGGCAGGCCGGGGCGCTTGGGCAGACGCAATCGCGTCCCGCCATCCACCTCGCACACCTTCTTCACACGGCCTGCCGCAGGAACTGTGCAGAGGTGCGACCGGGTCGCTCAGATGCGCGAGAAGGCCTGCTCGATGATGTCGAGGCCCTCGTTCAGCAGGTCCTCGCCGATCACCAGCGGGGGCAGGAAGCGCAGCACGTTGCCGTAGGTGCCGCAGGTGAGCACCAGCAGGCCCTCGGCGTGGCAGGCCTTGGCGAGTGCCGCGGTGGCCTCAGCGTTCGGCTCCTTGGTGGCGCGGTCCTTGACCAGCTCGATGGCGATCATCGCGCCGCGGCCGCGTACCTCGCCGATGATGTCGAACTTCTCGGCCATGGCGCCGAGGCGGGCCTTCATGACCGCCTCGATGTTCTTCGCCCTGGCGTTGAGGTCCTGCTCCTTCATCGTCTCGATCGCGCCGAGCGCACCGGCGCAGGCCACCGGGTTGCCGCCGTAGGTGCCGCCGAGGCCGCCCGCGTGCGCGGCGTCCATGATCTCGGCGCGGCCGGTGACGGCGGCGAGCGGCAGACCACCGGCGATGCCCTTGGCGGTGGTGATCAGGTCCGGGACGATGCCCTCGTCCTCGCAGGCGAACCACTGGCCGGTACGGCAGAAGCCGGACTGGATCTCGTCCGCGACGAACACGATGCCGTTGTCGGCGGCGAACTGGCGGATGGCCGGCAGGAAGCCCTTGGCCGGCTCGATGAAGCCGCCCTCACCGAGCACCGGCTCGATGATGATCGCGGCCACGTTGTCCGGGCCGACCTGCTTGGTGATCTGGTCGATGGCCTGCTTGGCGGCCTCGGGGCCGGCGTTCTCCGGGCCGGTCGGCCAGCGGTAGCCGTAGGCGACCGGGACGCGGTAGACCTCGGGGGCGAACGGCCCGAAGCCGTGCTTGTACGGCATGTTCTTCGCGGTCAGCGCCATGGTCAGGTTCGTACGGCCGTGGTAGCCGTGGTCGAACACGACGACCGCCTGGCGCTTGGTGTACGCACGCGCGATCTTGACGGCGTTCTCCACCGCCTCGGCGCCGGAGTTGAACAGCGCCGACTTCTTGGCGTGGTCGCCCGGGGTCAGCTCGGCGAGGGCCTCGGCGACCGCCACGTAGCCCTCGTACGGCGTGACCATGAAACAGGTGTGGGTGAAGTCGGCGAGCTGGGCGCCCGCACGCCGCACCACGGCCTCGGCGGACGCGCCGACCGAGGTCACGGCGATGCCGGAGCCGAAGTCGATCAGGCGGTTTCCGTCGACGTCCTCGATGATGCCGCCGCCGGCGCGGGTGACGAAGACCGGCAGCGTGGAGCCCACGCCCTGCGCGACCACGGCGGTGCGGCGGGCCTGCAGCTCCTGCGACTTCGGGCCGGGGATGGCGGTGGCGACGCGGCGCTCCTGCGGAAGTGCGGTCATGGGGGCTCCCTGTGATCTTGCGTACCGGGTGTTCCCGGGGGTTCCGGACGGTGCGTTTTTCGGACGCTTGTCTCTTTCTTCGCAGGTTAGGGCCGCCAAAGGGGTGTGGGCATGCTCCATGTGGGCGTTGTCGGGGAAGCCCGTTGTCCGTGGTGGACATAGCAAGGGGTGACGGATGTGCCGGGACCGTCCGTCCGCCCGGCCGCGTAAGCGGTGAACTCCCGTTCCCGGGGCGTTAGATTGGCTCGCTGACGGTGGACGGAACGGCAGGTCAGGGGGAAACGGCCATGGACAGCGACGCGACGCGGGACGCGCGCGGCACGCATGCGAATCCGGTGCCGCGTCCGGCGGTGCCCCCGGAGGGTGCCGCCCTGCCGCCGATGCCCCCGGTTCCGCCGGGCGCGCCGCCGCGGCCGGACGGCTCGGCCTTCCTCGCCTGGCTGCGGGCGTCCAGGCCGCAGGCCGCGCCCGGCGTGTGGCGGTTCGGGCACCGGCCGCGACCCGAGCAGGAGCCCGAGCTGATCCCCGCCCGGCAGCTGCTGAGCGGCGCGCTGATCGCGTTCCTGGTGGGCTGGCTGGTGTGGTCCCTGCTGTGGAACGGCTACCTCGGCGGCTGGTGGGTGCTGCCGCTCGAACTGTTCACCCCGGACTCCTGGCGCCAGGGCAACAGCGCCGTCGGCAACGCCGTCCTCTGGTACTCGTACTACACGCTCATCGCCGTCGTCATCATGCTCGTCGTCGGCCGGCTCGGCCGCTGGGGCGAGGTCTGGCGGCGCTACGGCCCGCCCGCCTGGCGCCCGGCCGCGCCCGCCACCGAACAGCCCCCCGCACCCGAGCAGGACCCCGCCGAATGGCCGCAGCTCCGGGCCTCCGGCGCGCACGACGCCGCGGCGCGGCTGGCCGCCGACGCGCGGGCCGGGCTGATGCGCGACGTCGACCACGCCCGGATCAGCCGGGCCTGGCAGGGCGTGCGGTCCGGCGCGCACAGCCTCGCCGCCTTCACCGGCGCCGTACTGAAGGACGGCGCCGCCGCCTGCCCGCACCCCTCGGGCGAGCGCGACCTGCCCGCCCGGCAGGCCCGGCACGACCTCGTCACCGGCCAGGTGCGCCTCGGCACCACCGCCGACGACCCGCGCAACCCCTACCACTACCGGGGCGCCGGACTCGCTCTCGGGCCCGAGCTGCTCGGCACCTCCCTGCTCGCCGTCGGCCCGGCCGGCTCCGGCAAGACCGGCTCCGTGGTCCGGCCGCTCGCCGAGTCGCTGTGCCTGCACGCGCTCGCCGGACAGGCGGCGCTCGTCGTCGTCGGCGCGGCGGGCGCCGGGCTCGGGCCGGACGGCTCCTACGACGTCGTCGTGCGGGTCGGGCACCCCGACTCCGTCTACGACCTCGACCTGTACGGCGGCACCACCGACCCGGACGAGGCCGCCGCCATACTCGCCGAGGCCCTCGTGGGCGACCTCGCCGACCCGCACCCCGGCAGCGACAGCCGCCGCTCCACCACCGTCCTCGCCCAGCTCCTCGGGCCCTTCCAGGCCGTCCACGGCCGTTTCCCCTCCGTGCCCGAGCTGCGCCAGCTCCTCGACGGCACCCCCGGCCCGCTGGCCGCCCTGCGCAAGGCGCTCACCGACACCGGGCACGCCTCGCTGCTGCGCGAACTGGACGCCCGCGAGCGCCAGATGGCCCACCCGGGCGATGTCGGCGCGGTGCTCGCCGACCGGGTCGCGCTGCTCGACCGGCCCGCCTTCGCCGCCTTCTTCGACACCTCCGGGGGGTCCCGGCCGTTCTCGCTGAAGGCCCTGGACCACCCGGTGCGGGTCCGTATCGACCTCCCGCAGCGCGGCCACGCCGACGCCTCCCGGATCCTGGCCCGGCTGGTGCTCGCCCAGTTCACGGCCAGTGTGACGGCGCGGGAGGACCGGTCGCTCTTCGCCTGCCTGCTGCTGGACGACGCCTCCGGCGTGGTCACCCCCGAGGCGGTCCGCGGCATCCAGCGGCTGCGGTCGGCGGGCGCGGGCGCCGTCCTGACGCTGCGCACCCTGGACGACGTGCCCCGGCCGCTGCGCGGCCCGCTGCTCGGCTCCGCCGGATGCCGGATGGCGCTGTCCGGGCTCACCCCCTGGGACGGGCAGGACTTCGCCGAGGTGTGGGGCAAGGAGTGGACCGAGACCCGGGACGTCACCGACCGGCAGATCATCGCCGAGACCCCGGCCGGCAAGGCCGTGCACATGCTGCGCCGGGTCATCACCGGGCAGGCGCCCACGGCCCGGGCCGTCACCGTCCGCCAGGTGGAGCGTGAGCGCTGGTCCGCCTCCGAGCTGGCGCACGGGGTGCCGCCCGGGCACGCGGTGCTGTCGCTGACGACCGTGCGGGGTGAGCACGCCCCGCCGCTGCTGGTGGACCTGCGGGGCTGAGGGCGGGCCGAACGGCCCTCGGCGGACCGTACGGTGCGGCAGAATCGGCATAGGCTGTTCATACGCGGCGGCCAAATGATCCCGATCCGGCCGTCACCGGGACACCCGTCCGACCGGTGCACCACGACCTGAAGGCCCCATGCCCCCGACCCTCGCCTCGCTCGTCCACCACTCCGCGCTCAAGCTGACCGTGCGCGCGGGCGAGGACCGTCTCGACGTACCCGTCCGGTGGGCGCACGTGAGCGAGCTGGCCGACCCCGTGCCCTACATGGAGGGCGGCGAGCTGCTGCTGATCACCGCGCTCAAGCTGGACGCGGAGGATCCGCAGGCCATGCGCCGGTACGTGCGGCGACTGGCCGGGGCGGGCGTGGTCGGGCTCGGCTTCGCGGTCGGCGTCAACTACGAGGAGATCCCCGGGGCCCTCGTCGACGCCGCCGAGGAGGAGGGGCTGCCGCTGCTGGAGGTGCCCCGCCGCACCCCGTTCCTCGCCATCAGCAAGGCCGTCTCCGCCGCGATCGCCGCCGACCAGTACCGGGCCGTCACGGCGGGCTTCGCCGCCCAGCGCGAGCTGACCCGGCAGGCGCTGACCGCCGGCCCCGAGGGACTGCTCGCCGCGCTCGCCGCCCAGATCGACGGCTGGGCGGCGCTGTACGACGCCTCGGGCGCCGTCGTCGCCGCCGCGCCCGAGTGGGCCGGCCGCCGCGCCGCCCGGCTCACCGCCGAGGTGGAGCGGCTGCGGGAACGGCCCGCGCCGGCCTCCGCCGTGGTGGGCGGACCGGAGAACGAGGACCGGGTGGAGCTGCACTCGCTGGGGACGGGGAAGCGCCCGCGGGACGCGCTCGCCGTGGGGACGGCGGCCGCTTTGGGCACCGCCGAGCGCTACGCGCTGCACTCGGCGATCGCCCTGCTCACCCTCACCACCGAGCGCTCCCGCTCGCTGCACGCGGCCGAACAGCGGATCGGCGCGGCGGTGCTGCGCATGCTGCTCGCCGGTGAGCCCGACCACGCCCGGGCGGTCGCCGGCGACCTGTACGGCGGGCTGCTCGACGCGCCGTTCCGGATGATCGTCGCCGAGTCCGTCTCCGGCGGCGACCCGCTGGGCACGCTCGCGGAGACGGTCGAGGCCGCGGCGGCGCGCGCCGGTGAGGCGGTGCTCGTGGTGCCGGAGGGGGAGCGGCTGGTGGTGCTGGTCGCCGACGGGGGCGCGGCGGTGGCCGCGTGCACCGGGTACGCGTCGGCCCTGGAGGGCGCGCGGGCCGTGCCCGAGCCGGGGGCGGCGCAGGAGGAGGACCTGGTGGTCGGCCTCTCGGCGCCGGCCGGCCCGATCGCGGCGGCCGCCGCCTACAAGCAGGCCGAGCAGGCGCTCTCGGTGGCGCGGCGGCGCGGCCGGGTGCTCGTCGAGCACGACCAGCTGGCCGCCGGGTCGGTGCTGCCGCTGCTGGCCGACGACGCGGTGAGGGCCTTCGCCGACGGGCTGCTGCGTCCCCTGTACGAGCACGACGCGACGGGGCGCGGGGACCTGGTCGCCTCCCTGCGCGCCTGGCTCTCCCGGCACGGCCAGTGGGACGCGGCCGCCGCGGACCTGGGTGTCCACCGGCACACGCTGCGGTACCGGATGCGCAGGGTCGAGGAGATCCTCGGCCGCAGCCTCGACGACCCCGACGTCCGCATGGAACTGTGGCTGGCCCTGAAGACGACGTCGACGGAGTGACAGGCTCCACCGCGCCAAACCGGCACACCCCGATCCCCGACTGCTACGACTCGGACAAGCGACCCCCGCCCGCCCCCGCCCTACCGTGGACCTCGAACCGAAAGCACACCCACAACGCGGAAGGGCCGGACGACTCACATGACTTCCACCCACGCCTTCTGGCTCGCCGGCCGCCAGGCCACCGGCGAGGACACCTTCGACGTCACGTCCCCGTGGGACGGCCGTCTCGTCGGCAAGGTCAGCGTGCCGACCGAGGCCCAGGTCGAGGAGGCCGTGGCCGCCGCGTACGCCGTCCGCGAGGACTTCGCCGCCACCCCGGCCCACGTGCGCGCCGCCGCCCTCGACCACGTCAGCAGGCGTCTGGCCGAGCGCACCGAGGAGATCGCCCAGCTCATCTCCGCCGAGAACGGCAAGCCGATCAAGTGGGCCCGGGGCGAGGTCGGCCGCGCCGTCTCCGTCTTCCGGTTCGCCGCCGAGGAGGCCCGCCGCTTCAACGGCGGCGAGGCCCAGCGCCTGGACACCGACGCCGGCGGCCAGGGCCGGCTGGCGCTGACCCGCCGCTTCCCGAAGGGCGTCGTCCTCGGCATCGCGCCGTTCAACTTCCCGCTGAACCTGTGCGCGCACAAGATCGCCCCGGCCATCGCCGCCGGCGCCCCGATCATCCTCAAGCCCGCCCCGGCCACCCCGCTGTCCGGCCTCATCCTCGGTGACCTGCTCGCCGAGACCGAGCTGCCGACCGGCTCCTGGTCGATCCTCCCGGTGGCCAACGACCGCATGCCCGCCCTCGTCCAGGACGAGCGCCTGCCGGTGATCTCCTTCACCGGTTCGGAGAAGGTCGGCTACGCGATCATGGACTCGGTGCCGCGCAAGCACTGCACCCTGGAACTCGGCGGCAACGGCGCGGCCGTCGTGCTCGGCGACTTCGCGAGCGACGAGGACCTGGACTGGGCCGCGACCCGCATCGCGACCTTCTCCAACTACCAGGGCGGCCAGTCCTGCATCTCCGTGCAGCGGGTCATCGCGGACGCCGCCGTGTACGACCGCCTGCTGCCGCGCATCGTCGCCGCCGTCGAGGCCCAGGTCACCGGTGACCCGTCCGACGCCAAGACCGACGTCGGCCCGCTGGTCAGCGAGGACGCCGCCAAGCGCGTCGAGGCCTGGGTGGACGAGGCCGTCGCCGCCGGGGCGAAGCTCCTCACGGGTGGCGAGCGCGACGGCGCCTCCTACGCGCCGACCGTCCTCACCGAGGTGCCCGCCGACACCACGATCTCCTGCGAGGAGGTCTTCGGGCCGGTCCTCACCGTGCGGAAGGTGGACGGCGAGGCCGAGGCCTTCGCCGCCGTCAACGACTCCAAGTACGGCCTCCAGGCGGGTGTGTTCACGCACGACCTGCAGGTCGCCTTCCGCGCCCACCGCGCCCTCGAGGTCGGCGGCGTCGTGATCGGCGACGTGCCGTCCTACCGCGCCGACCAGATGCCCTACGGCGGCGCCAAGCAGTCCGGTGTCGGCCGCGAGGGCGTGCGGTTCGCGATGGACGACTACACATACGAGCGCGTGCTGGTCCTCACCGGGCTCGCGCTCTGACCTGACCAACAGGTCGGCGACACGGCCGGAGCCCACTGTGCGGGGGCTCCGGCCGTCTCGCTTCCCCGGGCCGGAAGCGGGCTCAGCCGGCGAACCGGGGAACGCGGCACGCGTGCGGTGCCGTTCCCTCCGGGCACAGGGCCGCGAGGACCGCCTGCGCGGCGGGACCATCAGCGCGACGATGTTCGACCGGCTGCTCGCCAGGGCGCGGGCCCCGGCGTTCGGGTGGTGGCCGAGCTCCCGGATGCTCTGCCCGACCCGTTCCCGGGTGGTGGCGGAGATGGACCGCTTGCCACTGAGGACGTAGCTCACCGTGCTCGCCGAGACTCCGGCGTGCTTGGCGACCTCGGCGAGAGTGACCATCCGGCTTTCCAGGCCCCGTGAAGCGCTTCGACACGGCGCGGTGCCGACAACGGCGAGTGCGGGTGGTACGACAGTGGCCGCAGTGGGAGGAGAGGCCCACGGACCGTCGAAGCGCTCCGACAGCGATGCATCGACGGGCAGGTGCCGCCCGAAACCATTACACCTCGCCGTCACCGGCCTTCGGTGGACATTCCACCTGAACGGCGCGCGAGGGGTGGTGGGGTCGCCCCGTTTCGGGTACCAACGATCCAGTAGCACCGGTCGGTAACGAACGACCCTCAATGATCCCTCTTCGCGGCGAGGTGAGCCTCAATGTCCGCCCCCACCACCCAACGCACCAACGTCACCGAACGCGAGGCCCGCCAGGTGGCGGAGGCCGCCCGGGAACAGGACTGGCACAAGCCGAGTTTCGCCAAGGAACTGTTCCTCGGCCGCTTCCGGCTCGACCTCATCCACCCCCACCCGCTCCCCGACGCCGAGTCGGTACGGCGCGGCGAGGAGTTCCTGGCCGAACTGCGCGCCTTCTGCGAGTCGACGGTCGACTCCGCCCGCATCGAGCGCGAGGCCCGCATCCCCGACGAGGTCATCGCGGGCCTGAAGGAACTCGGCGCCCTCGGCATGAAGATCGACCCGAAGTACGGCGGTCTCGGCCTGACCCAGCTCTACTACAACAAGGCGCTGGCCCTGGCCGGCTCCGCCAGCCCCGCGGTCGGCGCCCTGCTCTCCGCCCACCAGTCGATCGGCGTACCGCAGCCGCTGAAGATCTTCGGCACCCAGGAGCAGAAGGACGCCTTCCTGCCCCGCTGCGCCCGCACCGACATCTCCGCCTTCCTGCTCACCGAGCCGGACGTCGGCTCCGACCCGGCACGCCTGGCCACCACGGCCGTGCCCGACGGCGACGACTACGTCCTCGACGGGGTCAAGCTGTGGACCACCAACGGCGTCGTCGCCGACCTGCTCGTCGTCATGGCCCGGGTGCCGAAGTCCGAGGGCCACAAGGGCGGCATCACCGCCTTCGTGGTGGAGGCCACCGCCGAGGGCGTCACCGTCGAGAACCGCAACGCCTTCATGGGGCTGCGCGGCATCGAGAACGGCGTCACCCGCTTCCACCAGGTCCGGGTGCCCGCCGCCAACCGCATCGGCCCGGAGGGCGCGGGTCTGAAGATCGCGCTCACCACCCTCAACACCGGCCGGCTCTCGCTGCCCGCGATGTGCGCCGGAGCCGGCAAGTGGTGCCTGAAGATCGCCCGGCAGTGGGCGGCGGAGCGGGAGCAGTGGGGCAAGCCGGTCGCGCTGCACGAGGCCGTCGGCTCCAAGATCAGCTTCATCGCGGCCACCACCTTCGCCCTGGAGGCCGTGCTCGACCTGTCCTCGCAGATGGCCGACGAGGACCGCAACGACATCCGCATCGAAGCCGCCCTCGCCAAGCTCTACGGCTCCGAGATGGCCTGGCTGATGGCCGACGAGCTGGTCCAGATCCGCGGCGGCCGCGGCTACGAGACCGCCGAGTCCCTCAGGGCGCGCGGCGAGCGGGCCGTCCCCGCCGAGCAGATGCTGCGCGACCTGCGCATCAACCGCATCTTCGAGGGCTCCACGGAGATCATGCACCTGCTGATCGCCCGCGAGGCCGTGGACGCCCACCTCTCGGTCGCCGGTGACCTCATCGACCCCGAGAAGACCCTCTCGGACAAGGCGAGGGCAGGCGCGAACGCGGGCGTCTTCTACGCCAAGTGGCTGCCGAAGCTGGTCGCGGGTCCCGGACAGCTGCCGTCCTCGTACGGCGAGTTCAAGCGCGAGGTCGATCTCTCCGGCCATCTGCGCTACGTCGAGCGGCACGCCCGCAAGCTGGCCCGCTCCACCTTCTACGCCATGTCCCGCTGGCAGGGCCGGATGGAGACCAAGCAGGGCTTCCTCGGCCGGATCGTGGACATCGGCGCCGAACTGTTCGCGATGAGCGCGGCCTGCGTCCGCGCCGAGCGGCTGCGCGGCGAGGGCGACCACGGCCGCGAGGCCTACCAGCTCGCCGACGCCTTCTGCCGCCAGGCCCGCATCAGGGTCGAGGAACTCTTCGGCCGCCTGTGGGCCAACACCGACGACATCGACCGCAAGGTGGTCGAAGGAGTCCTGGGCAGGACCTACACCTGGCTCGAGGACGGCGTCATCGACCCGTCCGGGGACGGCCCGTGGATCGCCGACGCGACCCCCGGACCGTCCGCACGGCCGAACGAACGGCGCCCCTACGGCGCCTGAACATCCCGCCCCGGACCGGGCACCTGGGCTCAGACGCCCCAGGTGCCCTGGTTCGAGGCGCAGTTCCAGCCCGTGCCCTTCAGGGTGAACTTCACCTTGTAGGAACGGGTGTTGAGCAGGTGCGTGGGCACCTTCACCCCGAGGCTGGTCTTCTTCTTGAGCGTCGTGGTGTACACGGCCACCGTCTTGGTCGTGTTCCTGGTGACCTTGCCGCCCTTCGCCTTGGCCGTGCCGAAGCGGATGTTGCGGACGTTCGTCACGGTGAACGTGACCTTCGAGAAGCTCTTCGTGGTGCTCTTGTTCTTGATCCCGAAGTACAGGCCGCCGTTGGTCACCCAGCCGTGCGAGTCGACGTAGAAGCGGCTCGGGTAGACCAGGTCGACCGGGCAGCCGGAACTGGTCGCCGTCGCGGCGGACGCGACACCGCCCAGACCGAGCTGAGCGGCGGTGAAGACCCCCGCCGCCGCCAGGACGGTCGCGGTCGTGCGCATGCGGTTCATCGTGGTTTCTCTCCTCCCCCTGTGAGCCACCAGGACGTGGCACCAGCGGGCAGAATGCCATGAGCGCGGGCCCCACGCCCGGGAATTCACCCGGTCCGGCGGTACGCGCGGTCGCGCCGTTGACACCCCCGGCACGGACGATCCTCACGCCCGCCCTACATCAGGAGGGACGAGGACAAGCACCGCATCCGGCGACGAAAACCGGGGACGCTCCCCTTCATGGGGGGGACGCCCTGTCCGGACGGCCGCGGCTTGCGGCGACAATGGGGGGATGACCGACAGTCCCGCCAGCCCCGCGCCCCTCGCCGACCCGCACCTCGTGTACGACCCGCTCGCGGGAGACGGCCCGAAGGACGTGGTGATCCTCGGTTCCACCGGGTCCATCGGAACCCAGGCCATCGACCTCGTGCTGCGCCATCCGGACCGCTTCCGGGTCACCGCCCTCTCCGCGAACGGCGCCCGCCCGGCCCTGCTCGCCGAGCAGGCGCACCGCCTGCGGGCGCGGACCGTCGCGGTCGCCCGCGAGGACGCGGTGCCGGCCCTGCGCGAGGCGCTGACCGCGCTCTACGGCGCCTCGGAGCCGCAGCCCGAGATCGTCGCCGGACCGGACGCGGCCGCCCAGCTCGCGGCCTCCGACTGCCACACCGTGCTGAACGGCATCACCGGGTCCATCGGACTCGCGCCCACCCTGGCCGCCCTGGAGGCGGGCCGCACCCTCGCGCTCGCCAACAAGGAGTCGCTGATCGTCGGCGGCCCGCTGGTCAAGGCGCTCGCCAAGCCCGGGCAGATCATCCCGGTCGACTCCGAGCACGCCGCGCTGTTCCAGGCCCTCGCCGCCGGCACCCGCGCCGACGTGCGCAAGCTCGTCGTCACCGCGTCCGGCGGCCCGTTCCGCGGCCGGACCAGGGCGGAGCTGGCGGACGTCACCGTCGAGGACGCCCTCGCGCACCCCACCTGGGCCATGGGCCCGGTGATCACGATCAACTCGGCGACCCTCGTCAACAAGGGCCTGGAAGTCATCGAGGCGCACCTGCTCTACGACATTCCCTTCGACCGCATTGAGGTCGTCGTGCACCCGCAGTCGTATGTCCACTCGATGGTCGAGTTCACCGACGGATCCACGATCGCCCAGGCGACGCCCCCCGACATGCGCGGGCCCATCGCCATCGGTCTGGGCTGGCCCGAACGCGTCCCGGACGCGGCGCCCGCCTTCGACTGGAGCAAGGCCTCCACATGGGAGTTCTTCCCGCTCGACGACGAGGCCTTCCCCTCGGTGAACCTCGCCCGTCACGTGGGGCGGCTCGCGGGCACCGCCCCGGCGGTGTTCAATGCCGCCAACGAGGAATGCGTCGAGGCCTTCCGCAGCGGCGCACTGCCCTTCAACGGGATCATGGAGACCGTCACCCGGGTCGTCGAGGAGCACGGCACCCCGGTCACGGGAACCTCACTCACCGTGTCGGACGTCCTCGAAGCGGAGACCTGGGCGCGGGCCCGGGCCCGCGCACTGACAGACCGGACCGCGGAGGCGCGTGCATGACGACCTTGATGTTCATCCTCGGCATAGTGGTCTTCGCGGTCGGCCTGCTCGTCTCCATCGCGTGGCACGAGCTGGGTCACCTGTCCACGGCCAAGCTCTTCGGCATCCGCGTCCCGCAGTACATGGTCGGCTTCGGCCCGACCATCTGGTCGCGCCGGAAGGGCGAGACCGAGTACGGCATCAAGGCCGTCCCGCTCGGCGGCTACATCCGCATGATCGGCATGTTCCCGCCCGACGACGCCGGCCGGGTCTCCGCCCGCTCCACCTCCCCGTGGCGCGGCATGATCGAGGACGCCCGGTCCGCCGCCTTCGAGGAGCTGAAGGAGGGCGACGAGACGCGGATGTTCTACACGCGCAAGCCGTGGAAGCGCGTCATCGTCATGTTCGCGGGCCCGTTCATGAACCTGGTGCTCGCGATCGGCCTGTTCCTCACCGTGCTGATGGGCTTCGGCATCCAGCAGCAGACCACCACCGTCGCCTCCGTCTCGCCCTGCGTCATCGCCCAGAGCGAGAACCGCGACAGCTGCAAGAAGTCCGACCCCGCCTCACCGGCGGCGGCCGCCGGCATGAAGAACGGCGACCGCATCGTCTCCTTCGCCGGCACGCCGACCAGGGACTGGAACACCCTCTCCGACCTCATCCGGGACAGCGCGGGCAAGGACGTGGCGATCGTCGTCGACCGCAAGGGCCGGGAACTGACCCTGCACGCGAAGATCGCCACGAACCAGGTGGCCAAGAAGGACTCCAGCGGAACCTACGTCCAGGGGAAGTACGTCAAGGCGGGCTTCCTCGGCTTCAGCTCCGCCACCGGGGTCGTCAAGCAGGACTTCGGCCAGTCCGTGACCTGGATGACCGACCGGGTGGGCGACGCCGTCGACTCGCTCATCGCCCTGCCCGGCAAGATCCCCGCCCTGTGGGACGCCGCCTTCGGCGACGGCCCGCGCGAACCGGACTCCCCGATGGGCATCGTCGGCGCGGCCCGGGTCACCGGCGAGATCGCCACGCTGGACATCCCGGCCTCGCAGCAGCTGGCCATGGCCGTGTTCGTGGTCGCCGGGTTCAACCTCTCCCTGTTCCTGTTCAACATGCTCCCGCTGCTCCCGCTCGACGGCGGGCACATCGCGGGCGCCCTGTGGGAGTCGCTGCGGCGCGGCGTGGCCCGCGTGCTGCGCCGCCCGGACCCGGGCCCCTTCGACGTGGCCAAGCTGATGCCGGTGGCGTACGTGGTCGCGGGGATCTTCGTCTGCTTCACGATCCTCGTGCTGATCGCCGACGTCGTTAACCCGGTGAAAATCTCCTAGCCACCGGATGGTGGAGGCGGCCCGGGACACTCCGTCCCGGGCCGCCTTCCGTCCGGTGTGTTTGCCGGGTGGGATGTGCCCGCGCCCGGGCCCGTGCCGTAATCTCGAAGCCTGGAGCCCGCCGATCACGGGACCGGATGTTGATCCACGACTTGGGGTTGCACAGCAGATGACTGCGATTTCTCTCGGCATGCCGTCCGTTCCGACCAAGCTCGCCGAGCGCCGGAAGAGCCGGCAGATCCAGGTCGGTACCGTGGCGGTCGGCGGGGACGCGCCCGTCTCGGTGCAGTCGATGACCACGACCCGTACGTCCGACGTGGGCGCGACCCTGCAGCAGATCGCGGAGCTGACCGCGTCCGGCTGCCAGATCGTCCGGGTGGCCTGCCCCACGCAGGACGACGCCGACGCGCTGGCGACCATCGCCCGCAAGTCGCAGATCCCGGTGATCGCGGACATCCACTTCCAGCCCAAGTACGTCTTCGCCGCCATCGAGGCCGGCTGCGCCGCCGTCCGTGTCAACCCGGGCAACATCAAGCAGTTCGACGACAAGGTCAAGGAGATCGCGCGGGCCGCCAAGGACCACGGCACGCCGATCCGGATCGGCGTCAACGCCGGCTCCCTGGACCGGCGGCTGCTGCAGAAGTACGGCAAGGCCACCCCGGAGGCCCTGGTCGAGTCGGCGCTGTGGGAGGCGTCCCTCTTCGAGGAGCACGACTTCCGCGACATCAAGATCTCCGTCAAGCACAACGACCCGGTCGTGATGATCGAGGCCTACAAGCAGCTCGCCGCCCAGTGCGACTACCCGCTGCACCTCGGCGTCACCGAGGCGGGCCCCGCCTTCCAGGGCACCATCAAGTCGGCCGTCGCCTTCGGCGCCCTGCTCTCCCAGGGCATCGGCGACACCATCCGCGTCTCCCTGTCCGCGCCTCCCGTGGAGGAGGTCAAGGTCGGCAACCAGATCCTGGAGTCCCTCAACCTCAAGCAGCGCGGCCTGGAGATCGTCTCCTGCCCGTCCTGCGGCCGCGCCCAGGTCGACGTCTACAAGCTCGCCGAGGAAGTCACCGCCGGACTGACCGGCATGGAGGTCCCGCTGCGCGTGGCCGTCATGGGCTGCGTCGTCAACGGACCCGGCGAGGCCCGCGAGGCCGACCTCGGCGTCGCCTCCGGCAACGGCAAGGGCCAGATCTTCGTCAAGGGCGAGGTCATCAAGACCGTCCCCGAGTCCAAGATCGTGGAGACCCTCATCGAGGAGGCCATGAAGCTCGCCGAGGCCAT
Organism: Streptomyces sp. NPDC002386; assembly: GCF_053593175.1. Classification (NCBI taxonomy): domain Bacteria; kingdom Bacillati; phylum Actinomycetota; class Actinomycetes; order Kitasatosporales; family Streptomycetaceae; genus Streptomyces; species Streptomyces sp. NPDC002386. Next base: position 291,738 of record NZ_JBSFBX010000009.1, read on the forward strand.
GGAGGCCGACGGCGTGGCCTCCGGCGAGCCCGAGGTCTCGGTGGCGGGCTGAGCCCCGCGCACACCGGCCCGGCAGGCCCCGGCCGGCTCCTTCCTTCCGCGCGCCCCGCGCCGGGCCCGCACCGGAACGTCCTGCTGGACGCGCCCCGGCGGGACCGGCGCGGGGCGTCCGGCTGTCACCGCCGAACCCGGGTCCCACCGCCGGCCGGGCGGGGACCGGGGCCCTCACGCCTCATGCCTCACGTTCGCCCCGGGTCGGGTCCTGCACCGGAGCGTCCTCCTGGACCGAGCCGGGGGCGGCGCGGTCCGGGGCGGCCGGGCTGTAGGGGGACTGCGGGGGCGGCGGGGGACTCAGGTCGCCGGGGGCGCCCGCGCCGGCGGCCGGCAGCCGCAGCGCGAGCAGGGCGACGTCGTCACCGCTCGGCCCTATCCGCTTCAGCAGCTCGTCGCAGAAGTCGTCCACGGTGCCCTGGTCCAGCCGCCCGGCCAGCATCGCGGCGTGGTGGCGCAGCCTGGCCATGCCGAGGTCGATCGGCCGGTCCCGGCTCTCCACGAGACCGTCGGTGTAGAGCAGCAGCGTGCACTCGGCAGGCAGCTCCTCGGCGGCGTCCGGCCAGCTCAGGCCCAGGTGCAGCGTGGCGCTCATGCCGATCAGCGGGCCGTGCCCGCCGGTCAGGAACCGCGCGTCGCCCCCGCGGGTCACCAGCAGCGGCGGCGGGTGCCCGGCGTTCACCCAGCGCAGCCGCCAGGGCCCGCCCTCGGGACCCTCGATCCGCGCGAAGAGCAGCGTGGCCATCGGGGCGTCGCTGGTGTTCGTCACCGCCTCGTCGAGACGGCGCATGATCACGCTGGGCGGCTCCCGGTCGACCCAGGCCAGCCCCCGCAGCATGTTGCGGACCTCGGCCATGTGGGCGGCGGCCTTCAGGTCGTGCCCCACCACGTCCCCGATCACGAGGGCCATCACCCCGTCGCCGAGCAGGAAGGCGTCGTACCAGTCGCCGCCGATCTCCATCGCCCGCTGCGCGGGCAGGTAGCGCGCGGCCATCCGCAGATGGTCCACCTGGGGCAGCGGGGCCAGCAACTGGCGCTGCATGGTCGCGGCGACGTTGCGCTGCTCCTCGTAGAGCCGCTCGTTGTCCAGCACCAGCGCCACCCGCCAGCCCAGGTCGGCGAGGAGCCGCACCTCGGCGTCGGTGAACGCGGGGGAGGCGTCGGCGCGGCCGACGGTCAGCATCCCGTAGTGGTGCCGGCGGGCGCGCAGCGGCACCACGACGGCCGAGTGACCGCCGAGCCGCTCGAACAGCGGCCCGTGGGTCGCGGCGAGCGGGGCGTCCCCGTCCCGCAGCTCCGCCGCGACGAGCAGCATGGGCTCCTCCTCGCCGGTCGCCCGCGTCAGCGCCCGCCGCGTCCTGGGCGGCAACGGTGGCAGCGGCCCCTCCAGCCGCTTCGCCCGTCGCGGGTGCGCGGGACAGCGGACGGCGACCCGCTCCAGCGCGCCCGTGCGCTCCGAGCGCAGGGCCACCGCGGCCCAGTCGCCCAGCTCCGGGACGAGCATCCGCAGCACCCGGCGCATCTGGCCGGTCGGGTTCCGGGCCGAGATCAGCACCGAGGAGATCTTCGACACCAGGTTCAGCCGGGCCGTGAGCGCCTCCAGGGCGCTGGTGCGCGCCGCCGCCCGCCGCTCGGCCTCCCGGTGCAGGCTGAAGTCGCTGAAGACGATCGCCAGCCCCGCCCTGCGGCCCGCCAGCCGCAGGGGAGTGGTCGCCCAGATGATCGGCACGGTCGTGCCGTCGGCCCGCAGGAAGTACTCCTCGCTGCCCTGCCCGACGGAGCGGTTGTCGTGCAGCGGAGCCCGCATCAGGCACTGCTCGCGGGGCACCTCGCTGCCGTCGGGACGGCGGTGCAGCAGGTCGTGCGCGTCCTGGCCGAGCATCTCGCCGGCCACCCGGCCCAGGAGCTGCTCCGCCCACGGGTTGACGTACGTGATGCGCCCGGCCAGGTCGACGGTGAAGACACCGGTGCCCAGGTCGCGCAGGATCGCGTGCGGGAGCCCCGGCTCACCGCTCGCGTCAGCCCCGCTCATGCGCTCACGCCCTCGTCGTCGTCACGGACGGCCGTCCGGTGTTCCGGTACCGCGCGTTCCGGCACCGCACCCGTCACGTTCCCGTCGCCGCCCGAAAAATAGGTTCTTAGGGCATTTTCGCCTTCGCCCGCGGACCGCTCCGTCTCCGGCACGGCGTGTCGCCGCCCGCCCCCTGCCCGCCCGGGTCCGCTACCGGGGGGCGGCGCCGCCAGGAATCCGCAGGTACAGTGCGGAGATCAGCAGAACCCCAGCGTGAGGCCCGCCCGTGTTGACCCAGACCACCTCCCGGGTGCTCGAACCGAGCGACCTTGACGCCGCGCTCGCGGTGCTCCACCGCGAGCCGGTCGCGAACGCCTTCGTGACCTCCCGGGTGCAGGTCGCGGGCCTCGACCCCTGGCGGCTCGGCGGCGAGATGTGGGGCTGGTACGAGGACGGCATGCTCACGTCCCTCTGCTACGCCGGCGCCAACCTCGTCCCCATCTGCGCCACCCCGCGCGCGGTGCGCGCCTTCGCCGACCGCGCCCGCAGGGCCGGCCGCCGCTGCTCCTCCATCGTCGGTCCCGCCGACTCCACCGCCCAGCTCTGGCGCCTGCTCGAACCCCACTGGGGTCCGGCCCGCGAGGTCCGCGCCCAGCAGCCCCTGATGGTCACCGACCGCATGCCCCACGGCATCGCCCCGGATCCCCGCGTCCGTCGCATCCGCAAGGACGAGATGGAGACGATCATGCCGGCGTGTGTGGCGATGTTCACCGAGGAGGTCGGGGTGTCCCCGCTGGCCGGGGACGGCGGCCTGCTCTACCAGGCACGGGTCGCCGAACTCGTCGGCTCCGGCCGCTCCTTCGCCCGCCTCGACGAGCACGGCAAGGTCGTCTTCAAGGCGGAGATCGGCGCGGCGACCCCCCAGGCCTGCCAGATCCAGGGCGTGTGGGTGGCCCCCGAGTACCGGGGGAGGGGCCTGGCGGCGCCCGGCATGGCGGCGGTGCTGCGCTACGCCCTGGCCGACGTGGCGCCCGTGGTCAGCCTCTACGTGAACGACTTCAACACCGCGGCGCGGCGCACGTACCGCCGGGTGGGCTTCCAAGAGGTGGGAGCCTTCATGAGCATCCTCTTCTGAGGCCCCTGTACCCTCCCCGCATGGACCTCGTGATCGGCCCCCTGGACCTCGCAGCCCACGTCGACGAGGCCCTGTCCGTCCAGGCCCTCGCCTTCGGACTGGGCCCGGAGGAAGTGGCCGTACGCCGCCAGATCGTCCAGCGCCACATGCAGTACCCGGGCGCCCGGGCCCTCGGGGCGACGACCGGGCAGGGCCACCTCGTGGGCTTCGTCTACGGCATGCCCAACTCCCGCGGCCACTGGTGGTCCACCGTCGTGGAGCCCTACCTCCGCGCCGTGCGGAACGAATTCTGGCTGGACGACTCCTTCGTCATCACCGAACTGCACGTCCACCCCGACCACCAGAACCGGGGCGTCGGCCGCCGCCTGATCACCACCATCACCGACGGCGCCGACGAACCCCGCTCGATCCTCTCCGCGATCGACGTCGAGAGTCCCGCCCGCGGCCTCTACCACTCCCTCGGCTACATCGACCTCGCCCGCCAGGTGCACTTCCCGAGCGCCGCCAAGCCGTACGCCGTGATGGGCGCCCCCCTGCCGCTGCGCAGGTGATAACCGATTTCCACCGGCACAGCCCGCCCGGCTAACCTCCTATGCCATAACCCTCCCCCACTCCCGGCTCCGCCCGAGCGGGGGGACCACCATCCGGCAGGAGTACGACAACCATGGCGAACGCACCGGTCCAGCGCATGTCCCAGTTGATGGCGAAGACGCTGCGCGACGACCCGGCGGACGCCGAGGTCCTCAGCCACAAGCTCCTCGTCCGCGCGGGCTACGTCCGCCGCACCGCCGCGGGCATCTGGTCCTGGCTGCCGCTCGGCAAGAAGGTCCTCGCCAACGTGGAGCGGATCGTCCGCGAGGAGATGGACGCCATCGGCGGCCAGGAGGTCTCCCTCCCCGCCCTGCTGCCGCGCGAGCCCTACGACGCCACCGGCCGCTGGGACGAGTACGGCCAGGAGCTGTTCCGGCTGAAGGACCGCAAGGGCGGCGACTACCTCCTCGGCCCGACCCACGAGGAGATCTTCACCCTGCTGGTCAAGGACCAGTGCACGTCCTACAAGGACCTGCCGGTGATCCTCTACCAGATCCAGTCCAAGTTCCGTGACGAGGCCCGCCCCCGCGCCGGCATCCTGCGCGGCCGCGAGTTCCTGATGAAGGACTCCTACTCCTTCGACCTCGACGACGAGGGCCTGGCCAAGTCCTACGCCCTGCACCGCCAGGCCTACCAGAACATCTTCGACCGGCTCGGCCTGGACTACCGCATCTGCGCGGCCACCGCCGGCGCCATGGGCGGCTCGAAGTCCGAGGAGTTCCTCGCCCCCGCCGAGGCCGGCGAGGACACCTTCGCCGACTGCCCGAACTGCGACTTCGCCGCCAACACGGAGGCGATCACCTACGAGCTGCAGCCGGTGGACGGCTCGGACGTCCCCGCGCTCGAGGAGATCCCCACGCCCGACACCCCGACCATCGAGACGCTCGCCGCCTCGCTCGGTGTCCCGGCCTCGGCCACCCTGAAGAACCTGCTGGTCAAGGTGGACGGCGAGATCGTCGCCGTCGGCGTGCCCGGTGACCGCGAGGTGGACCTCGGCAAGCTGGAGGAGCACTTCGCCCCGGCGGCCGTCGAGATGGTCACCGAGGCGGACTTCGCCGGCCGCCCCGACCTGGTGCGCGGCTACGTCGGCCCGCAGGGCCTGGGCGACAAGGTGAAGTACGTCGCCGACCCCCGCGTGGCCCCCGGCACCGCCTGGATCACCGGCGCCAACAAGGAGCACACGCACGCCAGGAACGTCGTCGCCGGCCGTGACTTCGAGGTCGACGAGTACGTGGACGTCGTGGTGGTGCGCGACGGCGACCCCTGCCCGAAGTGCGGCACCGGCCTGAAGCTGGACCGCGCCATCGAGATCGGCCACATCTTCCAGCTCGGCCGCAAGTACGCCGACGCCCTCAAGCTGGACGTCCTCGGCCAGAACGGCAAGCCGGTCCGCGTGACCATGGGCTCCTACGGTGTCGGCGTGTCCCGCGCGGTCGCCGCCCTCGCCGAGCAGCACGCCGACGAGCACGGCCTGGTCTGGCCCAGGGAGGTCGCCCCGGCCGACGTGCACGTCGTCGCCGCCGGCAAGGCGGTGCAGACCGAGCTGGCGCTCGACGTCGCGGAGCGGCTGCGGGCCGCCGGCCTGCGCGTCCTGGTCGACGACCGGGCCGGTGTCTCCCCGGGCGTGAAGTTCACCGACGCCGAGCTGATCGGCGTACCGCAGATCCTGGTGGCCGGCCGCCGCTCCGCCGAGGGCGTGCTGGAACTCAAGGACCGCAAGACCGGCGAGCGCGAGGAACTGTCCGTCGAGGACGCCATCGCCCGTCTGTCCGCCTGACACCGAGGCCCCCGCGCCCCGCGCCCCGTCGGGGGCGCGGGGCGCGCTGCCGTCGGCTGCTGGGAGCGGTACCGACCGGGTGCCGTAGAGCCCGGAGTCCGGCGAGCGTCGGGCTACAGCCAGCCCGCGAATTCGAGCAGGAGCTCGGCGTCCTTGGGGCGGCCCACTCGCAGGGCCCGGACCCCGGACTCCACGGCGCGGAACAGGGTCCAGCCGCGCAGCCGGTCCAGGTCCACCTCCAGGGACTCCGCGAGCCGCTTGATCCGGCGCCGGGTGGTGGACGCGCCGGACGGGTTGGCGATCAGGTCCTCCACCCGGTCGCGCACCAGCCGCGCGAGATCGAAGGCGCACTCGCCGACCACCGGGTCCGGGCCCACCGCCAGCCAGTGCATCCGCTCCCCGGCGAGCACCTTGCTCTGCCGGAAGGTGCCGTGCAGCAGCCGGTGGTCCGGCGGAGCGGCCAGCAGTTCCGCACGGGCCGTGAGCGCCGCGTCCACCAGCGGTGCGGTCTCCGGCTCGGTCAGCGCGCCCGTCCGCATCGCCTCGGCCTGCCGCCCGGTCCGCTCCGCCACCGTCTCGAAGGCGGTCCCGTCCGGTGGCTCGACCCACAGCCGCCGCAGCGTCCCCGCCGCCTCCAGCAGCGCCTTCGCCTCCGGCAGCGACCGCACCGACACGTCCGGGTGCAGCCGCTCCAGCAGCAGCGCCCCGTCCGCGCTGTCCCCGTCGTCCGACTCCAGCAGCTGCACGGCGCCCCGTCCCGCCCAGTGCGCCAGCGCCGCCCGCTCGCTCTCCGGCCGGGCCCGGCCCGGGGCCAGCTTCAGCACCGCCGGAGCGCCGTCGGCCCGCCGGACCAGGACCACCAGACTGCTGCGGCCGCCCGGCACCTGGACCCGTTCCACCGTCAACTCGCGCCGCGCGACCGTCCGTTCGGCCGTCTCCGGCAGCCGTGCCAGCCAGTCGTCCCCGGCCGGCGCCGTCTCGGCGAGCGCCCGCACCAGGCGCCGGGGCGGTTCGAAAACCATGCGCGAGTCGTTTCCTTCCTCTCCTGGGCCTGCCCCACGGGCGGCCCCGCCGTCACCTCGACGGGGACGCCGAGGTACTGGGCCCCGCCGCACCGGTGTCGTCACCGGTCCGTTCGGCGAGCCCAGGGAAGGCTACGCTCTCCCCGCTCCAGCGCACCGCCCGCACCGCGGCCTCCCGCAGCGCCCCGGCGGCCGCGCCGCGCCGCTCCCCGGTCGTCGCCCGCACCAGGTCCGAGTAGACACCGGCCACCCGCTCCTCCAGATCGGCGGCGAGCCGCACCGCGGCCGCGGAGTCCGCCACCGGGAACGGCAGCGCGTAGGCGGCGCTGGAGGCGACCGGCTCACCGCCCAGCTCACGCACCTCCCGGACCAGCGCGTCACGGCGTGCCCGGTGGGCGTCGTAGGCCGCCCGCGCCTGCTTCCGCCGCTTGTCGCCGACGCGCCCGCCGACGACGCCGTACCCGTACACCGCGGCGTGCTCCGCCGCCAGCGCGGCCTGCAGCGCGGTCAGTTCGGCCGATCCGTCCCGCTCGCTCACTTGGCCCCCTCGGTCAGCAGGTACGCGTGCGCAGCCCCGGACGCCGCCGACGACGCCATCAGCCGGGCCAGTTCGCCCGGCACGTCCAGCAGGTCCTTCGCCCGGCGGTCGGCCAGGCTCCGCTCGGCGGTGGCGAGGAACGCCAGCGCGTCCTTCTCACCGGCGGGCACGGTCAGGGCCGGCGAGGACGCGGAGTCCGCCGGTGCGGTGGAACCGGCGGAGGCGGACGCCGGCGCCTGCGTGCCGGTGGCGGTGCCGGTGTGGCCGGCGAACGCCGCCCGGTGCGCCGCGACCTGAGCCCGCAGCGGTTCCAGCGGCCCCGCCAACGCGGGGTGCGCGGCGAGCACCGCGTCGTACCGCTCCAGCAGCCCCTCGCTGTCCCGGGCCGCGCGCGCGCGTGCCCGCGCGCTCACCGAAGAAGCACCGCCGGCGGCGGAGTCGGGGCCGGCCGAGCAGCCCACCAGCAGGGCGGCCCCGGCGGCCGAGGCGAGCAGGGATCTTCTGCGCGGACCCGAGGGGGTGCGCGGCGGCGGGGAGTACGACACTGCAGACGTCCTCGGGCACTCGTACGGAGGGAACGACGGGGAACGGCAAGGAGGGGCAACGGCCGTGGGACGGGCTGTCCGTGATCACCGTACCCGCGCCCCGCCGGTACGCCACTCACCGGCACCGCGCGTACACAGGTGGACGGCAACACTCCCTGCGACCGGATACCCTTTGACCAGACACGCGACCCATCCCACAACAGCACACGCGGCCGAGGAGTCACCCGGATGAGCACCACCCAGAGCGAGAGGCTGCGAGAGCTGCTGGAACCGCTCGTCACCTCTCAGGGGCTCGACCTCGAAGAGATCACCGTGGAATCCGTCGGACGCAAGCGTGTGCTGCGCGTGACCGTCGACTCCGACACCGGAGCGGACCTGGACCGGATCGCCGATGTGAGCCGCGCGCTCTCGGCGAAGCTCGACGAGACCGACGCGATGGGCGACGCCACGTACGACCTGGAGGTCGGCACCCCCGGCGCCGAGCGCGCCCTCACCGAGCACCGGCACTACGTGCGCGCCACCGACCGGCTGGTCAGGTTCCAGCTGGCCGAGGGCGGCGAACTGGTCGCGAGGATCCTCGAGGTGGACGAGGACGGCGTCGAGGTCGAGGTGCCCGGGGTGAAGGGCCGCAAGGCGACCGCCCGCAGACTCGCGTTCCCGGAGATCGCGAAGGCGCGCGTCCAGGTCGAGTTCAACCGCAAGGACAAGAAGGACATGAAGGAAGAGGAGGAGGCGTAGCCGTGGACATCGACATGAGCGCCCTGCGGGGCTTGGTGCGGGAGAAGGAGATCTCCTTCGACCTGCTGGTCGAGGCGATCGAGTCGGCCCTCCTCATCGCCTACCACCGCACCGAGGGAAGCCGCCGGCACGCGCGCGTGGAGCTCAACCGGGAGACCGGGCACGTGACCGTGTGGGCGAAGGAGGACCCGGAGGACCTCGAGGAGGGCCAGGCGCCCCGCGAGTTCGACGACACCCCGTCCGGCTTCGGCAGGATCGCCGCGACCACCGCCAAGCAGGTCATCCTGCAGCGGCTGCGCGACGCCGAGGACGACGCGACGCTCGGCGAGTACGCCGGCCGTGAGGGCGACATCGTCACGGGCGTGGTCCAGCAGGGCCGCGACCCCAAGAACGTGCTCGTGGACATCGGCAAGCTCGAGGCCATCCTGCCGGTGCAGGAGCAGGTGCCGGGCGAGACGTACCCGCACGGCATGCGCCTGCGCTCGTACGTCGTCCGGGTGGCCAAGGGCGTCCGCGGCCCCTCGGTGACGCTCTCCCGCACGCACCCCAACCTGGTGAAGAAGCTCTTCGCCTTGGAGGTGCCGGAGATCGCCGACGGCTCGGTCGAGATCGCGGCGATCGCCCGCGAGGCCGGTCACCGCACCAAGATCGCCGTACGGTCCACCCGTTCGGGCCTGAACGCCAAGGGTGCCTGCATCGGCCCGATGGGCGGCCGGGTGCGCAACGTCATGGGCGAGCTGAACGGTGAGAAGATCGACATCGTCGACTGGTCGGACGATCCGGCCGAGATGGTGGCGAACGCGCTGTCACCCGCCCGGGTGAGCAAGGTGGACGTCGTGGACCTGGCCGCCCGGTCCGCCCGGGTGACCGTGCCGGACTACCAGCTCTCGCTGGCGATCGGCAAGGAGGGCCAGAACGCCCGGCTCGCCGCCCGGCTGACCGGCTGGCGGATCGACATCCGGCCGGACACCGAGCAGGCCGAGGACCGGGACGGGGAATAGATCCCGGCCGAGTGACGCTGAGAATACGTCACGCTGCAGCAAGCAACTGTTCGACTTTTCCCCCGAAGGGGTGAGGTCGGCGCGGGGAGGTAGACTTAGGAGTGTCTGGCCGGACGCGAGCCCGCGCATGCCCTGAACGCACCTGTGTGGGGTGCAGGCAGCGAGCGGCCAAAGACGCTCTGCTGCGGACCGTGGCGGATCAGGAACAGTGCGTTCCCGATCCTCGCGGTACGCTGCCCGGCCGGGGTGCGTACGTACACCCCGACCAGGTCTGTGTCGACCAGGCGGAACGCCGTCGGGCGTTCCCTCGGGCGCTCCGCGTCCCCGGGCCGCTCGACGTAAAGGCGTTGCGCCGGTACGTCGAGCGACAGACAGTTGCCGAGCAGGCAACACCGTAAGAAGCGAGCCGCGCGGAACCCCCCGTGCGGCCTGGTACCTCGCGAGTCGAAAGCAGGTCGAGATTGCGATGAGCACTCGATGAGTACGCGATGAGTACGCCCATGAACTAGCGACGGTCCGGACGCAACCCGGACCTCAGAGGAGCGAAGTGGCTAAGGTCCGGGTCTACGAACTCGCCAAGGAGTTCGGTGTCGAGAGCAAGGTCGTCATGGCCAAGCTCCAGGAACTCGGTGAATTCGTCCGTTCGGCGTCTTCGACGATCGAAGCGCCCGTTGTACGCAAGCTGACCGACGCCTTCCAGGGCGGTGGCTCCGGCAAGTCCGCCGGCAAGCCCGCCCCCCGTAAGGCTGCCCCCAGGCCCGCCGCGCCCTCTCAGGCGCAGGCGGCCCGTCCGGGTGCCCCGAAGCCGGGTGCCCCCAAGCCGCCGGCCGCCCCGCAGCCCGCGGCTCCGTCCGCCCCCGCGGCCTCGACGCCGGCCCCCGGCCCGCGTCCGGTCCCGGGTCCGAAGCCCGCGCCGCGTCCGGCCCCGGCCGCCCCGGAGTTCACCGCTCCGCCGGCGCAGACCCCGCAGGCTCCGCAGACCCCGCAGGCTCCGGCCGCGCAGGGCCCGCGTCCCGGCGCCCGTCCCGGTGCGCCGAAGCCCGGTGGCCGTCCCGCGGCTTCCGGTCAGGGCCAGGGTGGCCGTCCCGGCCAGGGTGCCCCGCGCCCCGGTGGCCAGGGTGCGCGTCCGGGTGCCCGCCCGGCCGGCCCGCGTCCGGGCAACAACCCCTTCACGTCCGGTGGTTCCACCGGCATGGCGCGCCCGCAGGCGCCCCGTCCGCAGGGCGGCCCGCGTCCCGGCGGCCCCGGTGCCCCCGGCGCCGGTCCCCGTCCGCAGGCCCCCGGTGGCCAGGGCGGCGGTCCCCGTCCGCAGGCTCCGGGCGGTAACCGTCCGTCGCCGTCCGGCATGCCCCGCCCGCAGGGCGGCCCGCGTCCCGGCCCGGCCGGTCCGCGTCCGAACCCCGGCATGATGCCTCAGCGTCCCGCCGCCGGCCCGCGTCCCGGTGGCGGTGGCCCCGGCGGCCGTGGTCCCGGTGGCGGCGGTCGTCCCGGTGGCGGCGGCGGTCGTCCGGGTGGCGGCGGCTTCGCCGGTCGCCCGGGTGGCGGCGGTGGCGGCTTCGCCGGTCGTCCCGGTGGTCCCGGTGGCGGCGGTGGCGGCTTCGCCGGTCGTCCCGGTGGTCCCGGTGGCGGCGGTGGCCGTCCCGGCTTCGGTGGCCGTCCCGGCGGTCCCGGTGGCCGTGGTGGCACGCAGGGCGCCTTCGGCCGTCCCGGCGGTCCCGCGCGTCGTGGCCGCAAGTCGAAGCGGCAGAGGCGCCAGGAGTACGAGGCCATGCAGGCCCCGAGCGTCGGCGGCGTGATGCTGCCGCGCGGCAACGGCGAGGCCATCCGCCTCTCCCGCGGCGCGTCGCTCACGGACTTCGCGGAGAAGATCAACGCCAACCCGGCGTCCCTCGTCGCGGTCATGATGAACCTCGGCGAGATGGTCACCGCCACGCAGTCCGTCTCCGACGAGACGCTGCAGCTCCTCGCCGACGAGATGAACTACACGGTTCAGATCGTCAGCCCCGAGGAGGAGGACCGCGAGCTGCTCGAGTCCTTCGACATCGAGTTCGGTGAGGACGAGGGCTCCGAGGAGGACCTGGTCGTCCGTCCGCCGGTCGTGACCGTCATGGGTCACGTCGACCACGGTAAGACCCGACTGCTCGACGCCATCCGCAAGACGAACGTCATCGCGGGCGAGGCCGGCGGCATCACCCAGCACATCGGTGCCTACCAGGTCGCGACCGAGGTCAACGAAGAAGAGCGCAAGATCACCTTCATCGACACCCCGGGTCACGAGGCGTTCACCGCCATGCGTGCCCGTGGTGCGAAGTCGACCGACATCGCGATCCTGGTCGTCGCGGCCAACGACGGCGTCATGCCGCAGACGGTCGAGGCGCTCAACCACGCCAAGGCCGCCGAGGTGCCGATCGTCGTCGCGGTCAACAAGATCGACGTCGAGGGTGCCGACCCGACCAAGGTGCGCGGTCAGCTGACCGAGTACGGCCTGGTGGCCGAGGAGTACGGCGGCGACACGATGTTCGTCGACATCTCCGCCAAGCAGGGTCTGCACATCGACTCGCTGCTCGAGGCCGTGGTCCTCACGGCCGACGCCTCGCTCGACCTGCGGGCCAACCCGAACCAGGACGCGCAGGGCATCTCGATCGAGTCCCGTCTCGACCGCGGCCGCGGTGCCGTGGCGACGGTCCTCGTCCAGCGAGGCACGCTGCGGGTCGGCGACACGATGGTCGTGGGCGACGCCTACGGTCGTGTGCGCGCCATGCTCGACGACAACGGCAACAACGTCGCCGAGGCCGGACCCTCGACGCCGGTCCAGGTCCTGGGCCTGACCAACGTCCCGGGTGCGGGCGACAACTTCCTGGTGGTCGACGAGGACCGTACGGCCCGTCAGATCGCCGAGAAGCGCGCCGCCCGTGAGCGCAACGCCGCGTTCGCCAAGCGCACGCGCCGCGTGTCGCTGGAGGACCTGGACAAGGTGCTCAAGGCCGGCGAGGTCCAGCAGCTGAACCTGATCATCAAGGGTGACGCTTCCGGTTCCGTCGAGGCCCTCGAGTCCTCCCTGCTCCAGCTGGACGTCGGCGAAGAGGTCGACATCCGCGTCCTGCACCGCGGCGTCGGTGCGGTCACGGAGTCCGACATCGACCTGGCGATGGGCTCGGACGCCATCGTGATCGGCTTCAACGTCCGCGCGGCCGGCCGCGCTGCGCAGATGGCCGAGCGCGAGGGCGTGGACGTCCGGTACTACTCGGTCATCTACCAGGCGATCGAGGAGATCGAGGCGGCCCTCAAGGGCATGCTCAAGCCGGAGTACGAGGAGGTCGAGCTCGGCACGGCGGAGATCCGCGAGGTCTTCAAGTCGTCCAAGCTGGGCAACATCGCCGGTGTGCTCATCCGGTCCGGCGAGGTCAAGCGCAACACCAAGGCGCGCCTCATCCGCGACGGCAAGGTGGTCGCGGAGAACCTCAACATCGAGGGCCTGCGTCGCTTCAAGGACGACGTCACCGAGATCCGCGAAGGCTACGAGGGTGGTATCAACCTCGGAAACTTCAACGACATCAAGGTCGACGACGTCATCGCGACGTACGAGATGCGAGAGAAGCCGCGGGTGTAACACCCCACGGTTCGCCGCCGGCCGGCGGGACTGCGGTCCCGCCGGCCGGCGCGCCGTTGCCCCGGGGGCTCCGTCCCCGGGGCAACGGTCCGGCCGACGGTGCCGTGGAAACCCTGTCGAGCCACCGGCGGGTACGGGGTACCGTTCTTGGTGTCCCCGGCCATACGGTCCCGGGGCCACCGATCCCGTACCGGCGGGTGAACCGGTTACACACATGTACGTGGGGACTCTGTCCTTCGACCTGCTCCTCGGCGACGTCCACTCGCTGAAGGAGAAGCGCTCCGTCGTCCGCCCGATCGTCGCCGAACTCCAGCGCAAGTACGCGGTGAGCGCGGCCGAGGTGGACCACATGGACCTCCACCGGCGAGCGATCATCGGCATGGCCATGGTCTCCGGCGACACGGCGCACCTCGCCGACGTACTGGACCGGTGCGAACGGCTGGTCGCCGGTCGCCCCGAAGTGGAACTGCTGTCCGTGAGACGGCGCCTCCACGGTGAAGACGACTGACGACGACCAACCCACAGAACGCCAGAAGAAGAAAGAACGGGAGACGGACCAGTGGCCGACAACGCGCGGGCGAAAAGGCTGGCGGACCTCATCCGGGAGGTGGTGGCCCAGAAGCTGCAGCGCGGGATCAAGGACCCGCGGCTCGGCTCGCACGTCACCATCACGGACACCCGGGTCACGGGTGACCTGCGGGAGGCGACCGTCTTCTACACGGTCTACGGGGACGACGAGGAGCGGCAGGCCGCGGCCGCCGGCCTGGAGAGCGCCAAGGGCATCCTGCGCTCCGAGGTCGGCCGCGCGGCCGGGGTGAAGTTCACGCCGACCCTCACCTTCGTCGCGGACGCCCTCCCGGACACCGCCCGGACCATCGAGGACCTGCTCGACAGGGCCCGGCAGTCCGACGCGGCGGTCCGCGAGGCCTCCGCGGGCGCGGCGTACGCGGGCGGCGCCGACCCGTACCGCAAGCCGGGCGAGGACGAGAACGCCGAGACGGACGGCGACGCCGCGGAATGACCCAGAAGCACACCACGCCCGACGGCCTTGTCATCGTCGACAAGCCGTCGGGCTTCACTTCGCACGACGTGGTCGCCAAGATGCGCGGCATCGCCCGGACCCGCCGGGTCGGCCACGCCGGCACCCTCGACCCGATGGCGACCGGCGTGCTGGTCCTCGGCGTCGAGCGCGCCACCAAGCTCCTCGGGCACCTCGCGCTGACCGAGAAGGAGTACCTGGGCACCATCCGCCTGGGCCAGAACACGCTCACCGACGACGCCGAGGGGGACATCACCTCCACCACGGACGCCTCCAAGGTGACCCGGGACGCCATCGACGCCGGCATCGCCAAGCTGACCGGCGACATCATGCAGGTGCCGTCCAAGGTCAGCGCCATCAAGATCAACGGTGTGCGGTCGTACAAGCGGGCCCGGGAGGGCGAGGAGTTCGAGATCCCGGCCCGCCCGGTCACCGTGTCCTCCTTCGCGGTGTACGACGTCCGGGACGCCGTCGCCGAGGACGGCACCGCCGTGCTCGATCTGATCGTCTCGGTGGTCTGCTCGTCCGGCACCTACATCCGCGCCCTCGCCCGTGACCTGGGCGCCGACCTGGGCGTCGGCGGTCACCTCACCGCGCTGCGCAGGACGCGCGTCGGGCCGTACAAGCTCGACTCCGCGAAGACGCTGGACCAGCTCCAGCAGGAGCTGACCGTGATGCCCGTCGCCGAGGCGGCCACGGCCGCCTTCCCGCGCTGGCAGGTGGACGTGCGGCGCGCCGGGCTGCTGCTCAACGGCGTCCGCCTGGAGATGCCCGAGGAGTACGCGGGCGCCGGTCCCGTCGCCGTGTTCGACCTGGAGGGCCGGTTCCTCGCCCTGGTCGAGGAGCACAAGGGCAAGGCGAAGAGCCTGGCCGTCTTCGGCTGACCGGAGCCCGGCTCCGGCCGGAGCGCGAGTCTGCCCGTGGAGCGGCGGCGGCCACGGGGTACCGCCACTGCCGCCGCTCCACGGTTCCCCCTCGGTTCCCCCACTCCTAGGGTGTATCCAACCCCCTGCGCTCATTCACCCGTCCGGGCAGGCGCTCGGAGTGAACCGGGGGAGCGGAAGGGGGCGCTTTCGCCGCGCGAACTGTCCCGCTGATCATCCTCGGCCTACCGTCGAAGACGAGGGCACGTGTGTACGGGCGGGGAGGGTACGGCCATGGCGGCACAGGACGAGAAGCCAGAGCCCCCCGACGTCTTCGACCCCGCCCGCCCCGAGAGCGACACGGTCTTCCCGGACCGCAGGGGCGGCGACGCCGGCGGGGCCACCGCCCCGGACCGTTCGGGCCCGGACGGCCTCATGGACGGCACCGGCGTCGCGGACCGTGCCGGTGGACCGGGTGGGGCGGACGCCCCGAAGCAGACCGTCAACGCGACCTGGGCCGGCCTCCCGGGCTGGATCGCCGCCCCGAGGGCGCCTGGCGACCCGAGCGGGTCCGCCGCCCGGGGCCGGACCGCCGACTTCAGGGGTGCCGACGCCCCGGGTGGGCCTGGTGAACCGGGTTCGGCCGACGTTTCCGGTGGGACCTGCGGCCGATGGGACGCCGACGGCCCGGAGCCGATCGACGGGCCCCCCGGCCCCGGCGGCCCGTGCGATCTCAGCGGTGTCGCCGCATGGGGCGGGTCCGGTGGCCCGGGCTTGGCCGATGTTCCGGGTGGGATCGGTGCCCTGGAGTCCGCCGGCGGGCTGACGGTCATGGGTGGACCGAGCGGAGTCGATGATCAAAGTCGGGCCGGTGACCTGGGCCGGGCCGCTGTTCCGGGGCGGGCCGTTGCCGTCGGCCATGGCGGCGGTACGGACCGGGGAGGGTTCGACGGGCTCGTGCAGATTCGTGATCTGGCCGGGCGACCCCGTGGGACGGGGTTTCTCGCTGATCATCGCGGCACCCTCCTCACCAGTCACGAAGCCGTCGACGGGCTCGGGCGGCTCGTACTGCACGCCGCCGGGCAGCGGACCTGTCTGGTCGGTGCCGAGGCCGTCACCGCGCTGCCCGAACTGGGCCTGGCCCTGGTCCGTACGGAGGGGTTGGACCTGGCGCCGCTGCCACTGACCGTTCGCGAACGTGTCGAGGCCGGTACCTATGTCCGAGTCGCCGCGGGCTGCTGGCGCGAGGCACGGCTGCTGGCCGCCACCCAGGTGACCTACACCGCCACCGACCGCTTCCACCTCATCGAGGACGCCCTGGAACTCGCCATCGGAACGGCGGGCCAGGACGCCCTCCGGCTCGGTGGTGGCGCGGCCGGGGGACCGGTGCTGGACGCCGGGACGGGCGCGGTGCTCGGCGTGCTCGGCACCGCCCTGCACTCCGACCGGCGCGACACCGGGTTCGCGGTGCCCCTGCGACCGGCGGCCGAGGGCCCGCTCGCCGACCTGCTCGCCCGCAACGCGGCGACCGTGCCCGCCCACGGCGCCGATCTCAACCTGGCCGGAGTCCTCGAACTGACCGCGACCTCGGTGGGCCAGGACGGGCCGCCCGGCGCCCTGGCCGGGCACACCGGGGCGGCCGGCCTCGCTCCGGTGCGACCGGTCGGACGCGCCGAAGTGACGGACGAGTTGAACGTCTTCGCCGAAGCCCTCGCCGATGCCGATGCCGATGCCGATGGCGGGACCGTCGCGGGCCACGCCGTGCTCGGGCTCGTCGGCGACCCGGGCAGCGGCCGTACGACGGAACTGGGGGCCCTCGCCGCCCGCCGCCACGGTGCCGAGCGGCCCGCCCCCACTCTGTGGCTGCGTGGCGCCGATCTGGAGGACACCGACGAGTCCGTGGCCGACGCGGTGGGCCGCAGCCTGGCGCGTGCCGCGCGCATCGTCGCCGCCGGTCCCGCCGCGCCCCCCGCGGACACCGCCGCCCTCACCCCCGAGCGGGTGGCCGGCCTCGCACGGCGGGCCGGCCGCCCGCTGCTGCTCCTGCTCGACGGACCGGAGGAGATGCCGCCCGCCCTCGCCCGTCGGCCGGCCGACTGGATCAGGGGCACGGCGCAGTGGCTGGGAGAGACCGGCACGCGGCTGGTGGTGGCCTGCCGGGAGGAGTACTGGGAGCGCGCCGGCGCCGAGTTCCCCGCCGGACTGCTCCACTCGCCCACGGGGGCGGACGCCGGGACCCCGCTGCCGCCGTGCGTCAGGATCGGCGATCTCACCCGCGAGGAGGCCCGCGAGGCCCGTGCCCGTTACCGCATCCCCGAGGGAACCCTCGGCCACCGCGACGCCCGGCACCCGCTCACCCTGCGCCTGCTCTCCGAGGTCCGTGCCGCCCTTCCGGACGACACGTCCCCCTCCGGTCCCGTGGACCGGCACGAGGTATTCGCCGCCCACCTGGACCTGATGTGCCTGCGCGTCGCGGTCCGTCTCGCCGCCGAGAACGGCCTGCGCGGCACGGCCGTACGGCGGCTCGCCGCCCGGGTGGCCGGGCAGGTGCACCAGGCCGCCCGGCGCAGCCTCGGCACCGGACAGGGCGAACTGGACCGGGAGTCCTTCGACGCGGTGTTCCCCTGGGGGCCCGCCCCGGCCCGCCTGGGCGGCGGCTCCGGCTGGGCCTCCGCCGTCCTCGCCGAAGGCCTCCTGGTCCCGGCCGGCGACGGCTACCGCTTCGCCCACGAGGAACTGGCCGACTGGATCCAGGGCCTGCACCTCGACCTGGACGACGCCCTCGACGCCCTCGTCCACCACCCCCGCACCCCGGGGGACCCGCGCCTCGCGCCCCTGCCGCACCACCGGGCCGGCCCCGTGGTCCAGGCCCTGCTCCTCCTCGCCCGCCAGCGCGGTCACCGCGAACTCGGCCTGCGGTTACGGGAGTTGACAGACGCCCTGGACATGGAGCCGAGCGCCTGGTGGCCCGCCCGTCTCCTCGCCCGCACCCTGCTCGCGGTCCCGGACGCGACGCCGTACACCGGGGTGCTGCGTGTCCTCGCCGACCACATCGTCACCTGGCGCCGCGAACAGCGTCCCGTACCGGCCGAGTTCGGGCCCGCCTTCTGGACCGCACTGCCCGTGCCGGTCGAGGAGTGCCTCGCGTTGCTGCGCGAGCTGGTCCTGGCGGACACCGCGCCACCGGAGCCGGCCGACGCGGGCGGACGCCACCTCGACGCCGTGGCCCGGCTGCTCGCCGACCGGCCCGGTGCCGTACAGCCGCACCTGGCCGGCTGGTTCGACGACGAGCGGCCGCTGCCCGCGACCCCGGACGCCACCGTGGCGACCGCCGCCCAGGCGCTGCTGCACACCCATCGGCACGGGGCCCTGGACGACCTCACCGAGGTCCTCGTGACCCGTGAGCACCCGCGCGCCGACGAACTGCTCGCCGTTCTCGCCGAGGACGAGCCCTCGGCGGTCTGCCGGGCCGTCGACCGCTGGGCGCACGACGGCCGCGCCGCCCGCCGCGCCGCGGCCGTCGTGTCCGGGCTGCGCACGGCCCCCCACGTCCACTCGGCGGCCGACCGGGAGCTGCTGCGCTACGCCGCCCTCGCCCTGCTCGCCCGTCCCGCCGACCGCACCCTGCACGGCGGCGCCCTCGCCCTCCTGGTGCTCGACCCCGGGACCCGCGACCGGCACCTGACCGAGGCGCTGCGCCACTTCACCGACGGCGATCCGCTGTTCCCGCCCGGCGCCCTGGTCCCGGCCCTGACCACCCATCCCGAGCCGGTCCTGGAGGCGCTCCGCGCCCGCCTGGGCGGCGACGACGGTCCGGGCGCCGCAAAGACGCTGCGCACGCTCGCCGACGTCACCCACCAGGCCGTCGCCGGCCGGGTCGCCGCGCTGGTCCGGGAGGCGGTGCGGACGCGCCCGGAACTGGCCGCGCCCGCGGCCGACTACCTGGACCGCTGCCTGGACCGGGGCCCCGCCGCCCGCTCCGTCCTGCCGCCCCTGGTCACCGGCCTGCTCGACGACGGCCCCGAAGAGGTCAGGACGGCCCTCGCCACCGTCCTCGCCGCCCCCGGAGCCCCCGCGTCCCGGCCCCTGCGGCGCGAGCTGCTGGACCTCCTGCTCGCCCGCGAGCGGGAGCCGTCCGTCCTGGACGCCGTCCTGTACGCCGCGGTCCCGCACGGGGACGGCCGGGAGGCGGAGCTGCGCGCACTGGTCCACCGCACCGGGCTGCTCCTCGTCCGCACGCCCGACGGCGCCACCCGCTTCGACTGCGCCCTCGTCGACCTGGCCCGGCACGCGCCCGGCTTCGCCGCCCGGATGGCCCGCTGGCTGGGCGAGGCCCCCGGCGACTGGGCCGCGCTGGTGGGCCCCAGCGCCCACCGCATGATCGACAACCTGGCCGGCGTCCGCGTACCGGCCTGACCCGCCGGGGAACGTGCGCCCGGTCACAGCCTCCATGCCGATGCGGGGGCCGGGCACCCGGCATGGCACCCTTAGACCTGCACAAGAGGTCAACGGTAGACACGGACAAGGGTTCGAGGAGCGGTCACAGTGCAGCGCTGGCGTGGCTTGGAGGACATCCCCCAGGACTGGGGGCGCAGCGTCGTCACCATCGGTTCCTACGACGGCGTCCACCGCGGCCACCAGCTGATCATCAAGCACGCCGTGGACCGCGCCCGCGAGCTGGGTGTCCCGGCCGTCGTCGTCACCTTCGACCCGCACCCCAGCGAGGTCGTCCGCCCCGGCAGCCACCCGCCGCTGCTCGCCCCGCACCACCGCCGGGCCGAGCTGATGACGGAGCTGGGCGTCGACGCGGTCCTGATCCTCCCCTTCACGACCGAGTTCTCGAAGCTGTCGCCCGCCGACTTCGTGGTCAAGGTCCTGGTCGACAAGCTGCACGCCAAGGCGGTCGTCGAGGGCCCGAACTTCCGCTTCGGCCACAAGGCGGCCGGTGACGTCGGCTTCCTCATCGAGCAGGGCAAGATCTACGACTTCGAGGTCGAGGTCGTCGACCTGCACGTCACCGGTGAGGCGGGCGGCGGCGAGCCGTTCTCCTCGACCCTGACCCGGCGTCTGGTCGCCGAGGGCGACGTGACCGGTGCCCGCGAGATCCTGGGCCGGCCGCACCGCGTGGAGGGCGTGGTGGTGCGCGGCGCCCAGCGCGGCCGTGAGATGGGCTTCCCGACGGCCAACGTGGAGACGCTCCCGCACACCGCGATCCCGGCCGACGGCGTGTACGCCGGATACCTGCACGCGCAGGGCGAGATCATGCCGGCCGCGATCTCGGTCGGCACCAACCCGCAGTTCGACGGCACCGAGCGCACGGTCGAGGCGTACGCCATCGACCGCGTCGGCCTCGACCTGTACGGCCTGCACGTAGCCGTCGAGTTCGTCGCCTACGTCCGCGGCCAGGCGAAGTTCGAGTCGCTCGAGGCGCTGCTGGAGCAGATGGCCGCAGACGTGAAGCGGTGCCGGGAGATCGTGGCGGCGGAGGCGTAGGGACCCGGCAGGGTCCGGGACCCAAAAGGGGCGGCCGGTGCGATGCGCACCGGCCGCCCTTCGTCGTACCGTCCCCCGGCCGCGGCCTACTGCTGCGGCGGAGCCTGCGGAGGCTGGGCCTGCGGCGGCTGCGCCCCGGGCTGACCGGGCTGCGGCGGGTAGGGCTGTCCGGGAGCGCCCTGCGGGTGGGGCGGGCCCGGCTGCGCCTGCTGCTCCGGGTACGGCTGTGCCTGGCCCGGCTGCGCCTGCTGCTCCGGGTACGGCTGTCCCTGGCCCGGCTGCGCCTGCTGTGGCGGGTACGGCTGCTGCTGCGGCGCGTACGGCTGGCCGGGCTGCGGCGGATAGGGCTGGCCCTGGTGAGGCTGTCCGGGGTACGGCTGTCCCGGGTACGGCTGAGCGGGATACGGCTGGTCCGTCGTGGGCCCGCCCGGATAGGGCAGGCCCGGCATCGGCTGGCCGGGGTACGGCTGGGGCGGCATCGACTGGCCCGGCATCGGCGGGGCGGCCACCGGGGGCGGGTTGCCGTCGTTGGTCCACAGCCCGTGCATCTGCTGGTGCCGCACGAAGTCCTCGGCGATCATGGCCGCGAGGTTGAAGTACGACTCCCGTACCTTCGGCCGCATCATGTCGAGGTCGACCTCGGCACCGGCCGCCAGGTGCTCGTCGAAGGGCACCACGACCACCCCGCGGCAGCGGGTCTCGAAGTGCGACACGATGTCCTCGACCTTGATCATCTTTCCGGTCTCGCGCACTCCGGAGATGACCGTGATCGACCGGGAGACCAGGTCGGCGTACCCGTGCGCGGACAGCCAGTCCAGGGTGGTGCTGGCGCTGCTGGCCCCGTCGACGGACGGCGTCGAGACGATGATGAGCTGGTCGGCGAGGTCGAGCACCCCACGCATCGCGCTGTACAGCAGGCCCGTGCCCGAGTCGGTGAGGATCACCGGGTACTGCCTGCCCAGCACGTCGATGGCGCGCCGGTAGTCCTCGTCGTTGAACGTGGTCGAGACGGCCGGGTCGACGTCGTTGGCGATGATCTCCAGACCGGAGGGCGCCTGCGACGTGAACCGCCGGATGTCCATGTACGAGTTCAGGTACGGGATCGCCTGGACCAGATCGCGGATGGTCGCCCCGGTCTCCCGGCGCACCCGGCGGCCGAGCGTGCCGGCGTCCGGGTTCGCGTCGATCGCGAGGATCTTGTCCTGCCGCTCCGAGGCGAGGGTCGAGCCGAGGGCGGTGGTGGTGGTCGTCTTGCCGACACCGCCCTTGAGGCTGATGACCGCGATCCGGTAGCAGGACAGCACCGGCGTGCGGATCAGGTCCAGCTTCCGCTGCCGCTCGGCCTCCTCCTTCTTCCCGCCCAGCTTGAAACGGGACCCGACGGCGGCGGGCCGGCCGCTCTTCGCCTTCTGCCGCTTGTTGTTGAGCAGCCGGTCCGAGGACAGCTCCACGGCCGCGGTGTAACCCAGCGGCGCGGCACCGGGATTGGTCGGCTGCCGCTGGTCGTGCTGGATCGGCTGCGGCCAGGCCGCACCGGCCCGCGGGTCGGCGGCCGGCTGCGCGGCCTGAGCCGCCGGACCGGCCTCCGGGTTCTGCGCGTTCGGCTGCTGTCCCGGCTGTCCCGGTTGTCCGGGCTGCGGGAAGCCGTAGCCGCTGGGGGGAGTGGGGACGGCGTGGGGCTGCTGCTGTCCCTGCTGCGGGAAGCCGTAACCGCCGGGCTGGGCCGGGGGGTTGGGCGTGCCGGGGTGCTGCAGCTGGGGCGCGGCTGCGTTCGGCTGCTGCCCCGGCTGTCCGGGCTGGGGGAAGCCGTAGCCGCCGGGGGGAGTGGGGACGGCGTGGGGCTGCTGTTGTCCCTGCTGCGGGAAGCCGTAACCGCCGGGCTGGGCCGGGGGGTTGGGCGTGCCGGGGTGCTGCGGCTGGGGCGCGGCTGCGTTCGGCTGCTGTCCCGGCTGTCCCGGTTGTCCGGGCTGGGGGAAGCCGTAGCCGCCGGGCGGCGTGGGGACGGCGTGGGGCTGCTGTTGTCCCTGCTGCGGGAAGCCGTAACCACCGGGCTGCTCGGGCGTCGGGCCAGGGTGCCCGGGTGCTCCGGCGGCCGGCGGCTGACCGGGCTGGTGCCAGGCGGCGGGCGCCGGCTGGGGCGCCTGCGGCTGGAACGGCGGCTGCTGCCCGGGTACCCCGCCGGAACCCTGCGCGGCGGCGGGCTGCGCCTGACCGGCCGGCATCGGGCCCGGCTGCTGCGGCGGCGCGGCCTGCGCCGGCCACTGGGCGGCCGGCGCGGGGGCGGCGGGCTGGTACGACGGCGGCAGCGGAGGCAGCCCGTTCTGCTGCGCGGGCGGCGGCCCCCAGGCGGGCGGTGCGCCCTCGGGGGTACCGGGAGCGGCCGGATCGGCGGGGGCGGCCTGCTGCGGGACGGCGGTCTGCGGGGCCCCGCCTTCGGGCGTACCGTCCTGCGCCGGGGTGTCCCCGGACACCGTCGCGTCCGGCTGGGCGTCAGTAGCCGTGCCGTCCTGCGCCTGCGGGGCGAACGCGGGCTCGGCGGACTCGTCGCCCGCACTGCCGCTCTCGGAGGCGATGCCTGCGGCGGCCCCTGCCTCCGTGCCGTCCTCCGCTTCCGCATCCGTACGACCGGCCCCGGCCGCGGTGGCGGCGGACTCGTCGGCCCCGGCGGGCTCCGTGACCTCGTCCGGCTCGGCCGGAGCGGTCGCATCGGCGTCCGCTCCCTCGGCGTCCCCCGCCGTCGCCGTGACCTGGGCGCCCTCGGAGTCACCGTCACCGCTGCCGTGCTCGCCGGCACTCTCCTCGACGGAGCCGCTCGGCGGAGCGGCCTCGTCCGCGGCTCCGGCCGCGACGTCACCGGTTTCGGCGAGCGGTTCCGCACCCTGCGCGGCATCCTCGTCCGCAGCGCCGGCGGCCCTCTCCTCGGCGGCCGCGCGCTCCGCGATCTCGGCCATCTCGC
This sequence comes from Streptomyces sp. NPDC002386, assembly GCF_053593175.1. Lineage (NCBI taxonomy): Bacteria > Bacillati > Actinomycetota > Actinomycetes > Kitasatosporales > Streptomycetaceae > Streptomyces > Streptomyces sp. NPDC002386. The sequence continues at coordinate 315,108 of NZ_JBSFBX010000009.1, forward strand.
GCTTCAGCGCGACGGCGGAGAACCGCATGGTCGCCCCGCTCTCCAGGTCCCCGTTGTCCGGCTCGGGCGCGGTCGGCGGCACGGCGGCATCGCTCTGCTGCCGCGACGGCTCGGCCGGCTGTGAGAGCTGCTGCGGCTCGAACCCCTCGGGCAGTTGAGGCACCGGAACCGGGCTGCCGGTCGGCGGCGCGGGAGGTGCGTACGGCGCACCGGCCGGAGCCTGCGAGGCGAAGTGCGCCCCCGGGGCAGGAGCGGGCGATGCGTAGGGCGCGCCCGGCGCGTGTGCCGGGGGAGCCGGCGGGACCGGCGGGGCGTACGGGCCGCCCGGCGTCGCCGTACCGGCCGCCGGAGTCGTGTACGTCGGCGCGGTCGGCCCCGGGTCGGGTGAACCGGACGGGAACTGCGGAAGCGGAGCAGCACCGGAGCCGCCGGCCGTGCCGGAACCGTGCGCGTCACCGGCGTCGCCCGCGCCACCCGAACCCCCCGGGGCCCCGGACGCGTTCTGCGTGTACCAGGCGGGCGGGGCGTAGTCGATGGTGAACTCGCCGGTGGTCTCGATGGCCGATTCCGCGTCGGGCTGGTCATCGCCGGGTGTGGCCCAGCCCCCGCGGATCCCGTCCCGATCGCTGCTCACAGTTCCTCCTGGTGTGGTCGGGCACCCTCATGCCGTGCGCGGGGCACCCCGTTCCGTCGTGCGATGTCGCCGGGGCTTCCCCGCGTGGGCCACCGGCCCCCTCGGTCGCGAGGCGTTCCACCCGCTCGCGGGAACTCGCGACGTGCCCCGCCCCAGCCTAATCACCAAAGGCGCGGGCTCGGCAGGCCCGTCCGCCCCTTACCCGCCTGCTCCGCGGTGTCACACCGGGCCGACGAGGGGCGCGGCACCCGTCGACGTACACCAAAACGTGACGAAGACGCACCACTTCCAGCCCTCGGCAGTGCCGGAATTGACGCGAAAAGTCGCCAATCAAGAAGGAAAACGGGCCAAGTTGGACGCGGTTCAGTCCATCCGGCGCGCGACGCCCAGCAGTCCGGTCTCGGCGTCCGTCGCCCGCGTCATCACGTACTGCCGGTCCCGCTCGGTGCACCACAGCGTCACGCCGTCCGGAAGCGTGGGCAGCGCCTCGAGCTCCGGGCGCGGCAGCGCCAGCACCCGCCCGATCTCCGCCGCCTCGTCCGGCGACACCCGCTGCACACCCACCAGACGCGCCTGACGCATCAACCGCGGCGCCACCGGGCTCAGATACGGCAGCAACGTCAGCACCGACTGCCACGGCGCCGACGCCACCCGTCCACGCGGCGGCCGCATACCGCAGTCCCGCACCACCAGCACCGGCGTCCCCGCCGAGGCACCCTGCGGGGGCACCCGGCCGACGTCGTACACCGCGAGACCGTTCTGCCCGCCGCCCATGGCGTGCACCATCGGCATCCAGGCCTGGGCCCGTCCGGTCTCCACGGCCACCCGGGCACCCGTGGCCGCCGCGCGCAGGGCCATGACCTGCGCGGTCCACAGACCGCCGATGAGCACCATGTCGAACGGCGTGGGACGGTTGACCCCGAGCACGGCCGGCTGCCCCTCGGTGTCGACACCGACCACCACGCCGTCGTCACCGATCGGCAGGGACAGCGCGTCGGCCTGCTCCACAGGCAGGGTGTGCCGGGGATGGCGGGGGCCCAGCAGGCCGAAACCGGTCCGCAGCCGCTCGCCGAGACCCGTGCGGGACGGGGCCGCAGCCGGACGGGAACCGCCCGGCTGGGCGGGCGAAGTCGTGACGGCCATCAGCGGGCACCTCCGAGCGGCAGGGTGGCCAGAACGCCGGGGAGCTGTTCCCGGTCCAGACGGGCGAGCCCGGTCCGCGCCTCGCGCGCCGCACGCTCCAGATCGCGCCGGGCGTCGGTCAGTTCCTGGTTGCTGCGGCCGGTGATCCGCAGGTGACCCGTGATGGACACGTTCTGCTGCGCGCCCCTGGCCAGGGTCAGGCTGAAGGTCGTCGCCAGCGCGGGCACCGCGGTCAGCCGCGCCACCAACTGCGCCAGCGAGCCACCGGATCCGCCCAGTTGCGGCCAGCGGCGCACCCAGTAGGTGGTGTGCCGGCGGTTGTCGCAGCGCCAGCTCCGGCTGGACTCCTCGGTGCGGCGCTGCGGCGCCTCGCCCCGCCCTGCCTGGGCGGCCTGCGCCGTCACCATGGGGTTGGCGCACGCCGAGGTGGCGATCGCCGCCGTCAGCTCCTCCTCGTTCAGCACGCTCGCCCGGAACCCGGCGCCGGTCAGCCGGCTCGCCAGGTGCTCGGCCGAACGCGCCAGGCACTTCTGCGCCCCGAGCAGCCCGCCGCCCCGCGCGGCCACCGCCTCCGGGCACAGCTCGGGATCGAGCTTCAGCGCGATCCACGTGATGCGCACCGCGGGGGAGCCGGTCTCCGCCTGCAGCGGCGCGTAGTTGCTGACCACCACCGACTGCTGGGGCAGGTGCAGCGCGGGCGCGGGCTGCGTGTGCACCACGATCTGCGCCGACTCCAGGTGGATCCCGTCGACTTCGAGGACGTCCCGCACGAGGGCCACCGGCAGCGGTCTGCGGCCGCGCTCCGCGCGCAGCGCGCCCGCATCCGACTCCACCTGGAGCACCGCCGTCAGGAAACCGCCGTCGCCGACCATGCCGATCGGCCGCTGGTCGCGGTCGTCACCGCGGCTGTGGCTGTACGTGCGCAGGGAGGGGTCGCACTCCACGGCGGGCGCAAGTCCGGAGTCGGTGCCCACCGGCACCGGCGTGCTCGCGGCCCGCCGGTTGCGGGCCCGCAGCGCCAGCAGCGTGCCGAGCCACTCCGGCAGCGAACGTCCCCGGCGCCGTACGACGGCGAGCACCACCAGCACGGCGGCGATCGCTGCGGCGGCGATCAGCGCCACCGTGCCGGCGAGCCAGCCGCACACCACGAGCGCGCCCGCGATCTCCAGCAGCACCAGCCGCTGCACCGCGAACGAACCGCCGCGCCCGGAACGGGACTCCGGATGCGGAGCGAAAGCGCCCTGAGGGGGCGTGGGCGCCCGCTCACCACGCCGTCCGGAGGAAGCGGGGCCGGGAGCACCCGACCGGCCCGCGTCGCCCGATCGTGTCCCCGATTGCGATCGCGACCGGGCCCGCGTTGCGGAAGCCATCACTCCAAAACCCCCGAACTCTCCCGAAATCCCTTGCGCTCCGGTCCCTTCAAGCCCTGAGCACCCTACCCGTGCCACACGCACGGCCACGCAACAGGCATAGTAGGGGCCGGGTCTGACAGTCGAGGCACCAGAGGCAACCGAGGGCGGGGGACGGATCTTCACAGGTCCCCCACGGCTCCGCAACGGGGAGAGAGCGGACACAGATGGCATCACGGCGGGACGAACTCAACGCCTACACCTTCGCGAAGCGCCGCACGCTCGCGTCATTCCTGCAGCCTTCCCCCTCCGGTTCCGAGGAGGGCGCCCCGAAGCCGCTGAAGGCACTGGTGCCCGGCCTCGTCGTCGGCGCCGTCGTCCTCGCCGTGTTCGGCGCGATCGGCATGTTCAGCCCCACCGCGCCCAAGGGCTGGGACACCCCGGAAGAACACGTCATCGTCGCGAGCAAGTCCACCACCCGGTACGTCGTCCTGAAGACCGGCAAGCAGACGCAGCTCCACCCGGTCCTCAACATGGCCTCCGCCAAGCTCCTGCTGGACCCCGGCAAGGACAGCGTCATCACCGTCGACGAGAAGATCCTCGACAGCGGCAAGCCCCCGCACGGCGCCACCATCGGCATCCCCTACGCCCCCGACCGCCTGCCCACCCCGGACGAGGCCTCGGCCACCAAGCGCTGGGCCGTCTGCGAACGCCCCGGCGACGGCGGCCGCGCCATCCAGAAGGCGGCGTTCGTCCTCGGGCGGAAGGAGTGGTCCAGGACGGACGGGCGCGACAAGCTCGCCCACGGCGACCTCATGTACGTCGTCGGACCCGACGGCAGGACCCAGTACGTGGTCGACGCCCGGGGCACGGCGTACGAGATCGCCGACCCGGCCGACAAGGAACTCCTCAAGGCCCTCGACACCCAGGCGCGCGCCCCGCAGCGCGTCTCCCAGGACTGGCTCGACACCCTGCACAAGGGCGACCCGGTCTCCATCCCGTCGATCCAGGGCACCCCCGGAGAGAAGGCGGGCGCCTCGGAACTGCTGGGCCGGTACGACAAGGTCGGCGAGGTCATCAAGGCGTACGACGGGCAGACGATGCAGTACTACGTCGTCCTGAAGGGAAAGGTGGCCCGCGTCTCCGAGTTCACGGCCACACTCCTGCTCAACAGCGGGGACCTCGTCGGTGTGGGCCAGGCCGGTGAGGCGCAGCAGGTCAGCCCCGGCGCGGTCGTCGACAGCACGACGTTCGACGGCGGCCGCCACTGGCCGGCGTACAAGCCGAGGACGGTGAACGACGGCTCCAGCACCACCAGCGGCCGCAACACCCTCTGCAACGTGATGCGTTCGGTCGGCGGCAAGGGCGCCACCACCCTGTCCACGTGGGTCGGCAAGGACTTCCCCGCCCAGCTCCCCACCGGCTCCTCCAGCGCCTACGTCACCCCCGGATCCGGCCAGCTCTACCGGCAGTTCCAGGGCACCGAGACCGCGGCCGGCGGCGTCTTCCTGGTCACCGACACCGGCCTGCGCTACGCCCTGCAGTCCAACAGCGACAGCACCACCGACGACCAGGGCGTCGGTACCTCCGCCAAGCGGCGCAAGGAGGAGCTGAGCGAGGCGAGGATCGCCCAGACCCGCCTCGGCTACGAGAACGTGACGCCCACGCCCATCCCCGTCGAGTGGTCGAGGTTCCTGCCGACGGGCCCGCGCCTGTCGGAGTCGGCGGCGCGGCAGCCGCAGGGCTCGTAGCGGCGGGGGAGGAGAACGCACTCATGCAGAAGTCGAATCCGCCGGGTACCCGGCCCGCCGAACTCCCCGGCACCGGCGCCAGGACCGCGGTCCTGGCCGCCGCGGCGCTCCTCACCGCCACTGCCACCACCTTCGCCCTGCCCGCCACCCCGGCCCGCGCGGACGACGGCCAGTGCACCTTCCCGGCGAAGGACTACTCGGGACGGCCGTGGGCGCTGCAGCGCGTCAACCTGGACGCGCTGTGGGCCCAGTCCACCGGCAAGGGTGTACGGGTGGCCGTGATCGACACCGGTGTCGACGTCAAGAACCCGCAGCTCACCAAGGCCGTCGACGCGTCCAAGGGCAAGAACCTGCTGCCGGCCAAGAACGCCAAGGGCGAGAAGATAGAGCGCGGCAACAGCTCGGGCACCACGGACACCGTCGGCCACGGCACCCGCGTCGCGGGCATCATCGCGGCCCGGCCCGCCAAGGGGACCGGCTTCGTGGGCCTGGCCCCGGACGCGACGATCATCCCGGTCAAGCAGAACGACGCCGAGGGCGACGGCACCGCGCTCACCCTGGCCACCGCGATCCGCCACGCCGTCCAGGCCGGCGCCGACGTCATCAACATCTCCCAGGACACGGCCAACGCGGTCCGGCCGGACGCCCGACTGCAGCAGGCCGTCGACGAAGCCCTCAACCGGAAGGTCGTGGTCGTCGCCTCGGCCGGAAACGACGGCCTGGGCGGCAACGTCAAGGTGACGTACCCGGCGTCGTACCCGGGCGTGCTCGCGGTGGCGGCGTCCGACCGCAACAACGAGCGGGCGGCGTTCTCACAGTCGGGAGACTTCGTGGGCGTCGCCGCTCCCGGCGTCGACATGATCTCCACCGTGCCCGGCGGCGGTCACTGCTCGGACAACGGCACGAGCTTCTCGGCCCCGTACGTCGCGGGCGTGGCCGCCCTGCTGAAGGCCAAGTACCCGGACTGGACGGCCCAGGAGGTCACCGCCCAGATCGAGCAGACCGCCGAACGCTCGATCCCCGGCCACGACCGGCTGGTCGGCTGGGGCGTCGTGGACCCGGTGAAGGCGCTGACGGACGTGGACCCGGAGCACCCCGTCCAGTCCCCGCGCCCCGAGGACGGCGTCTCCAGGGGCGAGGCCCCCTCGGTCACCCCCCTGCACTTCGGCGAGACGGCGGAGGAACGCGACACCCGCATGGCGACCTACGTGGTCGTCGGCGGCCTGGTCCTGGTCGCGGGCCTGGCCGGCACGGCCGTGGCGGTCCGCGACGCACGGCGCCGGCGTGCGGGGCGGCCGGGAGGAGCCCCATGGACACGCTGACGAAGATGAATGTCTTCCTGCTCGTCCTGTGCGCCGCTCTGCTGGCCGTGGCCTGTGTGAAGGCGGACCGGGTACGGGCCTGGCGTGCCGGCCTCAACCCGTCGGCCCCGGAACTGCCGGACTCGGCCTTCGTCGTGGCCCGCGTCGTCCTCGTGGCCCTCGCCGTCGTCGGCGTCTGCACGGCGGTGCGGGGCTTCGGCGTCTCCGACCGGACGTCCTGGGACGACAGCGAGCTGACCAGCGCGGTGCACCAGGCCACCGAAGACCTCGACGGCTACACCTACACGACGGACGAGACGGGCAGCTCCTCCTACTTCACCGACTACGAGTCGCTGACCGAGGAGAGGGTCGCCCGCTACGGCGGCGGCGACGCCCCCGCGACCGGCGTCTCCGCCGACCCGGCGGGCACCGACACGGACACGGAGGCCCGCCTCACCGTCACGGCGTCCGGCGCGGACAAGGCCTTCTGCGTCCACCTGGAACGCACTCGCGCGAAGAAGCACGACTACACGCCTCCGGGCGTGAGCGGCAACCCGGGCACCCTGACCTTCCGGGGATACCGGCTGAGGGCCGGGGCACGGGACGGGGAGTGCTGACCCCGCCCTCCGCCGGGCCTCACAGCTTGCCCAGGACGACCCCACGCCAGGTCCAGCCGGACTTCAGCACGGCGCTCCGCAGGGGCTCTCGCAGCTCCGCCGCGTCGAACCGGAAGGTCTCCGTCGCCTCCAGCCGGCCGTCGTCCCCCCGGCCGAGCGTCCACTGCCGCGTGACGGTCCGGTCCTGCCCGCGCGAGTACGACGACGCGACCTGAAGCCGCGGCGGACTGCCGACCCGGCTGACCTCCCACTGCTCCTCGAGGGCCCGCACCTCGTGGCCCGCACGGTCCAGCCGCATCCGGATGCGCACGGCGTGCGTGATCCGGGACTCGACGAAGAAGGTCTGCCAGGCGGGCTCCGCGATCCGCCACTCCGCCACCAGATCGGCGCCCTCCGCGGCGCCGTAGCGGACGACGTACGGAACATCCGGCCGGCTGAGCCCGAGCAAGGCCGTGCGCAACTCCTCCGCCGGGACCGGCGGGACACCGTCCGCGGGTCGCCGGGTTCCGGTCAGCCTGTCGAAGAGTCCCATGGGCTCAACCTACGAGGGACACCGCCGCCGGCACAACAAACGCCCTGCCGCCTCCCGTGGACCGCGTCACGACGTCGCGCCGCCGCCCGGGCGCACACTGCGGACGAGGTCGCTGAAGTCGTCCAGGACGGCCGGATGCTGGGCCGCGGTCGAGGTGAGGATCAACCGGATCACCGCCCGCTTGTGCGGATCGGTGACGTCCAGCATGGACATGTACACCTGCGACTGCACGAGGTCGCGGCGCACCCCGCCGGCGATGGTCGAGAAGGACAGCGTCTGCGTGAGGCCAGGAGCCTCGGCGGAGCCCGTCTCGCGACGGCCGGTGACCGTGACCGAGGTGATGGCCCGGCCGAGGCGCTCCACCGACTCGTCGGCGATCTCCGGCAGCGTCGCCGGGTCCGGGCGGTACTCGCCGTCGATCGTGATGTTGGCGGTGAAGCCGCCGTCGGACGGCAGACGCACCGCCACGTACGCGGCGCCGGGGGCGGCGACCTCGTCCGGAGGAGCCGATCGCCAGCCCTCCGGCAGGTCGAACTCGATCGGGACCGGCAGGCTCGTGGCCATGCGCGAGCCCTCCTTCCTTGGAGCGGTGCACCCTCGCGAGGGTGCTGAGAAGTCTGGATCAGAAGAGGCTGCCGATGGCGTCACCGGCCGAGCTCAGCCCGTCGCCGACGGCATCGGCCAGATCGCCCGCGGTGTCGGTGACCTTGTCCGGGTCGACGGTGAACTCGAAGCCCACTTCACCACCGACGATGGGGGAGAGACCCACACTGGTCTTGAACTCCCACTTCCCGTCCTGGGTCTTCCCGATGTCCAGATTGGCCTCGGCACCCGGACCGGCCCAGCCCTCGGCGGTGACACCCGCCCCGATACCGCCGATGTCCGCGCCCACGGTGCCGCCGCCCTTGGCCCCCGCGAACGCCTCGCCGCCCAGGTTGATGCCCTCCAGGCCCACCCCGGCGTGGCCTCCGGCCTCGGCACCCGCCATGGCCTCGGCACGTCCGTAGACACCCACCGGGCCGACGTCGAAGCGGCCCTTGGACGAGGCCTCGCCGCCCGCCAGGGCGCCGGCCTCCCCCTGAATGCCCTCATGGGTGACGCCGCCGCTCACGGAACCCTTGGCGCCCGCGTACGCTTCGGCCTCGCCGTCGAGCTTCACCGGCCCGTTGGTGAGCGAGCCCTCCGCGCTCGCGCGCCCGAGGTCGGCGTGCGCCTCGGCCTCGCCCATCTTGCCGGACCCGGTGTCCGGCCCGGTCGCCTCCGCGCCGACATCCGGACCCGAGGCCTCGGCCTCCCCGTCGGAGACCCACCCGTCGGGTTTGGTCGGGGTCTGCTTCGACTCGGCCACGTACTTGTCGATGCCGCTGTGCGCGTGGCTGTTGAAACCGGTGAGCGTGCCGTCGTTCACGTCGGAGTCGAGCACCACCGCCTTGAGCGCGGTCTCGACATGGGCGTCGGCCTCGACGACGTCCTTCACGGCCTTGTCCACGTGCGCCTGCCAGGAGGCGACGGCCGAGTGCACGGACTGCTGGTAGTCGGGGTCGTGGTGCATGGCGTTGCGCTCGCCGGCGCTGAGCTTCGAGGTGTCGTAGGAGACCACGCCCGCCTCGGACACCGCCATGCCGGCCTTGACCGCGTCCGCCCGGGCCGACTCCAGCTTCTTGCGCAGGTCGGTGAACTGGGTGTGCGCCTCACGCAGCAGCGAGGCGACCGCCTTGGCCTCCTTCTGCGCGCTCTGGAACTGCTTGAGCGTGACGTCGAACCGCCGGCCGGCCGCGTCCGCGCTCAGTCCGGTCCAGGTCTGACCCGTGGAGACACCGCACACATCCCGCTTGTAGGCGATCTCCTGCTTGTTGAACTCCTTCGCCATCCCGTCCCAACGGTCCGCCGCCGTGGAGAGCTTGGACAGGTCGGTGGTCATGATCTCGTGGTAGTTCGGCATGGGTTCCCCGTTGTGTGGCGTGGCAGCGTGCCGGTTCGGGACGGCAGTTCGGTGACCGCGCCCGGATGTGTCAGTGGCCGGATGCGTCAGTAAGCGGTGAGCACCGACACCGAGCCGGCGTTCGTCCCGGTCTGGATGTCCGTGTTCTGCAGCACCGTGTTGGCGCTCCGCAGCGACGCCTTGTCGGACGCGAGCATGTTCATCAGGTTCTTCACCTGGTCGCCCCACGTCTCGTGCGCCTTCTTCAGGGCCCCCGACGTGTGCCAGCCGTCCCGGAACCCGGAGACGGCCGAAGCGGTGTCCGTGTCCGCCCAGTCGCCGGCCTTGCGGGTGTCCGGCTCGATGTGGTCCTCGATGGCCTTCGCGGCGGCCTTCTTCTCGGCCGGGGAGGAAGCGAGGTCCTTCTGCCCGCCGAGCAGCGGCGGGGGCCCCGAGGACCCACCGGGATCGGAGGGCAACTGGTTCAGCCGCATCCCGACGGGCTGCGCGGCCCCGTCGTCCGCCGTCTGTCCTGCTTCCGGCCCTGCCATGACTCCGCCTCTCCCCGTACGCCGCCGAGTCCGCGCGGCAACTCTCACTACTTCAGCGCGCCTTGGCGCGGCCCCGCCGAACGACCGTGCCGAACGGCTCCGCCGGACGACTCCGCCGGACGGCTCCGCCGAGCGGCCTCAGCCCGCGGCGGGCGAAGCCTTGTCGTCGGCCTTGAAATCGAAGTTGATCTTCCCGTCCTCCACGGAGGTCACCTTGACCGAGACCCCCAGGGTGCTGCCGTCGTCCGCGGTGATCGTGCACCGGGTCGTCGTACCGACCTTGCCCTTGAGGTCCTCGGGGCAGGTGACGTCCGGCTTGGGCCGCCCGGTGGCGGCGGCGAGCTTCGCGGAAAGCGTGGAGGCCAACTTGTCGGAGGACAGCTTCGGCGTGGACTCCCCGACGCTGACGGAGGCCGAGCAACCGGAGAGCAGGCTGCCGACAACGGCAGCCGAAAGGACCGAAACGGCCGCGTACGACCTGGTTGTGGGCATTCTGCACTCCGAGCGGGCTGGCCACGGCAAAAGGACGCGGGAAGCATACTCCGGAGGGTTGCCCGGACCGTGATGCGGGTGCGGCCGGGCAGTGCGATACCTGCCCATCTTCACCGGTCCTTCAGAGCACACGCATGAAATCTTCCCCCGCTCGTCGCCGATTGCCGCACCGGTGGGGGAAGAGCCTCAGGTCGACGGAACCTTCCGAGGGAGATCCGCTTCTGAAGAACAGCCTGCTTCGTCGGCAATCCTGCGAGCAACAGAGTTGAGGACCACCATATGGTCCCGGGCGCTGCGATAACTCTCGAGAGCGGAAGAGGGTGAGAACATCTCCCCCTTGATGAAGTGAGTCGCCCCCGTACCTGTCTTCGTGGTGCAGGCGAAGAAAAGATCTGCTCCGTTCGTCCCGGTGGCTGCGTACGCGCCGACGGGGAAGGTCACCAGTCTATTGCTTGCCTTGCTGGTGGGATTCGGGTGTTGCTCTGCTGCATAGAACTCGATTTGCAGGAGAGGGAAGTCGTCGCCACTCTTCGTACTGTAGATGCTGCACTTGCTTCTCGATGTCGCGCCGTCATGCAGGTGTCGGACTGCTCGGGACACCGAGAATGTATTGGGCTCCCCCGCACCGTTGACACCGGTCAGCTCCGTAAAATGCCTCATGTGGAAGAGTCGCTCCAGTGCCGCGGCGGCTTCGGCGTCCAGCGCCCCGTCGCAGAGCCTCTCCGCGGTCACACCCGTTGGCTTCGCCCCGCCACCCGACGAAGCGGCGCAGCCGGAGCAGAGCACTGCCGAGCCCAGGGCGATGAGCGCAGCGCGTCTTACATGGCCAACCGCCCGCAAGAGAGTCCAGTGCGCCAGAAATCGTTGCATCTCAGTCCTTGTACGGGGGTCTGCCGCGGAAGTCGTCCTCTGCCGAGCCCGTTGCCACATAACTCGACTTGAGTTGCTGCGTCACCTGTTGGTGGTCGGCCTTCCCGCCCGCTTCTTCGTACTTCGAGAAGTAGTGCTGGTAACTCGACCCCAAGTCGCCGATGCCCTTGTTGTAGAATTCCTGGCTGGTGAGTTGAGATTTTTCCAGGGGGTCGTCTTCCGCATCGTCGGCGGCCTTGTCGATCTCTTGACCGATGAACGTGTTCACTACCTCACCACCGAAGTCTGCCGCAATCGGCGCGATGGCCACGCCCGCCGCGGTCGATCCAGGCAGGGGCAGTGCCGCGACGCCGACGCCGACCGTGGTTCCCACGAGAAGCTTTCCCCATTCGGTGGACCGGCCGAGTGACTTATTGGATTCCTCTGAGTCGACTCCGTAATCGGTTGCCGCCTGTTGCACTCGTGCGTGGTCGAGAATCCCTCGCGTTTCCGCCTCCATGGTGAGGGCGTCCACGCCATGGTCGTAGTTCGAAGCGGTCGTCGGCGGATGGGCGTCCAAAAGACTCGCGGTATAGACGTGTTGTTGTGCTACCACAATCCCGTGGGACGTCTCGTTCTGACCGAGTACGCTGAGGAAATCAATGGCACCCTGGTTGCCGAATTCGGCGCGCCGGCCACCGTACTGGGCCGGGAAATCACCCGCATCGCGAGCATGGTCGCCCAGGCCGGACAAGCTGTAGTCGAGGTCATCGATGTACGCCCCGGCCATCTTGCCCAGACTGTCCGCCAGCTCGGGCTGGTCGTGCAGCATCTTGGGGCCGTCCTCGCTGCCGTAGAGATAGGCCACCTGCTCCATCACGGCGGCGGTCGCGGCGTTGCGGTGGTCGCCGCCGGCCTTGACGGCGTCGGCGCTGACGTCGTACGCGTATCCGGTTGTGGCGGCCTCCAGCGCGTGACCCAGCGAGTCACGCCCCGCGACGTATCCGTCCTTACCCTCCATCGTGACGTCGGAGGCCCAGAGGCGTTCCTTGCTCAGGTACTTCAGATGGTCGTTGACCTCGGATGCTTTGTCGACCGAGTCGCCTGCGCCGTCGGGCTGGGCGAAGAACCGTGTCGAGGCTTCCGGGTTGTGGCCCAGTGCCTCCAGGAAACCGGTCACGGGGTCGCGGCCGCGGTCGTTCTTGTAGCCCCAGTAGTTGAGGTCACCGTGGTTGGCATTGTTGACCCACATGCTGATGCCCTCGCCATTGACCTGCTTGTCATAGGCGAGGAGCTTGCCGCCGTAGTCATTGAGAAACTGGTCGTCGTAGTCGCCGAAGCGCATCAGGTTGCTCATGACCGCGTAACCGGTCGGGTTGCCCGCGTCGTCGATGCCGAGCTGGTCCGGGCCCAGCTTGATCATCTGGCGCTCCCAGTCCTGCATCCTGTCGCTGTCCGAGAGCGTGGCCTGCCCGACGACGACGCCGAGGTTCTTCTGGAGCTGCTTGGCCTGCTTACTGCGCTCGGGGTCGTACTCGCCCTGATACGGATCGGCGACACCGGCGTAGAAGGTCAGTACCTTCTTCGGGCCGGCCTGTTCTGCGAACTCCTCGGCGAAGAGCGGGTCATCCTTGTATTTCGCCAGGGTCGCGTTGAGGGTCGCCAGCTCCGTTTTCGTGACGTCGTGAGGGTCCTTCGCCAGAATCCTGGCGAGCCTGTCGGCGTCAGCGATCGCCTTCGCAGCGGTGTCCCGATCTTCGTAACCGGTACCTGAGAAACCGTACTTGGCCTGATCGGCCAGAAGACGCAGAACTCTGGCGGCCGTGGAGTCGCTCTCAACGGCCTTGTTCAGGATTCGCTGGATCTCGTCACGCAGGTCGTCGACCACCTGCTGGCTCGTTGCGCCGGTCCCGCCGCCGGGGTCGGACGCCCAGTCGGGGCGGGTGTTCTGGGTGACGACGAACTTTCCGTCACCGGTGTCCACCACGCTCAGGTGATTCCGAGTGGCACCGCGCCCGATCGCTGCCTGGACCTCCGCGCGGTAGCCGATGAGTTCGTCACGGGTGTCGCCGAGGATGTTGGCGATGGTGTCGGCCTGTGTGTACGCATCGGCGTATTCCCCGGCGGTCTTGTCGATGAAGTCACGGGTCACGGCGGCGTTGAGGCCCGCCCAGTCCGCCCTGTGCGCTCGTGCCTTGAGGTGTTTTTCTGCGTCCTCGGCGAGGGCCTTCAGCTTCCTCGCCATGTTCCGCCAGTCGGTGACCGCCTCACCCAACTGCTGGAAGTTGCCGAAGCGGAGTGCGTCGAGATCCACTGTCTCAGCTGCCCTTCCGCTCGTCGAAACCCTTCTCGAGCGTGGCGATGCCGCTCAGCGTGCCGGCGATGTAGACCTCGTCGCCGGCATGCGCGCCCTTGGTGTAATCGAGGTGGTTGGAGATGTGGGCCGTGGCATCAAGGAGTGTCCGCGCCTGGTCCGCCCAATGCTGCGCAACGGTGTCGAGCGCGGAGCCGATCTCGAATCCCTCGCTCGCCAAGCCACCCGCGGCCTTCAGCGAGTTCACACGGGCAAGGTCGCTGTCGTGCTGGAACGCTTGGTACAAGTCGTAGGCGGCGTCACCGACCGCTGCGAGGTCGGTCTGATTGACTCGAAGGTCTCCTTGGCGGTTGGCGGTGCCGCCGGAATCGGGCGATACGTGGTTGAGCCGCATGTGCGTCTGGCCTTGAGCACGCTGCAGTGCGTCGCCCTTCAGCTGCTCCCACTCGTCCCAAGCCACCGGCGGGCCCCTTTCCCCCTGATCATTACGGTTCACCCTCTCGTCGCGCTGAGCTCTGTCGGGTCGGCCGTCACTCGAGAGGGCGTTCATCGCACGCTAGCAACTCGCGGTCGGTGCACGGACGGTGGCCGCAGCACGTCACCTGATCCGGTGTAGAGGTTTGATGAAGATCACTGAGGGTGTCATCGTCGACATCGGCTGTGCGTCAGAGCCGATTCATCCGCCCTGAAGGGGCACGGCGGCGAGGCGGGCGCCGGTTCGCTGCAAACAGGAAAATGGGACAAACCATGGCGTCGGGTGCGGTCTCGTAACCGAGTTAAGACACATGCCTGGTTGGACCGGTTGGGCAGGTTGACTAGAGTGGTAAAGGCGTTGTGAGACGCGGCTCGCTTTGCGATCGTACGGCGAGCGGGTGGTTGATCCCGGCCCGCCAAGGCCGGGGAACCGTACGGGGAAACGGGGAGGAGCGTCGTGCTTCCGGCAGACATGGTGGGGGGCGTGTCAGCGGCGAACCTGAAGGCCAGCGGCGACGCGCTGAAGAAGTTCGTGAGCCGGGTGGACGCCGTACTGAAGGACCTCGAGGGGTCGGCGGGGAACCCGACACGGGTCGGGCAGCAGGCGATTCGTAAGGGGTCGCTGAGTAGTACGTCCGGGCAGTTCCATGAGGCCGACGCCCTGTACGGGACTTTCAACGCGGTCCATGAGCGCCTCACCACGCTCTCCAAGACCCTGCACCTGCAGATCGAGGCGATTGGTATCGCCGTTCTGGGTGCGAAGGGGACCTTCGACAACCTCGAAGAGGAGCAGCGGCGGCGGTTCTGGGAAATTCAGGGCGAGATCAAGAAACTCGACGCACAGGGTGACAAGTACGCCGGTGGCGGCACCGATGTGGTGAGGTGACATGACCGACAAGCATGCGGCGGACCTCGATCGGGTCTCCCATCAGAACACCTTCGCAGACCTGGCGCGGGATGCGGCGGAGCATCCTCACGAGGGCGGCTGGCTCAAGGGCCTCATAAACGGCGCAATTCGCGGTGTGGCCAAGGACACCCCGTACGCGGAAGCCATGGTCAGCCGTACGGAATTCAACGACTACTCTCTCAATAGAATAATTGACCTGGTCGAGCGGACGGACCCGGAGGACCTGGAGTCCTCCGGCAAGGCCCTGTGGGACGCACGCGATGCCATCACGGCGGCCGCTGACGAACTCAAGGGCCAGTTCGACACGGTGCCGTGGGTCGGTAAGGCCGGCGACGACTTCCGTACCTGGGGCACAGGACTTGTCTCGAGCGCGTACAGCCTGAGCACATTTGCCGGGGGTGCGGGCGATCAAATTACGGCAGCCGCCGTGGGCCTTGCGTCCGTACGAAGCGCCATGCCGGATCGTGACCCGGCGAACCGGAAGCGGCCTGAGGACTTCACTGGAGCTGAGAAGGCGGCCAGCAAAGAAGAGTATGCAGCTGCCGTAAAGGTGGAGAAGGACCGCCAAGAAGCGATCAACCAGATGAACCGGTTGGCCTCGTACTACGCGGTGTCCAGCGAGCAGCTGCAGGCTCTGCATAAGAACGCTCCTGAGTTCAAAGGTGTGCCGGACGTCGGTGTTCCCAGGCCTCAGCGAAGCGAAGCTGCCCCTGAGTCCGGAGGGTCGGCATCGGGTGGGACCACGGCAACGGGCTCGCCCGCTTTTGTCGGGGGGCATCACACGACAGTTGCAGCGGAACCTGTCACGCACGTCCCGCAGGAGACCGCTGCAGCGCCCGTGAAGCATGTTCCCGGGCACGTCTCGTCCCCCGAGCAGCCTCAGCCTGTGGGCACGAATATCGACAGCACTGGAACACTGCCTCCGGTCACGACGGCTGGACCTGTACCCGGCCATACTCCGCCTGTCATCGGCGCCCCTCCCACCAACGGCGGTCAGCCGGGTGTGTTGGACGGCCCCTTCGGGACTCCGATTCCCAGCGCGGGGTCCGGCAGGAGCCTGAACGGTGCGGGAGGATTTCGAACTCCTCCTTCGGCTCAGGGCCGCGCGGGAACTCCTAGCCCTACGAACGCCGGCTCCGGACGTTCCGGAGGGCAAGGTCCCATGAACCAGATGGGCCGCGCCACGTCGACAGGACAGTCCGCCGTCAAGGGCGTCACTTCAGGGCCGAAGTCGACACCGGGGAGTCGAGCGGTCAGTGGTGGTACGCCGCGGCCTGGTGGCACTGCGGCGCCGCGAGCCAACGGTGGGCCTACGACCGGTGCCGGCCGCTCCAACGGGGTCGTCGGTGGACGGCCTACGAACACCGGTGGCGCTGCGAAAGGCGGGGCACGGATCCCCCGCGGCACGGTCATTGGTCAAGAGGGTGCCGGTAGCTCACGTCCCGCGACTGGTCGACTCGGGCAGCGTGGCGTCTTCGGGACGCCTGAGGCCGCTGCACGACCTGGTGCAGGAGCAAGCAGCTCCCGCACCGGTACGGGAGCGTCGGAGGCGGTTACGGGTAGGCCGTCCGCACGCAATTCCGCCTCGGGAGCTGAGCGCAACGGCATGACGCGTGGCGGTGCGGGACTCATGCGAGGCACCGCCCGCAACGGCAAGCCCGAGGGCGAGGAAGGCACGCAGGGAGCGCCGCGCCCCGACTACCTGGTCGAAGACGAAGAGACACACCTGCCCAACAAGCCCCGGCGTGATGTGCCGCCGGTGGTCGACTGACCGCGAGTGAGGACAGAGAAAGCGATGAAGTCAGGGATCAGCCGACGAGCCGAGCATGCAGGGGCCCGCAGGGTGCGCCGCGGAGGACGAGTGCGTGCACTGAGTGCGATCGTCGGCGCCCTGACCGCTGTGACTGTGGGCCTGGCGCCGAGTGCCCTTGCGTACGACGAACAGTCGAAGCAGTGGTATTTGGACTACATGGAGGCCGACCAGTTGTGGAAGGTGAGTACCGGTAAGGGCGTCAAGGTCGCTGTGATCGACTCGGGCGTCAACCCGAACACGCCGTCGCTGAAAGGGCAAGTCCTCGCGGATGAGGTTCCCAAGAAGGTCGGTTATCGGGCGACGGACGACTACACCGGTCACGGAACAAGCATGGCTGAGTTGATCGCCGGCACAGGAGCGGGTGGCGGCCTGAAAGGGCTGGCACCGGGGGCGAAAATCGTTCCCTACCGAGTCGACCTCGAGGGGCTCAAGGGCGCGGAAGAGCATGAGAAGACTCCCGAGCCGGCAGAGGCGCTCAGGGCTGCGGCCGACACGGACGCAAAAATCATCAGCATGTCATTCGGCGGCATGACCACGGACGAAGACGAAGCGGCGGTCAACTATGCCGCCTCGAAGGGCAAGTTGCTGGTAGCTGCGGTCGGCAACAGCGGGACGAACGGCCTCGCTGACTATCCTGCCGGGTACCCCTATGTCGTTGGTGTATCGGCAATCGGTGAGTCTGGTTCGGTTTCGAAGTTCTCCTCAAGCGACGGCAGTGCCGACTTTGCTGCTCCAGGTGAAGGCATTCCCGGTTGGTGTGACGCCAAGTTCCGTTCTTACTGCAACCGTCAAGGTACGAGCGCGGCGACCGCGATCACCTCGGCTGCCGCTGCCCTGATCTGGTCCGCTCACCCGGACTGGAACGTCAATCAGGTCGTTCGTTCGCTCGTTGACACCGCGGGACGTAAGTGGCCGAAGAGTAAGCCGAGTAAGTACCTTGGCTATGGGCTTGTTCGTCCTCGACTTGTCCTTGCGGACCCCCATTACGACGCCGGCCCGGCGAACGTGGACCCGCTCGCCAAGGCGAACGGCGGTGACGTGTTGGCAAAGTCCGGAACGAAGCCCTCCGCATCTCCCTCCTCCTCTGCATCAACCCCGTCACAAGCCCCCGCGAAGGGTTCTACCGGCGGCACCTCGGCGGCAGGATCGAGCGCGGAGTCGTCGAGCGACAGCAACACCCTTTGGATCGCACTCGGCGCCGTCGCCGCGGTCATCGTGATCGGCGGCGGAGGGGCTGCCGTCATGCGGGCTCGGCGTGCCAGGTGACGTCGGCAGTCGTATGTAGCCCTGTGTTCTCGGGATAGGGCACGCAGTGCGGGCTCACCGTCGTACAGCGCCGACATGCGCGGTGAGCCGAAACAGTTGGACCGAAGAGACAGACAAGAAAGGGCGGGCTGACATGGCCGACAAGCAGAAGCTCGAAGATGCCGCAGTAATCCACCTGCAGAAGAGGATGGCCGAGAAGTACGAGGGCATCCGCAAGCGCGTACACGGCCTTCAGGGCGTCATCGACGGCCTCGAGGGTCAGTGGCAGGGCATCGGCCGTGCCGCGTTCGACAAGAAGCAGTACGAGATCAACGAGTCGCTGAAGAACATCGGCGACATCCTCGGTGACGTCATCGAGGCGATGACGGCGACGCGCAACATCAAGGACAGCAAGGAAGACGAGGTGCGCGCGTCCGTCAACAAGATCGACGTCCAGGACGGCGCTCCCACGGTTCAGTCCTCCTCCCTCAGCTCCTACTGAGACTCGGCCTCTTCACGGGGCGAGCGGCACTCAGAGCTACTGCCGGGCAGCCGGCGCACACAACAGGCACACACAGGCGAGACGAGGTAAACAGCCATGGCCAACAACGCTGAGGGTCTGTCAGTAACTTACGACGGGCTCGACGTCGCGGCGACGAAGATCGGCAACGAGGCGAGCCAGCTTGAGCAGGACCTGCAGGAGCTCCGCAAGATGGTGGTGAGCAGCATGCAGTACTGGGAGGGCCAGGCCCAGACCACCTTCCACGAGAAGCTGCACCGCTGGGACAAGGAGGCGAACGACATCCACCAGGCGCTGACCGGGATCGGCCACGTCGTCGCCCAGTCCGGCGGTACGTACATGGAAGGCGACAAGAAGGCCTCCAGCTACTTCCAGTAGGACGAGGCTCGCAAGAAGCAACTCCAGGGTGGGCGCGCGCGGGAGGCGCCCACCCTGTCGTCGGCCCGCAGACGGCCGCCGCGGCCGGCAGTGACCTTCCCGTGCGGACGAAGGACTGGGGAGTCACGTGCACGCGACAGGCGCTCGGACCGGCGAGGCACACCCGGGTGTCCCCGCCTCGCGCCGGATCGGCCCGTATGTCCTCCTCACCCCGCTGGACGATCCGCACACCCGCATTCCGGTGCCGGAGCGGCGCTACATCGCACGCAGCGCCGACGGCGAGCACACCGTCCTGCTCGGCGCACCTCTTCCCGGTGCCGACCATCAGGCATTCCTGGCCGAGGCCGAGACCTCGCGCTACCTGCTCGGTCAGTTCATGGCGCCCGCCGCGGCATGCTCGGGCCCCGGGCAGAGCGCCTGGCACACACGCCCGTACCTGCCCGCCCTTCCGCTGCCCACCGCTCTGGCCGTGCACGGGGGACCGCTCCCCGAGCGGACCGTCCGGGCCCTCGGGGCGGCTCTGGCCGAAGCTCTGATCGTCGTCCACGGGCAGGGCCTCACCTACGCCGGCGTCTCACCCGCGGCCGTGCTCCTCGCTGCCGACGGGCCACGCCTCACCTGCTTCGGCGCCGTACGGGCGGCGGCAGCGGAGGGTGCCGCGCGTTCCGGGCTGCCGGGTCTGGAGCCCGGCAGCCTCCCGCCCGAGCAGGCGGCCGGCGGCCTTCCGCGTCCGCTGGGCGACGTGTACGCACTGGGCGCGACACTGGCGTACGCCGCGACCGGCTACACCGCTCCCGAGAGAGAGGAACTGCCGCCCGCGCTGCGTGCGACCATCGGCCGCTGTCTGTCGCGGGACGCCGGAGCTCGCCCTCAACTGGCCGAACTGGTGCAGGCGTTCGCGCCTGCCTCGGGTGATGCCGGTCAGACGAGCGGAACCGCCCCGCTGCTTGGTCCGGGCTGGCTGCCGAGCCGGGTGATCGCGGCCATCGCCCACCAGTCGGCCGCCGTACTCGCCGCGGACATCTCGCGCGCCACCGTGTCCGCTTCCCGCCAGGACTGACGATCATCCGTATGGCTACTCCGCTCACTCACGACGACCCGCACGCCATCGGGCCGTACCGCCCGGTCGCCCGCCTCGGCAGTGGCGGCATGGGCACCGTCTATCTGGCGCGCTCAGGAGGTGGACGGGCCGTCGCCGTAAAGACGATGCACGCGTCGATCGCCTCGGACTCCGGCGCCCGCACCAGGTTCCGCCTGGAGGCCGACGCCGCCCGCGTCATCGGCGGGCAGCACGGCGCGCAGGTCGTCGACGCGGACACCCGGGCCGAGACTCCCTGGATCGCCACCGAGTACGTGCTCGGTCCGCCCCTCGACGAAGCGGTCCACGTGGCCGGCCCGCTCCCCGAGGCGACCGTACGCGCGCTCGGCGCCGCGCTGTGCGGGGCACTCGGGCAGCTCCACAATTCCGACGTGGTGCACCGCGACCTCAAGCCGTCCAACATTCTCGTCACTGCGTACGGACCGAAGGTGATCGACTTCGGTATCGCCCGCGCCGCCGGCGACGACCGTCTCACCCGGGCCGGTGCCGCGGTGGGCACACCGGCGTTCATGTCGCCCGAACAGGCGAGCGGGGACGAGCACACGTCGGCCGGTGACGTGTTCGCGCTCGCCGGAGTACTCGTCTTCGCCGTCACCGGACGCGCCCCGTTCGGTCAAGGTCAGACCGCGGAGCTCCTCTACCGGGTCCGCTACGGCGAGCCGGACCTCAGCGGCGTACCCGCCGCCCTGCTGCCGGTTCTCGGTCCGTGCCTGGACAAGAACCCGTTCCGACGGCCGACCACTTCGGAACTGGCCGCACAACTGCACGACGGATCGGGTGAGTTCGCCGGGCACCTGCCTGACCCGGTGCTCCACGACATCGCCCGCAGGGCCACCGAGGTCTGGCAGATCAGCCCGCAGCGTCTGCCCGCGCCGCCCGCGGAGCTCGCCGGACCACCGTCCGTACCGGCCAAGCCGATGCCGCATCGCCGGCTGCTACTGGTCGGAGGAGGAGTCGCGTTCGTCGCGGCGGCCGCCGCGACGGGGGTCTGGGCCTGGCGCCGGGGTTCCGGGCCCGAGCCGAAGCCGCCGGTGGCCGGTCCCAGCAACAGCCAGCTGCCGAGGAAGAAACTCGACTCCGTGTGGCAGATCCAGGTCGCCGATCCGCCGTACGGCACGGTGCCGCCCGCACAGCCGCTCGCGGTGGGCGACATGGTCGCGGTGGTGGCAGGGAAGGGACTGGGCGGGATCGACGCCTTCTCCGGATCCGTCCGGTGGGCGTCGGACCAGATGGAGATCCACTGGCAGGTGGCGACCGACGGCGAGCGGCTCGTACGGATGCTGACTCCGGAGGGTTCCGAGTACAACGCGGGGAAGCCCGGTGGGTTTCCTCTCTCCCTGGCCTCCGTGGACCTCGACACGGGCGTCGCGGACGACCGCTTCGCCCGCTTCACCGACTTCAACGGTGTCATCAGCCAGAATCAGGTGCTGTGCACGGCCGATGGTGTCGTGTACGCGGCAGCGGGCCAGGGGACGTACGACGAGTACTTCCTCGCGTCGCAGTCCTGGTCGGTCTTCGCCGTCGACATCCGTACCGGGAAGAGGCTGTGGACCAAGCCGCTGCCCTCGCGCCCGGATCGCACCGACCGTCTGCACTTCCTCGCCGCCGACGTCATCGGCCACCAACTGGTGGCACTGCAGGAGACCAACGAGGGCAAGGTCCGCGTCGTCGTACGCGACACCCGTACGGGAGAAACCCGCTGGGAGCGGCCGCTCGACGGTGTCACGCCAAGTCGCATGCAACGGACGCCGGCCACCGATACCAGGAGCCTCTACCTGGGCAGCGGCCGGTTGCGGGCCCTGCGGTTGAGCGACGGAGCTCAGGTCTGGGACTCCGGGTCCTCCAGTCCAGGGCGTACGTACGGTCCACCGGCGGTCAAGGGCGGAGTGGTGTACGCCGTGGAGAAGGGCCGCGGACTCGTCGCCTTCGACGCCGGAAGCGGACGTGTCCTGTGGGCGGAGAAGGGCGACGGGGACGCCGGCGCCGACCTGGCGGCCGCTCCGGTGATCGGCACCGACTGCGCCTACGTCAAGCGCGCCTCGGCGCTCTGGGCCGTCGATCTCGCCTCGCGCACGCCCACAGCGTCCTACAAGACGACCGGCGACCGGTTCATCGCCCATGAGAAGGCCAAGGTGACCATCGCACTGGGCGGAAAGTTCCTCGCGGCCTTTCCTCTCAAGTGAGCGGCCGCCCACCGATGACGAGAGATGAAGGCAGTCAGCGATGAAGACCCTGGGTGTCGGTGACCCGCTCCGCCTCGGGCCGTACCGCCTGCTCGGTGTACTGGGCGAGGGCGGCATGGGAAAGGTGTACGTCGGTGAGGACGGCAGGGGAGGGGTCGCCGCCATCAAGGTGCTCCGGCCCGAACTCGCCCACGACCAGAACCTCGCCCGCCGCTTCGTCCGCGAGGCCCTCGCGGCGCAGGCCGTGCGGAGTTCGGGCGTCGCTGCGGTGCTGGGCGCGCAGACCGAGGGCGGACGGCCCTGGATCGC
Organism: Streptomyces sp. NPDC002386; assembly: GCF_053593175.1. Classification (NCBI taxonomy): domain Bacteria; kingdom Bacillati; phylum Actinomycetota; class Actinomycetes; order Kitasatosporales; family Streptomycetaceae; genus Streptomyces; species Streptomyces sp. NPDC002386. Next base: position 337,490 of record NZ_JBSFBX010000009.1, read on the forward strand.
CACCGAATACCTGGCCGGACCCACCCTGGATGAGGCGATCGACGGCCATGGGCCGCTCGACGAGACCGCCGTCCGGGCTCTGACGGCATCCGTCGCGCGGACCCTGGGGGACATCCACGCCGCCGGGTTCATCCATCGCGATCTCAAACCGCAGAACATCGTGCTGACGTCGAGCGGGCCACGGGTGATCGACTTCGGCATCGCCCGGCCCGAACACGGTCTGACTCTCACCACGACCGGTCAGATCCCGGTCACGCCGGGATACGGGGCGCCCGAGCAGGTGCTGGGGCGGCGGGTCACCCCGGCGGCCGACGTGTTCTCCCTGGGGGCCGTGCTCGTCTACGCGGCCACCGGTCGGCGTGCCTTCGAAGGCGTCCATGTGGCCGCAGTGCAGTACGAGGTCGTCCACGGCGAGCCACGCTGGGACGGCCTGGCCCCGCACTTGCATTCGCTCATCGCCCCTTGCCTGGCCAAGGAAGCCGGTGCACGGCCCGGTCCCGCGCAGATCAGCGCGGCGTTCGCCCCGCCCGGAAACAGTGGCCGGGTGTGGCGGCGAGGCCCGGTGGCGGACGAGATCAAGGAACGGGAGCGCCAGGTCCGACAGCTCACCGCGGCAGCTGCGACGGGCACGACGACACCTGTGACGAGACGGCGCCTGCTCACCGGGTTCGCGGCCGGCGGCACGGTGCTCGCCGCGAGCGGCGGGGCGACCGGGTGGTGGCTGCTCCGGCAGAAGGGAGCCGACCGGAAGGCGGACCCGTTCACGACCCCGCCCGCCGCGGGGACCCCGAAGGCCCGCCTGCTGCTCGCGGACGACGGCGACTACATCATCGACGGCTCTCCGAAACCGCTGTGGCACACCGACGTCGGCGTGGACTCCGACTCCCGCGCCCCGCTGCCGATCAGGGACGTCGTCGTGATCGGCGTCTACGGTGGCGTCGCCGCCTTCAACGTCGTCGACGGCAAGCAACGCTGGCATGTGAATGACGTACTGGCCGGCCACTATCTCTCGCTCTCCGACCGGCTGTTGGCGGTCCTGAGCGCCGACGGAGTCGTGCGGACGTTCGTCCCCTCCACGGGCGAGGCCAAATGGACCGCCGACGCCGGCGCGGCGGCTCTCGTCGCCGCGGACGACGAGGCCGTATACGTCATGACCAAGGACCATCGGCTGCGCAGCGTGGGCCGCTCCGACGCCAGGATCCGGTGGACCATGCGGATTCCGGCGCCCTACCGCGGAAAGATCACCATTCATGCGGCTGTCGACAGCGGACGCCTGGTGCTGGCCACGACCGACGGCAGCGTGCTCGCTGTGACGACGCGTGACGGCCGGACGGCGTGGGAGCGCCCCAATCAGGCGGAGCAGCTCCAGGTCGAGCCCGTGGCGCGGAACGGAGTCGTCTACCTCAACGGCAGGACGCTGACCGCGCGGAAGATCACCGACGGCTCGGAGATCTGGTCGAAGACCACTCATGACATGTACAGGGCCCCCGCGGAGTGGGGGCCGGCGACCGTGCACGCGGACTCCGTGTACGCGTCCGGCGGGATGTTCCCCGAACGCCGCGACACCGGCGACGGCGGCAGGAAGTGGATTTCCCGGAGCGGGGGCAGCAGCGACAGCCCCGTCCTCGTCCAGGGCACCGGCGTGTGGACGATCGACCACTCCTACAAGACCTCGGTGAACGCCGTGTACGTGGCGAACGGATACCAGGGCTGGACCTACGAACTGCCCGAAGCCGACCGTCACGGCCTCGCGGTCGACGGCAACAGGGCTTTCATCAGGAACGACAGCTCACTCCACGCGCTGCCGGTCTTCTAACCCGCACACCGCTTCGATGCGGAAACCGCGTCGGTGAACTTGCTGATGACCTTCTCCATGGTCGCTTTGCCGACGTCCTCGGCATCCGCCCGGACCATGGTGAAGGTCTCGTGGTCCGCCTTCTGCGGCTTGTCGCACGAGGCGTGCCCGACTGCCTGCGCATCGGAGATGACGTACTTTCCCTCCCTCTCGACAGTATCGGACATGCCGTAGGTGCTGTAAGCGACGCCGCTCAACGTCGTTTCGGAGGCCCGTTGCTCGATGATGCTGGTGACGGCGATTCGTCCGTCGACCACCAGTCGGCAACGTGTGAAACCGGAGGGACCGCTCTTCACGGAGGAGATCTTCTTCCCCGCTGGAAGAAGCGGTTCAAGTGCGGATGCGGGCAGGGGAACCCCGCAGAGAGACGCCGGAACGGCGTACTCCCGCTTGGCCTCAGGCCCTCCCGAGGAACAGCCGGCCACGGCCAGACCGGCGGCTACCAGGCCGGCGATGCGGATCGGAAGGGCACGGGGTCGGATACGCGGCATCAGGGTTCCTGGCTAGGGGATTTCTGTCTCGAGATCATCGGCCATGTGACGCCCGTTCGTGGATGCGTCGTTGAAGCCGTTCTGAGTCGCGTCCATCGCCCATCCGCCGACCCGGCCGGCATACGGAGAGTGGTGCGCCTTGGCCGCCTCGACGGCCGCACGCTGAGCCAATGCGGTGTTCCGCTCACGGCTGTCCTCCCAGAGCTGGGCGGAGCTGAGCCCGCTGTCCTCCAGGTGGCTGCCCTCGACGCCGTCGAAGAGCTCGCCGAGCACGACACTGCTCACGGTACCGGCGGCACCTCCGACCGCTGCGCCCACGACCGGCGTGGCGATGAAGCTCGTTCCCACGCCGATGCCGGTGCCGACGACGCCGTTCGCCACGTTCTGCCACTGCGAGACGGCGTGGTTGTAGGCGTCGTCCGCCGCCTTGGCGGGGCCGAGCACCGCCTCCTGACGGCCGATGGCCAGGGAGCCTCCGATCTCAGCCGACCGCCGGGAGATCTCCTTGACCGTGTCCTCGGCACTGGCGGCATACCGCTGGTCGGGCGGCAGGTCCGGGTTCAGGTGGTAGTCCATGAGGTTCGCCATGTACGCCTTCTGGCCCACCTCTACGGCGGAATAGCCTTCCGGGTTCTGTCCGACGGAGATCAAAAAACGGGACACGTCGGCGTGGTCCATCTGCGCGGACGCACCGGCTACCGGGAAAAGCTTCTCGATCTCGTGCCACTGCTCGGAGTCCCCGCTCGACTCCACATCCGTGGTCGCCCGATTGATGTCCGGAAGATACTCCGACGCCATCTGCCCGATGCTGTCGGACATGTAACCGTGGTCGGTCAGGCGGTCCGGTTCCTCGCTGATGGACTTGACCACGCTCGCCATGAGACCGGCCTGCCGGTCGTTGTGCGCCGGGGTGTCCGCCGTCGGGAGTTCGCCCGCGGGATGCCCGGTCGTGCCCGCCTCGATGGCCAGCGCCAGGTTGTTCTGCCCGGTGAAGATGTCGTCACCCGTGAGGCTGGTCTCCTTGGGCCACTCCCGGTCCTCGAAGAGGTACTGGAAGTTGGAGACGGCCTCCTTGTGGTCCCCGTCCTTGGGCAGGTACTGCTCGGTGAGGAAGCCCGTGGCCGCATCGGGGCTGCTGGACAGCGCCTTCAGATAGCCCGTCAACGGGTCGTCGCCGCTGTCGTCGCCCATGCGGTTGAGCCAGGGATCCACGCCCATGTGCTGCCAGGCCATGTTGGGGTGCTCGCCGTTGCCGGTGAGCTTGCGCTCGGTGGTCATGAGAGCGGTGCCGTAGCTCTTGAGGAACTGGTCGTCGTAGTCGCCGGCCCGCATCAGGTTGCTCATGACCTGGAAGCCCGAAGGACCTGTCTGACCGCCGACGGGCTGATCGCCGAGGCCGATCATCGTGCTCTTCCACGCCGTCATGGCGGCCGAGTCGCTGTGGGAGGCGGTGGCCAGCGTCAGACTGAGGTTGCGCTGCAGGTCACCGTACTGGTCGACACGCTCCGGTCCCAGCCGGGCCGCCTTGTGGGGGTCGTTGATCCCGGCCCAGAACTCGAGGGTCCCCTCCGGCCCGAGCCCGGTGGCGAACCGTTCCGCGAACAGCGGGTCGTCGGCGTACTCCTTCAGCCCGGCGTTGAGCTGGTCGAAGTCGGCGGGCGACAGGTCCTCCGGGTCCTTCTTGGCGAGGGCGGCCAGCCGGTCCGCTTCCCTGATGGCGGCGTCGGCCGTGTCGCGGTCCTCGTACTTCGCGTCCGAGAAGCCTTGGTCCGTCTGATCGGCGAGGGCCATGAGCACCGTCTTCGCCGAGTCGTCGCTCTCCGTCGCCTTGGTGAGTATGCCCTCGACCTCGTCGCGCAGGGCGGTGACGTCCTGTTCGGAGTGTTCCGGCGGCGTGTAGCCGGACGCGGCGCGGTCGGGATGCACGTTCATGGTCACGGTGAAACTTCCCTGGCCGGTGTCCATCACGGTCAGGTTCTTCTTCAGCCCCCGCTCGATCGCCGCGTTGAGCTGCTTCTGGTAGCCCTTCAGCTCCCCGGCGGTGTCGCTCAGGATGTTGTGGATCGTCTCCGCCTGGGTGTGGGCGTCCTGGAACTCCCCGGCCGTCTTGCCGATGAACTCCCTGCTGACCTGGCTGTTCTCACCGGCCCAGTCGGCCTTGTTCGCGGCCTGGTGCAGGCCCTTCTCGGCGTCGTCCGCGAGGTCCTTCAGATTCCGGACCATCCGTGCCCAGTCCTCGACGGCGTCGTCGAGCTGCTTGAAGTTGGCGAAGCGCAGAGCGTCAAGATCCATCAGTCGGCGTCCCCGTCGTGCGTCGCGGTCAGTTCTCGGGCTTGGCCGGCGAGCCGTACACCGGGTTGTGGTCACCCGGCCCGCCGACTCGCTCGTCGAAGCCGGCGTCCAGGGTGTCGATGCTGCTCATCTGCCGCAGGATGTACGCCTCGTCGCCCGCGTGGATCTTCTTGGTGACCTGCATGTGGTTGGAGATGTGGGCACACGCGTCCAGCAACGAGTCGAGCTGCGTGGACCACTTGTCCGACACGTACCGCAGCCCCGAGCCGAGGGCGAACCCCTGCGTCGTCAGATCACCGGCCGCCGAGTCCACGCTGGTGTTCGACAGCCGCGCCCGGTCCCAGAGCTGGGTGTACAGGGTGTGGGCGTGGCTGCCGATCTTCGCCAGGTCCTGTTGGGTGACCTTGAGGTCACCGGTCTGGCTGGGGACCGCCGTGGGGCCGCCTCCGGGATCGGCCGGCAGCTGGTTGAGCCGCATGTGCGTCTCCCCGCCCTGCTGGCGCGTCACCGCGTCGCTCTTGAGCTGCTCCCACTCGTCCCATGCCATGGGTGATCCATCCTCGCGAACCGCGCGTCCAGTGATCGTCGTCCACTTTGGATTGTCCAGTTCCGGTCAACGTAGCAACAGGTGTGAACGGACGCAGTGGCAATCCCGAGTGCGTGCGAAAACTCCACCTGAGTCCTCCGGGCGACGGTGCCCGGAGGACTCCGGGGCCGGGCGGGCTCAGTTCACCTCTTCCGCGACCTGCCCCACCTGCACCATGGGCTTGCCCCGCTTCCGCGACACGAACACGCCCCGGCCCGCCGGCATCGGGCGGGGCCGTACGCCGCCCAGCAGGTCGCCCTCGGCCGGGTCGCCCGCGAGAACGACACCCTGGGCGCCGAGTTCCTTGATGCGCTGCATGAAGGACTCGTAGCCGGCGCGGCCGGCGCCCGCCGTGGAGCGGGCGATGATGAAGCGGACGCCGACGTCGCGGGCGAACGGGAGCAGCTCCGTCAGGCCTGCCAGCGGGTTGCCGCTCGACGTGGACACGAGGTCGTAGTCGTCGATGACGACGTACACCGTGGGGCCCCGCCACCAGCTGCGGTTGCGCAGCTGCTCCGGGGTCACGTCGGCGGTCGGGGTGCGGCGCTGCATCAGGTCGGCCAGGGCGTCCATGTGGTGCTGCATCTGGTTCGACATGGGGATGTACTCCGCCAGGTGCGACGGCGGTGTCACACCGAGCAGCGAGCGGCGGTTGTCGACGACGAACAGCTTGCAGCTGTTGCCGTCGTAGCGCTCGGTGAGGCGCTTGATCAGCAGCTTCAGCAGGTTCGACTTGCCGGACTCGCTCTCGCCGAACACCAGGAAGAACGGGTCCTGCTCGAAGTCGACGAACACCGGCTCGAGGTTGTCCTCGTCGAGCGCGAAGGAGACGCCGCGCTGCGGGAAGCGGTCGCCCGGCGGGAGCTGCGCCGCGGGGAACTCGCGGGGCAGCAGACGCACCTCCGGCGCGCCCGGCTCCTGCCAGTGGCGGGTGACCTCGGCGGCCAGCGCGCTCGTCGCCTCCGCGAGGTCCGTGTCGGAGGAGAGGCCGTCGATGCGCGGGACCGCCGCCATGAAGTGCTGCTTCTGCGGCGTCTGGCCACGCCCCGGCACACCGGTGGGGACGTTGGCCGCGACCTTGCGGTCGAACTCGGAGTCCATCGGGTCGCCGAGCCGCAGCTCGAGGCGGTTCATCAGGTGGTCCTTGAGGTTCGCGCGGACCTCCATCGAGCGCGAGGCGGTGAGGATGAGGTGGATGCCGTAGCCGAGACCGCGCGCCGCGATGTCCAGGACCAGCGGCTCCAGCGCCTCGTAGTCCGTGCGGAAGTTGCCCCAGCCGTCGATGACCAGGAAGACGTCGCCCCAGGGCTGGTCGGTCACCGAGATGTCACCGCGCGCGCGGCGGGAGCGGAACTCCGCGATGGAGGAGATCCCCGAGGAGCGGAAGTACTCCTCGCGGCGGGTCATGACGCCGTAGACCTCGGCCGCGGTGCGCCGGACCTTCTCGGGGTCCAGCCGGGAGGCGACGCCGCCCACGTGCGGCAGGCCGGCCACCGCGGCCATGCCGCCACCGCCGAAGTCCAGGCCGTAGAGCTGCACTTCCTGAGGGGTGTGGGTGAGCGCGAACGAGGCGATGATCGAGCGCAGCAGCGTCGACTTGCCGGACTGCGGGCCGCCGACGATCTGCATGTGGCCGGCCGCGCCGCCGAAGTCCGTCCACAGCGGGTCGCGCCGCTGCTCGTACGGCTTGTCGACGAGGCCGACCGGGATGACGAGCCGGCCCGCGCCCTCGTAGCCGGGCTGGGTCATGCCGCGGCCGGGCACCGGGGCGAGCCCGGGAAGCAGCGCGTCCAGCGACGGCGGGCTGTCCAGCGGGGGCAGCCACACCTGGTGGGCGGCCGGGCCCTGGGCCTCCAGGCGCCGCACGATCACGTCGAGGACGGTGTCCGCGAGCGCGTCGTCCTGCTGCTTCTCGGACGTCTCCTGGCGCTGTTGGGGGACCGGCGCGTACTGCACCGGGACCTCGGCCGCCGTGAACAGCACCGGCCTGCGGTCGACGGGCAGCGGGCCGCCCAGCGCGGCCGCCGCCTGCGAGCTCGTGCGGTACACGCCGGAGACGTACGCCGCCTTGAAGCGCACCATCTCGTCGGTGCCGAACTTCAGGAAGCCGGAACCCGGGACGTTCGGCAGCTCGTAGGCGTCCGGCACGCCCAGCGCCGCGCGTGACTCGGCCGCGGAGAACGTCCGCAGACCGATGCGGTAGGAGAGGTAGGTCTCCAGGCCGCGCAGGCGGCCCTCCTCCAGACGCTGCGAGGCGAGCAGCAGGTGCACGCCCAGCGAACGGCCGATGCGGCCGATCTGCACGAACATCTCGATGAAGTCGGGCTTCGCGGTGAGCAGTTCGCTGAACTCGTCGATCACCAGGACGAGGGAGGGGATCGGCTGCAGCGGGGCGCCCGCCGCGCGTGCCTTCTCGTAGTCGTGGATGTTCGCGTAGTTGCCCGCGTCGCGGAGCATCTCCTGGCGGCGGTTGAGCTCACCGCGGATCGAGTCGCCCATGCGGTCGACGAGGGTGAGGTCGTCCGCGAGGTTGGTGATCACGGCCGCCACGTGGGGCATCTGGGCCATGCCCGCGAACGTGGCACCGCCCTTGAAGTCGGCGAGGACGAAGTTCAGCGTCTCGGAGGAGTGGGTCACGGCGAGGCCGAGCACGAGCGTGCGCAGCAGCTCGGACTTGCCGGAGCCGGTCGCACCGACGCACAGGCCGTGCGGGCCCATGCCCTCCTGGGCGGCCTCCTTGAGGTCCAGCATCACGGGCCGGCCGTCCTCGCCGAGACCGATGGGCACGCGCAGCCGCTCCGACTGCGAGCGCGGCCGCCAGGTCCGCTTGGTGTCGACCGAGGCCGCGTCGCCGAGGTTCAGCAGGTCCGTGAACTCCAGGTTGGCGAGCAGCGGTTCGTCGTCGTCCCCGCCCGAACCCATCCGCAGCGGCGCCAGCTGGCGGGCCAGTGCCTCGGCGGCCTCGTACGACAGGACGTCCGGCGTTCCCTCGTAGACCATGCCGTGCGCCGACTCCAGGCGCAGCTCCTCGGGATGCACGACGACGGAGAGGTCGCCGCGGCCGATGGTGAGGTCGCCGGGTACCACCTCCAGAACCGTCACGCCCTGCAGACCCTCGGGGCTGGCCAGCAGCGACGTGGGCGGCAGCGAGACCCCGTCGAGCACGACCACCACGTGCGGCTGCTCGGCGACCGGCGGCGCGCCGGGGTGGAACCGGGGGCGGCCCTGGAGACGGGAGGCGAGCCGGTCCTCCAGCTCCACCGGGCTGGTGGTGATCAGGCGCATGCTGCCGGCGCCGTCGGCGAGGCCCGGGGCCTGCGCGTGCGGCAGCCACTTGGCCCACTCCCACTCGGGCGCCGACTCGCGGCCGGTGACGACGGCGAGGACCAGGTCCTCGGGGGAGTGCAGCGACGCGAGGGAGCCGGCGACGGCGCGGGCGGTGCCGCGCACGGTGCCCGGCTCGCCGCTGACCGTCACGTGGTAGAAGGCCCGCAGCGACACCGCCATCGGCAGGTCGTCCAGGGCGCTGTGGGTGGCCAGGAAGCGCTGCATGGCGCCGGCGGTCAGCGGTTCCAGCTCGTCGACCGGGGCGGTCTGCGGCGGAATCAGGGGAGTTGCCAGCGCCTGCGGGCCGAGGCCCACCCGTACCTGCCCGAAGTCCTCGTCGCCGGTGCGCCGTTCCCACACCCGGCTGCCCTCGGCGACCAGCGCCCACAGTTGCTCGGGTGAAGGGTGCAGGTAGAACTGGGCGTCGCGCTGCGCCTTCGCGGTGCCCAGCGCCTCACGCCGGGTCTGCGACAGGTAGCGGAGGTAGTCGCGGCGCATGTCGGCCATCTGCCCCTGGCTGCCGCGCCGGTAGCGGACGAGCATCGAGATGCCCATGCCGATCGTCGACGCCACCATCACCAGGCCCATGATCTTCATGAACGGCTGGGCCTGGGGGTTGAAGAAGAACACCACCGACCCGCCCATGCCGAGCATGGGCAGGAGCTGCATCAGCGCGCCCTCCTGCTGGCCGCGCGGGAGCTCCGGCGGCGCCTGCAGTACGACCTCGTCCGTGGGCACTTCCTTCGGCAGTGCCCGCGGCGGGCGCTTGACGACGATGTGGCTCACTACGCACCAATTCCCTTGCCGGGCCGAGATTTTTCGTCCGCCGCCCCGTGTCGGGCGAACGTCGACCGCGAAGCGCGATCCTACTGACAACCACGGACAACGGCGGGCGGTAGGGTGCCGGTGAGACGCGTGAGCAGTTGCGAATCGTTCCGGGAAAACCCGGGCAATCCGCAACGGTTCGCAGCGAGCGCCACCCCGCGAACCCCGGATGCGACCCCGCGGTCGGCCGAGGGAACGCACGGCGCGGCTCAACCTACACAGGATCTTTACGGGCGGAAGGGTGCGCGGCGGCACCGCGGGCCCGCCCCACCGACGAGGGGGAACAGCAGGTGAGCATGACGGCCTCCGCGCCGGCCGGCGCGACCAGCGGACCGGGCACCGGAGCCCCTTCCGGGGCGGGCATGGGATTCGGCTTCTGCCGGGTCACCATCGTGGCGCCCGACAGCCGTATCGACGTGGCCCTGCCCGACGACGTACCGGTCGCCGACCTGTACCCGGAGATCCTGCGCCTCTCCCAGCAGAGCCCCGCCGAGGGCGCGCCGGTCGGCTACCACCTCGTACGGCGGGACGGCACCGTCCTCGACGGCGCCCGCTCCTTCACCGCCCAGCGCATCCTCGACGGCGAACTGCTCACCCTGCGCCCGTTCGCCGAGTCGCTGCCGCCCGCCGTCCTCGACGACGTCTCCGAGGCGGTGGCCTCCGCCGTCACCCGCGACCGCGCCCTGTGGAGCGGCGACCTCACCCGTGCCGCCGGCCTGGTCGCGGCCGGCATCCTGCCCGCGCTCCTCGCCTTCGTGGCGTGGAGCTCGCAGATCCGGCACGACATGAACAGCCTGCAGGGCATCGTCGCGGGCGTCACCGGCGTCCTGCTCGTCGGCATCGCCTGCGTACGCGCGCGTGTGTACGACGACCGGGGCTCCGCGGTCGCGCTCGGACTCGGGGCGCTCCCGAACATCGGCGTGGCCGGCTCCGGACTGCTGCCGCTCTCCGGCGGCGAGGGCATCGGACGGCTGCAGTTCCTGCTCGCCTGCGCGGCGGTCCTCGTCGCCTCCGTGGTGCTCACCCTGGTGTCGCCGGGCGGCGACAGCCCCTTCGTGGCGTTCGTCTTCGCCTCCACCATCGGCGTGATCACCACCTTCATCGCGGTCCTCACCGGGCTGAGGCCCATCGAGACGGCCGCGATCTGCGCCCCGCTGTCCGTCGTGGCGCTGGCCTTCCTGCCGGGTCTGTCCATGCGCTTCGCGCGGCTGCCCATCGGCTTCGAACCGCCCAACCCGTCCCGCGGCGGCTACGGCGGCGGCGAGCCCGCTGCGCAGGAGCCCGTGGACGCCGAACGGGTGGCCGCCCAGGCCCGCCGCGGCCACGAACTCCTCGTCGGCCTCGTCGGCGGCTGCGCCCTCGTCGCCGTCGGCGCCTCGATCGTCCTCGGCTTCTCCAGCAACACCTGGGCCCAGCTCCTGGCCCTCGCGACCGGTGTGGCGATGCTGATGCGGGCGCACCTGTTCCGCTACACCCAGCAGGTCGGCGCCACGCTGGCCGCCGGCCTCGCCGCGATCGTCTTCCTCGGCCTCGGGCTCGCCCTGAACCCGCCGCGCGACTACGTGATCGACGCCTTCCAGGGCGACACCACCGCCCTCGACATCCGCAGCGTCTGGCTCGCCGCGGCGGTCGGCGCGGCCATCGCCCTGGTCACCGCGATCGCCCTGATCACCCCGCGGCGCGGCGTCACCCCCTTCTGGGGACGCTTCCTGGAGATCGCCGAGAGCTTCGTGCTGCTCACGCTGATCCCGCTGGCGCTGGCCGTCTTCGACGTCTACGCGCGGGCCCGGGCGATGACCAGCTAGGCGACACGGCGACCCGACGGCACCGAAAAAGGGCGGCACGCGCGCGTGCCGCCCTTCGCCGTGCTCCGCTCAGTCCGCCGCGAGCTCACCGTCGTGCGGCACCGGCTTCAGGTCGAACTCGCCGTCGCGGGCGCCCAGGACGAAGGCACGCCACTCGGCCTCCGTGTACCGCAGGACGGTGCCCGGGTCGAGGGAGGAGCGCATCGCCACCGCCCCCGCCGGCAGGTACGCGATCTCGACCCGCTCCTCGTCCTCCTCGGTGCCCGGCGCGCAGTGCCACTCGGCGTCCGAGATGTCGAGCGCGTACAGCTCGTCCCGCTCCCGCTCCTTGCGTGCCTTCATCTCCGCTTCCGACTCCGCCATCCCGAAGCGACCCCTTCCCGACGTCCGTACGCTCAGTGGGCTCACCCTAGTGGCGGCCACCCCCCGCTCCGGGGCGTTCCGGAACCGGGGACAGGGGCCCCTCGCCCGCCTGGTACCCTGGTCGACGGCCGTTTGTGTACGCACCCCCGGAGCAACCGCAGGCATCCCCTGTCGCTCTGGTGGCCGCGCCCAGCGGATCCCCGCCTCCCGAGTCGTGGAAGCTCCCCCGAGATGTGGACCGGGGGCACTCGATGGCACTTACAGACTATGAGGAGTACGCGTGTCGCTCGACGCCGCTACGAAGAAGCAGATCATCACCGAGTTCGGTACCAAGGAGGGCGACACCGGCTCCCCCGAGGTCCAGGTCGCCATGCTCTCGCGTCGCATCTCCGACCTGACGGAGCACCTGAAGACCCACAAGCACGACCACCACTCCCGCCGTGGTCTGCTGATCCTGGTCGGTCAGCGCCGTCGCCTGCTGCAGTACCTGGCGAAGAAGGACATCCAGCGCTTCCGTACGCTGGTCGACCGTCTGGGCATCCGCCGCGGTGCGGCGGGCGCGAAGTAAGACGCCGTGAAGGGAGCGGTTCCCGAAAGGACTCGGGGGCCGCTCCCTTTGCCGTACGTGCGGAACGTGCGCGGTGTCATACCCGCTTTGTAGTGTGGTAGCACAACGCAGTACGCACGACACGGAACACGTACGGCAGAACCCGTACGAAACAGAACGAGGAGGAGCGCACCTCGCCGCCGCCGGTCCTCGGTAGTGGCCCCCGGGGGGAAGTGAGCCCCGGGTGCTTCGATCGAAGACCGGCCCGCACCAGACGGAGCGCCTCTCCACAAACGTCCCCCTGCCACACGGGCGGTGAGGGACGAAGACGAGGAGAAAACGCTAGTGGAGAACGAGACCCACTACGCCGAGGCCGTCATCGACAATGGCGCCTTCGGCACCCGCACCATCCGCTTCGAGACGGGCCGCCTGGCCAAGCAGGCCGCCGGCTCCGCCGTCGCGTACCTGGACGACGACACCATGGTGCTGTCGGCCACCAGCGCCTCCAAGAGGCCCAAGGACCAGCTCGACTTCTTCCCCCTGACGGTGGACGTCGAGGAGCGCATGTACGCCGCGGGCAAGATCCCCGGCAGCTTCTTCCGCCGTGAGGGCCGGCCCTCCGAGGACGCCGTCCTCACCTGCCGTCTCATCGACCGTCCGCTGCGTCCGTCCTTCAAGAAGGGCCTTCGCAACGAGATCCAGGTCGTCGCCACGATCATGGCGCTCAACCCCGACCACCTGTACGACGTCGTGGCGATCAACGCCGCCTCCGCGTCCACCCAGCTGGCCGGTCTGCCCTTCTCCGGCCCGGTCGGCGGCGTCCGCGTCGCGCTGATCAACGGCCAGTGGGTCGCGTTCCCGACGCACACCGAGCTCGAGGACGCCGTCTTCGACATGGTCGTCGCCGGTCGCGTCCTGGAGGACGGCGACGTCGCGATCATGATGGTCGAGGCCGAGGCCACCGACAAGACCATCCAGCTCGTCAAGGGCGGCGCCGAGGCGCCGACCGAGGAAGTCGTGGCCGCCGGCCTCGAAGCCGCGAAGCCCTTCATCAAGGTCCTGTGCAAGGCGCAGTCGGACCTCGCCGCGAAGGCCGCCAAGCCGACCGCCGAGTTCCCGATCTTCCTGGACTACGAGGACGACGTCCTCGAGGCCCTGACCGCCGCGGTCAAGAGCGAGCTCGCCCAGGCGCTCACCATCGCCGGCAAGCAGGACCGCGAGGCCGAGCTGGACCGCGTCAAGGACATCGCCGCCGAGAAGCTGCTCCCGCAGTTCGAGGGCCGCGAGAAGGAGATCTCCGCCGCGTACCGCGCGCTGACCAAGAAGCTGGTCCGCGAGCGCGTCATCAAGGACAAGGTCCGCATCGACGGCCGCGGCGTCACGGACATCCGTACGCTGGCCGCCGAGGTCGAGGCCATCCCGCGCGTGCACGGCTCGGCGCTGTTCGAGCGTGGCGAGACCCAGATCCTGGGCGTCACCACCCTGAACATGCTCCGCATGGAGCAGCAGCTGGACACCCTCTCCCCGGTGACCCGCAAGCGCTACATGCACAACTACAACTTCCCGCCGTACTCCGTCGGTGAGACGGGCCGCGTCGGCTCCCCGAAGCGCCGCGAGATCGGCCACGGCGCGCTCGCCGAGCGCGCGATCGTGCCGGTCCTGCCGACCCGCGAGGAGTTCCCCTACGCGATCCGCCAGGTGTCCGAGGCCCTCGGCTCCAACGGCTCGACGTCCATGGGCTCGGTCTGCGCCTCCACCATGTCGCTGCTGAACGCCGGTGTGCCGCTCAAGGCCCCGGTCGCCGGTATCGCCATGGGTCTGATCTCCCAGGAGATCGACGGCCAGACGCACTACGTCGCCCTCACCGACATCCTCGGTGCGGAGGACGCCTTCGGCGACATGGACTTCAAGGTCGCCGGCACCAAGGAGTTCGTGACCGCTCTCCAGCTCGACACCAAGCTGGACGGCATCCCCGCCTCCGTCCTGGCCGCGGCCCTCAAGCAGGCCCGCGACGCCCGCCTCCACATCCTCGACGTGATGATGGAAGCGATCGACACGCCGGACGAGATGTCCCCGAACGCCCCGCGGATCATCACCGTCAAGATCCCCGTGGACAAGATCGGTGAGGTCATCGGCCCCAAGGGCAAGATGATCAACCAGATCCAGGAGGACACCGGCGCCGAGATCACGATCGAGGACGACGGCACCATCTACATCGGTGCCGCCGACGGCCCGGCCGCCGAGGCCGCCCGCGCCACGATCAACGGCATCGCCAACCCGACCATGCCGGAGGTCGGCGAGCGCTACCTGGGCACCGTCGTGAAGACGACGACCTTCGGCGCGTTCGTGTCGCTGCTCCCGGGCAAGGACGGTCTGCTGCACATCTCGCAGATCCGCAAGCTCGCCGGTGGCAAGCGCGTGGAGAACGTCGAGGACGTCCTCGGTGTGGGCCAGAAGGTCCAGGTCGAGATCGCCGAGATCGACTCCCGCGGCAAGCTGTCCCTCGTTCCGGTGATCGAGGGCGAAGAAGGCGACGAGACGAAGAAGGACGACGCCGACCAGTGACGTCCCGTGGCTCCAAGGCGACGGCCCGCACCTCCTCGGAGGCGCGGGCCGTCGCCCGTACCCAAACCCTCATCAAGGGCACCGGCGGCATCGGCACGGTACGCAAGACCACCCTCCCCGGCGGCCTGCGCATCGTCACCGAGACCCTGCCCTCTGTGCGCTCGGCCACCTTCGGCATCTGGGCGCACGTGGGCTCCCGCGACGAGACCCCGTCGCTGAACGGCGCCACGCACTACCTGGAGCATCTGCTCTTCAAGGGCACCGCCAAGCGCAGCGCGCTGGACATCTCCGCCGCCATAGACGCCGTCGGCGGCGAGATGAACGCCTTCACGGCCAAGGAGTACACGTGCTACTACGCGCGCGTGCTCGACACCGACCTGCCGCTCGCCATCGACGTCGTCTGCGACATGCTGACCGGCTCGCTGATCCTCGAGGACGACGTCAACGTCGAGCGCGGCGCGATCCTCGAAGAGATCGCGATGACCGAGGACGACCCGGGCGACTGCGTGCACGACCTGTTCGCGCACACCATGTTCGGTGACAACGCCCTCGGCCGGCCGGTCCTCGGCACCGTCGACACGGTCAACGCCCTCACCGCCGACCGCATCCGCCGCTTCTACAAGAAGCACTACGACCCGACCCACCTCGTGGTCGCCTGCGCCGGCAACATCGACCACAACAAGGTCGTACGGCAGGTACGCGCCGCCTTCGAGAAGGCGGAAGCCTTCAAGGACCTCGGCGCGCAGCCCATCGCCCCGCGCGACGGCCGCCGCTCGATCCGCACGACCGGCAAGGTGGAGCTGCTCGCCCGCAAGACCGAGCAGGCGCACGTCGTCCTCGGCATGCCGGGCCTCGCCCGCGCCGACGAACGCCGATGGGCGATGGGCGTGCTCAACACCGCCCTCGGCGGCGGCATGTCCTCCCGCCTCTTCCAGGAGGTCCGGGAGAAGCGCGGGCTCGCCTACAGCGTGTACTCGTACACCTCGGGCTTCGCCGACTGCGGCCTGTTCGGCGTCTACGCCGGCTGCCGGCCCAGCCAGGTGCACGACGTGCTGAGGATCTGCCGGGACGAGCTCGACCAGGTCGCCCAGAACGGTCTCTCCGACGACGAGATCGGCAGGGCCGTCGGCCAGCTCCAGGGCTCCACCGTCCTGGGTCTGGAGGACACCGGCGCGCTGATGAACCGCATCGGCAAGAGTGAGCTGTGCTGGGGCGAGCAGATGTCCGTGGACGACATGCTGGCGAAGATAGCCGCGGTCACCCCGGACGAGGTCCGGTCGGTCGCCCGGGACATCCTGGGCCAACGCCCGTCGCTGTCGGTCATCGGCCCGCTCAAGGACAAGCAGGCCGCTCGGCTGCACGACGCCGTCGCCTAATCACCTCCGTAAGGAAGCAACAGATGAGCAAGCTGCGCGTGGCGGTAATCGGCGCCAAGGGCCGGATCGGCTCCGAGGCGGTACGGGCGGTCGAGGCCGCCGAGGACATGGAGCTGGTCGCCGCCCTCGGCCGCGGTGACAGGCTGGAGACCCTGGCGGAGAGCGGCGCCCAGGTCGCCGTCGAACTCACCACCCCCGCCTCCGTCATGGGCAACCTCGACTTCTGCGTGCGCCACGGCATCCACGCGGTCGTCGGCACGACGGGCTGGACCGAGGACCGCCTCGCGCAGCTGACGGGCTGGCTCGCCCAGTTCCCGCAGACCGGTGTGCTCATCGCGCCGAACTTCTCCATCGGCGCCGTGCTCACCATGAAGTTCGCGCAGATCGCCGCCCCGTACTTCGAGTCGGTCGAGGTCGTCGAGCTGCACCACCCGAACAAGGTGGACGCCCCCTCCGGGACCGCCACGCGCACCGCCCAGCTCATCGCCGAGGCCCGCCGCCAGGCCGGTACGGCCCCCGCGCCGGACGCCACCGTGACCGCCCTGGACGGTGCCCGCGGGGCCGACGTCGACGGCGTCCCCGTGCACTCCGTCCGGCTGCGCGGCCTGCTCGCCCACCAGGAGGTGCTGCTCGGCGCCGAGGGCGAGACCCTCACCGTCCGCCACGACTCCCTGCACCACAGCAGCTTCATGCCGGGCATCCTGCTCGGCGCCCGCCGCGTGGTCTCGACCCCGGGCCTCACCTTCGGCCTGGAAAACTTCCTCGACCTGAGCTGAGACCGAACACGTCATGCGCGCGAAGATCACCTACCTCGTCACGGCCGCCGTCCTGGTCTTCTACTTCGTCCTGGTCGGCAGCCGCGGCGTGATGCTCATCCAGACCGGCACCCTCCTGACCGTCACCTTCGGCGTGGCGGTGCTGATCCTGCCGGTCATCGGCCTGTGGTTCCTGTGGAAGAACACCCAGTTCGTCCGCAGGGCCAACCAGCTCGCCGCCGAACTCGAGGCCGAGGGCGGCCTGCCCGTCGACGAGCTGCGGCGCACCCCGAGCGGCCGCATCGACCGCGACTCGGCGGACGAGGTGTTCGCCCGGCGCAAGGCCGAGACCGAGGACGCCCCGGACGACTGGCGCAGCTGGTTCCGGCTCGCCGTCGCCTACCACGACGCCCGGGACACCCCGCGCGCCCGCAAGGCGATGCAGCGGGCCATCGCCCTGCACGACGGCAGGCCCGTCCAGGTCTGAGCCGGCCGGGACGGCACAGCCGGTACGACGAAGGGGCCGGACCGCGGTACACGCGGCCCGGCCCCTTCGGCGTGTTCCGGCGCCGGTCAGCCGCGCCCGTACTCCGCGGCCCACGCCTCCACCGTGTCCGCCGCCCGGTCGAAGGCCGCGGGCCGGTGCAGGAAGTCCAGGGAGTGCGTGGTCAGCAGCGGTGGCGTGTCCTCGACGGCCCGGTCCTTGCGCACGAGCGTCAGGGCCTGCCCCTGCACGGTGCGCGGCAGCCCCAGCCAGCGCACCGGCTGCTGAGCGGTCCGGACCGCGATCACCCGCTGCCAGGGCACCGTACGCGTCACCAGGAAGCCCACCTGGCGCAGCCCGCGCGCGCTCACCCACACGCCCATGCGCAGCACGCGCAGCGCGGAGGCGATGACGGCCAGCGCCAGGGTGAGGACCAGGCCCGCGGCGGACACCGAGTCGGTCAGGACGATGAGGACCGCCCCGAACAGAACGAACGAGGAGAGCAGAAGTCCCAGGGCGGCACCGCCCACCCGCCACGGCCCGGGCCGGTACGGCCGCCGCCAGCGGTCCCGGTCGTCGTAGGGCAACGGGCTCTCGGAAGCCGCGTCGAAGGAGCGATCGGCCGTCAGGAAGGGCAGGGGCACGGCTGGTCCTCACTCGATCCTCGCTGGGGCTGTGCCCGGTGAGGCTATCCGGCGCGGTTCCCGCCCACCACCCGTGGGCCGCCGGAAGGGTCAGTGCCCCTGGGCGTGCCCCTGCGAGGCCTGGGACTGCTGGGCCGGCGTACTGGACGGCGTGGACAGCGCCGGCATCCCGAGGACCAGGGCACCGACGAGCCCTGCGACGAGGGTCAGGCCCAGCAGCCAGCGCCCGGCCACCTCGCCGAACGAGGCCCGCTCACGGGGCGGCGGAGCGACGTTGCTGCGGAACCTGTCCGCCTCGGCCGGGAAGGCGAAGGGCACGTGCTCACTGGGGGTACCTCCCGGCGGTTGCTGGGGGCGGAACATCGCGGGTTCAGCTCCTTTCGGGGTCGAACGATCAGGCCTCACCGGTACAGACGCTCGAGTGGCACAAAAGGTGCCCATGTCCGGAGAAATGCGTGGCAAGGTCACTGTCCGGGACTGTCAGGGGTGCCCCGTACAGTGGGCGCGAACCTCAAGAAGTGATGGGAAGGACCCCCGTGACCACCCCCGAGTCGCTCACTTTCCGCAGCGATGTCACCGTCGAGCTGGTGAAGTCCAGTGCGTCGGACGCCGACGTCCTCTTCGCCGCCCGCGTCTCCACTGTCGGCGAGCAGTCGCTGGACGAGCTGAAGAAGGACCCGGAGCGCTCCAAGGGCCTGATCAACTACCTGATGCGCGACCGGCACGGCAGCCCGTTCGAGCACAACTCGATGACCTTCTTCATCAGCGCCCCGATCTTCGTCTTCCGCGAGTTCATGCGGCACCGGGTCGGCTGGTCCTACAACGAGGAGTCGGGCCGCTACCGGGAGCTCCAGCCGGTCTTCTACGTCCCCGGCGACGACCGCAAGCTGGTCCAGGAGGGCCGCCCGGGCAAGTACGTCTTCGTCGAGGGCACCCAGGCCCAGCAGGAGGCCGTACGCAGCACGCTCGAGGAGTCCTACGAGCAGGCGTACGCGGCGTACCAGAAGCTCCTCGCCGAGGGCGTCGCCCGCGAGGTGGCCCGCGCCGCCCTTCCCGTCGGCCTGTTCTCCTCGATGTACGCCACCTGCAACGCCCGGTCCCTGATGCACTTCCTCGGCCTGCGCACCCAGCACGAACTGGCCAAGGTGCCGTCCTTCCCGCAGCGGGAGATCGAGATGGTGGGCGAGCGGATGGAGGCGGAATGGGCCAGGCTCATGCCGCTCACATATGCCGCTTTCAACGCGAACGGACGTGTGGCTCCGTGACGAAGCCCTGTTCCCCCACGCGGAACGGATGTACGGATCAGCCGGGCGAAGTGTCCGTATTGCGGCATTCCGAGAAGTTCATCTAGCCTGATCAAACGGACCCGGCACTGCTTGAACCCCCGAGCAGGCAGTGCCGGGCTCCATATTTGTCCTGATTTACCCGGCCCCCCCAAGGGCAGACCACGCCCGGAGCACCGAGTAGCGTGTTACCCATGGCTCCGACCTCGACTCCGCAGACCCCCTTCGGGCGGGTCCTCACCGCCATGGTCACGCCCTTCACGGCGGACGGCGCACTCGACCTCGACGGCGCGCAGTGGCTCGCCGCCCACCTGGTGGACGCAGGCAACGACGGCCTGATCATCAACGGCACCACCGGCGAGTCCCCCACCACCAGTAATGCGGAGAAATCGGATCTCGTACGAGCCGTGGTGGAGGCGGTCGGCGACCGCGCCCACGTCGTGGCCGGAGTCGGCACCAACGACACCCGCCACAGCATCGAACTGGCCCGCGAGGCGGAGCGCGCCGGCGCGCACGGCCTGCTGGTCGTGACGCCGTACTACAACAAGCCCCCTCAGGAGGGCCTGTACCGGCACTTCACCACCATCGCGGACACCACCGGGCTGCCGGTCATGCTCTACGACATCCCCGGTCGCAGCGGTGTCCCGATCAACACCGAGACCCTGGTCCGCCTGGCCGAGCACCCGAGGATCGTCGCCAACAAGGACGCCAAGGGCGACCTCGGCCGCGCCAGCTGGGCCATCGCGCAGTCCGGACTCGCCTGGTACTCCGGTGACGACATGCTGAACCTGCCGCTGCTCTCCGTGGGCGCGGTCGGCTTCGTCTCCGTCGTCGGCCACGTCGTCACCCCCGACCTGCGCGCCCTCGTCGACGCGTACACCTCGGGCGACGTCGTCAAGGCCACGGAGATCCACCAGAAGCTGCTCCCGGTCTACACGGGAATGTTCCGTACCCAGGGCGTCATGACCACCAAGGCCGCACTCGCCCTCCAGGGGCTGCCCGCGGGACCCCTGCGCGCCCCCATGGTGGAGTGCTCACCCGAGGAGATCGCCCAGCTCAAGATCGATCTTGCCGCCGGCGGGGTACAGCTCTGACAACAGACTTGGCACCACCCGAGCTTCACAACTGAATCGACAACCGAACAGCGGGGCACCGGTGCCCGCACCCCACAACGACAACTGCTTCTGCACGAACGTCATGCGCGCCACGTGCCCGACCGGTACGTGGCGCGCGTGGTGAGGAGAGTCTTTTGAGTCATCCGCATCCTGAACTCGGACCGCCCCCGTCGCTCCCCGAGGGCGGCCTGCGTGTCACCCCGCTCGGCGGTCTCGGCGAGATCGGCCGCAACATGACGGTCTTCGAATACGGCGGCCGCCTGCTGATCGTCGACTGCGGAGTGCTCTTCCCCGAGGAGGAGCAGCCCGGAATCGACCTGATCCTTCCGGACTTCTCGTCCATCCGGGACCGCCTCGACGACATCGAGGGCATCGTCCTCACCCACGGCCACGAGGACCACATCGGCGGCGTCCCCTTCCTGCTCCGCGAGAAGCCGGACATCCCGCTGATCGGCTCCAAGCTGACCCTCGCGCTCATCGAGGCCAAGCTCCAGGAGCACCGGATCCGCCCGTACACCCTGGAGGTGGCGGAGGGGAACCGCGAGCGCATCGGCCCCTTCGACTGCGAGTTCATCGCGGTCAACCACTCCATCCCGGACGCCCTGGCGGTCGCCATCCGCACCCCCGCCGGCATGGCGGTGCACACCGGCGACTTCAAGATGGACCAGCTTCCGCTGGACAGCCGCCTCACCGACCTGCACGCGTTCGCCCGGCTCAGCGAGGAGGGCATCGACCTCCTGCTCGCCGACTCGACGAACGCCGAGGTCCCCGGCTTCGTCCCGCCCGAGCGCGAGATCTCCAACGTCCTGCGCCAGGTCTTCGCCGGAGCCCGCAAGCGGATCATCGTGGCGAGCTTCGCCAGCCACGTCCACCGCATCCAGCAGATCCTGGACGCGGCCCACGAGTACGGCCGCCGGGTCGCCTTCGTCGGCCGCTCGATGGTCCGCAACATGGGCATCGCCCGCGACCTCGGCTACCTCAAGGTCCCGCCGGGCCTGGTCGTGGACGTCAAGACCCTCGACGACCTTCCGGACCACGAGGTGGTCCTGGTCTGCACGGGCTCCCAGGGCGAACCGATGGCCGCGCTGTCCCGGATGGCCAACCGCGACCACCAGATCCGGATCGTCCCGGGCGACACGGTGATCCTGGCGTCGTCCCTCATCCCGGGCAACGAGAACGCGGTCTACCGCGTGATCAACGGGCTGACCCGCTGGGGCGCCAACGTCGTGCACAAGGGCAACGCCAAGGTGCACGTCTCGGGCCACGCGTCCGCGGGCGAGCTGCTGTACTTCTACAACATCTGCCGCCCGAAGAACCTGATGCCGGTGCACGGCGAATGGCGCCACCTGCGCGCCAACGCCGAGCTGGGCGCGATGACCGGCGTCCCGCACGACCGGATCGTCATCGCCGAGGACGGCGTGGTCGTCGACCTGGTCGAGGGCAAGGCCCGGATCTCCGGCAAGGTGCAGGCCGGGTACGTGTACGTCGACGGCCTCTCCGTGGGCGACGTGGGCGAGCCGGCCCTGAAGGACCGCAAGATCCTCGGTGACGAGGGCATCATCTCGGTCTTCGTGGTGGTGGACTCGTCCACCGGCAAGATCACCGGCGGCCCGCACATCCAGGCCCGGGGTTCCGGCATCGAGGACTCGGCCTTCACGGGTGTCGTCCCGAAGATCAACGAGGTCCTGGAGCGCTCCGCCCAGGACGGCGTCGTGGAGCCGCACCAGCTGCAGCAACTGATCCGGCGCACCCTGGGCAAGTGGGTCTCGGACACCTATCGCCGCAGGCCGATGATCCTCCCGGTGGTCGTGGAGGTCTGACACGCCGGCTGCGTGAACTAGGAGCGGGCCGCCCCGATTTGCATCGGGGCGGCCCGCTCCAGTACGTTTACGGCTCCGCCCGAGCGGGAACCCCCCAGAGCTCCATGTGCTGGACCAGGGTTGCCCCGGATCGGGTGGGAAATCCGGCTCAGAACTTCTGATAAAGTCGGAACCGCCGGAAAGGGAAACGCGAAAGCGAGAACCTGGAAAGCACCGAGGAAATCGGATCGAGAAAAGATCTGATAGAGTCGGAAACGCAAGAACGAAGGGAAGCGCCCGGAGGAAAGCCCGCGAGGGTGAGTACAAAGGAAGCGACCGTTCC
>NZ_JBSFBX010000010.1:0-328765 GCF_053593175.1 Streptomyces sp. NPDC002386
GACGAGGTCAAGGCGAAGCTGGCCGGTATGGGCCTGGCCCTCAAGGACAGCCCGCCCGGATTCGACCCGACCGCCGCCGCCGACGCCTTCGGCGCCGACGACGACGCGGACGCGGGTTTCGTGGAGACCGAGCAGTACTGACCGGTCTCACCTCCGGGGGTCCCGGCGGGACCCCCGGATCTCCGACAGACGACCGTCTGCTCGGATACTGACCCCGGTACCTGACACGGCCGGGGCAGACACACAGGAGAAGAACAATGCCGAAGCCCACCAAGGGTGCCCGTCTGGGCGGCAGCGCCGCGCACGAGAAGCTGCTCCTCGCGAACCTCGCGAAGGCGCTCTTCGAGCACGGCCGTATCACCACCACCGAGGCGAAGGCCCGCCGCCTGCGCCCGTACGCCGAGCGTCTGGTCACCAAGGCGAAGAAGGGCGACCTTCACAACCGCCGTCAGGTGCTCCAGGTGATCACGGACAAGAGCGTCGTCCACACGCTCTTCACCGAGATCGGCCCGCGCTACGAGAACCGTCCGGGTGGCTACACCCGCATCACCAAGATCGGTAACCGCCGTGGCGACAACGCGCCCATGGCCGTCATCGAGCTGGTCGAGGCGCTGACGGTGCAGCAGAACGCCGTGGGTGAGGCCGAGGCCGCCACCAAGCGTGCGGTCAAGGAGTCGGACGAGGCCAAGGCGCAGGAGACCACCGAGGCTCCGGCCGAGGCTCCCGCCGAGGAGTCGAAGGACGCCTGAGGCTCTGCCTGACGCGGGAAGCGGGTTCGCCCTCCGGGGCGGGCCCGCTTTCGCGTACTTGAGAGGATCCCTGTGTGAGTGACGAAGTACAGCCCGGACACGTACGCATCCGGCTCGACCTCTCCTACGACGGAACCGACTTCCACGGCTGGGCCAAGCAGGCCGGCGGCAGGCGGACCGTGCAGGGGGAGATCGAGGACGCCCTGCGGACCGTGACCCGGTCCAAGGAGACGTACGAACTGACGGTGGCCGGGCGGACGGACGCCGGGGTGCACGCCCGCGGCCAGGTCGCGCACGTCGACCTGCCCGCCGAGCTGTGGGCCGAGCACCGCGAGAAGCTGCTGAAGCGGCTGGCCGGACGGCTGTCCAAGGACGTCCGGGTGTGGCGGCTCAGCGAGGCCCCCGCCGGTTTCAACGCCCGCTTCTCGGCCGTCTGGCGGCGCTACGCCTATCGCGTCACCGACAACCCCGGGGGAGTCGACCCCCTGCTGCGGGGCCACGTCCTGTGGCACGACTGGCCCCTCGACGTGGACGCCATGAACGAGGCCGCGCGGGCGCTCGTCGGCGAGCACGACTTCGCCGCCTACTGCAAGCGGCGCGAGGGCGCGACCACCATCCGCACCCTCCAGGAGCTGAGCCTGGTGCGCGGCGGGGACGGGGTCGTCACGGCCACGGTCCGCGCCGACGCCTTCTGCCACAACATGGTGCGCTCGCTGATCGGCGCGCTGCTGTTCGTGGGGGACGGGCACCGCGGGCCGGAGTGGCCCGGGAAGGTGCTGGCCGCCGGGGTGCGGGACAGCGCGGTGCACGTGGTGCGGCCGCACGGGCTGACCCTGGAGGAGGTCGGCTATCCCGCCGACGAACTGCTGGCCGCCCGGAACAAGGAGGCCCGGAACAAGCGGTCGCTTCCGTCGGCGGGGTGCTGCTGAGCTACCGGTTCGCCGCCGCGGAGGCCTGCGCCTGACCGCGGCGGTGGATCTGGTTGACGGTGAACTGGGCCAGGTCGTCGCCGGTGCGGAACACCTTGGTGTCCTTGGTGGTGACGTTCTTGCCGCCGGTGAAGCCGCTGATCGTGAAGTAGGCGTAGCGGCCGTAGGCGTTCGTGGTCGTCCGGCAGATCGCGGAGTCGCAGAAACTCTTGATGCCCTTGCCGGCCAGGGCGTTCACCAGGCTCTTTTTGCTGCCCGCCTGGGTCTTGACCTTCGTGGCCTGCGCCTCGTCGTCGAAGACCGCGACACCGACCGTGACGGCGATGTCGCCGTTGACGTAGCTCACCCGCATCAGCCGGGTGCAGCCGTTCGCGTCGAGGATCTTCGGCAGGTTGCCGCCGGTGGCGGAGGCGCAGTTCCCGGTGTCGGCGGTGGCGCCCTTCTTGTACACCGTCTCGCCCATGGTGAGCCGGGTGCCGGGGAAGAGCGTCTCCGGGCTCAGCGGGGCGGTGTCCTTCTTGGCGTTGGCTATGAAGTCCTTCGGGTCCAGCGGCGGCGGGGCGCTGGTGGGCGCGAAGGACGGTGCCGTGGCCGAGCCGCTGGGCAGGGAGGCGCTGGCGGGCAGCTTCGTGGGCCTGCCCGAGGCGTCGTTGTCCCCGTTCGCCGAGACCACGGCCATGGCGACGGCCGTGCCGACGCCGATCGTGGCCAGCGCGCCGCCGCCGATGAACAGCAGCCGTCGACGCTTGTTCCGCGTCTCGGAGGCCTCGGCGAGCGCTGCCCAGTCGGGGGTGCCGTCGTCACCGCCGCTGGTCCAGGGCTGCTGGGAATTAGGTTTCCAGGGATCCCACTGAGACTGGGGTCCCCCCTGCCCGTAACTCATGGGGCGCATCTTAGACGGGGGGCGGGCGATACTGGAGCGCGAGCGTCGGCATGCGACCTTTGTCCGTCGGCATGCCTCGTTTTGACCCGTCCGGGGGCGTACAGGTAATCTGCTTCCTCGTTGTGTATTGGCTTGCTCATTCTCACGGGACGGGCCCTTACACCGGTCCACCAAACCGATGACCAGCAACCCCACGTACGCGGTATGCGTCGCCGCAGTGGCCCAGGCTGTCGTGATCGTTTCGGTGACCTGTTCAGGACCATTCACTCGAAGCGAAGGCTACGAACCGTGCGTACGTACAGCCCCAAGCCCGGCGATGTGACGCGCCAGTGGCACGTCATCGACGCTCAGGACGTTGTTCTGGGCCGTCTCGCCACCACCGCAGCGACCCTCCTCCGGGGCAAGCACAAGCCGATCTACGCGCCGCACGTCGACGCTGGTGACTTCGTCATCATCATCAACGCCGACAAGGTGCACCTGTCGGGCAACAAGCGGACCCAGAAGATGGCGTACCGCCACTCCGGCTACCCGGGTGGTCTGCGCTCCGTCCGCTACGACGAGCTGCTGGACAAGAACCCGGAGAAGGCCATCGAGAAGGCCGTCAAGGGCATGCTCCCCAAGAACTCCCTGGGCCGTCAGATGCTCTCGAAGCTGAAGGTCTACAAGGGTGACCAGCACCCCCACGCTGCCCAGCAGCCGGTGCCGTTCGAGATCACCCAGGTCGCGCAGTAGTTCCGGCCACCCCCTAAGACTGACAGAGAATCTGAGGAGAATCGTGGCCGAGACCACTGCCGAGCAGCCGCTCGAAGAGCTTGACATCGACAGCTACACCACCGAGTCCGAGGTCCCCGTCGAGGGTGAGTACACCTCGGAGTCCATGGCGTCCCGCTTCGGCGAGCCCCAGCCGGCCGCCGGCCTGGGCCGTCGCAAGAACGCCATCGCCCGCGTCCGGATCGTCCCGGGCACCGGCAAGTGGAAGATCAACGGTCGCACCCTCGAGGACTACTTCCCGAACAAGGTGCACCAGCAGGAAGTCAACGAGCCCTTCAAGGTGCTCGAGCTCGAGGGCCGCTACGACGTCATCGCCCGTATCGCGGGTGGCGGCGTCTCCGGCCAGGCCGGTGCGCTCCGTCTCGGTGTCGCCCGTGCGCTGAACGAGGCCGACGTCGACAACAACCGCGGCCCGCTCAAGAAGGCCGGCTTCCTCAAGCGCGACGACCGTGCGGTCGAGCGCAAGAAGGCCGGTCTGAAGAAGGCCCGCAAGGCCCCGCAGTACAGCAAGCGCTAATCACAGCTGCCTGCTCGTACTCCGAACGCCCCGGCGGCACGCCTCTGTGCCGCCGGGGCGTTCGTTTATCCCCGCCCAAGGGCGTATAACGACACAAGACGCTCAGAGGCTTGTGTGATCGGATGTCGTGGCGTCTGCCATGATTCCCGGCAGCATGGACGCTTCCTCAGGAGGACAAGTGGGACGACTCTTCGGTACGGACGGCGTGCGCGGTGTCGCCAACGCGGACCTGACCGCCGAGATGGCGCTCGGCCTGTCCGTGGCGGCGGCGCACGTGCTGGCCGAGGCGGGCACCTTCGAGGGCCACCGACCGACGGCCGTGGTCGGACGGGACCCGCGTGCGTCCGGGGAGTTCCTGGAGGCCGCCGTGGTCGCCGGCCTGGCCAGCGCGGGTGTGGACGTCCTGCGGGTCGGCGTGCTGCCGACGCCGGCGGTGGCGTTCCTGACCGGCGCGCTCGGCGCCGACCTCGGCGTGATGCTCTCCGCCAGCCACAACGCCATGCCGGACAACGGCATCAAGTTCTTCGCCCGCGGCGGCCACAAGCTGGCCGACGAGCTCGAGGACCGTATCGAGTCGGTGTACGAGTCCCACCGCCACGGCGAGCCCTGGGAGCGGCCCACCGGTGCCGGGGTCGGGCGGGCGCGTCCGTACGACGAGGGCTTCGAGAAGTACGTCGGCCACCTCCTCGGCGCGCTGCCGAACCGCCTCGACGGCCTGAAGATCGTCCTGGACGAGGCCCACGGCGCGGCCTCGGGGGTCTCGCCGGAGGTGTTCTCGCGCGCCGGTGCCCAGATCGTCACGATCGGCGCCGAGCCGGACGGGCTCAACATCAACGACGGCTGCGGCTCCACCCACCTGGAGAAGCTGAAGGCGGCCGTCGTCGAGCAGGGCGCCGACCTGGGCATCGCGCACGACGGTGACGCCGACCGCTGCCTCGCCGTGGACCACACCGGCGAGGAGGTCGACGGCGACCAGATCCTCGCCGTGCTCGCGCTGGCCATGCGGGAGCGTTCCGAGCTGCGTTCCGACACCGTCGTCGCGACGGTCATGTCGAACCTGGGCTTCAAGCTGGCGATGGAGCGGGAGGGCATCCACCTCGTGCAGACCGCCGTCGGCGACCGGTACGTGCTGGAGGAGATGAAGGAGAAGGGCTACGCCCTCGGCGGGGAGCAGTCCGGACACGTCATCATCCTCGACCACGCGACGACCGGCGACGGCACGCTGACCGGGCTGCTGCTGGCGGCACGGGTCGCGCAGACCGGCCGTACGCTGCGGGAGCTGGCCTCGGTGATGGAGCGCCTGCCGCAGGTCCTGATCAACGTCCCGGACGTGGACAAGTCCCGGGTGCGGACCTCGGCCGACCTGGCCGCCGCCGTGGCCGAGGCGGAGCGCGAGCTGGGCGAGACCGGCCGCGTGCTGCTGCGTTCCTCGGGGACCGAGCCGCTGGTGCGGGTGATGGTCGAGGCGGCCGACATCGACCAGGCCCGGTCCGTCGCCGGACGCCTCGCCGACGCGGTGAAGTCGGCCCTCGGCTAGGGCCCGTCGTCCGGATCGGGCCGAACGGGAAATCCTAGACCTGTTCCACGTTCGGCCGCTGGTGCCGCTGCCTGGCCCAGAACCACTTCTGGGTCAGCAGGGTCAGGGTGCCGGCCAGGACGATGCCCAGCAGGTTCAGCAGGAGCTGCTTCGTCGAGCCGGCCATCTGGCCCGGGTCACCGTAGGCGAGGGCCACGGCCGCGTTGGCGGCGGCCGGCACGGTCGTCACCGAGATGGCCACGCCGACCAGCGCGCCCGACTTGGCGGAGGTCAGGGACAGGGTGCCCGCGATCCCGGCCAGCACCGCCACGACGAACGAGAAGGCGTCCGGGGCGTAGACGAACGCCGTGTTGGGGCGCTCACCCTCCAGCTGGGACCGGTGGAAGAGCCCGATGGCGTCCATGAACAGGCTGAAGCCGACCGTCACCGCCATCGCCGCCGCGAAGCCCACGAGCAGCGCGGTCACCGAGCGCAGCGCCAGCCGCGGGCGGCGCTGCACCAGGGCCGTGCAGATGCCGGCCAGCGGACCGAACTCCGGGCCGACCGCCATCGCGCCCACGATCAGGACCGCGTTGTCCAGCACCACACCGCAGGCCGCGATCATGGTGGCCAGGGTGAGGAAGGCGACGTAGGTGACCGACAGGGTCGACTCCTCGTGCGTCGCCTCCGTCAGGTGCTCCCACAGCACCGCGTCCGCGGCCTCGCCGGGCGCCTCGTCCTCGGCCCGGTCGGCCCGGCGGGACAGCGACAGGTCGATGTCCTCGACCGCGATGGAACCCGTCGTCTCCAGGTCCAACCGCTGCAGGGCGGTGAGGAGTTCGTCGCCCGCCTCGCGTGCCACGTCGCACAGGACGACGTCCCCGGCGGGGTCGCGGGCGGCCCCCGGCAGTACGACGAGGTGGGCCGTGCCGACCGTCGTCCCGATCAGCCGCACCACCTCGTCCGTCTTCTCGGCCGGGGTGATCAGGCGCAGATGCAGCATGGCGCCTTTCTAACAGGCTTCCATGGGCACGTCACACCTGGGGCGCGTCCGGCGGACCGGCCCCAGGGGCGTCTCCCTAGAGCTTGCGCAGCCGCAGCCGCTGCACCTTGTGGTCGGCGCCCTTGCGGACGACGAGGGTGGCGCGGCCGCGGGTGGGCGCGATGTTCTCCACCAGATTGGGCTTGTTGATCGTGCGCCACAGGGTGCGGGCGTAGTCGAGGGCCTCGTCCTCGGCGACCTGGGTGTACTTGCGGAAGTACGAGTCCGGGTTCTGGAAGGCGGTCCGGCGCAGCTTCCGGAAGCGGCTGAGGTACCAGCTCTCGATGTCCTCGGCGCTCGCGTCGACGTAGACGCTGAAGTCGAAGTAGTCGGCGAGACCGACCCGGGTGCGGCCGTCCTTGCCCGGCAGGGCGGGCTGCAGGACGTTCAGCCCCTCGACGATCAGGATGTCCGGGCGGCGCACGGTGAGCCTGCTGTCCGGGACGATGTCGTAGATCAGGTGGGAGTAGACGGGGGCCGTCACCTCGTCCTTGCCCGCCTTGATGTCGGCGACGAAACGGGTCAGCGCCCGGCGGTCGTACGACTCGGGGAAGCCCTTGCGCGACATCAGGCCGCGGGACTCCAGTTCCCTGGTGGGCAGCAGGAACCCGTCGGTCGTCACCAGTTCGACGCGCGGGTGCTCGGGCCAGCGGGACAGCAGGGCCTGCAGCAGCCGGGCGACGGTGGACTTGCCGACGGCCACCGAACCGGCGACGCCTATCACGAACGGGGTGCCGGACTGGGAACCCTGTTCGCCGAGGAAGGTGTTGAGGGCGCTGCGCAGGCCGTCCGTGGCGCCGACGTAGAGGTTGAGCAGGCGCGACAGCGGGAGGTAGATGTCCCGCACCTCGTCGAGGTCGATGACGTCACCGAGCCCGCGCAGCTTCTCCACCTCCTCGGCGGTGAGGGGCAGCGGCGTCTTGTCCCGCAGCGCGCTCCATTCGGCGCGCGTGAGGTCGACGTAGGGAGTCGCCTCCGGCCTGGACCGGTGGGCGCTCCTGGGCATCGGGGAGACCGGTGAGATCACAGTCCATTGTTAACGGAGTTTGAACAGGGCTGCGGGGTGGGGTGCGTCACGTGCGCGCCCCGGCGTGGACCGGGGCCGGGCGGGTGTGTCCCACCGCGGTGGGAATTTCTGATTTCGGGCACGCGGCGGCTCTTTCGGGCGGCCGGTCGCCCGTAGGCTGCGGCACATGTGCGGAATCGTGGGATACGTGGGGTCGCAGTCGGCGCTCGATGTCGTGATGGCCGGGCTGAAGCGGCTGGAGTACCGGGGTTACGACTCGGCGGGTGTCGCCGTGCTCGCGGACGGCGGGCTGGCCGCGGGGAAGAAGGCCGGGAAACTGGTCAACCTGGAGAAGGAACTCGTCGACCGCCCGCTGCCGGCGGGCACGACGGGTATCGGCCACACGCGCTGGGCCACCCACGGCGGGCCCACGGACGCGAACGCGCACCCGCACCTCGACAACGCGGGCCGGGTCGCCGTCGTGCACAACGGCATCATCGAGAACTTCGCGGCGCTGCGGGCCGAACTGGCCGAGCGCGGGCACGAACTCGCGTCCGAGACGGACACCGAGGTCGTCGCGCACCTGCTGGCGGAGGAGTTCTCGTCCTGCGCCGACCTCGCCGAGGCCATGCGGCTGGTGTGCCGGCGCCTGGACGGCGCGTTCACGCTGGTCGCGGTGCACGCCGACGCGCCGGACGTGGTGGTGGGCGCCCGCCGCAACTCGCCGCTGGTGGTGGGTGTCGGCGAGGGCGAGGCGTTCCTGGCCTCCGACGTCGCCGCGTTCATCGAGCACACCCGCTCGGCGATCGAGCTGGGCCAGGACCAGGTGGTGGAGCTGCGCCGGGACGGTGTCACGGTGACCGGCTTCGACGGCCGCCCCGCCGAGGTGCGTTCGTACCACGTGGACTGGGACGCGTCGGCCGCCGAGAAGGGCGGCTACGACTACTTCATGCTCAAGGAGATCGCCGAGCAGCCCAAGGCGGTCGCCGACACGCTGCTCGGGCGCATCGACGCGGCCGGTTCCCTGACGCTGGACGAGGTCCGGATCACGCCGTCGGAGCTGCGCGAGGTGGACAAGGTCGTCATCGTCGCCTGCGGCACGGCCTTCCACGCCGGCATGATCGCCAAGTACGCCATCGAGCACTGGACGCGCATCCCGTGCGAGGTGGAGCTGGCCAGCGAGTTCCGCTACCGCGACCCCATCCTCGACGGGCGCTCCCTCGTCATCGCCATCTCGCAGTCCGGCGAGACCATGGACACCCTGATGGCGCTGCGGCACGCCCGCGAGCAGGGCTCCAAGGTGCTGGCGATCTGCAACACCAACGGCTCGACGATCCCGCGCGAGTCGGACGCGGTGCTCTACACCCACGCCGGGCCGGAGGTGGCCGTCGCCTCCACCAAGGCGTTCCTGACCCAGTTGGTGGCGTGCTACCTGGTGGCCCTGTACCTGGGCCAGGTGCGCGGCACCAAGTGGGGCGACGAGATCAGCGCCGTCATCAAGGACCTGTCCCACATCGCCGGCGCGGTCGACCGGGTGCTGGAGACCATGGAGCCGGTACGGGCGCTCGCGCGGTCGCTGGCCGGCAAGGACACGGTGCTGTTCCTGGGCCGGCACGTGGGCTATCCGGTCGCCCTGGAGGGCGCGCTCAAGCTCAAGGAACTCGCCTACATGCACGCCGAGGGCTTCGCGGCGGGCGAGCTGAAGCACGGCCCGATCGCCCTGATCGAGGAGGACCTGCCCGTGGTGGTGGTCGTGCCGTCGCCGCGCGGCCGCTCGGTGCTCTACGACAAGATCGTCTCCAACATCCAGGAGATCCGGGCGCGCGGGGCCCGGACCATCGTGATCGCGGAGGAGGGCGACGAGGCGGTGGTCCCCTACGCCGACCACCTCATCCGCATCCCGGCCACGCCCACCCTGCTGCAGCCGCTGGTGGCCACGGTGCCGCTCCAGGTCTTCGCCTGCGAGCTGGCCACGGCCCGGGGCAACGAGGTCGACCAGCCGCGGAACCTGGCGAAGTCGGTCACGGTGGAGTGACCTGCCGCGGCCGCGCACCCGCGCGCCTTAGGGTCTGCCCATGAGCATCATCGGGGTCGGTATCGACGTCGCCGAGATCGATCGGTTCCGGGCGTCGCTGGATCGGACGCCTGGACTGGCCGATCGGCTGTTCGTCGACAGTGAGTTGCTGCTGCCCAGCGGGCAGCGGCGCGGCATCGCGTCCCTCGCGGCACGGTTCGCCGCCAAGGAGGCGCTGGCCAAGGCGCTGGGCGCGCCGCCGGGACTGCACTGGACCGACGCCGAGGTGTACGTCGAGGACAGCGGTCAGCCGCGGCTGCGGGTGAAGGGCACCGTCGCCGCGAAGGCGGCGGAACTGGGGGTGCGTTCCTGGCACGTGTCGCTCAGCCACGACGCCGGGATCGCGTCGGCCGTGGTGGTCGCCGAGGG
Source organism: Streptomyces sp. NPDC002386 (assembly GCF_053593175.1). Classification (NCBI taxonomy): domain Bacteria; kingdom Bacillati; phylum Actinomycetota; class Actinomycetes; order Kitasatosporales; family Streptomycetaceae; genus Streptomyces; species Streptomyces sp. NPDC002386. The sequence continues at coordinate 9,857 of NZ_JBSFBX010000010.1, forward strand.
CTGAGCGCCGCGGGCGGCTCCGGCGGGCTCCGGGTGTGGCGGGTGGCCTTTCCGGGGCAGACTCGAAGCCATGCGTACTGCGTACAGCGTGGAGACGGTGAGGGCGGCCGAGCGGGAGCTGATGGCACGGCTTCCGGAGGGCGCGCTGATGCAGCGGGCGGCCGCCGGGCTGGCCGCCGCCTGCGCCGACCTGCTCGGACGGGTCTACGGACGGCGGGTGGTGCTGCTCGTCGGGAGCGGGGACAACGGCGGGGACGCGCTGTACGCGGGTGCACGGCTGGCCCGGCGGGGCGCGGGTGTCACGGCCGTACTGCTGGCGCCGCCCGAGCGCACCCACCCGGGCGGTCTCGCGGCGCTGCGCCGGGCGGGCGGCTCGGTCACGGTGCCCGGCCGCGCCGGGGAGTGGATCGCGCGGGCCGACCTGGTGGTGGACGGCATCGTCGGCATCGGCGGCAAGGGCGGGCTGCGGCCGGAGGCGGAGGACCTGGTGGACGCCGTCGAGCGGTCGGGCGCGGCCGTCGTCGCGGTGGACCTGCCCAGCGGGGTGGAGGCCGACACCGGCGAGGTGCGGGGAGCGGCGGTCCGGGCCGACCTCACCGTCACCTTCGGCACGCACAAGCCGGGGCTGCTGATCGACCCGGCGCGGGAGTACGCCGGAACCGTGCGGCTGGTCGGCATCGGTCTCGGCCTGCCGCCCGAAGCCGAGCTGGAGGCGCTGCAACACGCGGACGTGGCCCGGCTGTTGCCCCGGCCGGCGGCGGAGAGCGACAAGTACCGGCGGGGCGTGGTCGGGATCGCCGCCGGCTCGGCGCGCTATCCGGGGGCCGCCGTGCTGGCCGTCTCCGGGGCGCTGCGCGGCGGGGCCGGTGCCGTGCGGTACGTCGGGCCCGCCGCGGACGCGGTGATCGCCCGGTTCCCGGAGACGCTCGTGTCCGACCAGGGCCCGGCGAAGGCCGGCCGGGTGCAGGCGTGGGTCGTCGGGCCCGGCGCCGGGGAGGACGCGGCGACCGTGGCTCAGGTGCTGGACACCGATGTGCCGGTGCTGCTCGACGCCGACGGGCTGCGGCTGGCGGAGCGGGACGCGGTGCGCGGGCGTACGGCGCCGACGCTGATGACCCCGCACGCGGGGGAGGCGGCGGCGCTGCTCGGGGTGCGCCGGGAGGAGGTCGAGGGGGCCCGGCTGGCCGCGGTGCGGGAGCTGGCGGCGGTGTACCGGGCGACCGTGCTGCTGAAGGGGTCGACGACGCTGGTCGCCGACCCGCGGGGCGGCGCGGTGCGGGTGAACGCCACGGGCACGGGCTGGCTGGCCACCGCGGGGAGCGGGGACGTGCTGTCGGGGCTGGCCGGGTCGCTGCTGGCCGCCGGGCTGTCCGCGCGGGACGCGGGGAGCGTGGCGGCGTATCTGCACGGGCTGGCCGGGCGGTTCGCCGCTTCGGGGGCGCCGGCCGGGGCGCACGACATCGCGGAGCGGCTGCCCCAGGCGTGGCGGGACGTCCGGGACGCCCTGGCCTGAGCGGCTCCGGGCGGACGGGGGCCGGCGCGCCTGGGGGAGGCGCTCCGGGCCGCCGTCCGGCCTCCGGGTCAGCGCACCGCGAAAGCCGGTGACCTGCCGGTGATCGGGGTGATGGTGCCGAGCAGGTTCCGGGCGTCGCCGCGGTACACGATCCGGTACGTGCCGGGGGCGGTGTCCTGCGGGATGTCCCAGGTGATGGTCACCTTGGAGGCGGCGACGCCGTAGCGCTCCCAGTGGAACCGGGTCGACCAGTCGCCGTCGTCGGCGATCCGGTGCCAGGCCCCGCCGGACTCCTGGCGCTGGATCTCCAGGTACGTGCCGCCCCGGTGCAGGTCGTTGCCCGGGTGGGCGCCCGCGAAGACGACCCGGGCCCGGTCACCGGCCCGGTAGCCGTCCTGGGGTGTCTCCAGCACGTCCCCGAACGACCTGAGGATGGGCGGCGCGTCCAGCACCACCCCGGGCTGCAGGGAGAGGACCTCGCCGGACAGGTCCGGTGCCTCCGGGCCGACGGGCACCTCGGTGCCGTCGCGCAGGGCGGTGGCGAGGGCGGCCGCCGTCTGCTGGAGCGCAGGGAGCTGCCAGCGGCCGAACAGGGTGCTGCCGCCCTCGTACTGCTGGGAGTCGTACTCCTCCGGGGTGGTCAGGTAGTGGAAGTACGCGTTGGCGTAGCCGGCGACCAGGACGTCCTCCAGGTCGGCGCCGACGATCGCGGCGACCGTGCGCCGCAGCCGCAGGCCCGCGCAGATGGTGACCTCGCCCGGGATGCCGACGAGGTACAGCCGGCCGATGCGCACCAGCATCACCGGCACCCGCTCCTGCACCCACGGGTAGACGCGGTTCATCTCACCGATGGGCACGAAGACGTCCTTCGGCGCCTGTGCCTCCTTCAGCTCGGGCGAGACGGTGTAGACGACGGAGTCGGACACCGCGTCCCAGAACGGGTTCTCGCCCTCCTCGAACCCGGGGAACGCCGGTCCGTCCTCCATGCTCCCGGCGGCCATGGAGGCGCCGATGCAGGGCTTCGAGGTGCGGTGGGTCCGCCCGTCGCCGGTGAACTCGGGGCGCACCGTGACGTCGGAGAGGTCGATGTACACCAGCCGGGAGTCCACCGGGCCGGACAGTGTGACGCCCGGCTCGTGGAGCTGCGCCGCTGCGGCCTCGTACTGCCGGAGCCCGCTGGCGTGGGTGTGGGCGAAGTCCTCCGGCGTGGTCGGGGGCCGCAGGTCGAGATTCGGGGACATGTCGCCGCTGTTGGTCTGGGCGAACGCCGAGACGAACGCCGGGGAACCGTCGGCGAGGTAGTCGACGCCGTTGACCTCCCGCTCCCAGTGGTACGCGGCGAACCCCTTGTTGTCCGCGCTGACCAGGCGGTTGTCCCCGGACATGCTGGTGCCGTGCACCGGGAACCAGTTGATGGCGCCCACCGCCCGGCCGGCCCGCTCCACCCGCAGCAGCGCGGTGTGCGGGTCGACGGCGTCCGGGAAGTGGTCGCGGTCGGCCCGCGGGTTGCGGTCGAAGGCCACCCGGGACCGGTTGGCGCTGGCCCCGGTCAGCGTCCCGTGGCTGAGGACCAGGTCGGACGGCGCCAGGTCGTCGTGGGCCCGCCGGGCGGCCTCGACGAGACCCTCCGCCACGGCCTCGAAGGTCTTGCGGTGGAACCCGAACGTGGTGGCGTTGTACAGCAGATGGTGCGAGTAGCCGCCGGGGCCGGCGTGGGTGTGGGTCGCGGTGATGAGCACGTTCTGCTCGGTGTAGAGGCCGCCGTACCGCTCGGCGAGCCGCCGCAGCACCTCCTGGTGCACGCTCTCGAAGATCATCGGCGAGTCCGCGACGATCAGCATGACGCGCCGACCGGTGGCCCGGTCCACCACCACGAACCCGCGGGCCCGCAGCCGGGTGTGCAGCCCGGCCGCCTGCTGGTCGAACCGGCCGTAGCCCATCATGCCGACCTCGGCGACCTCGCCGGTGGCGTCGGCGACGCCCCGTCCGACGAGGTAGGCGGTGTCACCGCCGGACGGTGTGTCACCCGCGGACGACGTGCCGTCGGCGGTCGCGGCGCCGGCCGCGGCCGGGCCGGCCAACTGGGCGCCCGCCAGGCCGAGGCCGGTGAGGGCTCCCGCCGCCAGGACGGTGCGCCGGCTGCGGGCGGGGCGTTCCGTGGACATCTGCTGCTCCTCGGCTCGGTGGGGGGACGAACGCGAAGTGACGAACAGGAACTTGAATAATGTTCAAGTTTTCCGTGCGCCATTGCTACACCTGCCGCCGAGGGCGCCGCAAGACTCGTGCGGCAACCTCCACGCGCTCGCCCCGGATCCGCCGCGGGGTCCGCGCGGGCGGCCCCCCCGGCGGTGCTCCGGCCGGTGTGCCCGGGGGCCGCCGCGGTCCTCTGAGAGACTGGGGGCGCCATGAGTGAGACTGTTGCTGAGACGACCGCGCCTCTGCGGGCCCGGGCCGAGATCGATCTGGCCGCCCTGCGTGCCAATGTGCGGGCCCTGCGGGCCCGGGCGAAGGGCGCGGCCCTGATGGCCGTCGTCAAGTCCGACGCGTACGGCCACGGGGCGCTGCCGTGTGCCCGCGCGGCCGTCGAGGCGGGCGCGACCTGGCTCGGCACGGCCACGCCCGAGGAGGCGCTCGCGCTGCGCGCCGCCGGTCTCCGGGCCCGTGTCCTGTGCTGGCTCTGGGTGCCCGGCGGGCCCTGGCGGCAGGCCGTCGAGGCGGACATCGACGTCTCCCTCAGCGGGACGTGGGCGCTGCGCGAGGTCACCGAGGCCGCCCGGCAGGCGGGCCGGCCGGCGCGTGTGCAGCTCAAGGCCGACACCGGGCTCGGGCGCAACGGCTGCCAGCCCGCCGACTGGCCCGAACTGGTCGAGGGGGCCCTGCGGGCCGAACGCGAGGGCCTGCTCCGGGTCACCGGTCTGTGGTCGCACTTCGCCTGCGCCGACGAGCCCGGCCATCCGTCCATCGCCGCCCAGCTCTCCCGGTTCCGGGAGATGGTGGCGTACGCCGAGGACCGGGGCGTGCGCCCCGAGGTGCGGCACATCGCCAACTCCCCGGCGACGCTGACCCTTCCGGAGACCCACTTCGACCTCGTCCGGCCGGGCATCGCCATGTACGGCATCTCGCCCAGCCCGGAGATCGGCACCCCGGCGGACTTCGGCCTGCGTCCGGTGATGACGCTGAGCGCGTCGCTGGCGCTGGTCAAGCACGTCCCCGCCGGACACGGCGTCAGCTACGGCCACCACTACGTCACCCCGGGCGCGACCACCCTCGGCCTGGTCCCCGTGGGCTACGCGGACGGCATCCCCCGGCACGCCTCCGGCACCGGCCCGGTGCTGGTGGACGGCAAGTGGCGGACCGTCGCGGGGCGGGTGGCCATGGACCAGTTCGTGGTGGACCTGGGCGGGGACGAGCCCGAGGCCGGTGCGGAGGCGGTGCTGTTCGGTCCCGGGGACCGCGGTGAGCCCACCGCCGAGGACTGGGCGCAGGCCTGCGGCACGATCGCGTACGAGATCGTCACCCGGATCGGAACGCGTGTCCCCCGCGTCCATGTGAACGGGCCCCAGGAGGGGTAACCCCTTCAGGGGGGCGGTCACCCATGCCCGGTTACTCCTGCCCCCACTGGTAACACGGACAACACCGGCACCACCCGTACCATCCCGGCATCACCCGTTTCACCCACCCAGCGAACTGCAGTACGGCGAAGAGGAGCGGAAGTGAGCGAGAGCAGTGCGGAGGCCCTGGTGGAAGCCGTCGCCTCGGCGGCCGCCGCCTCCGCCGCGGGGGCGGCCGGCAACTGGCGCAGGACGACCGGCATCGCCGGTGCCGCGATAGGCGTCCTGGCCGCGGGCGCGGCCGCCGGGGTGGCCGTCGAGCGGATGACCGTGGGCCGCGGGATGCGCCGCCGGGCCCGGCTGGTGCTCGACTCGGCCGGCCCCTACGGCACCCTGCGCGGCACCCCCGGCAAGGCGTACGCCGACGACGGCACCGAGCTGTACTACGAGGTCGACGACGTGGATCCCGACCCGGGTCCGGCCGTCTCCCCGCGCCGCCGCAGGCTCTTCGGCCGCAAGGCGCCCGCCCCCGTCACCGTCGTCTTCTGCCACGGCTACTGCCTCAGCCAGGACTCCTGGCACTTCCAGCGGGCGGCCCTGCGCGGGGTCGTGCGCACCGTGCACTGGGACCAGCGCAGCCACGGCCGGTCCGGCCGCGGGGTGGCCCAGACCCAGGACGGCGTGCCGCTCACCATCGACCAGCTCGGCCGCGACCTGAAGGCCGTCCTCGACGCGGCCGTGCCGGACGGCCCGGTCGTGCTGGTCGGGCACTCCATGGGCGGGATGACCATCATGGCGCTGGCCGCCCACTTCCCGGAGCTGATCCGCGACCGGGTCGTGGCCACCGCGCTCATCGGCACCTCCTCCGGCCGGCTCGGCGAGGTCAACTTCGGGCTGCCGGTGGCCGGCGTCAACGCGGTGCGCCGGATACTCCCGGGCGTGCTGAGGGCGCTCGGACAGCAGGCGGAACTGGTGGAGAAGGGGCGCCGGGCCACCGCCGACCTGTTCGCCGGGGTCATCAAGCGGTACTCGTTCGCGTCCCGGGACGTCGATCCCGCCGTGGAGCGGTTCGCCGAACGGATGATCGAGTCGACGCCGATCGACGTGGTCGCCGAGTTCTATCCGGCCTTCACCGAGCACGACAAGACCGAGGCGCTGCTCTGCTTCCGGGACTTCCCGGTGCTGGTGCTCGCCGGTGTGCAGGACCTGGTCACGCCCAGCGAGCACAGCGAGGCCATCGCCGACCTCCTCCCGGACGCCGAACTGGTGCTCGTGCCGGACGCCGGGCACCTGGTGATGCTGGAGCACCCGGAAGTGGTCACCGACCGCCTGGCCGACCTGCTCACCCGCGCGGGCGCCGTGCCGGCAGGGGCTACCGTAAGTGGCTATGGAACAGCCAGCAGCACCAGCAGCACCGCACGACCCCGCTGAGATCCGGCTGACCGTCACCTCTCCCGAGCAGATGCGGGAGCTGGGCCGCCGCCTGGCCAAGCTGCTGCGCCCGGGTGACCTGGTGATGCTCAGCGGCGAACTGGGCGCGGGCAAGACGACGCTGACCCGAGGGCTCGGCGAAGGGCTCGACGTGCGCGGCGCGGTCACCTCGCCGACCTTCGTGATCGCCCGGGTGCACCCCTCCCTCGGTGGCGGGCCGCCGCTCGTCCACGTGGACGCCTACCGGCTCTCCGGCGGCCTCGACGAGATGGAGGACCTCGACCTCGACGTCTCCCTGCCCGACTCGGTGATCGTCGTGGAGTGGGGCGAGGGCAAGGTCGAGGAGCTGACCGAGGACCGCCTCCAGGTCGTCATCCACCGGGCCGTCGGCGACACGACCGACGAGGTCCGGCAGGTGACGGTCACCGGCCTCGGGGAGCGGTGGGCGAGCGCGGATCTGGGCACGCTCGCGGCCTGACCGCGGCCACTTTCCGACAAGGCGTCGGTAACGTATTGCGCGGGATGTCCCGGGCGTGGTCACATGGAGTACCGCTCGCGGTTAGGCATACCTAACCGCGCCCGCCCCCGCACTTCAGGAGGCGTCCATGTCCGCTTCTCGGCCCACGGAGCCGCCGGCCGAGCCGACCGTGTTCGGCGGGGTGTCGATGCGCGAGCTGCTGGCGTCGTGCGAGGCCGCTCGCGCGGTCTCGCGGCCGCCGTGTGAGCCGGCGCCGTCCAGGCCGGAGCGCCCGGTGCGGCCGGAGCGGCGGCAGGCCGCCTAGCCGGCCGCCGGCGCGGTCGCGGGCACAAGGGCCGCCCGGGGGCGGCACGGCCGCGGCCGCCGCGGCGCCACCGTCAGCGGATCACCACGACGGGTACGCCGATCGTGGCGAATTTCCACATCGCGTCGCCGTCCTCGCGCCGCTCCCGGATACCGCCCGTCTTCACCCCGTCCCCCGCCAGGGGGTCCCCGCCCCGCACCGCCGCGCTGAAGCCGATCACCACGCCGTCCACACTGGTGAACCGCACTACGTGCTCGATGGGCAGGCCGTCCGTCCCGGTGACGGCGTTCGAGCGGGACGTGACCCAGTACCTGCCCGCGGGCGGGTCCACCGTGCCGGGGCTCACGCCGAAGCTGCGCTGCACGCGGTTGTGGTCGTCGACCAGCCAGACCCGGTCGTCGTCCACCGAGTACACGACCCGTTCACCCGTTCCGGAGCCGCCCGGCAGGGCCCCCGGGCGGAGCCGGTCGCGGGGCGCCTTCCCGGCCGCCCCGGCGGACGCCGCGTTCGGCCCGGGTCTGCCGCTCAGGTTCGGCGGAACGGTCGCCTGTGCCTGGTAGGCGAGGAATCCGACGACGCCGATGGCCGCCGCGGTGAGGCCGGCCACGATCCCCGAGCTGGTCCCTGCCACGCGCGTCCACCTCTGTTTCATGCCATATGTCGTACTTCGTACGAACCGTAGCAGTCGGTCACCGCCGCACCGGTCCGGCGATGCGAGCGGCGCGGGCGCCGTAGGCTGTTCGCGTGCTCTTGCTCGCTCTGGATACCGCCACCCCCGCCGTCACCGTCGCGCTGCACGACGGTACGGACGTCATCGCGTCGTCGAGCCAGGTGGACGCCCGCCGGCACGGAGAGCTGCTGCTGCCGGCCGTCGACCGGGTGCTAGCCGAGGCCGGGCTCAAGCTGGAGGCCGTCACCGGGATCGTCGTCGGGACCGGACCCGGCCCCTACACCGGTCTGCGGGTCGGCCTGATGACCGCCGACACCTTCGGCCTCGCGCTCGGCGTCCCGGTGCACGGCGTGTGCACCCTGGACGGCCTCGCCTACGCCGCCGACATCGAGAAGGGCCCCTTCGTCGTGGCGACCGACGCCCGGCGCAAGGAGGTCTACTGGGCGACCTACGCCGACTCCCGCACCCGCCTGACCGACCCGGCCGTCGACCGCCCCGCCGACATCGCCGAGCGGGTCGCCGGGCTGCCCGCCGTCGGCGCCGGCGCGCTGCTCTACCCGGACACGTTCCCGAGCGCCCACGAACCGGAGCACGTGTCCGCCGCCGCCCTCGCCGCTCTGGCCGCCGAGAAGCTGGCCGCCGGCGAGGAACTGCCGGCGCCGCGCCCGCTGTACCTGCGCCGCCCCGACGCGCAGGTCCCCAAGAACTACAAGGTGGTCACCCCGAAGTGACGGAGCCTCGACTGCGTGAGATGCGCTGGTGGGACATCGACCCGGTCCTGGAGCTGGAGCGGGGGCTGTTCCCCGACGACGCCTGGTCGAGGGGCATGTTCTGGTCCGAGCTGGCCCACGCCCGGGGCGCCGAGGCCAACCGGCGGTACCTGGTCGCCGAGGAGGACGGCCGGATCGTCGGTTACGCGGGCCTCGCGGCCGCCGGCGACGTGGGCGACGTCCAGACCATCGCCGTCGCCCGCTCCCACCAGGGCACCGGCCTCGGCGGCCGGCTGCTGACCGAGCTGCTGAAGGCGGCCACCGCCTTCGAGTGCGCCGAGGTCATGCTCGAGTGCCGGGTGGACAACATCGCCGCCCAGAAGCTCTACGAGCGCTTCGGCTTCGTACCCATCGGCTTCCGGCGCGGCTACTACCAGCCGGGCAACGTCGACGCCCTGGTGATGCGCCTGACCACAGCATCCGACAGCGGCCCCGCCGCGGACTCACCCCCAGTACAAGGAACCGAGATCAATGGCTGACGAACCCCTCGTCCTCGGCATCGAGACCTCCTGCGACGAGACCGGCGTCGGCATCGTCCGCGGCACCACCCTGCTGGCGGACGCCGTCGCCTCCAGCGTCGACGAGCACGCCCGCTTCGGCGGTGTCGTGCCCGAGGTGGCCTCCCGGGCGCACCTGGAGGCGATGGTCCCGACCATCGACCGCGCGCTGAAGGAGGCGGGCGTCACCGCGAAGGACCTCGACGGCATCGCGGTCACCGCGGGCCCGGGGCTCGCCGGCGCCCTGCTGGTCGGCGTCTCGGCGGCGAAGGCCTACGCCTACGCCCTGGGCAAGCCCCTGTACGGCGTCAACCACCTGGCCTCGCACATCTGCGTGGACCAGTTGGAGCACGGCCCGCTGCCCGAGCCGACCATGGCCCTGCTGGTCTCCGGCGGCCACTCCTCCCTGCTGCTGTCCGAGGACATCACCTCCGACGTCCGCCCCATGGGCGCCACCATCGACGACGCGGCCGGCGAGGCCTTCGACAAGATCGCCCGGGTGCTGAACCTGGGCTTCCCCGGCGGCCCGGTCATCGACCGCTACGCCCGTGAGGGCGACCCCGCGGCGATCGCCTTCCCGCGCGGTCTGACCGGCCCGCGCGACCCCGCGTACGACTTCTCCTTCTCCGGTCTGAAGACCGCGGTGGCCCGCTGGATCGAGGCCAGGCGCGCGGCCGGCGAGGAGGTCCCGGTCCGTGACGTGGCCGCGTCCTTCCAGGAGGCCGTGGTCGACGTGCTGACCCGAAAGGCCGTCCGCGCCTGCAAGGACCAGGGGGTCGACCACCTGATGATCGGCGGCGGTGTCGCGGCCAACTCCCGGCTGCGCGTCCTCGCCCAGGAGCGCTGCGAGGCGGCCGGGATCCGGCTGCGCGTCCCGCGTCCCAAGCTGTGCACGGACAACGGCGCGATGGTCGCGGCCCTCGGCGCCGAGATGGTCTCCCGCAACCGCGCCGCCTCCGACTGGGACCTGTCCGCCGACTCCTCGCTGCCGGTGACCGACCCGCACGTGCCGGGGCAGAGCCACGCCCACGCGCACGAGGCCGGCACGGAGAACCTGTACTCGTGACCGTCGCCCTGATGTGGGAGGCCCGGGCCACCGCGGGCCGGGGCCCGGAACTGCTGGCCTGGGCGCGAGCGCAGGAGCTTCCCCGCCAGCCGCTGCGCCGGGAGACCTTCCGGGCCCCGCAGGACCGGGTGCTGGTCATCACCTGGTGGGACGCGCCGTACGACGCCGAGCTCCCGGAACTGCCCGAACCGGACGGCACCTTGGTGACGAGGGCGGTCCACCGGTGGCGGTTCGAGCCGGTGGACGGGGAAGCGGAACGCTGAGGTGGCGCGAAGGCCCGTCCTCGGGCTATGATCATCACACGCGAACGGCCGGAAACCCGGTCCGGACGCAGTGCGTTGGTGGTCCAAGGAAAGACGCCCCACTTCCTGTGGGGAGATGCAGGTGCAAGGCCTGCCCGGCGCTCCATCCGACACCCCGCCACCGGTCATCCGGTGGCGGGGTGTTCGCGTTCACCCCGTCTCCGACACCTCCACCTCGCAGCGCAGTGTCCGTTCGGACCCGACCGCCCGCACCGGTCCGGTCAGCCGCAGCCGGGCGGTGTGCCGTACCTCCGCGCTGGACGGTCCGAGCCGCAGTTCCAGGGCGCCCGGCTCCACCACGCGGGCGCCCGTGCGGTCGGTGAAGCACGACAGGTCGGCGTGGAAACGGAAGGTCAGCCGGCGGGACTCGCCCGGGGCCAGCTCCAGTCGCCGGTAGCCGGTCAGCCGGACGTCCGGGCGGGTCACCGACGCCACCGGGTCGTGCAGATAGAGCTGGACGACCTCGGCGCCCGCGCGGTCACCGGTGTTGCGGACGGTCAGCGAGAGGTCGTACGAGCCGTCCGTGCCGATCTCCGTTGTGCCGTCGCCCTCGTAGCCCGCGTCGCCCCCGTCGCCGGTGAAGTCCTCCCAGGCGAACGTCGTGTACGAGCGGCCGTGGCCGAAGGGGTACAGCGGGGTCGGGTCCAGGCTGCTGACCTCGCCGGCCAGGCCCAGCGGGGGCTGGAGATAGGTCCACGGCTGGCCGCCGGGGGCGCGCGGGACGCTCACCGGGAGACGGCCCGAGGGGTTCACCCGGCCGGACAGGACGCCCGCGACGGCCGGACCGCCCTCCTCGCCCGGGAAGAAGGCCTGGACGGCCGCGCCGAGCCGGCCGTGCCAGCGGCCCAGCGCGTACGGGCGCCCGGTGAGCAGGACCAGGACTACGGGGACGCCGGTGGCGACCAGCGCGTCCAGCAACTCGCTCTGGACCCCCGGCAGCCGCAGGTCCGCCACGTCGCAGCCCTCGCCCGAGGTGCCCCGGCCGAACAGGCCCGCGCGGTCGCCGAGGACCGCCACGCACACGTCCGCCTCCGCCGCCCGGGCCACCGCCTCCGCGAAGCCCGCGGTGTCCGGGTCGCGGACCCCGCAGCCCTCGGCGAACGTCACCTTGGCGTCCGGCAGTTCGGTGCGCAGGGCGTCCAGGAGGGTCGGGATCGAGACGCCGAGCGGGACCTCGGGGTGGTGGGGGAGCACATGGGAGGGGAAGGAGTAGCAGCCGAGCATCGCCAGGGCGTCCGCCGCGCGGGGGCCCACCACCGCGATCCGGGTGTCGGGGGCCAGCGGCAGCAGCCCGTCGGGGTTGTCGAGCAGGACCACCGACTCCTCGGCCAGCCGGCCGGCCAGGGCGCGGTTGGCGGCCGAGTCCAGGTCGACCGGGCCGCCGGGCTCCGGCCGCCAGTCCTCGTCCAGCAGGCCGAGCCCGCACTTCTGCAGCAGGACCCGGCGGGCCGCGCGGTCCACCAGCGACTCCGGGACACGGCCCGTCCGCACGGCGGTGACGAGCGGGGCGCCGTAGCACTTCAGGGTCGGCAGTTCGACGTCGACGCCCGCCGCCAGGGCCAGGTGCGCCGCCCCGGCCTCGTCCTCCGCGACCCGGTGCTGGCTCAGCAGGAAGCCGACGCCGAAGTAGTCGGCTACCACTGTGCCGGTGAACCCCCACTCGCCGCGCAGGAGGTCGTCGAGCAGCCGGGGGTCGGCGGAGACCGGTACGCCGTCGGTCTCGGTGTAGGAGGCCATCACCGAGCGCGCTCCGCCCTCGCGCAGCGCCATCTCGAACGGCGGCAGGGTCACGTCCGCGAACTCCCGTACGCCCGCCCGTACGGGGGCGAGGTTGCGGGCGCCCACCGAGGAGGCGTACCCGGCGAAGTGCTTGAGCGTGGCGACCACCCCGGCCGACTCCAGGCCGCGCACGTAGGCCGTGCCGACCGTGCCGACCAGGTAGGGGTCCTCGCCGATCGTCTCCTCCACCCGGCCCCAGCGCGGGTCGCGGACCACGTCCAGCACGGGGGCGAGGCCCTGGTGGACGCCGACCGAGCGCAGGTCGCGGCCGATGTGCCGGCCCAGTTCGGTGACGAGCGCCGGGTCGAAGGACGCGCCCCAGGCCAGCGGTACCGGGTACGCGGTCGCGCCCCACGCCGTGAAGCCCGCCAGGCACTCCTCGTGGGCGACCGCCGGGATGCCGAAGCGGCTCGCCCCGGCGATGCGGCGCTGGGCACGGGCCAGTGCCTGCGCGCCCAGCGCCGGGTCCACCGGGGCGGTGCCGAAGGAGCGGGTCAGCTGGCCGAGGCCATGGGTGATCAGCTCGTCCCAGTCGTAGTCGGCGGTCATCTCGCGCTGCAGCGGGGCGACCCCGTCGCCGTCCGTGGCGGCGCCCACCCACACCCCGTAGAGCTGGGCGGTCTTCTCCTCCAGGGTCATCCGGGAGAGCAGGTCGTCGACGCGCGCGGCGGCGGGCAGGGCGGGGTCGCGCCAAGGAGCGGTGGTCATGAAACTCCCGTCGGAAGGGTCGGGACGTCGGGCGGTACCCCGTTCGTCGGCACACTCTCGCGCTCTCGGGCGGTCGGACTCTCGACAGCGGGCTTACGAATGTTTCGGTCAATGCGTCGAATGTTCCGGAAACCTATGGCGGGAGAACACCTTCGTCAAGAGGTGCCGCAGGGATACGATCGCGGGCATGAAGCCTTCGAAGCCCGCAGAAACGCAGACGGCGACCCTCGCCGAAATCGCCCGGGAGGCCGGGGTCTCCGCTCCGACTGTTTCGAAGGTCCTCAACGGCCGCGCCGACGTGGCCCCGGCGACCCGCACCCGTGTCGAGGAGCTGCTGCGCGCCTACGGCTACCGGCGCCGGCGCGCCGAGGCGTCCCGTTCCCCGCTGATCGACCTGGTCTTCCACGAGCTGGAGAGCGCCTGGGCGATGGAGGTCATCCGGGGCGTGGAGAACGTGGCCCGGGACGCGGGCCTGAGCGTGGTGCTGTCCGAGTCGGCCGGGCGGCTCACCCCGGGCCGCACCTGGGCCGACCAGGTCGCCGCCCGCCGCCCGCACGGCGTGGTCCTGGTGCTGTCCGGCCTCGACGAGTCCCAGCGCGCGCTGCTGACCAGCCGGTCCATCCCGTTCGTGGTGATGGACCCGGCGGGCGACCCGGGTCCGGACGTGCCCTCGATCGGCGCCACCAACTGGCAGGGCGGCCTAGCCGCCACCCGTCACCTGGTGGAGCTGGGCCACACCCGGATCGGCGCCATCAGCGGCCCCTCCCGGATGATGTGCAGCCGGGCCCGCGTCGACGGCTACCGGGCCGCGCTGGAGACGGCGGGGCTGCCGGTCGATTCCTCGCTCGTCGCGACCGGCGACTTCCACCACGACGCCGGCTACCGGCTGGGCCTGGAACTGCTGCGCCGCCCGGACCGGCCCACCGCCGTCTTCGCGGGCAACGACCTCCAGGCCCTCGGCCTGTTCGAGGCCGCGCGCGAGCTGGGGCTGCGCATCCCGGAGGACCTCAGCGTGGTCGGCTTCGACGATCTGCCGGTGGCCCGCTGGGTGGGGCCGCCGCTGACGACCGTGCGCCAGCCGCTGACCGAGATGGCCGAGGCCGCGGCCCGGCTGGTGCTGGAACTGGGCCGCGCCGAGGACGAGCGGGCGGCGACCCGGGTGGAGCTGGCGACCAGTCTGGTGGTGCGCAGCAGTACGGCGGCGCCGGCCGCCGGGTGACATGAGTGGCCGGAAGACGACGTATTGACGGGTGGGGCGTGCGCCCGCACACTCCTCCGAAGTCAGTCGGTTGTACGACCGAAACTTTCGGAGGCCCCCCGCCATGAGAACCTCCAGAACTTCCTTACGCGCCTGTCTGGCCGCCCTGGTCGCCGCCGCGGCCCTCTGCACGGCCGGTACCGGCACCGCCCGTGCCGCCGACCCGCCGCTGCGCGACCTCGCCGCGGCGAAGGGCAAGGTCATCGGCACCGCGGTCACCGGTTCCAAGCTCACCGGCGCCTACGCGGACATCACCGGGACGCAGTTCGGCTCGCTCACCCCGGGCAACGCCATGAAGTGGGGCTCGGTCGAGCCCACCCGGGGCAGCTTCAACTGGAGCGAGGCCGACCAGATCGTGGCCTTCGCCCAGGCCCACGACCAGCAGGTGCGCGGCCACACCCTGGTCTGGCACAGCCAGAACCCGAGCTGGCTGACCAACGGGAGCTGGACCCCGGCCCAGCTCGGCACCCTGCTGCGGGACCACATCGGCACCGAGGTCGGCCGCTACAAGGGCAAGGTGTCCGTCTGGGACGTGGTCAACGAGCCCTTCGACGAGGACGGCAGCTACCGCTCGACGATCTGGTACGACGGCCTCGGCTCCGGGTACATCGCCAACGCCCTGACCTGGGCGCACGCGGCCGACCCGAACGCCAAGCTGTACATCAACGACTACAACGTCGAGGGCGTGAACGCGAAGTCCACCGCCCTGTACAACCTGGTCAGGTCCCTCAAGCAGCAGGGTGTGCCGATCGACGGCGTCGGCCTCCAGGCCCATCTGATCCTCGGCCAGGTGCCGGCTTCGCTCCAGCAGAACATCCAGCGCTTCGCGGACCTCGGCGTGGACGTGGCCGTCACCGAGCTGGACGTCCGGATGTCCCTGCCCGCCGACAGCGCGAAACTGGCGCAGCAGGCGGCCGACTTCAAGTCCGTGACGGCCGCCTGCACGGCCGTGACCCGGTGCGTCGACGTCACGGTGTGGGGCTTCACCGACTCCGACTCCTGGGTGCCGAGCACCTTTCCCGGCTACGGGGCGGCGACGCCGTACGACGAGAACTACCAGCCGAAACCGGCGTATCACGCGATCGCCGAGGCGCTGGGCGGGGGAGGCGGCACGAGCGAACCGCCGCCGGGCGCTGCCTGCTCGGCCGCCTACGGCCTGACCGGCCAGTGGGACGGCGGATTCACCGGCCAGGTGAGGATCTCCTGCTCGGGTGCCTCGCTGTCCTCCTGGAAGGTGAACTGGACCTACGGAGCCGGCCAGCGGATCACGCAGGCCTGGAACGCCACCTGCACCCAGTCGGGCACGGAGGTGTCGTGCGCGAACGCCTCGTACAACGGCGCGGTGCCGGACGGCGGTTCGGTGACCTTCGGGTTCAACGCCTCCTGGAGCGGCAGCAATCCGGTGCCCACGGTGAGCCTCGGATGAGCAGTCTCCGAGAAGGCCGGATCTCAGGGCTTCCGCCGGCAGTCCTCTCACCATCCGGATCCACGTTCCTTCCGTGACCGGATCGGCACGGCGCCGTCCGACCCCGACCGGGTGGTGGCGAAGGAGCCGGCGGCGGGCGAACTGCGGGCGTCGCCGCGCTGAGCGGCGGCCCCTCCGGGCGGCCGGAAAAAAATCTTCGGGAAATGTCCGCGCGGCTGTCGATCCGGCCGTCTCCCGTTCGACGTACAGGTGAGCGGCGGGGACCGGCCCCGTCGCCCGGACCGAGGAGTCACCATGCCCCGCTACCTGTCGCTCGTGCGCATCGAGGAGAACTCCGCCCCCGCCGAGGGCCCCAGCGAGGAACTGATGCAGCGGATGGGCGAGCTGATCGAGGAGATCACCAAGGCCGGCGTCATGCTCGACACCGCCGGACTCACCCCCTCCGCCCAGGGCGCCCGGGTGCGCTGGGAGGGCGGCAGGATCTCCGTCACCGACGGGCCCTTCACCGAGTCCAAGGAGGTCGTCGGCGGCTACGCGCTCATGCAGTGCAAGGACATGGCCGAGGCGCTGGAGTGGACCAAGCGGTTCCTGAAGACCCACGAGGAGTTCTGGACCGTCACCTGCGAGGTCCGGGAGATCGCCGAGGGCTGAGCCCTCCTTGGCTCCGGAGGGCCCGGGGGTGTTGCATGGTGGGCTGTGGAAACACAGCCCACCGCGGCACACGCCATCGAGACCGTCTTCCGGCTGGAGTACCCGCGCGTCGTCGCCGGCGTCGCCCGGATCGTGCGGGACCTCGGCATCGCCGAGGAACTGGCGCAGGACGCGCTGGTCGCCGCCCTGGAGCGGTGGCCCCGCGACGGTGTGCCCGACAACCCCGGCGCCTGGCTCACGGCCACCGCCCGGCACCGCGCCGTCGACCTGGTCCGGCGCCGCGAGACCTACGCCCGCAAGCTCGCGGAGATCGGCCGGACCCTCCCGGACACGGCCCCGCCGCCCGAGCCCGCCGACCCGGACGACATCGACGACGACCTGCTGCGGCTCGTCTTCACCACCTGCCATCCGGTGCTGTCCCCCGAGGCCCGCGTCGCCCTCACCCTGCGCCTGCTGGGCGGTCTCACCACGGCGGAGATCGCCCGCGCCCATCTCGTCCCGGAGCCTACGGTCGCCCAGCGCGTCGTCCGCGCCAAACGCACCCTCGCGACGCGGAACGTCGCCTTCGAGGTGCCGTACGGGCCCGACCGCGAGGCCCGCCTCGGCTCGGTCCTCGACGTCATCTACCTGATCTTCAACGAGGGTTACGCGGCCACCGCCGGCGACGACCTGCTGCGCCCCGGGCTGTGCGAGGACGCGCTGCGGCTGGCCCGGCTGCTGTCCGGGCTGATGCCGAAGGAGCCGGAGGTGCACGGCCTCACCGCGCTGCTGGAGTTCCAGGCCTCGCGCACCGCCGCCCGCACCGCCCCCGACGGAACCCCGGTGCTGCTGGAGGACCAGGACCGGCGCCGCTGGAACCGTATGCTCATCGCCCGCGGCATCCGGGCCCTGGCCCGCGCCGAGGCCACCGCCACCGGCGCACCCGGCCCCTACGCCCTCCAGGCGGCCATCGCGGCCTGCCACGCGCACGCGTTCACCTACGCGGAGACCGACTGGCGGACCATCGCCACCCTCTACGCCCTGCTCGCCGCCCGGGCCCCGTCGCCGGTCGTCGAACTGAACCGCGCGGTGGCCGTGTCGAGGGCCGAGGGCCCGGCCGAAGCGCTCGCGCTCGTCGACGCCCTGGCCGGCGAACCCGCGCTGCGCGACTACCACTTGCTGCCCAGCGTCCGCGCCGACCTGCTGTCCCGCCTCGGCCGTACGGCGGAGGCCCGCGCGGAGTTCGAACGCGCGGCCTCGCTCACCCGCAACGCACGCGAGCGCGCCCTGCTGCTGCGCCGGGCCGCCGAGGCAGGCTGAGGGGCCGGTCGCGGTCTCAGCGCGCCGGGCGGCCGACCAGCATCGTCGGGGCTCCCGCGACCCGGGTCAGGAAGACCGTTGCGGAGTGCGGGCCCTGGG
This sequence comes from Streptomyces sp. NPDC002386, assembly GCF_053593175.1. Lineage (NCBI taxonomy): Bacteria > Bacillati > Actinomycetota > Actinomycetes > Kitasatosporales > Streptomycetaceae > Streptomyces > Streptomyces sp. NPDC002386. The sequence goes on from NZ_JBSFBX010000010.1 coordinate 27,659, forward strand.
GTCTGACCTTGCGGCGCAGTTCCTCGGGCTCGACCGCCGAGCCCCGCTTCTTCACGGTCAGGATGCCGACCTCGCGCTCGCGCAGCAGGGCCTTGAGCCTCTTGACGTTGAAGGGGAGCTGGTCGGTGATCTCGTAGGCGGTGGCGTACGGAGTGTTGTGCAGCTCGTCGGAGGTGATGTAGGCGATGGTCGGGTCGATCAGCCCACCGTCCAGGTCCTCGGCCACCTCGGCGACCAGGTGGGCGCGGATGACGGCGCCGTCCGGCTCGTACAGGTACCGCCCGACCGGCCGGACCCGCGGGTCGGGGAGCATGGTGTCGGGTGTCACGTAGATGCCGGCGCCGGCGGGGAGCAGCGTCGCCCGCCGGGCCCCCGGCGTCACGTCCGGGCCGAACCACAGGATGGCCTCCTTCACGTCCCCTCCGTCCGAGACCCATTCGGCCGTCGCGTCCGCGGGGATCGCCTCGTGCGGAATGCCCGGGGCGATCTTCAGCAGGCCGCGCGGCGCCCCGAGCGCGGCGGACACCGCCCATGACAGGGGAGGGGAGTAGGCCTCCGGATCGAAGATGCGGCCGCGCTTGCCGGACCGGCGGGCCGGGTCGACGAACACGGCGTCGTATCCGGCCGTGTCCACCTCCGTCACGTCGGCCTCGCGCACCTCGATCAAGCCGGCGAGACCGAGCGCGTCGGCGTTGGCGCGGGCCGCCTCACAGGTCAGCGGGTCACGGTCGACGGCCAGCACCCGGATCCCGGCGCGGGCGAACGCGATCGCGTCGCCGCCGATCCCGCAGCACAGGTCGGCGACGGACCGCACCCCGTTCGCCCGGAGGCACTCGGCCCGGTGCGTCGCCACACTCGTCCGCGTCGACTGCTCGACGCCGTTGGGCGTGAAGAACATCCGGGCGGCGTCCCGTTCGCCGAACTTGGCCACCGCCCGTTGCCGCAGCCGTGCCTGCCCCAGCGCCGCGGACACCAGCTCGGCGGGGTGGTCCCGGCGCAGCCGGGTGGCGACGGCCAGCTCGCGCGCGGGGTCGGTGTCGCGCACCTCGTCGAGCAGGGCGCGGCCTTCGGGGGTGAGGAGGAGGGCGAGGTCGTTCACCGGGTCATTGTGGGCCAGTCGGTGGATGGTGCGCCTCCGGCGGCGGTGTCGGACCGGGTTCGGCGCCGGGGCCTGCGAGGATCCGACGCCATGCGAGAAGTAGTACAAAATGACAAAAAGCGGTCTCGTGACACACGTCCGTCCCTCCCCGGGACCGCCCTGCGCTGCGGCGTGGCCGTTCTGGTCTCGGCCGCCTTCGTCTCCGGCTGCGGTTCCCCGGGCCAGGGTTCCGGCGCCCACTCCGGGCCGGGCCACAACTCCGGCCAGGGCGGCCCCGCCCAGGCCCTGACCCCCGAGGCCCGCCGCGCCGCCGAACAGGCCCGGCTGGTCGCGGCCGCCCAGCGCTGGAAGCTGGCCCGGGTGCCGCTCGCGCCCCCGGCGCCCCCGGCCGTCAAGCCGAAGATCACCCCGCGCGACGGCTTCGAGGTGGACGGCCAGGAGGAGGAGAACCTGCCCCCGGTCTTCACCACCGTCCCCACCGGCAAGAAGGTCGTCTTCCTCACCATCGACGACGGCGCCGAGAAGGACCCGGCGTTCCTGCGCATGATGAGCGACCTGAAGATCCCCTACTCGGCCTTCCTCAGCAACTACCTGGTGAAGGACGACTACGGCTACTTCCGCCGGATGCAGGCCGAGGGCCACACCCTCAACAACCACACCCTCACCCACCCCTACCTGCCCGGCCTCTCCTACGAGCAGCAGCGGGACGAGATCTGCGGCATGCAGGACATCATGAAGAAGCAGTTCGGCAAGGCGCCCACCGTCTTCCGGCCGCCCTACGGCAACTACAACGGCGACACCCTGCGCGCCGCCAAGTCCTGCGGGATCAAGTACGCGCCGATCTGGGACGAGGAGGTCTTCGTCGACCACTGGGAGTACCGCGACTGGGACCGCAGCCTGCACCCCGGCGACATCGTGCTCACCCACTTCCGCGGCCGCGACGACTGGAACGGCACGATGGTCGACGACATGCGCAGGTTCCTCGACAAGGTCACGCGCGAGGGGTACGCCGTGGCGCGCCTGGAGGACTACCTGTGAGGCGCCGGGGGCGGCCGGCGGGCCGGCCGCGGCGCACGCGGACCGCTGCGGCGGCCGCGCTCGCCGCGGCCCTCCTGCTCACCGGCTGCGCCCAGTCCGTCGACCCCATCGAGCGACTGGGCAAGCGGGCCGCCCAGGGGGCCCGGCCGCCGAGCGCGGCCGTCGGCGCGGCGCACCGCCGCTGGGGTCTGGACGCCCCGCTCGCCGCCCCGCCGAGCCACCCGGCCCGGCCCCTCGGCGCCCGCCGGACCGACGCCTCGCCGCTCCCGGTCGTGGACCACGTCGACACCACCGACCCGGTCGTCTTCCTCACCTACGACGACGGCGCCGAGCGGGATCCGCGGTTCGCCGACATGGTCCGTGAACTCCGGCTGCCGGTCAGCCTCTTCCTCACCGACACCGTCGCGGGCCCCGGCTACGGCCGCTTCGCCCGGCTGCGCGCGGTCGGCGCCACGATCGAGAACCACACCCTCGACCACCCGGCACTGCCCGGACTGCCCTACGCCGGGCAGCGCGCCGAGATCTGCGGCCAGCGCGACAAGCTCGGCTCCCGCTTCGGTGTCCGCCCCCGCCTCCTGCGGCCGCCCCGCGGCGCCTACGACGCCACCACCCTGCGCGCCGCCGCCGACTGCGGCGTCTCCGCCGTCGTCCTGTGGCGCGCCGCCGTCGGCTCCGGCGGCATCGTCTACCGCGGGGGACCGCGGCACCTGGCCCCCGGCGACATCGTCCTCGTGGGCCCCGGCCGGGACGCCGGCCCCGGCCTGGCGGAACGCACCGCCCGCCTGCTGCGCCGGGCCCAGAGCCAGGGCCTGACAGTGGCCCGCCTGGAGGACTACCTGGCCTGAGCCGCCCACCCGGGACGCTCCCCACCGGCCCCGGCCGGGCCGACGCGCCGCACCGCCATTGGCACTCCGCTTGACCGAGTGCTAATCGCGGTCATAGTCTCGGCTCTGGCACTCGGCAGATGAGAGTGCCAACCACGCGACGGGCAGGTCCGGCACCCGCGACGACGGATCCACCTGGTCGCCACCTCAGACAGTTAACCCCGTGAGATCTCCGAAGGGGGAGGTCGGACCGTGACGACCACCAGCTCCAAGGTTGCCATCAAGCCGCTCGAGGACCGCATCGTGGTCCAGCCGCTCGACGCCGAGCAGACCACCGCCTCTGGCCTGGTCATCCCGGACACCGCGAAGGAGAAGCCCCAGGAGGGCGCCGTCCTCGCCGTGGGTCCGGGCCGCTTCGAGAACGGCGAGCGCCTGCCGCTCGACGTCAAGGTCGGCGACGTCGTCCTGTACAGCAAGTACGGCGGCACCGAGGTGAAGTACAACGGCGAGGAGTACCTCGTCCTCTCGGCTCGCGACGTCCTCGCGATCATCGAGAAGTAAGACACCTCGAGCACTTTTGATGCTTGACGCTGCGCCCCTGGCCCCCGCGACCACATAAGAAGCCGGGCGCCCGGGGCGCAGTGCCTTTTTCACCCACAGATTTCCGAGAGGGCTCCCGCTGTCATGGCGAAGATCCTGAAGTTCGACGAGGACGCCCGTCGCGCCCTCGAGCGCGGCGTCAACAAGCTTGCCGACACGGTGAAGGTGACGATCGGCCCCAAGGGCCGCAACGTCGTCATCGACAAGAAGTTCGGCGCGCCCACCATCACCAACGACGGTGTCACGATCGCCCGTGAGGTCGAGATCGAGGACCCGTACGAGAACCTCGGCGCCCAGCTGGTGAAGGAGGTGGCGACCAAGACCAACGACATCGCTGGTGACGGCACCACCACCGCCACCGTGCTGGCCCAGGCGCTGGTGCGCGAGGGTCTGCGCAACGTCGCCGCCGGTGCCTCCCCGGCGCTGCTGAAGAAGGGCATCGACGCCGCGGTCAAGGCCGTCTCCGACGACCTGCTCGCCTCGGCCCGCCCGATCGACGAGAAGTCCGACATCGCCGCCGTCGCCGCGCTGTCCGCCCAGGACCAGCAGGTCGGCGAGCTGATCGCCGAGGCCATGGACAAGGTCGGCAAGGACGGTGTCATCACCGTCGAGGAGTCCAACACCTTCGGTCTGGAGCTGGACTTCACCGAGGGCATGGCCTTCGACAAGGGCTACCTGTCGCCCTACTTCGTCACCGACCAGGAGCGTATGGAGGCCGTCCTCGACGACCCGTACATCCTGATCAACCAGGGCAAGATCAGCTCCATCCAGGACCTGCTGCCGCTGCTGGAGAAGGTCATCCAGTCGGGTGCCTCCAAGCCGCTGCTGATCATCGCCGAGGACGTCGACGGCGAGGCCCTGTCGACCCTGGTCGTCAACAAGATCCGCGGCACCTTCAACGCCGTCGCGGTGAAGGCCCCGGGCTTCGGCGACCGCCGCAAGGCCATGCTCCAGGACATCGCCACCCTCACCGGCGGCACCGTCATCTCCGAGGAGGTCGGCCTCAAGATCGACCAGGTCGGTCTGGACGTGCTCGGCTCCGCCCGCCGCGTGACCATCACCAAGGACGACACCACGATCGTCGACGGCGGCGGCAACTCCGCCGACGTCGCGGGCCGCGTCGCGCAGATCAAGGCCGAGATCGAGAACACCGACTCCGACTGGGACCGCGAGAAGCTCCAGGAGCGCCTCGCGAAGCTGGCCGGCGGCGTGTGCGTGATCAAGGTCGGCGCCGCCACCGAGGTGGAGCTGAAGGAGAAGAAGCACCGTCTGGAGGACGCCATCTCCGCGACCCGCGCCGCGGTCGAGGAGGGCATCGTCTCCGGTGGTGGCTCCGCGCTGGTCCACGCCGTCAAGATCCTCGAGGGCAACCTCGGCAAGACCGGCGACGAGGCCACCGGTGTCGCGGTCGTCCGCCGCGCCGCCGTCGAGCCGCTGCGCTGGATCGCCGAGAACGCCGGCCTGGAGGGTTACGTCATCACCTCCAAGGTCGCCGAGCTCGACAAGGGCCAGGGCTTCAACGCCGCCACCGGCGAGTACGGCGACCTGGTCAAGGCCGGCGTCATCGACCCGGTGAAGGTCACCCGCTCCGCCCTGGAGAACGCCGCCTCCATCGCCTCCCTCCTGCTCACGACCGAGACCCTGGTCGTCGAGAAGAAGGAAGAGGAGGAGCCGGCCGCGGCGGGCCACGGCCACGGCCACTCCCACTGAGGCACCTCAGCGACGAGGCCCGGCACCCTTCGGGGTGCCGGGCCTCCCGCGTCTGCGCTCCCGGCGTCCTCCGCTCCGGCGTTTCCCGCCCGCCGGAACCGCCTGCCGGTCAGCTCGACAGGCGGTCGAACATCCCCGGCTCGTACGAACCCCCCGGGTTGTGCACGATCACGTTCATCCGGGTGGCCGCGTTGATCAGGGAGACCAGGCAGACCAGTGCCCCGACCTGGTCGTCGTCGAAGTGCTTGCGCACCTCGGCCCAGGTCTCGTCGGTCACGCCCCGGTCGCCGAGCCGGGTGCCCTCCTCGGCGAGCGCCAGCGCGGCCCGCTCGGCCTCGGTGAACACGGTGGAATGACGCCAGGCGGCGACCAGGCTGAGCCGCAGCGCGGACTCACCGGCGGCCGCGGCCTCCTTGGAGTGGATGTCGACGCAGAAGCCGCAGCCGTTGAGCTGACCGACCCTCAGCTCCACCAGCTCCCGCAGGGCCTTCGGGAGCGTCGACTCGTCCAGGACCAGCGAGGTGCTGAAGAACCGCCTGGCGACCATCGCGGCGGTCGGGCTGTCGAACAGGTTGAAACGGGGTTCCATGACCTCGTCCTCACTCGTGCGGGTGCCGCCGGGCGCATCGTCCGCGGCGTCCTGACGACCACGAGACGCCGCCCGCCCGGACCGTGTGACAGCCCTCGGGTGTGACGCGGCCCACCCGCCGCGGTGTCACGATCCGGCCCGCCACGGCGTCTTGTGCGTGACACGGACGAGAGCCAACAGGGGAGCCGGCCATGACCGAGCAGAGCGCGCACACCGAGGGCACCGCCGGGCCGTCCACCGGCCCCGATCCCGCCACGGAGAGCTTCGTCGCCCACCGCAACCTGCTCTTCACCGTCGCCTACGAGATGCTCGGCTCGGCCGCCGACGCCGAGGACGTCCTCCAGGAGACCTGGCTGCGCTGGGCCGGCGTCGACCTCGGCGCGGTGCGCGACCGGCGCGCCTACCTGGTCCGCATCACCACCCGCCAGGCGCTGACCCGCCTGCGCACGCTCCGCCGCCGCAAGGAGTCCTACGTCGGCCCCTGGCTCCCCGAGCCGCTGCTGACCGCGCCCGACGTGGCCGAGGACGTGGAGCTGGCCGACAGCGTCTCCATGGCGATGCTGCTGGTACTGGAGACCCTGGCACCGACCGAGCGCGCGGTGTTCGTCCTGCGCGAGGTGTTCGACCTGGGGTACGACGAGATCGCGGAGGCCGTCGACAAGACCCCGGCCGCCGTCCGCCAGATCGCCCACCGGGCGCGGGCCCACGTGGCGGCCCGCCGCCCCCGCGAGACCGTCTCCCCGGACCGGGCCCGCGACGCGCTCGCCGCGTTCCGGCGGGCCGTCGAGACGGGGGACCCACGCGGCCTGCTCGACCTGATCGCACCGGACGTCGTCCTGCTGACCGACGGCGGCGGGATCGTCCGCGCCGCGCTGCGGCCCGTGGTGGGCGCCGCCGAGGTCATCCAGGTCCTGGGGAGGATCGGCACCTCGGTCTCCGTCCGGCCGGCCCAGATCAACGGCCACCCGGCCCTGCTCCTCCACCGCGGAGGCGAACTCGACACCGTCATCGCCCTCCGCCTCGACGCCGGCCTCGTCACGGGCCTCTACGCGGTCCGCAACCCGGAGAAGCTGTCCCGCATCGGCCGGGAGACGGCGATGAGCCGGTGAGCGAGGCCGGGACGGGGGGCCTGGAGGCACCCGGCTTGCATCACCGGGCGCCTTCTGAGTGAGTGCGCAGCTGTTGCCGCCGACAAGGCTTCCGACACTCCGGTGATCACCTGTCCGGCTACTGGACACGCCGGACCGACGACGAGCACCGACTCGTCCACCGGGGCACCGACAATGAAGTCGTGATCATCAAGGCCCGGCACCGCTACTGACGTCCACGCGGTGCCTACGGGAGCTCGGTGGGTACGACGGCCCACACCGTCTTGAGGGAGCACCGGGGCAGGACGTCACGCTCCCCTGTGCTCCGCTTCCGGTGACTCAGATGTGCGGGTGACGTTCGTAGGCGGGCGCTTCGTCCGGGAAGCCCTCCGGAAAGACGTCGCTGACAAGATCCCGCCGCAGGATGCGCAGCAGGTAGCCCTCCACCGGACCTTCGAAGAGGTCGTACTCGCCTCCCCGGCCGATGACACACAGAACAGCCCACTTGCGGTGGTCCCCATCGGGGATCAAGAAGCACATGTCCGCGTTGTCCGTGCCGCCCCAGCACACCAGCTCGGACGTCTTGGTTCCCCGTTCAGCCAGCAGCTTCTGGATATGGGGCCGGGTCGTGGCCATGGTCTTCCTGGCCTGCTGGGTCCGGGTCAGGAGGTCGGCGTTCAGGTTGTCGGCGCCCGCCCGGTAGACGCGAAGGAAGTCGTCGAACTTCGCACCTCCGAAAACGTCCAGAAAACGCATGAAGGCAGAGGGGAAGGTGACGCCCAGCACCGCCGCGGTCCGCTTCCAGTCGTTGGGCACGAGGCCCGCTTCACCGGTGGCCGGGAAGGCCGCCAGAAGTTCCAGGTCAGTCATGTTCTGCCTACTTGTTGATGATCGTCTGATCGATGTTGAGGCCGCTGCCCCTGGCGACGATCCGGACACCCGCGGAGATGAGGTCGGCGGGGCACCCAGCGGCGGCGATACCGTCCCACATGCCTCTTCCGGCGAAGACCTCGCGGACCGGAGCGAACGGGGCCATCATCGTCAGGTCCGGTCGACGGTGATCGACGGACGTGGAACGAGAGGCTCACGCCCGGTGGGGGCACGGGTGCGTGGCACGCGTACGGGGGGTGGGCCCATGCTGCCTTCAACGAACCGCAGGGCGTCGGCCGCGCCGCTGCTGAGAGTCGGCGCAGCGCTGTTACTGATCATGCTGTCCCTGTGGCTCCCCGGTGCCGGCCGGGCCGCAGCGGCCGACGGCCGAAAGCCGAAGGAACCTGTGGGGACCATCACCATGAGGGTCGGCTGGGACCGGTCGCGGCAGGAAGTGGTGGTCAGCCGGACCTGCTCCTACACGCTTCCGGCGCGGAGCAGCGCCCTGGCGCAGGTGCGGAGGAACGGTTACGGACACTGCGGTACGTTCGCGGTCTATCGCGATGGCAAGCTGCCGTACTTCGACGGGAACAAGACCCGACCGGTCAGGGTGACCCAACGTTCGTCCGGCGCGCGAGCGCAGGTGCAGTCCTTCTACGCCGTCTATCTGGTCCGCCGGTCGGGCGAGCAGAGGCTGAGAATTCCGCTGTGCCCGCTGTCCGCCATGGAGACAGGCGGTGACGGTGGCTACCCCGCCGTGTGGCTGGTGACGGTGAGCGCGCCGAAGTGGTCGTTCACCGGCGTCCTCGGGCCAGTCGAGTCGCAGTCCCAGGATTCCGTCACATGGCGTGTGGACACCGCGACGGACTCGAGGAAGAAGAGCCCGCCGGCCACTTGCTCGGTCGACCTGACCCGCACGGTGAGGACCACCCGGCTGCCGACGGCCCGTCCTCAGACCACGGGCGAGCTGGTGACCGGATTCGCGGTCGCTGTCGGCGGGATCGGTGCCGTCGCCGCCGCCCTGGTGGCAAGGCTGGCGGGACCCGCCGTGCCGCGCAGGTGGGCGAAAGCCTCACTGGTGCTCGCGGCGGCCGTGTGCCCCTGCGCCCTTGTCGCCCTGCCGGTTCCGCTCGTCCAGCCGGGCGCCACACGCATCGACCTGATCGAGACCTCTCTGCCGATCCCCCCGGCCTCCATGTGGACGCCGCAGGCTGTCCTCGGTCTCTGGCTTTGGTACGTCCTTCCGGTTTCGGCATGGTGGTTCACTCACCGGGTGGTGACCGGCAGGCCGCCGTCGCCCCGGACGCTCATCGTGAGCTGTGCGCCTCCGCTTGTCGCCCTGCTACTCATAGAGGCCGGCGGGACGGTACTGGCCACCGGGCTGTGGCTTCGGCTGACGGTGGCCGCGCTGCTCGCCTTCGCCTTGGCGATCTGCGGGAAACGGCCGAACAGGAAGCCCGCGTTGCGTAGATGGGCTCCCACCGCCGGGGCACTGCTCTGGACAGTCGTCGTCACCTACGAACTCGGCCAGACTTCCGTCATCGCCGACGATCACCTGACGGTGACGGGATGGAACGCCGCTGCTGTGCTGATCTGTACGTGGCCTGCCGCGGCGTGGCTCGCTTCGCTGTCGGCGCCCGCACTGTGCCGCACGCTGAGGCCGGCGGTCCGTACGATCTGCTTCCTGCTCCTCTGGGCCGCGGTGATCTCTCCGTATGCGGTGGCGTATCTGACGATGACCCGGTACGTCACGTACGGCGATCAGCTGGAGGACGACCTCTGGAGCCAGTATCGGGTGTCCCTCTTCAAGGGTTACGCGGCATGGCCGCTCTTCGTCGTCGCCGTCTGCGGCATCGTCCTGCAGATCGCCTATCTCTGGAGGCGCGGCGCCATCGGTCGTACCGGGCGAGCCGTGGAGCCCGTCGGCAGGGTGCTGCTGCTGTGTGCCGCGCTCATGGCGTTCGGCGCCCCGGATCTGCGCACCCTGACGATGTGGGGAGAGGCGCTCGCCGTGGCCTCGGTGGCGCTCGCCTCCCTGATACTGCTGCCTCTCGGATCGGACGGCTCCACGGCCAGATTGCGGCGGGTCAGCCGCCGGGGACACGCCCGCTTCATGGACCGCTGGCTCACGACCCAGCTGATCTGGGACACACGGGCCGACTTCCAGCGATCCGCCCGGTCCGCGCTCGCGGAGGACATGACCCTGTCGGACTTCTCCGACCGCTGGCGTGGACTGGCCGTACCCGGGCGCAACGACGACCCGGAGTCGAGGATGAGACGTGCCAAGCGCTTCGCCCTGGGCACGAACGCGGGACGCAGCCCCTGGAGCGCGGGGATCGCCGCCGCGGGACGGGCACAGCTTCTGGCCCTGCCGTGGGCCGTGTACAAGGCCGTGCAGAGCGGCACCGTGGGAGCGGACTATTTCATGCCGTTCCACCTGGACGTGCTGTTCCAGACTCTCCGGTTCACGCACTGGGCGCTGTACGGATTCGTCTTCGGCTACTTCTACGCGATGCTGCGCGGGCTCACGCCCGTAGGCAAGGCGGCCTGGCTCATGCTGGCGATCCTGCCGGCCGAGGTCCTTCCCATGGCGACCCTCACTGTGGACCCGCAGTACACGCGGGACCCCTCCCTGAGCGATCTGGCGGCTGGGTGCGGCGGGGTCGCAGGGCAGACGCTCGTCCTGTGCATGCTGCTGGGGCTCTGGTGGGAATGGTCGCTCGCCCGGGCCGCCGGAATGAAGTGGTCCCAGATCAGGAACTTCCGCCGGTTGTCGTCGATCACGGTCCCCGCCGGCACTGTGCTCGTGGCCGGGGCCACCGCGTTCGCCACCGCGATCGCCGGGACATGGGCGCAGCCGGACCTGAAGCCACCCGGTGAGGTGCAGTCCTCCCAGCCTGCTCCCTAGGCCGAACCGGCACGGTGAGCGGTCTGTCCACCCCGCTGCACATCGTTCGGGGCGACGTCCAGGGGGCACCCGTCGGGCCGGGCACCGTGCTCGGCGGAACCGCGGAGCCGCGCACCGGGTCGTCCTGGTCGTTGCCCTTCACTTGAGGGAGCTGCGCTCACCCCCCGCCTACTGCTCCAGCTCGTCCAGCGCCCCCAGTTGCTGCATCAGCCCCAGCTGGTCGTGCTGCCACCAGGTTTCGGTGATCTTGCCGTGGGGGCCGAAGCGGAAGAGGGTCATGCCGGTCATGGTGACCTGGCGGCCGGTCGCCGGGATGCCCAGGAAGTCGCCCTTGTGGGTGGCGTTCCAGGTCCAGCGCGCGCAGGCCTGGTCGCCCTGGGCCAGCACGTCGTCGACCGTGAAGGCGAAGTCGAAGGCGGCGCGCCACATCCGGTACTCGCTCCGGACGCTGTCCAGCCCGATGGTGTCCTGCGGGTTCACCGGGTCGTGGCTGTGGATGTCCTCGTCCAGCAGGTCGTTGAGCGGCGGCAGCTCGCCCTCGCTCTCCAGGGCCGCGAAGAGCCGCCGCACGGCGTCGAGGCCCAGCTGCTCGTCCCTGACGACGTCCAGGTCGGTGAACGTCGGTGTCTCGTCGCACAGGGCGGCCATGTCCCGGAAGATCCTGCCGGTCTCCGGGAGGTTCGAGTTCCGCATCGCCTCCTCGTACGACGGGAACTCCACCACCTCGACGATGTGCGACGCGTCCGAGCGGTCCTTGCCGACCACCGCGTGCGTCGCCGTGCGCCGTCCCTTGCTCTGGGTGACCCAGTCGTCCATGAGCCGGTTCATCTCGTCCAGCCGGCTCGTCCTGCACTCGATGAGCTGTACGAAGGTCATGTCACCGCCTCCGGCCCCCCTGGTCCGGTACCGACCCGACCATCTTCCCACCGGAACGGCGGCGTCACCCGTGCTACTGGGGCCCGTACTTGCGGCCCGTCCGCGAGCTGATCCCGCCCAGCAGACCGCGCGGGGTGACCTTCACGAGACCCATCAGCGCCTTGTAGCGCGGGTCCGGAACGGACAGCGACTTCCCGCGGGCGAGGTCGGCCAGCGCCGCCGCGACCAGCTTGTCGGCGTCCAGCCACATCCAGCCGGGGATGTTGTCCGTGCCCATGCCGGCCCGCTCGTGGAACTCGGTGCGCACGAAGCCGGGGCACAGCGCCATCAGACGGACCCCGCTGCCGGCCAGGTCCCGCGCCGCGCCCTGGGTGAACTGCACGACCCACGCCTTCGAGGCGCCGTAGGTGCCCCGGGGCACGAAGGCGGCCACCGACGCCACGTTGACCACACCGCCCCGGCCGCGCTCCCGCATCGCCCCGGTGGCCGCCGAGGTCAGCCGCAGCACCGCCTCGCAGTGCACCTTGAGCATCCTGAGCTCGTCGGCCATGGGCACCTCCAGGAAGCGGCCCTTGTTGCCGAAGCCGGCGTTGTTGACCAGCAGGTCGACCGGGTTGCGCCGGTCGCCGAGCCGGTCGGTCACCCTCTCGATGCCCTTGTCCTCGGCGAGGTCGGCGGTGAGCACCTCCACCTCGACACCGTGCCGGTCGTGCAGCTCGGTCGCCTGCTCGCGCAGCCGCTTGGTGTCCCGTGCCACCAGGACGAGGTCATGCCCGTCAGCCGCCAGGCGCCGCGCGAACGCGGCACCGATCCCCGCGGTCGATCCCGTAATCAGAGCCGTTGTCATGGCCCAAGGGTAGTGACCCGGAGCGAGCGCGTCCGCCCGCGGTGACGGCCTCTCAGCGGGTCTGGGCCGCGACGTACTTGCGGGCCGCGGCCAGGGCCTCCGGGTGCAGCGCGTCGCCTGCCGCGAGCAGGCCGGGCAGCAGTTCCCGCTCGGTGGTGACCGCGCGGAACTCCATGGCCGCCGTCACCCCGTGGTCCGGCCGGTGCACGATCTCGATGGAGTCGCCCGCCCGTATATCGCCCGGTTCGATCACCCGCAGATAGGCGCCGGTCGCGCCCTTCCGGGTGAATCTCCTGACCCAACCCCGTTCGGCCAAATGGCCCTGGAAGGTGCGGCAGGGGATCCGGCCGGAGGTGACCTCCAGCACGACCTGGGGACCGATCCGCCAGCGCTCGCCGATCAGCGCCCCGGACACGTCGAGACCGTCCGTCGTGAGGTTCTCGCCGAAACACCCGTTGGCCAGCGTCCGGCCCAGCTCGCGCTCCCAGTCGTCGAGGTCCTCGCGCGCGAAGGCGTACACCGCCTGGTCGTCACCGCCGTGGTGGCGGGTGTCGCACACGGTGTCCCCGGCGAGACCGCTCGCGCCGGTCCCCTTGGGGCCGGGCGCCGCCACCCGTACCGGCCCGTCGGTGGGCCGCTTGTCGATGCCCGTCACGCCCTGCGGCTGGTCCGTGTACGGCACGGCCTGCGCGCTGCCCAGATTGACCGAGAGAAGCTTCATGCGCGCACGGTACGGGACCGGACCTCAAAGCGTCGAGGCGATATTGGGCGCCACACCCAAGTCAGGCTTATGCTTCTGGGGTGATCGAGGCCCGTCATCTCCGTGTCCTGCGCGCCGTCGCCGGCACCGGCTCCTTCTCCGCGGCGGGGCGTGAGCTGGGCTGCACCCAGCCAGCCGTCAGCCAGCAGATGAAGGCCCTGGAGGCCTCGGTCGGCACCCCGCTGCTGGTCCGCAGCGGCCGCGAGATGCGGCTCACCGAGGCCGGCGAGGCCCTGGTCCGGCACGCCTCCGGCATCCTCGCCGGGCTCACCGCGGCCGAGGAGGAGGTCGCCGCGATCGCGGGCCTGCGCGCCGGCCGGGTCCGGCTCGTCTCCTTCCCCAGTGGCAGCTCCACCCTCGTGCCCACCGCCCTCGCCGCACTTCGCGCCGCCCACCCCGGCACCCGCGTCTCCCTCGAGGAGGCCGAGCCCCCGCGGTCCGTGGAGCTGCTGCGCGAGGGCGACTGCGACCTGGCGCTCGCCTTCCGCTACGAGGGCGCGGCCGTCGCCGAGGACTGGGACGACCTCGTCGTACGGCCCCTGCTGACGGACCGCCTGGTCGCCCTGGTGCCCGAACGGCACCCGCTCGCGCGCGCGGAGTCCGTCGGCATCGGGGAACTGGCCCTGGAGCCCTGGATCGCGGGCTGCCCGCGCTGCCGCGGCCAGCTGGTGGAGGTGTGCGAGAGCGCCGGATTCACGCCCCGCATCGACTTCGCCACCGACGACTACCCGGCGGTGGTCGGCCTGGTGGGCGCGGGACTCGGGGTAGCCGTACTGCCGCAGCTCGCGGTGGAGTCGGTACGGCCGAGAGGGGTGCGAACGGTGGATCTGGAACCGGTGGTCCGGCGGCAGATCGTCGCCCTCACCCTGCCCGACCTGGCACAGGTGCCGGCCGTGGCGGCGACACTGGAGCAGCTCGCCCGGGCGGCCGGGCGGGAGTAACGGTAAGGCGGCAGAGTCGCGGGCACGCGGTCCGCGTGCCCGGCGGGGATGGGAAGCACCCGGTGGTCTGTGGGTGCAGAAACGTTTCCTTCAGTGATGAGAGGCGGTGTCGCCATTGGTGGTCGAGGCCGCCACCAGGCGGTTGCGTGCCCGCCCCATCAACTCCTCACGCTCGTCCTCGGTCAGGCCGCCCCAGACTCCGTACGGCTCGCGTACCGCCAGCGCATGCGCGGCGCACTCCGCACGGACCGGGCACCTCATGCAGACCTCCTTGGCCGAGTTCTCTCGAGCGCTCCGAGCCGCCCCGCGCTCGCCCTCAGGGTGAAAGAAGAGCGAGCTGTCCACTCCGCGGCAGGCAGCCAGCAGCTGCCAGTCCCACAGGTCCGCGTTCGGTCCGGGAAGGCGGGAGAAATCTGCCATTACGTGACCCCTTGTAGCCGTTCTGGGCGGATCCGGTGCCAACGACCGTACATCTCCGGTCTAAGGAGATGAAAATATGACTCATTGCGAATCTAGCTCCAGACACTGAGAAACGGGAGCAAAAGCGACTAAATGGGGCATAGGTTGTGATGAAAAGTTGAGAGTCTGTTGGGCATGTCTGCACCGTGTCGAGACCCTCACGTAGAGTGCCGAAGACGGCATGTAGCCCCGTAACTCTTTCGAGTGACCGTCGTTGAGAGTGCGGAGGCGGTTGAAGACACAAGCGCTCGGGCAGGCGTCCCAAGCGGTCGACCGCACAGGTGACGATTCCGTACCAGCCTGGAGGCTCAAGGTGACGCGCATCAGCTGTGGAGGGCGGTCATGACATCCGTCCTCGTCTGCGACGACTCCCCGCTTGCCCGAGAGGCGCTCCGCCGCGCGGTGGCGACCGTGCCCGGCGTCGAGCGCGTGACGACGGCGGCCAACGGCGAGGAAGTCCTCCGCCGCTGGGGTGCCGACCGCTCCGACCTCATTCTGATGGACGTACGCATGCCCGGCCTGGGCGGCGTCGAGACCGTGCGCCGCCTGCTGTCCGCGGACCCGGGTGCGCGCATCATCATGCTGACCGTCGCCGAGGACCTCGACGGTGTGGCCCTCGCGGTGGCCGCCGGCGCCCGGGGCTACCTGCACAAGGACGCCTCGCGCGCGGAGCTGCGCGCCACGGTGACCCAGGCCCTCGCCGACCCCACCTGGCGGCTGGCCCCGCGCCGGCTGCGCTCGGCGGAGATGGGCGCGGCGCCCACTCTCACCGCACGCGAGATCCAGGTGCTCGAGGGCATGAGCCACGGCCGCTCGAACGCCGAGATCGGCCGCGAGCTGTTCCTCTCCGAGGACACCGTGAAGACGCACGCCCGCCGCCTGTTCAAGAAGCTCGGCGCCTCGGACCGGGCCCACGCCGTGGCACTCGGATTCCGCTGGGGACTGGTCCGGTAGGACGGGTCCGTGGCGCACGGCCGCGGCCGGCCCCTGGCGGATCCCCGTCTGCCGCGCGGCGGACGGGGCGGAGCGCGGCCGGGAGTGAGGTGGCGCGGTGGCGGGCGACGGTGGGTGCGGCTCGGCGGTCTGCCGGGAGACGCCGGCGGCCGGTGTCCGCGGCCCGCGTCCAGGACCCGCGGTCATGTGATCGACGGGCGCGCGCCTGTTCGGGCGAGACCGTGGTCCGGCCGGCCGCGGTGTGACCGTGAGTGACGGTCACGGCCGGCCCGGTATCTTCGGCCATCCGGCTTCCCCGGGGCGTCACCCCGGTGGTCCGCCGGACGGCCCACGCCCGCGGCAACGGTTCGGCCGTTCGCCCGACGGGCATCCACCGGGTGCGAGGCGCGCGGGCGCGGGCCGGTCGGTGGGCGGTGGGAGACGCGCGGACGGGGCCGGGCGAGGCGGTGGCCGGACGCCCGCTGCTCGTTTCGGCGCGGATGCCGCATCCTTGAGATGTGGAGTCTCTCGGGGACGAGTCGGTCGAGCGGAAGGGGAGGGCGCAGGGGATGAGTGCCGGCGCACCTACTCATAACGCTTCGGTGCACAACCACGGGCACGATGCGACGGACCGGACGGCCGCAGGGCACCATGGACCGATGCGCGACGACGAGGCGGGCACGGCCCCTGGAGCGTTCGGCGCGCTCGTGCACCGCGCCGTCGACGGCGACGCGCAGGCCACGCACGACCTGCTCGCCCACGTCCACCCCCTGGCGCTGCGCTACTGCCGCACCCGGCTGTCCCGGCTGCCGGGCGACGCGCGCCACTTCGTGGAGGACCTCGCACAGGAGGTCTGCGTGGCGGTGCTGCTCGCCCTGCCCCGCTACCGGGACACCGGCCGCCCCTTCGAGGCCTTCGTCTTCGCCATCGCCTCGCACAAGGTGGCCGACCTCCAGCGCGCCGCGATGCGCCACCCCGGCTCCACCGCCGTCCCCTCGGACGAGATGCCGGAGCGTCCCGACGACTCCCTCGGCCCCGAGGAGCGCGCCCTGCTCAGCAGTGACGCCGAGTGGGCCAAGAAACTGCTGGCCAACCTGCCCGAGAACCAGCGGGAGCTGCTCCTGCTGCGTATCGCCGTGGGCTTGACCGCGGAGGAGACGGGGCAGATGTTGGGAATGTCACCCGGCGCGGTCCGGGTCGCCCAGCACCGGGCGCTGAGCCGCCTGCGCGCGCTGGCCGAGCAGTAACCCCCTGGACGGAGCCACCACGGCTCCCTCCGTTGAACGGGCGCGCCCCCGCTCCCGTACGAACATACGAAGCCTGAAGCGGCGCCCTGACGTGGAATTTGCTAGCGAAGCTTGCCGTTAGCATGGACATCCGCACCGATCAAGGCCATTTGGGGAAGGTGTCATGACTGCAAACGTCGACGGAGTGCCCGGAAAATTCGCGACACTCGGGCTGACCTACGACGACGTGCTGCTGCTGCCGGGCGCATCCGAGGTGCTCCCCAACGCGGTCGACACCTCGTCCCGCATCTCCCGCAACGTCCGGGTGAACATCCCGCTGCTCTCGGCGGCGATGGACAAGGTGACCGAGTCCCGCATGGCGATCGCGATGGCCCGGCTGGGCGGCGTCGGCGTGCTGCACCGCAACCTCTCCGTCGAGGACCAGGTGAACCAGGTCGACCTGGTGAAGCGGTCCGAGTCCGGCATGGTCACCGACCCGATCACGGTGCACCCCGAGGCCACGCTCGCCGAGGCGGACGCGCTGTGCGCCAAGTTCCGCATCAGCGGTGTCCCGGTCACCAACCCCGCCGGCAAGCTGCTCGGCATCGTGACCAACCGCGACATGGCCTTCGAGAGCGACCGCGGCCGCCGCGTGCACGAGGTCATGACCCCGATGCCGCTGGTCACCGGCAAGGTCGGCATCTCCGGCCCCGAGGCCATGGAACTGCTGCGGAAGCACAAGATCGAGAAGCTGCCGCTGGTGGACGACGAGGGCGTCCTCAAGGGCCTCATCACGGTCAAGGACTTCGTCAAGGCCGAGAAGTACCCCAACGCCGCGAAGGACGCCGAGGGCCGGCTGCTCGTCGGCGCCGCGGTCGGTGCCAGCCCCGAGGCGCTGGAGCGCGCCCAGGCGCTCGCCGGGGCCGGTGTGGACTTCCTGGTCGTCGACACCTCGCACGGCCACAACAGCAACGCCCTCAGCTGGATGTCCAAGATCAAGTCGAGCGTGAACGTCGACGTGGTCGGCGGCAACGTCGCCACGCGCGACGGCGCCCAGGCGCTGATCGACGCCGGTGTGGACGGCATCAAGGTGGGTGTGGGCCCGGGCTCCATCTGCACCACCCGCGTCGTCGCCGGCATCGGCGTCCCGCAGGTCACCGCCATCTACGAGGCGTCCCTGGCGGCCCGTTCCGCCGGTGTCCCGCTGATCGGCGACGGCGGCCTGCAGTACTCCGGCGACATCGGCAAGGCGCTGGCCGCCGGCGCCGACACGGTGATGCTGGGCAGCCTTCTCGCCGGCTGCGAGGAGTCCCCGGGCGAGCTGCTCTTCATCAACGGCAAGCAGTTCAAGTCGTACCGCGGCATGGGCTCGCTGGGCGCCATGCAGTCCCGCGGCCAGGGCCGGTCGTTCTCCAAGGACCGGTACTTCCAGGCCGACGTCACCGCCGACGAGAAGCTCGTGCCCGAGGGCGTCGAGGGCCAGGTGCCCTACCGCGGCCCGCTCGCCAACGTGCTGCACCAGCTCGTCGGCGGCCTGCGCCAGACCATGGGCTACGTGGGCGCCGCCACCATCGAGGAGATGGAGTCCAAGGGCCGCTTCGTGCGGATCACCTCGGCGGGCCTGAAGGAGAGCCACCCGCACGACATCCAGATGACGGTCGAGGCTCCGAACTACAGCAACAAGAAGTGACGCACGCGCGCGCGTGACGGGTATCGACGGCGGCCCCGGAACCTCCGGGGCCGCCGTCGCCGTGCCCGTCGGCGATACTGGAAGACGCTGAACGCATCAGGGAAAGGCCAAGACGTGACTGAGATCGAGATCGGGCGCGGCAAGCGCGGCCGCCGGGCGTACGCCTTCGACGACATCGCCGTCGTCCCCAGCCGCCGTACGCGGGACCCGAAGGAGGTCTCGATCGCCTGGCAGATCGACGCCTACCGCTTCGAGCTGCCGTTCCTGGCCGCCCCCATGGACTCGGTCGTCTCCCCGGCCACCGCGATCCGTATCGGCGAGCTGGGCGGTCTGGGCGTACTGAACCTCGAGGGTCTGTGGACGCGGCACGAGGACCCGCAGCCGCTGCTCGACGAGATCGCCGAGCTGCCCGCCGACCAGGCGACCCGCCGCCTCCAGGAGATCTACGCGGCGCCGATCAAGGAGGAGCTGATCGGCGCCCGCATCAAGGAGGTGCGCGACTCCGGCGTGGTCACGGCGGCCGCGCTCTCCCCGCAGCGCACCGCCCAGTTCTCCAAGGCGGTCGTGGACGCGGGCGTGGACATCTTCGTCATCCGCGGTACGACGGTCTCCGCGGAGCACGTGTCGTCCTCGCACGAGCCGCTGAACCTCAAGCAGTTCATCTACGAGCTCGACGTCCCGGTGATCGTGGGCGGCTGCGCCACCTACACCGCGGCCCTGCACCTGATGCGCACCGGCGCGGCGGGCGTGCTGGTGGGCTTCGGCGGCGGCGCCGCGCACACCACGCGCAACGTGCTCGGCATCCAGGTCCCGATGGCGACGGCGGTCGCCGACGTGGCGGCGGCCCGCCGCGACTACATGGACGAGTCCGGCGGCCGGTACGTGCACGTGATCGCGGACGGCGGCGTCGGCTGGTCCGGCGACCTGCCCAAGGCGATCGCCTGCGGCGCCGACTCCGTGATGATGGGCTCCCCGCTGGCCCGCGGCACGGACGCGCCCGGCAAGGGCCACCACTGGGGCATGGAGGCCGTCAACGAGGAGCTGCCCCGCGGCCAGAAGGTCGACCTGGGCACGGTCGGCACCATCGAGGAGATCCTCACCGGCCCGTCCCACACCCCCGACGGCTCCATGAACTTCTTCGGCGCCCTGCGCCGCGCCATGGCCACCACCGGCTACAGCGAGCTGAAGGAGTTCCAGCGCGTCGAGGTGACGGTCGCGGACAGCCAGCACCGCCGCTGAGCCTTCGGCAACACGTCAGGGGCCGGTCGTCCAGGAGGACGACCGGCCCTTGCGCGTGCCCGACCGCGTGCGGATTCCCGGTCGGTGGGCCGCGCCCCCGTCACAGCCGGTGCGCCGCCCCCGTGGGGGCCGCGCCCCGGGTGTCCAGGAGGAGCTGGGCCTTCACCGACAGGCCCTGCAGGTCGTAGGTGCGGTGCTGCTGGAGCAGGATCGTCAGGTCGGCGTCGGCGACCGCCTCGTACAGGGCGTCGGCCCGGGGGACCGGGCGGTCGAGGACGCTCCACGCGTGGACGTACGGGTCGTGGAAGCTCACGGACGCGCCCAGCTCGGTCAGCCGGACCGCGATCTCGCGCGCGGGTGTGCCCTGGAGGTCGGCGATGTCGGGCTTGTAGGTGACGCCGAGCAGCAGGACGCGGGCCCCGCGCGCGGACTTGCCGTGCTCGTTGAGGAGGGTGGCGGCGCGCCGGACGACGTACGCGGGCATGCGGTGGTTGACCTGCTGGGCGAGTTCCACCATGCGCAGGGTGCGGGTCGCGTGGCCGGTCAGGTCCTGGGGGAGGCCGTGGCCGCCGACGCCCGGGCCCGGCCGGAAGGCCTGGAAGCCGAACGGCTTGGTCTCCGCGCAGCGGACGACGTCCCACAGGTCGACGCCCAGCTCGTGGCAGAGTTCGGCCATCTCGTTGACCAGCGCGATGTTCACGTGCCGGTAGTTCGTCTCCAGCAACTGCACCGTCTCCGCCTCGCGCAGCCCGCGCGCGCGGACCACCTTGTCGGTCAGCCGCCCGTAGAAGGCGGCGGCCGACTCGGTGCAGGCCGGGGTGAGGCCCCCGATCACCTTGGGCGTGTTGGCCGGGTTGCGGTCGCGGTTGCCGGGGTCGACGCGGCTGGGCGAGTAGGCGAGGTGGAAGTCCCGCCCCGCGCGGAGTCCGGAGCCCTCCTCCAGCAGGGGGCGCAGGAACCCGTCGGTGGTCCCGGGCAGCACGGGTGACTCCAGGATGACCGTGGTGTGCGGGCGGAGCCGCTCGGCGAGCGTGCGGGCGGCCCCCTCCACCTGGCCGAGGTCGATCCCGCCGTCGGCGCCGCGCGGAGTGGGCGCGCAGATCACCGCGGTGCGCACCCGGCCGAGCTGGGCCGGGTCGGTGCCGGGCAGGAATCCGGTGGAGCGCATCCGGCGCAGCTCGGCGGGGCTGAGCGAGCCGGCCTCGGGGCCGGTGGCGTACCCGATGGTCGGGATGCCCGCGGCGACGGCGGCCTGGGCTAGCGGCAGGCCGTACGGACCGAGTCCGATCACGGCGAGGTCTGCGGGCATGGGGCGTGGGCCGTCCTTCCCAGTAGCCGAAGCGGGACAGGTGCGCAACCGCTGTGGGCAGCATGTACGAGCGCACTGTCACACTAGGAGTAAATATGACCGTTATGTGGGATTGTGTTCGTGTGTCTCCCGGGTGGTTGCGCGGACGTCGTCCACAGGTCGCGGGTGCGTGGTGGCCGGCACAGGGCGAGCCGGTCAGAATTTGGGCATGAGGAGGGGGTGAACGGGCTTCGCCCCACCGCGGGTGCGGCCGACGCGAGGACGTGCGACAGCGGGAGGCAGCGGTGAGGACAGCGACTCTGGGCCCGGAGCAGCGCGCCGAGGCACTGGCGGCGATGGCGGAGCGCGAACTGGACGTGCTGGTGGTCGGCGGCGGAGTGGTGGGCGCAGGCACCGCGCTGGACGCCGTCACCCGCGGTCTGTCCACCGGCCTGGTCGAGGCCCGTGACTGGGCGTCCGGCACCTCCAGCAGGTCGAGCAAGCTCATCCACGGCGGCCTGCGCTACCTGGAGATGCTCGACTTCGCCCTCGTCCGCGAGGCGCTGAAGGAACGCGGGCTGCTGCTGGAGCGGATCGCCCCGCACCTGGTCAAACCGGTGCCGTTCCTCTACCCGCTGCAGCACAAGGGCTGGGAGCGGTGGTACGCCGGTTCGGGCGTCGCGCTCTACGACGCGATGTCGATGGCCCGCGGGCACGGCCGGGGCCTGCCCCTGCACCGGCACCTGACCCGCCGTCACGCCCTGCGGGTCGCGCCCTGCCTGAAGAAGGACGCCCTGGTCGGCGCGCTCCAGTACTACGACGCGCAGATGGACGACGCCCGCTTCGTCACCAACCTGGTGCGCACCGCGGTGTCCTACGGCGCGCGGGTCGCCAACCGGGCCCGCGTGACCGGGTTCCTGCGCGAGGGCGAGCGGGTCGTCGGCGCCCGGGTGCAGGACGTGGAGGGCGGCGGGGAGTACGAGATCCGCGCCAAGCAGGTCGTCAACGCCACCGGGGTGTGGACCGACGACACCCAGGCCATGGTGGGGGAGCGGGGCCAGTTCCACGTCCGCGCCTCCAAGGGCATCCACCTCGTCGTGCCCAAGGACCGCATCCACTCCACCACCGGCCTGATCCTGCGCACCGAGAAGTCGGTCCTGTTCGTCATCCCCTGGGGCCGGCACTGGATCGTCGGCACCACGGACACCTCCTGGGACCTCGACAAGGCCCACCCGGCCGCCTCCAGCGCCGACATCGACTACCTGCTGGAGCACGTCAACTCGGTGCTCGCCGTGCCGCTCCGCCGCGACGACGTGCAGGGCGTGTACGCCGGGCTGCGGCCGCTGCTGGCCGGCGAGTCGGACGCCACCAGCAAGCTGTCCCGCGAGCACACCGTGGCCCATCCGGCGCCCGGGCTGGTGGTCGTGGCGGGCGGCAAGTACACGACGTACCGGGTGATGGCCAAGGACGCCGTCGACGAGGCGGTGCACGGGCTCGACATGCGCGTCGCCGACTGCGTCACCGAGGAGATCCCGCTGCTCGGCGCCGAGGGCTACCGGGCGATGTGGAACGCCCGGGCGCGGATCGCCGCCCGCACCGGCCTGCACGTGGTCCGGGTGGAGCACCTGCTGAACCGGTACGGCTCCATGGCGGAGGAGATCCTGGACCTGATCGCCGCCGACCCGGCGCTGGGCGAACCGCTGCAGGCCGCCGACGACTACCTGCGCGCCGAGGTGGTGTACGCCGCCTCGCACGAGGGCGCCCGCCACCTGGACGACGTGCTCACCCGCCGCACCCGCATCTCCATCGAGACCTTCGACCGGGGCACCCGCAGCGCCCGCGAGGCCGCCGAGCTGATGGCGCCCGTCCTCGGCTGGGACAAGGGCCAGATCGAGCGCGAGGTGGAGCACTACGAGAAGCGGGTCGAGGCCGAGCGGGAGTCCCAGCTCCAGCCGGACGACCTGACGGCGGACGCGGCCCGGCTGGGGGCGCCGGACATCGTGCCGCTGTAGCCGGAACCACCCGGACGGGTGACCCGGGCCGGGACCCTTGCCGGGGGCCCGGCCGTTGTACCCGGTGCGAGGGCGGAAACGGCGACGGCGGGGCGGTTCCGGGCGGTTCCCGAGCCGAGTCCGCGTGTGTGCCCGGGAAGGAGCGGGGCACTCCTGGAGGGTGAGTGGAGCGCTGGGCCTGACGCGGACTCAAGGTGACGGTGCGGCGGGTGTTCCGGCGTCCGCGGCCCCCGGCGCGGCAGGGGGCACCCTGGGCGTCGGCCACTTGTCGGGTGAGAGACAATGGAGGCTCTGTCAGGGCGGGTTGCATGAGGGGACGCATGTCGGAGGCGGAGCGGGCGGGAACATCCCGTCAGGAGACTCGTCAGGGCAAGAACGAGCGGCGTCTCCTCGCCGGGCGGTACCGGCTGGGAGACGTGCTGGGCCGCGGCGGCATGGGCACGGTGTGGCGCGCTGAGGACGAGACCCTCGGCCGCACGGTCGCCGTCAAGGAGCTGCGGTTCCCGTCGAACATCGACGAGGAGGAGAAGCGGCGCCTGATCACGCGCACCCTGCGCGAGGCCAAGGCGATCGCCCGGATCCGCAACAACAGCGCGGTGACGGTCTTCGACGTGGTCGAGGAGGACGACCGGCCGTGGATCGTCATGGAGCTGGTCGAGGGCAAGTCCCTGGCCGAGGTCATCCGTGAGGACGGCCTGCTGGAGCCCAAGCGCGCCGCCGAGGTGGGCCTCGCCGTCCTCGACGTGCTGCGCTCCGCGCACCGCGAGGGCATCCTGCACCGCGACGTGAAGCCGTCCAACGTGCTGATCGCCGAGGACGGCCGGGTCGTGCTCACCGACTTCGGCATCGCGCAGGTCGAGGGCGACCCGTCCATCACGTCCACCGGCATGCTGGTCGGCGCCCCCTCCTACATCTCCCCGGAGCGCGCCCGCGGGCACAAGCCGGGCCCCGCGGCGGACCTGTGGTCCCTGGGCGGCCTGCTGTACGCGTCGGTCGAGGGTCTGCCGCCGTACGACAAGGGCTCGGCGATCGCCACGCTGACCGCGGTGATGACCGAACCCCTTGAGGAGCCCAAGAACGCGGGGCCGCTCAGGGACGTCATCTACGGCCTGCTCACCAAGGACCCGGCGCAGCGGCTCGACGACGCCGGCGCCCGCACCATGCTCAACGCGGTGATCCACGCGCCCGCGCCCGAGCCGATGGACGCCACCCGTGTCGTCCCGCTGCCGGCGCAGCCCGGCGGCCCGGAGGGCAAGCGGGGCGAGGAGGCCGGGGAGAAGCTGCGCGGTGCCCTGCGTTCGGTCCGCAAGGCGGCCGGAGCCGCCACAGCGGCGGCGGCCGTGCGGGCGAAGAACAACGCCGGGACGACCACCTCCGGTACCGGCGGCACGGGCACCGAGGGCGCTGCGGGCGCCGCGGCCACGGCCGGTGCCGCTTCGCGGGGCGGACGGAATGGTTCCGCCCCTCAGGGCTCGCCTTCCGTACCGAACTCCGCCGCGGGCAAGCCGAGTTCCGGGTGGCCCGTGGTGCCGCCGCCGGACCTGGACCTGCCGTCGCGGCCGGCACCCAGGGCGCCGCTCACCGACGTGGTGCCCAGGCGGACCCTGGTGATCATCGCGATCGTGGTCGCGCTGGCGGTCGTCGGCACCGTACTGGCCCTCGTGTTCGGCGGCGGTGACGACAAGGGCGACGACCGCGGCAGCGGTGCCAAGGCCGCGCCGAGCGCGAGTGCCTCCACCAAGGAGGACAAGGACACGGGCGGCAAGAGCAGCCCCGGCGACGGCACACGGACCGACGGGAACGCCTCGGCGTCCGCCTCCACGGGCTCGTCGTCGGACGACGCGGCGAGCGCGAGCGCCTCCGGCGACGAGAACGAGGACTCCGGCTCGTCCGGCTCGAAGAGCGGCGGCAGCGCGCCCGCCGAGTCGACCCACAAGGGCGGCCAGGGGTACTCGATCGGGCTGCCCAAGGGCTGGAAGTACCAGTCGACCGGCGCCGCCGGCGACCGCTACACCGGGCCCGACGGGCAGAAGCTGCTCGTCGCCTGGACCAGCACCCCCAAGAACGACCCGGTGGCGGACTGGAAGAACCAGGAGCGCTACATGGTGCGCTCCCAGTACCACCGGATCCGCATAGAGAAGGTGGACTACCGGGGCTGGAACACCGCCGACTGGGAGTTCACCTACTCCGAGGGCGGCACCGGGTACCGGACGATCGACCGCGGGTTCGTGGTGAACGGGCATCTCGGGTACGCGCTGATGTACACCGCCAAGGCCGCGAGCTGGCAGGGCGACCTGCGCAAGGACACCTGGCGGACGCTGACGAAGTCCTTCGAGCCCAAGTCGTGACATGACCGCGCCCGGTTCGGATCCGTGAGAATCCGTCATCCCCTCAATGCGGGTTGCCTCCGGCACGTATCGTGAATGGTTGCGGACCGTACGGAGCCGGATGCGGATTGGGAACGGACCGTAGGGGAACGGAACTGAACGACCAGGCGGCCGGGGGAGGCAACGTGGACGACTACGCGGGCCGGGTGCTCGCCGACCGATACCGCCTGCCGCTGCCGCCGTCCGACGAGTACGAGCTGACCGAGACCCGGGCGTTCGACACCTACAGCGGCCAGGAGGTGCTGGTCCGTCAGGTTCCGCTGCCCGAGGTCGTCGAGGCAGAGGTGCTCGACTCCGAGGGGCTGCCCGAGGGCTTCACCGCCCGCGAGCGCGGCACCCGTCGCTCGCCCGCCGCTCGTACGGCCACCCGCCGCCCGTCGGACCCCGCGGTGCGGCGCGCCGTGGAGGCCGCGCAGGCGGCGGCCCGCATCCCCGACCATCCGCGCCTGGACCAGGTCTTCGACGTGTTCGCCGAGGGCGGCTCGCTGTGGATCGTCAGCGAATGGGTGGCCGCCCGGCCGCTGTCCGCGCTGCTCGCCGAGCAGCCGCTGCCGCCGTACCGGGCGGCCGAGGTCGCCTCGGACGTCCTCATGGCGCTGCGCGTGCTGCACGCCCACGGCTGGACGCACCGCAACATCACCGCCCGCACGGTCCTCGTCTGCGACGACGGCCGGGTGATGCTGACCGGACTCGCGGTCGGCGCGGCGGAGGAGGCGCTCTGCGGGTACGACCCGGTACCGGCCCAGGACGGGCCGCAGGACCCGTACGGGCCGGCCGGTGACGGCGGTGGCACGGACGCCCGGGCCCCCGGCGGGCAGCCGCCCGGCGTCCTGGCCCCTCCCGCGGGACCCGGCGGCCCGGGCACGACCGGCAGCGCCGGGAGCCAGGGGTTCGGCGGCGCACTCGGACCCGCGGTGGCCGCGCCGTCTCCCGACGCCGATCCCGAGGCCGCGCGGCGGGCCGCGATCCAGGCGCGGGCGGCCGGCGGAATGCCGGTGCCGGGGGGCGCTCCCCCGGGGACTGTCCCGGTTCCGCCGTCCGGGCGCCGTGCCCTGGAGAGCGGGGACGACGTCCGTGCCGCACGCGCCGGGGCCATAGCCGCCTACCGCGCCGGAACCCGGGCCGCGGCCCGGGTGCAGGAAGCCCAGCAGAACGGCCGCGCCGCCCTGCCCGGTGCCCGCCCGCCCGCCGAGGGCGACACCGGTGCCGCGGGCGCGGCGCGCTCGCCGTACGCCGCCGGCCGGACCGTCGTCCCGCCCGGCCGGACGGCCGACCCCCACGGCGCGCCCGGCACCGCCTGGCACGGCGCCGCACCCCGCACCGGCCCGGCCGGCGACCCGCCGCGCCCGGGACCGCAGCCCGGCGGCGACGACCCGGCCCCCGGCGCAGGGCGTCTGCCCGTGCCCGGGCAGTCGCCCGCGCCCCGCTACGGCGGTACCGGCCCCGGCCTGTCGCCCGCGCCCGGATACGGCGCCGCCGGCCCGGGCCACAGTGCCGTGGTCCCGGGGCAGGCAGCCGCCCAGGGCCACGGAACCTCGGGCACCGGCTCCAGCGCCCTGTCTCCCGGCCGGACACCCGCCCCCGCACCCGGCACCGGCGCCGTGCCGGACACATCCGCCAACCCCTCCGCCATGGACTCGCGTTGGGACGATCCCGGCGCCGGAGTCGGGGCCGTGCGCCGCGGGCCCGGTACCGCGCTTGCCGCCGAACGGGCCCGGCAGGTGCGGATGACCGTGGTCGGGCCGGTCACCGAGCGCTGGGCGCCGGAACAGGCGGGCCCCGTGCACGAGAACTGGCAGCTGGCCGCGCCGATCGGGCCCGCCACCGACCTCTGGGCGCTGGGCGCGCTGCTCTTCCGCGCCGTCCAGGGACACGCCCCCTACCCC
Source organism: Streptomyces sp. NPDC002386 (assembly GCF_053593175.1). Taxonomy (NCBI): domain Bacteria; kingdom Bacillati; phylum Actinomycetota; class Actinomycetes; order Kitasatosporales; family Streptomycetaceae; genus Streptomyces; species Streptomyces sp. NPDC002386. The sequence goes on from NZ_JBSFBX010000010.1 coordinate 54,929, forward strand.
GAGGAGTCCACGGCCGAGCTGGTGCAGCTCGTGTGCGCGGAGCCGCCCGCCTTCGCCGAGGAGTGCGGCCCGCTGCGCCCGGTCGTGGAGTCGCTGCTGCGTCAGGACCCGACCGACCGGCCGGACTTCGAGGAGCTGAGCGGCTGGCTGCGTTCCCTGGTGCGCTCGGCGCCCGAGCCGGACGCCGGTGCCCACGTGGTGCCCGTGCCGCCCGCCGACCCCAAGCGGCTGCCGATCGTCCGGCGGCGCGGCGAGCTGGTACGCCGACGGCGCGCCCGGGTACCCGCCACCCATCCGCACGCCCGGCACAAGCGCGCCCCCGATCAGGCCCGTTCGCCCCGCAGCCTCGGCCGGCTGCTGCTCCTGCTGATCCTGCTCCTGCTGGCCGGCGCGGTGGCGTACGCGGTGCTGTTCATGCCGAAGCAGGGCGAGAGCGGCGCCACGGGCGGGGACCGCACCGGCAGCGCGGGGCAGGCGAGTTCCGCGCCCTCGCCCTCCGAGCGGCCGTCCTCAGGGCGGCCGTCCGACTCCGGCCCCTCGGCGTCCGGGCCCGCCACCGAGACCCAGACCGGCGGCGACCCCTCCGTCGCCGACGGGTTCACCCTGCGCAAGGACCCGGAGGGCTTCCGGGTCGCCGTCGCCAAGGGCTGGGACCGCGCACCCAAGAACGGCAGCGGCCAAGTCGTCTACACTCACGGGAACTTCGAGCTGCTCGTCGTCCCCGGAAGGGACGGCACGGGCACCTACGGCAGCGATCCGATGGTCTACCAGCGGGACAAGGAGCGCGAACTCCAGCCGTACCGGGACTCGAGCTGGGCCACCGCCACCGGTCTGCGGACCATCGAGGTGGGCGGGCGGACCATGGCCGAGGGCCAGTTCACCTGGACCGACGGGCAGGGCCGCGACCGGTACGTGCGCAACATGGCGATCCTGCTGAACGGCCGCTACCACATCGTCCAGGTCCGGGGCCCGGAGGCCGAGCGCGACGAGGTGACACGGCTCTACGAGCAAGCTACCGCGACGTACCGCTACACGGGTTGAGCACCCCGTATACCGCCTGTGTGAAACGGGATTGGGTACCGCCCGCGCGCCGGATACGGCAACCGTCACAGGACTGTCACCTTGGTACCCCTCGTGTTCCCAGGGGGAGGGTCGGTCCTTAGTCTGACCCTGTCAATAGCATTGCGGGGCAACGTGAATCAGATGCAGGGCCTGCTCATAGCGGGCCGCTACCGGCTGGCCGATTCCATCGGCAGCGGCGGCATGGGCCGGGTGTGGCGCGCCCACGACGAGGTGCTGCACCGGCAGGTGGCCGTCAAGGAACTGACAGCGGCGCTCTACGTCTCCGACAGCGACCGGGCCGTTCTGCTCGCCCGCACCCGGGCCGAGGCGCGGGCCGCGGCACGCATCAACCACTCCGCCGTCGTCACCGTGCACGACGTGCTGGAGCACGACGGCCGCCCGTGGATCGTGATGGAGCTGGTCGAGGGCCACTCGCTGGCCGACGCGGTCAAGGAGCGCGGCCGCCTCGACGCCGCCGAGGCCGCGCGGATCGGCCTGTGGGTGCTGCGGGCCCTGCGCGCCGCGCACTCGGCCGGTGTGCTGCACCGTGACGTCAAGCCCGGCAACGTCCTCCTCGGCCGGGACGGCCGGGTCCTGCTCACCGACTTCGGCATCGCCCAGATCGAGGGCGACTCCACCATCACCCGTACCGGGGAGGTCGTCGGATCGGTCGACTACCTCGCGCCCGAGCGGGTGCGCGGCCACGATCCGGGCCCGTCCTCGGACCTGTGGGCGCTCGGGGCCACGCTGTACACGGCGGTCGAGGGACGCTCGCCGTTCCGCCGCACCTCGCCGCTGAGCACCATGCAGGCGGTCGTCGAGGAAGAGGTGGAGGAGCCCCGCAACGCCGGCCCCCTCGGCCCCGTCATCGCCGCCCTGCTGTGCAAGGAACCGGCCCAGCGGCCGGGCGCGGAGGACGCGGAGCGCATGCTCGCCGAGGCGGCGCAGGGCCGCCGGCCGCACACCACGCGGGCGTTCGTACCGGCGCAGGGCACGGGCACGCACGGTGGCGGTACGGCCCCCACCGGCTACGGCCGGCCCCGTCACGCCCCCGAAGGGACCACGCGCGGCCACGTCCCCGGCGCACCGACGGCCGGCAACCGTGCCATGACCGGGTCCACGGCCGTGGCCCCCGCGCCCGCGGGCACCCCGGCCCGGCCCCGGCGCCGGCTGCGCACCCTCGCGCTGGTCGTCGCCGCCGCGGCCGTGCTCGGCGGCGGCGCGGCCGTCGCCTTCCAGCAGTGGGGCGCATCGGAGCGCGGCTCCGGCGCGAACGGGGGCACGAACGGTCTCACGCCGTCGCCCTCCACCAGCCCCGGCGGCAGCGCGACGCCGGGCCCCGGGGGTGTCCTGCCTGCCTCCTGGCAGGCGTACCCAGACCCGTTGGGCTTCACCGTCTACCTGCCCAAGGGCTGGTCGCGCCGGGTCGTTGAGGCGAAGGACGGCGCGGCCGACCCGGACCTTCGGCAGGTCGACTACACACCTGACGGCGGAAAGCACTTCCTGCGCATCTCCATGGACACCAGCTCGGACTTCGCCAACGCCCTCGAGCACCAGAAGAACCTCGAAGGGCAGATAGAATCGCTGGTCAACTACCACCGGGTGACCATGAAGGCGAACACCTATCGCGATCGCCAGGGCGCGCTGTGGGAGATGACCTGGGACGCGCTCGCGAAGGACCCGCCCTATGTGGCCGGGCCGCGGCACGCCATCGAGGAGACGTACTTCTCGCGCGAGGGCACCGAGTACGCGATCTACATGTCGACGCCGGAGGCCGACTGGCCGCGGACGAGCAAGCAGTTCCAGTGGGTGCTGCGGAGCTGGCGAGAAGGCGAAGTCAAGGAGTGAGCAAGCGAGCAGGTTCCGCCAGGTGGGGCGGTTCGCGATCTCAGGCGTGCTCTCCGTAAATTCACTCGTTACTGCGGCATGCCTTCGGCGGAACCCCGTGCAGGAGCTCCGCCGAACGGGCCGCAACTAGGCCCAGATTGCCGTACGGAGATCAGGCCCAATCCGCGCAAGTGTGTCCGCCGACTATCTTGTCCCCTTCCCAGACCGCCACGTGCACGCCTACGTGGCGGACCCAGTTGTCGGTGGTCGAGGCATGGGTGGTGAAGGAGAGGGTCGATCCGTTTCCGTCGTACTCGTGACGCCAAGGCCAGCTCAGGATGGTTTCGCCACCCTGGGAAGAGATAAGCTGAATGGCTACATGGTGGCCATCGGCTGCGGTGTCTTTAACCCAGCCGCTTATGTCCACGTAATTGTCAGACCAGTTGGTGAAGGTCAGACTCCCCGTGGCGCCGCTCGTGGAGCAGGAGGCGCCGCCGCTTGCCGCGCTGGCATTCGTCACAGTGGCCGTAGCGAATATCGCCACTGCCGCGACGCTCGTAACGGAGAGACGCTTCAACATGTTTCCCATAAGGGAAATGTAAGGGGTTCTATGGTCCGTGTGACAGTGTGATTCGCGCCACCCTTTATGTCCTATATGGCACGCCTCTTTCGCGTATTTGCCATGCTTTGCAACTATTTGAAAACATGATGTGGCCGAAAATAGTCGCTCCTTGTGGAAAAGCGCGGCTCATTCGTCGTGACCCAGGTCGCACCCCGCGAGGGTGCCTTCCGGCAGGGCGAAGTCAGAATGAGCCTGGCGCAGGGCCTTCGGCAACCGGCGAGCGTTCGTGTGACCGGCGCAGATCGCAGCCTGGGTGATCACTTTTTCGGTTCACGGGTGAACGGGAACTTGTCGGAGGCTCTCCTCTCTGTGGTCTCGTACTAGCACGGAAGTATTTGGGTATTGGCGGAGATGTACCGCGCAGTGCTGTATCGGTTTGGCGTGAACGGCGAGCCCGGTGCGTGATCGACTCGGTCGTTCTCCCCCCGGCGGCACAAGGGGGCCCTGACCGGACCGAATCCGACCGATCGGGGTGACTTCGGGTCGAAGACCCATGTCATCTGTGATCGCACTGCCTGCCAATCTCGGTCGGTATCTCCGGTGTCAACCTGCACGAAAGTCAGGCCATGATCCCGCTGATGAGCGGCATCCACCGATCTGGTCCCGCTACGGGCTAAGGCGCGTCCGCCCGGCCAAGCTCCTTGCCAACAAGGGCTACGACTTCGACTGACTATGCAGCTGGCTGCGCGGCCGCCAGATCGCGCCCCGCGTCGCTCGCTGCGGCGCCTAACCGCCCAGCCGCCAGGGCCAGCATCGCTGGTTCGTGGAACAGGCCATGTCTGACCCAACGGATGCCGCTGCCCTCGCCCTCGTCGGCATCGCCTGCATCCTCATGTGCTACCGCCATTGCACCAACTGAGATGGCCTCTAGGGTGCGTTCCATCGCGATGGTCGTCGATTCGGCCCAGGGTGCGCCGTGCCAAAGGCTGACTTCCTTTCACTGCGCGGCCAGTTGTACCGGGGCGGTGGCACACTTGGCCGATCGCCGTCCCGGAAGGCGTCCGTTCGATACGGCATGATGGGGCGCATGGGGATCGACGGGGACGACTTCCGCGTGATCGCGGGCCGTTACCGCCTCCAGGAGCGGATCGGACGCGGCGGCATGGGCGTCGTTTGGCGGGCGAGCGACCAGGTGCTGGGCCGGCTGGTGGCGGTCAAGGAACTGGCGGCCGACGACTCCCTCCCGGACGACGACGCCCGCCGCCGGCGCGACCGCACCTTCCGGGAGGCGCGGGCGGTCGCGCAGTTGCGGCACCCGCACATCATCGTCGTGCACGACGTCATCGAGCAGGACGAGCGTCCGTACCTCGTCATGGAGCTGATCGACGGCGGCTCCCTCGCCGACCGCATCGCCAGGGGCGGCCCGGTCGACGCCGCCGAGGCCGCCCGGATCGGCGTCGACCTGCTGAGCGCGCTGCGCGTCGCGCACGCGGCCGGTGTGCTGCACCGCGACATCAAGCCCGCGAACGTGCTGCTGGAGTCCGGCACCGGCCGGGTGGTCCTCACCGACTTCGGCATCGCGCAGGTCGCGGGCGCCACCACGCTCACCGAGACCGGCTCCTTCGTCGGCTCGCCCGAGTACACCGCCCCGGAGCGGATGGCGGGCACCAGGACGGGGCCGGAGTCCGACCTGTGGTCGCTGGGCGCGCTGCTGTGCACCGTGCTCAGCGGTGAGTCCCCGTTCCGGCGGGACTCGCTCGGCGGCATCCTGCACGCCGTCGTCGCCGCCGAGATCCGGCCACCCGCCGAGGCCGAGCCGCTGCTGCCCGTCGTACGCGGCCTGCTGGAGCGCGATCCCGACCGCCGGCTGGACGCGGCGGACGCCGAGCGGATGCTGCGGTCGTTCCTGGAGACGGGCCGTACACCGGCCGCCCCGGAACCGCCTGCGACGGGCCGCACCCCCAGGATCGTCGCCCTCGCCGCCCGCGCGGCCGGAGCCGGTCACCCGCCGACCGAGCCCGACGTGCCGCGGGCACCCTCCGACACCCCGACGCCCGAACAGTCCCCGCCCGTAAGGCAGTCCTCGCGCGGGGTGCTGATCGCCGCCCTGCTGGTCGCCGCGGTGGCGGGGGCCGGCGTCTCGGCGGCGGCACTGCTGCTGCACCAGGGCGAGGGCGGCGGCGCGCCCGGCGGCACCACGAGCAGCCCGGCGACGCCGACCAGCCACCCGGCCTCCCCGCCGGACGGCAGCGTCTCGCCGTCGTCCGCGGTCACCGCGAGCAGCGCGCCCGCCGCCTCCCGGTCCCACACCGCCCCCTCGGGTTACCGCACCGCCCGGGACCCCGACGGCTTCTCGCTCGCCGTGCCGGAGGACTTCGACCGCGAACGGCAGGGAGAGCGCGTCTTCTACCTCTCCCCGGGGCAGACCTTCCGCCTCGGAGTCAAGGTCTCCCCGCCCGACGCCGGCGGTCCCGCCGCGGTGATGAGCCGGGCGGCAGCGGAGGGGGCCGGCACCAACCCGGGCTATCACGACGGCCGGGTCGTCGGGACCACGCACTCCGGACACCCCGCCGCGCTCTGGGAGTTCACCTGGGACGGCTTCAGCGCCGCCGAGGGCCCGCGCCACACCTACGACCTGTGCTGGGAGGAGGGCGGCCGGATGTACGACGTGTGGGTGTCGGCGCCGGTCGGACGGGTCCGGGAGGCCCGGGAGTACTTCGACGTGGCCGTGGACACCTTCTCGGTCACGGAACGTTGATTCCCGCCCGGTCACGGCTTCGTGACCGGTTCGTGTGCGCTGTGGTGGCGGACGCCGGTGGCGCGATATGGATGGTCCATGAGCAGTGACGGGGGAGCCGGCCGTGCGGCCGACGACACGACGAGTTTTGTGCTGCAACCGCCCAACCCGGTGCCGGGTGCGCGGCCCGGTGCGGCGCCCCGGCAGGCGGAACAGCGACCGGCACGGCCGGACCCGGAGCAGGGCCCCGCTCCCGCCGCTCCCGAACCGGGCACCGGACGGCTGATCGCCGGCCGGTACCGGCTGCTCGCCAAGCTCGGGCACGGCGGCATGGGCACCGTGTGGCGGGCCAAGGACGAGACGGTGGACCGCGAGGTCGCGGTGAAGGAACCCCGCGTGCCCGACCACCTTCCCGAGCGCGAACGCGCCAACGCCTTCGAGCGGATGCGCCGCGAGGCCCGCGCGGCGGCCCGGCTCGACCATCCCGCCGTCGTCAACGTGCACGACGTCGCGGTGGTGGACGGCCGGCCGTGGATCGTGATGGAGCTGGTGCACGGCCGCTCGCTGGGCGGCGCGCTCCAGGAGGGCACGCTGGACGCGCGCGAGGCTGCCCGGATCGGCCTGGAGGTGCTCGGCGCGCTGGAGGCCGCGCACGCGGCGGGCGTCCTGCACCGGGACGTCAAGCCGGACAACGTGCTGCTCGGCCGGTACGGCCGGGTCGTCCTCACCGACTTCGGCATCGCGCAGATCGAGGGCGAGACGAACCTGACCGACACCGGCGGCTTCGTCGGTTCGCCCGAGTACATCGCGCCCGAGCGGGTGCTCGGGCAGCGCCCCGGTCCGGCGAGCGACCTGTGGTCCCTGGGCGTCGTGCTCTACACCGCCACCGAGGGCGTCTCCCCGTTCCGCCGCAGCAACACCCCCGCCACCCTGCAGTCCGTCCTCAACGCCACCCCGGCCGCGCCCGCCGCCGCGCGCGGCCCGCTGGCGGAGGCCGTCAACAGCCTGCTCCAGAAGGACCCCGCCCGCCGTCCGACGGCGGCCCAGGTCCGGGTGCTGCTGGAGGCGGCCGCCAACCCCCCGGCGCCGGAGCCCACCCAGCGCGTGGCGGTCGCCCCTCCCGCCCCGCCCGCCGGCCGCGTGCCCCGCCTGGGCCGCAGGGCCTGGCTGGGCGTGGGGGCCGCCGTGGTCGCGGCGGTGGTGGCCGCGTACCTCGTCGTCGCCGATCCCTTCGCGGGACCGCTGCCGGACGGCTGGACCAAGCACTCCGACGCCGGGCTGGGCGCCACCGTCGCTGTCCCCGCGTACTACCAGCGCGCCCTTCCGGCCAAGACCGACCCCGACCGGAGCTGGGTGTCGTACACGGACCCGAGCGGTGCCATCTCGGTCGTGCTGGACCTGACCCGGAAGTCGGAGGACTCGCTCGGCACGATCAAGAGCAACGCGGTGGCCCAGATGCACGCCGACGACGAGAAGTTCAAGAACGACGGCGAGTACACCCTCGACATGCCCAAGGGCGCCAAGACGCACCCGGACGACGGCACCGAGTACCACGGCAGACAGGCCGCCACGAACACCGTCGAGTACACGACCGACGACTCGCAGAACCCGCGCCCGCGCGAACTGCGGATCTTCTACTACCGCACCGGCTCCGGCGACCTGTACCGGCTCACCGTCGGCTACCCGGGCAGGGGCGACTTCACCGCCCGGGGCCGGGAGGTCGCCAGGACCGCGATCGCCAACCTGGAGATCCAGAAGCCCTGAGCGACGGCTGCCCGGTGTCCGCCGGCCCCGGTACCCCTTCGACAAGGGCGTGGTGCGCACGGTACTGATGTGACATGAGTGGAGACGGCGAACACCCGCCCGGCGCACGGCTGATCGGTGGACGCTACCGGCTTCTCGAGCGCCTGGGCGCCGGGCCGTCCGGGACCGTCTGGCGGGCCCGGGACGAGCAGGAGCAGCGGGACGTCGCCGTCAAGGAGCCCGTGCTGCCCGGACGTTCGGCCGGTGACGAGGAGAGCCGCCGGTTCGCGCACCGGCTCCACCGGGAGGCGCGGACCGCCGCCCGGGTACGGCATCCCTCCGCCGTCGCCCTGCACGATGTCGTCCTGGACGGCGAACTGCCTTGGATCGTGATGGAGTTGGTGCAGGGCGAGTCGCTCCGGGAGATCGTGCGGCGGGGGCCGCTGCCGCCCGCCGAGACCGCCCGTGTCGGGCTCGCCGTCCTCGGGGCGCTCCGGGCCGCGCACGCCGTGGGCATCGTGCACCGTGACCTCAAGCCGGCCAACGTCCTGATCGAGTCCGGTACCGGCCGGGTCGTCGTCACCGACTTCGGGATCGGGGACGGGCCCGCCGCGGACGTCCCCGCCGGGTTCGCCGCCCCCGAACGGGCCTCGGGGCGCGGTGCCGGACCCGCCTCCGACCTGTGGTCCCTCGGCGCGCTGCTCGCCACCGCGGTGGAGGGCGGCGACGCCGGCCCGCTGCGACCGCTCCTGGCCCGCCTGCACGCCCCGGACCCGGGCGCGCGGCCGACCGCGGAGGAGGTCGCGGCGGCCCTGGAGGCCTGCGCGACCATCCCCGCCGCCCGCCCGGCGCCCGCGGAGCGGCCGCGCGCCCTGGCACCCGAACCCCACTCCTGACCCGGGCCGGGCCGCCCTTCCCGCCGCCTTCCGCCCCCTGCCGGCCGGGAGAACCCGGCCCGCGAGCCGGAAAAACCCGGCCTGTCATGATCGTCACCTGACAACGCGCTGATCAGCGCATTTGCTGCCAGTGATCACTGGCGCCGTGTGAGCACTCGGTGAATCCCCGTTACCGACGGGTACCCAAAGGCTCCGCCGCGGCATACCCTGCGCGTCATGACGGACTCGCAGGCCCCGGACATCACCGGTACCAACCCGCTCGCGCCCGCCCCCGAGGGCGTCCGCACCGCCGCCGACGTGGTCACCCCGACGCTGGTGGCCCAGCTCACCAAGGGTGTCGTCGGCTCCGGCCGTACCGCCAACCACACCCCCTTCACCGGCGAGAAGCTGGCCGACCTGCCCGAGTCCACGCCCGAGGACGTGCGCCAGGCCTTCGCGGCCGCCCGCGCCGCCCAGGCCGTGTGGGAGAGGACCCCGGTGCGGCAGCGGGCCGCCGTGCTGCTCCGCTTCCACGACCTGGTGCTCGAGCGTCAGGCCGAGGTGCTCGACCTCATCCAGCTCGAGACCGGCAAGGCCCGGCTGCACGCGCACGAGGAGGTGCAGGCCGTCGCCGTCGCGGCCCGCCACTACGGCCGCAAGGCCCCCGGGTACCTGCGGCCCAAGCGGCACACCGGCGCCGTGCCGACCCTGACGAAGGTCAGCGAACTGCGCCACCCGCGCGGGGTCGTCGGCCAGATCGCCCCCTGGAACTACCCCCTCGAGCTGTCCGTGGGCGACGCGCTGCCCGCCTTCGCCGCCGGCAACGCGGTCGTCATGAAGCCGGACACCGAGACCTGCCTCACCGCGCTCTGGGCCCGTGACCTGCTCATCGAGGCGGGGCTGCCCGAGGGCGTCTTCCAGGTCGTGCTCGGCGAGGGCCCGGTCGTCGGACCCGAGCTGGTCAAGCACGCCGACTACGTCTCCTTCACCGGCTCCACCCGCACCGGCCGCGAGGTCGCGCAGGGCGCCGCCGCCCGTCTGGTCGGCGTCTCCCTGGAACTCGGCGGCAAGAACGCCATGCTGGTCCTGGAGGACGCCGACGTCGAGAAGGCCGCCGCGGGGGCCGTCCGCGCCTGCTTCTCCTCGGCCGGCCAGCTCTGCATCTCCATCGAGCGGCTGTACGTCCACGAGTCCGTCGCCGACGCCTTCCTGGAGCGCTTCGCAGCCCGCACCCGGGCCATGCGGCTCGGCAACTCCCTCGCCTACGGGGCCGACATGGGCTCTCTGGTCGGGGAGCGGCAGCTCGAGACCGTCGAACGGCACGTCCAGGAGGCCGTCGCCAAGGGCGCCGTGGTGGTCACGGGCGGCGTGGCCCGCCCCGACATCGGCCCGTACTTCTTCGAGCCGACCATCCTGGACGGCGTCGAGGACTCCATGGCCGTCTGCGAGGAGGAGACCTTCGGTCCCGTCGTCTCGCTGTACCGCTTCAAGACCGAGGACGAGGCGGTCGAGCGTGCCAACGCCACTCCGTACGGCCTGAACGCGTCCGTGTGGACGAAGTCCGCACGGCGCGGCCTGGACGTCGCCTCCCGGCTGCGCACCGGCACGGTCAACGTCAACGAGGGCTACGCGCCCGCCTACGGCAGCGTCCAGTCCCCGATGGGCGGCATGAAGGACTCCGGCCTCGGCCGCCGCCACGGCTCCGAGGGCATCCTCAAGTACACCGAGGCCCAGACGGTGGCCCGGCAGCGGCTGCTGCCGATGGCGCCGTCGCTGGGCATGGACGACGCGCAGTACGCCCGGTTCATGAGCAGCAGCCTGCGCCTGATGAAGGCCTTCCGCTTCCGCTAGTCACCTCCCACCCCACAGCCACCAACCCCCGTTCTCGACGAGGAGAGCACGTGTCGCAGGAGAAGTCTGTCCAGACCCGGGACGAGGACGGGTACGACTACGACGTCATCGTGATCGGTTCGGGGTTCGGCGGCTCGGTCTCCGCCCTGCGCCTCACCGAGAAGGGCTACCGGGTGGGCGTGCTGGAGGCCGGCCGCCGCTTCACCCGGGAGTCCCTGCCCAGGAACTCCTGGGACCTGAAGAACTACCTCTGGGCCCCGCGGCTCGGCATGTACGGCATCCAGCGCATCCATCTGCTGGGCAACGTGATGGTGCTGGCCGGCGCGGGCGTGGGCGGCGGTTCGCTGAACTACGCCAACACCCTCTACGTGCCGCCGAAGGCGTTCTTCGACGACCCGCAGTGGCGCGGCATCACCGACTGGCAGCAGGAGCTGAAGCCGTACTACGACCAGGCGCAGCGCATGCTCGGCGTGCGGCTCAACCCGACCATGACCCCGTCCGACGTGCACCTGAAGGCGGCGGCCGAGCGGATGGGCGTCGGCGACACCTTCCACCTGGCGCCGGTCGGCGTGTTCTTCGGTGACGGCAAGGACGCCGACGGCACGGCGCAGGGCAGGCCCGGCGAGCAGGTGGACGACCCGTATTTCGGCGGTGCCGGGCCCGCCCGCAAGGCCTGCACCGAGTGCGGGGAGTGCATGACCGGCTGCCGGCACGGCGCGAAGAACACCCTCAACGAGAACTACCTGTACCTCGCCGAGAAGGCCGGTGCGGTGGTCCACCCGATGACGACGGTGGTGTCCGTCACGGACGACTCGCGCGGCGGGTACGCGATCGCGACGCTGCCCACGGACGAGAAGAAGAAGGGCGAGGGACGGCTGTTCACCGCGCGGAAGGTCGTGGTCGCGGCCGGCACGTACGGCACCCAGACCCTGCTGCACCGCATGAAGGCGGGCGGGCAGCTGCCCGGGATCTCCGCCCGGCTGGGCGATCTGACCCGCACCAACTCCGAGGCCCTGGTGGGCGCGCAGACCGACAACCGCCGCTACCGCAAGGCGACCGGTGAGCAGAGGGCCGACTTCACGCGCGGGGTCGCCATCACGTCCTCGATCCACCCCGACGACAGCACCCACATCGAACCGGTCCGCTACGGCAAGGGCTCCAACTCGATGGGCGGTCTGTCCATCCTCCAGGTCCCCTACGCCGAGGGTTCCTCGCGCGTCCTGGCCTGGCTGGCCAACGCCGCCCGCCACCCCCTGCTCGTCGCCCGCTCGCTGTCCAACCGGCGCTGGTCGGAGCGGACCATCATCGGGCTGGTGATGCAGTCGCTGGACAACTCGCTGACGACCTATCTGAAGCCCGGCGGGGTCGGCAAGGGCCTGCTCACCGCGCGGCAGGGGCACGGCGCCCCGAACCCCAAGCAGATCAAGGCCGCCTCGCAGGCCGCCACCGTGCTCGCCGAGGAGATCAACGGCTTCCCCGGCAGCAATGTCGGCGAGCTGATGGGTACCCCGCTGACCGCGCACTTCCTCGGCGGCTGCCCCATCGGCGACTCCCCGGAGACGGGTGTGATCGATCCCTACCACCGGCTCTACGGCCACTCCGGCATCTCGGTGGTGGACGGCGCCGCCGTCTCGGCCAACCTGGGCGTCAACCCGTCGCTGACGATCACCGCGCAGGCCGAGCGGGCCATGTCGTACTGGCCGAACAAGGGCGAGGAGGACCCGCGCCCCGCGCAGGGGGCGGCGTACGAGCGGCTGAAGCCGGTGGAGCCGCGCGAGCCGGCGGTCCCGGCGGACGCGTTCGGCGCGCTCAGGCTGCCGTTCCTGGGCATCCCGGCGGTGCCGCCGAAGAAGTAGCGAGACCCGAGGCGGCCGGACCTGAAGAGCCGGACCCCGAGGACGCCGAAGGACCTGCATCCCCCTCCGAACGCAGGTCCCTCGCGTTTACCGTCGTCTTGATCCGGCAGCAGGTTTGATCCGCGAGGGCGATGAATGGTTGCTTCCGGATTCGCCGGAATTCGTGTGGCGTGGCTCACATCGGCCTGAGGTCGGGTCCGGGGCGGGGCCGGGCGCGACGAAGGGCCCCGCGGGACTCGAGCCGCGGGGCCCTCTTTTCGTCGGTACCAGGCGCGAGGGCGCGCCGGTACCCGGGAGCGGCGCCGGGGGGTCGCGCCGCCTGCTCTGTGGTCCTGACCATGTATTTCCGCCGGCCGGCCCCGGGCGTCCCCGGAGCCAGCCGTTCTCTTGGATGACCGGGCTGCTGTCCCCTGCCGTCCGGTCACTTCTCCGGAGCGAGGTCCCACGGTGTACGGCACGACCCGTACGCCTCATCGCTCCGGTGAGCCACGCGTGGTTCTGTCGGGCCCGCCCCTGGCTGGCACGGACAACAAGTACAACGAAGCGGTGCGGGGACCGGTCACGCGCCGTACGGGTGAGACCCGGACCGAACTCAGATACGACCCCGGCACAGCTCCAGCATGGTCATCGCGAGCGCGGTGCCCGGCTTGCCGAGCGCCTCGCGGTAGCGGCCGAGGATCTCCATCTCACGGGAGAGGTTCACCCGCCGGCCGCCGGAGGCGATCCGGGTCTCCTGGACGACGGTGGACACGGCCATCCGCTCCTGGATGAGCCCGATGATCCGGTCGTCCAGCGCGTCGATGCGGGTACGGGCGTCGTCGATGGTCTGTTCCGCGGTGAGAGTGGTCATGTCGGGGGCTCCTCGTGAAGGTGGCTGGCGGAGGCCCCGGAACGGCAGAACCCGGAGAAACGACAGGCGCCCCGGGCCTTGTCGGCCCGGGGCGCCTGGTAAGTCGCTTGGCGGTTCGCTCAAGCAGCACGACCATGGCAGCCGGCGGGCCGGGTGCCATAGGTAAAGAGGAAGGTCGAGTGCGCGAGCATGGGCCCAGTATGCCACGGTCCCGTCCGGGGGAGGCGTGCCCGCCCGCACCGTTAGACTCGTTAGCACAGACCCCGCCCGACCACCAGAAGGCACCCCGTGTCATCAGCGACTTCAACTGCCGCCTCCCCCGACACCGTCCTGGTCGTCGACTTCGGCGCGCAGTACGCCCAGCTCATCGCCCGTCGCGTCCGCGAGGCGCGGGTCTACAGCGAGATCGTGCCGAGCACCATGCCGGTCGAGGAGATGCTCGCCAAGAACCCCGCGGCGATCATCCTCTCCGGCGGCCCCTCGTCCGTCTACGAGGAGGGTGCCCCCCGGCTCGACGGCGCCCTCTTCGAGGCCGGCGTCCCCGTCTTCGGCATGTGCTACGGCTTCCAGCTCATGGCGCAGGTCCTCGGCGGCACCGTCGACAACACCGGCGCCCGTGAGTACGGCCGCACCGACCTGCACGTCTCCAAGTCGGGCTCCACCCTCTTCGAGGGCACCCCGGACGAGCAGCACGTGTGGATGTCGCACGGCGACGCCTGCTCCGCCGCCCCCGAGGGCTTCGCCGTCACCGCGTCCACCGACGTCGTCCCGGTCGCCGCCTTCGAGAACGACGAGAAGAAGCTGTACGGGGTCCAGTACCACCCCGAGGTCATGCACTCCACGCACGGCCAGCAGGTGCTGGAGCACTTCCTGTACCGGGGCGCGGGCCTGACCCCGTCCTGGACCACCGGCAACGTGATCGAGGAGCAGGTCACCGCGATCCGCGAGCAGGTCGGCGACCGGCGCGCCATCTGCGGTCTGTCCGGCGGCGTGGACTCCGCCGTCGCCGCCGCGCTCGTCGCTCGGGCCATCGGCGACCAGCTGACCTGCGTCTACGTCGACCACGGCCTGATGCGCAAGGGCGAGACCGAGCAGGTCGAGAAGGACTTCGTGGCCGCGACCGGCGTCAAGCTGGTCGTCGTGGACGCCGAGGAGCGCTTCCTGACCGCCCTCAAGGGCGTTTCCGACCCGGAGGAGAAGCGCAAGATCATCGGCCGCGAGTTCATCCGCGTCTTCGAGCAGGCGCAGGCCGAGATCATCGCGGACGAGGGTCCGGCCGTGGAGTTCCTGGTCCAGGGCACCCTGTACCCGGACGTGGTCGAGTCCGGCGGCGGCACCGGCACCGCCAACATCAAGTCGCACCACAACGTCGGCGGCCTGCCCGAGGACCTCGAGTTCAAGCTGATCGAGCCGCTGCGCAAGCTGTTCAAGGACGAGGTCCGGATGGTCGGCCAGGAGCTGGGCCTGCCGGAGGAGATCGTGCAGCGCCAGCCCTTCCCGGGCCCCGGCCTCGGCATCCGCATCGTCGGCGAGGTCACCAAGGAGCGTCTCGACCTGCTGCGGGACGCCGACGCCATCGCCCGCGAGGAGCTGACCGCGGCCGGCCTGGACCGGGACATTTGGCAGTGCCCGGTGGTCCTGCTCGCGGACGTCCGCAGCGTCGGCGTCCAGGGCGACGGCCGCACCTACGGTCACCCGATCGTGCTGCGCCCGGTCTCCTCCGAGGACGCCATGACCGCCGACTGGTCGCGGCTGCCGTACGACGTCCTCGCCCGTATCTCGACCCGGATCACCAACGAGGTCCGGGACGTCAACCGCGTCGTCCTCGACGTGACCTCCAAGCCCCCGGGCACCATCGAGTGGGAGTGATCCTCTCCCGCTGAGGATCAGGTCCGCCTGAGCGTGCGCACCGGCGCGCCGGGCCGCCAGACCTGGACGACCAGATACGTGTCGTCCTCGACGCAGGTCCGCACGACCTCCGTCAACTCGGTGCGGAAGAGGTGGAACGGCTGCGGCGGTTCCACCTCTCTCACGTACGCGTCCCTGGCCTCGCCCTCCTCGACCTCGTACGCCCGTCCGGCGATCCGTACGTCCCCGCCGCCCATCCCGGTGCCCTCGCCCGGGTTCGCCTGCAGCGCGAAGCGCGGATCGCGGCGCAGATCGAGGGCCTTCAGCGAGCCGGCCATCATGCCCAGCCACAGCTCGCCGCCCCGGATGCCGGCCTCCAGGCCGGAGGTGCGCGGGGAGCCGTCCCGGCGCAGGGTGGCGAGGACGTGGTGGCGGAAGGCGCCGAAGCGCCGCTCGGTGATCGCCGCCAGCTCGGGTGCGGCGGTGGTGAAGGCTGCCCAGTTCATGCCGGCCAGTCTCACCGGCAAACCGGACACCCTCTGTCTGATATTCGCCGCGCACGTCATCTTTACCAACCAGCGCTGCCCTTTTGCGCCGACCGGCGGTAACTTCCCGCCCGTACCGCAAACCCCCACGCTGGAGGACCCATGCACGGGCCCACGCCGCCCCCTCCGCTGCCCACCGATCAGCTGAAGTTCGCCATGCCGCCGATGCACGACTCGGTCGAGGACGAACGCCGGCACCGCAAGGAGCGGCTCGCGGGTGCCCTGCGGATCTTCGGGCGCTCCGGACTAGAGGACGGGGTGTCCGGGCACATCACCGCGCGCGACCCGGAATACAGCGACTGCTTCTGGGTCAACCCGTTCGGCATGCCCTTCCAGCACGTCACCGTCGGCGATCTCGTACTCGTGAACCAGGACGGACAGGTCGTCGACGGCCGCTACCACGTCAACCAGGCCGCGTTCACCGTGCACGCCCAGGTGCACGCCGCCCGGCCTGACGTCGTCGCCGTCGCGCACTGCCACTCCGTGCACGGCCGGGCCGTCGCCGCGCTCGGCGACCTCATCGACCCCATCACCCAGGAGAGCTGCGCCTTCTACGAGGACCTGGCCCTCTACGACGCCTACACCGGCGTCAACGTCGACGCCGAGGAGGGCCGCCGTATCGCCGACACGCTGGGGTCCCGCAAGGCGCTGGTGCTGCGCAACCACGGCCTGCTGACCGTCGGGAACTCGGTGGACGCGGCGGCCTGGTGGTTTCTGTCCCTGGAACGGTCCTGTCAGGTGCAGCTGATGGCCAAGGCCGCCGGCCGGCCGGTCCTCATCGACCACAAGCTGGCCGTGGCCACCCGCGAACAGCTCGGCGGCGACCTGGTGGCCTGGATCAACTACCAGCCCCTGTGGCAGGAGATCAGCCGCCGCGAACCCGACCTGCTCGGCTAGGGGTGCCGGGGGCCGCGTCAACACGGCGGCCGGGAGTTCACCCGACATGACTCGGACCGGCGGGCCCGGACCACCCGGGGTAGGGCACAATTCGCTTTCGTCGCAGGGGAGTTGCACGGCCGGAAATGCGCACTATGGGTTGCTTCGGTCGTATCGAGAGGTCGTGCGGAAGGCGGGCGTCGGGCGTGGCGGTGCAGGAGGCCAGACAGAGCACGGGTGCCGACGGCACCCATGAGGGCGGCTGTGCGTGCGGGGACTGCCCGCACGGGGCCAGGCAGGGTCACCGGCGGGCCGTCGCGGCGTTCCTGCGCGTCCGTGACGAGTTCGCGGCCGGGCAGGGCCTGCCGCCGGCCGTGGCCCACTCCGCCTCCGCCTCCCGCCAGTGGGTCTCCGAGGAGCTGACCCAGCGGGCCGAGGAGGTCGCCGAGCGCGGCCGCGCCGAAGGCCAGGCATGGCTCGCGCGGCTCTGGCTGCGGACGGTGTGCGTGGTGGGCGGCGTGGTCCTCGCCCTGCTGCTCACCGAGTCGCTCACCGCGATCGGCGCGGGCTGGAGCAGCGCCCGGACCGCCGCCCTGCTCGCCGCCCTCGCCGTCGGAGGCGGGCTGGCCGCCGCCTCCTGGTGGCACCGGGCGCGCGGCGGGGTGCTGGCCCCGCTCATCGGCGAGGACAACCGCATGTCCACCTCCCGCACCGTGGCCGCGAGCTGGATCCTCCTCGTCGTCTACGCCGTCCTGCTGCTGGCGGGCCGACTGGCCGCCGCCTCCGATCACGCCGAACGCGACGCCCTGCTGACCGGCCTGGACCTCGCGCGCGGCGCGGGCCTGGTGTCCGTCCTCGGTGTGCTGTGCGGCATCGCCGTCCTGGTCCGCCGGGTGGTCGGCCTGCGCATCCTCGCCCAGCGGCTGCAGAAGGTGCCGGCCCACCGGCCGCGCGCGGCCGACCTGCTGACCGACGACTCCGGCCGGGGTGCCTTCGCCGACATCCAGTACGTCGCCGTGAACGCCGTCGCCCTGCTGTTCGCCGCCGTCCGGCTGGCCCGCCGCCCCGACCAGCTCCCCGACCTGCCGTGGGGGCTCGCGGTGCTGGTCCTCGTCTCCGCCGCGACCTACCTGGCCGGCAAGTACGCGGAGGGCGGCCGCCCGGTGATCCTCTCCGTGGTCCGCGCCCGCGAACCCGGCGACCTGGACGGACCGATCCGTACCGGCGACGACATCGAGATCCGCGGCACCGGCTTCGTCCCGCCCGGCGCCCACGGCGCCGACCGCCTCTCCCGCACGGTCGTGCGCGTCGGCGCGGTGGACGTCCATGTCCCCCTGGTCCCCGTCACCGGCGGCTTCCGCAACCCCACCGACACCGTCCTGACCGTCCCGGTGCCGGTCGAGGTGGAACCCGGCGCGGTGGAGGTGCAGGTGATCACCGCGGGCGGTGCGGCGACCAACCGGTGCACCGTCCAGATCACGGAGTGAGGGACGTTCCGAGCGAGGAGTGAGACGCCGGGCCGGCCCCGTGCCCGGTCCGGCCGCCGCCCGGATCCGAAGGTTGGAAGTCGGTAAAAGCGGTGAAAGCGTCTCGCAGAGGATTGAACCCTCGCCGTTCGTCATACGTATCGTCGATTGAGGGGTCCGGCACGGGTGAGAGGCGGCTGGCAGTGATGACTCAGGGTATTCGGACGGACACCTACACCTCCGATCTGAACGGTGTACGCGGCTGGCGGGCCACGGCCACCCGGTACGCCCTTCTTCCGCTTCGCGTCTACCTCGGTGTGACCTTCATCTACGCCGGCCTCAACAAGATCACCGACAGCGCCTTCCTCAAGTCCGCCGGAGCCGGGTCGATCGGCGACACCATGCGCGCGGCCCGTGGCTCCGCGGCCCTTCCGGCCCTGATCGACCTGGCGCTGAAGAACCCCGTGGGCTTCGGCTTCGCCATCGCCCTCGGTGAACTGGCCGTCGGCATCGGCACCCTGCTCGGACTGCTCGGCCGGCTGGCCGCCCTCGGCGGCGCGCTGATCTCGCTCAGCCTGTGGCTGACCGTCAGCTGGGCCTCGACGCCGTACTACTACGGCAACGACCTCGCCTACCTGATGGCCTGGCTGCCCCTCGTCCTCGCCGGAGCGCCCTACCTCTCCCTCGACGCGGCCCTCAGGTCGCGACGGCGAGCCCGGGCGGGCGGCTACCTCTGACCGCCGCGCGCGGCCTGCCGTCTGCGGACGCCCCGCGCCGCCGCCGTACTGACGCCGGCCAGGCAGAGGCCGCCCACCACCAGCGGGACGATCAGGAACCACGGGGCGTCCCACAGCCCGGCCGCGTCACCGGCGTAGACCGCGCCGGCGGCGGCGAGGAAGAGGCCGGCGACCAGCTTCCCCGGCTGGAACTCATGACGCAGCACGGCTGACCTCCACCTGTCCGACGCCCACCCGGAGATCCAGCTCGACCGTTCCGGCCCGCTTCCCGGACCCGGCCGGTGACAGGACCACCTCCTCGTGCCTGCCCGGCTTCACGTCCACGTCCTTCCTGCTGTCACCGGGCAACCGGATGTCGCCCACGCCCACGTCGATGCTCAACCGCACGGTCGCGTCCCGCGGCACGATCACCTTCAGCTGCCCCGCGCCCACCTCCGCGTCGGTGGACACCGTCCGTCCCCTGCCGGGGTGCACCCGGGTCAGGTCCAGGGTGCCGACACCGGTGCCCACGGCGTAGGCGGGCCGCACGTCCGCCGTCGCCGCCGGTCTCCAGGACGTCCGGTCCCAGTGCGTCGCCATGTCCTTCGGCAGGGCCGTGGCGCCCGCCAGCAGTCCCGCGGTGACGATCGCCAGGAGCACCGATCCGGCCCCCGTCCGGCCCAGGAACGCGCTGACCGCTATGCCGAGGCCGAAGACCACGAGCGCCCAGGCCAGGCCGGTCTGGAGGCTGGTGCCCAGCGGGTGCGTGTCCCAGGTCAGCCCGGTGCCCGCTGCGCCGGCCAGCAGGGCGGACAGGAACACCCAGCCGCCGATCCAGCGCGGGCCGCGCGGTCTCGGCGGCGCCGTCCGCGTCGGCCGAGCGGCGCCGGGGTGGGTCCAGGGGAGGTCGATACCGAGGTCCACGGCCGGGGTGAGGTCCCGGTCGCGGGTGTCGGAAGGACCCCACAGATACCCGGTGCCGCCGACATGGGTGCCGTCCTTGACGATCGGGTCACGCCACCAGGAGGGGTGGTGAATGGTGATGACCGGCGGTGCCTTGGCCTCCGGCGGGGCGTCGGCGGCGGCCTGCGCCGCGAGCGGATCGGGGTCGGGGGCACTGCGGTGCCGTGACCAGTACCCGGCGCCCGCCAGCAGCAGGGAGAGCACCACGGCGAAGGCGAGCACCCCGCCGTTCCTCAGCATCGTCAGGAAGATCCCGCAGCCGACCAGCGCGAACAGCACGGCGGCCAGCGCCTGCCCGTCGACCCGCCCGGTCAGCAGCTTGCGGACCTCGTTCTCCTCGTCCTCCTCGTACGGCACGAGCAGCCAGACGAAGCCGTAGAAGATGATGCCGATGCCGCCGGTCGCGGCCAGCACGGCCAGGGTGATCCGGAAGATCACCGGGTCCATGTCGGCCTGCCGTCCGAGCCCCGCGCACACGCCCGCGATCACCTTGTGCCGGCGGTCGCGCCGGAAGCGGCCGGGGGCGTCGGCGGTGTCCTGCTCCGCCGCGCTCCGCCCCGTGTCCCGCTCCGCCCTACCCGTCCGTCCCGCGGTGCCGGTGCCGGCGGCTCCCTCCGCTCCGGGCGCTCCTGTCCCTCCCGCCGCGGCGGGCGCGGCATCCGACGGCCCGGTGCCCGGGGCGGGGCGCGGGCCGGGGCCGGGTCCCGGACCCGTCGCGGCGTGCTCGTGATCGGTCATGTGTCCATGGTGACGGTCCGTCCGCCGCGACGGGAGTCGGGATGACCCTGGGCGAACCCTGAGATCGGCCCGGAGGGCCTTCGGAGGGAGGGCGGGGGGACGGCGGGGAGGCGTTGGGTACGGGCCGGCGGGACGGCGGGGAGGCGTTGGGTACGGGCCGGCGGGACGGCGGGGAGGCGTTCGGTACGGGCCGGCGGGCCGCCGCGGACCTCCGGCCCGGAGATCAGGGGAGTCTAGGGGGCGGACCCTGATGCTCCGCCACCGTGGCCGTGTGACCATCGATGGCATGCCGGAAGCCGCAGCACTGCCCCTCGACGACCCGCGGCCGCCGCGCAAGCTCTACCGCAGCAGCGACGGCCGCTGGCTCGGCGGAGTGGCGCGGGGCCTCGCCGGGCACCTCGGCCTGCCCGTCATCTGGGTCCGGCTCGCCTTCGTCGGCCTGTTCATGGCCAACGGACTGGGCGCGCTGCTGTACGCGGCGTTCTGGTTCTTCGTCCCGCTCGGCGTCGGCGGCGTCGGCGGCCACAAACCGCCCCTGGTCGGCACCGAGACCTCGCCGGAGGGCCGCCGCAGACTGGTGGCCCGCAAGCCGGACAAGGGGCAGATCGTCGCGCTGCTCCTCATGGTCATCGTTTCCATGGTCTTCGTGGGCAGCGTCAACCTGACCAACGGGGCCAAGGCGTATCTGCTGCCCGCCGTGCTTGTCGCGGCCGGTGTCGCCCTCGTCTGGCGCCAGGCGGACAACGCCCGGCGGGCCCGCTGGGTCGAGGTCGGCAGCCGCCGGCGCACACTCACCCTGCTCCGCGCGGGCGTCGGGGTCCTGCTGGTCACCGCCGGCGTCTCCGCCATCTTCGTCATGCAGGGCTCGGCCGCCCACCTCGGCGCGGTCCTCCAAGCCGCGCTCGCCGTCCTCGTCGGCATCACCCTGCTCGCCGGCCCCTATCTGGTCCGGATGACCCAGGACCTGTCCGAGGAACGCCTGATGCGCATCCGCGCCCAGGAGCGCGCCGAGGTCGCCGCCCACGTCCACGACTCCGTGCTGCACACCCTCACCCTGATCCAGCGCAACGCCGACAACGCCGGCGAGGTGCGCCGCCTGGCCCGGGCCCAGGAGCGGGACCTGCGCACATGGCTGTACAAGCCCGAGGGCACGGGCAAGGACGAGGCGGAGGAGCCCGACACGGTCGCCGAGGCGGTGCGGCGCAGCGCCGCCGAGGTGGAGGACAAGCACGGCGTGCCCATCGAGGTGGTCGTGGTCGGGGACTGCCCGCTCGACGAACGGACCGCCGCGCAGATGCAGGCCGCGCGCGAGGCGATGGTCAACGCCGCCAAGTACGGTGGCGAGGGCGGTGCCGTACAGGTGTACGCCGAGGTCGAGGGGAGGACGGTGTTCGTGTCGGTCCGCGACCGCGGCCCGGGTTTCGACCTCGACTCGATACCCGCCGACCGCATGGGTGTCAGAGAATCGATCATCGGCCGCATGGAGCGCAACGGCGGCACGGCCCGGCTGCGGGCGGTGCCGGACGGCGGCACGGAGGTCGAACTGGAGATGGAGAGGGCGGAGAAGACGTCATGAGCGACGCGACCGAGGCGAACGGCACGGCGGGGGCGGCGGAGCCGGCCGGAACCGGCCCGGCCGGACAGCGGCATGTGCGCGTGGTGCTCGTGGACGACCACCGTATGTTCCGCACCGGCGTCCAGGCCGAGATCGGGCAGACCGCCGAGACCGGGGTCGAGGTGGTCGGCGAGGCGGCGGACGTCGACCAGGCGGTCTCGGTCATCACATCGACCCGGCCCGAGGTGGTCCTGCTCGACGTCCACCTGCCGGGCGGCGGCGGCGTCGAAGTGCTGCGCCGGTGCGCCGCGTTGATGGCGGACCCCGAGCGCCCTGTCCGCTTCCTCGCCCTGTCCGTCTCCGACGCCGCGGAGGACGTGATCGGTGTGATCCGCGGCGGCGCCCGCGGCTACGTCACCAAGACCATCACCGGCAGCGACCTGGTCGGCTCGGTCTTCCGGGTCCAGGAGGGCGACGCCGTCTTCTCGCCGCGCCTGGCCGGGTTCGTCCTGGACGCCTTCGCCTCCACCGACGCCCCGCCGGTCGACGAGGACCTGGACCGCCTCACCCAGCGGGAACGCGAGGTGCTGCGCCTGATCGCCCGCGGTTACGCCTACAAGGAGATCGCCAAGCAGCTCTTCATCTCGGTCAAGACGGTCGAGTCCCATGTCTCGGCGGTCCTGCGCAAGCTCCAGCTCTCCAACCGCCACGAGCTGACCCGCTGGGCCACGGCACGCCGGCTGGTCTGACCGCCGCGGCACGTCACGCCACCCGGGTCGCCCCCGCGAACGGCATCTCGTCGACGGGGGCCACCCGGACCGGGGCCGACGGGTTCGGGGCGTGGATCATCCGGCCGTTGCCGATGTAGATGCCGACATGGCTGATGCCGGAGTAGAAGAAGACCAGGTCGCCGGGCTGGAGCTGGGAGCGGGTCACCCGCCGGCCCGCGTTGATCTGGGCGTAGGTGGTGCGGGGCAGGGAGACGCCCGCGGAGCGGTAGGCGGCCTGCACCAGCCCCGAGCAGTCGAAGGCGCTGGGCCCGGTCGCGCCCCACACGTAGGGGCTGCCGAGCTTCTGGTAGGCGTAGGCGACGGCCGCGGCCGCCCTGGAGCCGGAGGCGGCGACGGACCCCGCCTGCTCCAGAGCCGCCCGGGTGTCCGAGGCGGAACGCGAGGCGTGCCCGGCGGCGGTGCCGTCGCCGGCGATCCCTGAGCGGTCCGCGGGAGTGAGCCGTGCCAGCAGCCTGCGCGCCTCACCGAGTTTCGCGGTGACCTTCTGCTTGTGCCGTCGAACCTCCGCCTGCCGCGAACGCAGCGACTTCAGCTCGACGCGGGAGGCGCCGCGCAACTGCTCGATCTCGCGGAGCTGTTCACGCACCCGCGCCACCGTCCCGGCCTGCCGGTCGCCCGCCCGCTCCGCGAACGCGGCCCCGTCCAGGTACCGGTCCGGGTCGCTGGACAGCGCGAGCTGCCAGGAGGGGTCGATCGCGCCGTCGCGGTACTGCGCCGCGGCCAGTGAACCGAGCGCGTCCCGAGCGGTGTTGAGCTTCTGCTGCCTGCGGGCGGCCTCGTCCCGCAGCGAGTTCAGCCGCCGCTGGGCCGCGTCCGCCTTCTCCTTCGACCCGTTGTACTTCTCGGTGGCGGTCTCGGCCTCCTGGTACAGCTTGTCGACCTTGGCCTTCACCTGGGCCGGCGTCGGCTGCGGCTCGGCGCTGCCCGTGCCCTCGAAGGCCGTCGCGGTGGCCGCCCCCGCCAGGGCGAGGGTCACGGCCGTGCGGGCCGTGCTGCCGACGAGCGGGCGCTGCCGGGGCTTGCGGTGCGCTGCCACCTGGACCGTCACGTCCTTCCATGGATCTCCGCGGCCGAGCGGTAGGGCAGTCCGGCGGCCGCCCGCACAGGGGAACGGGCCGCCGCCGGACCTTTCTCGGCGGAGGTGGCCGGCGGCCGCCCCTGGCCCGGGCGGCGGTGGAAAGCCGGTCACCTGGGGGAGGACGCTAGGCCGGATTGTGACAGGTTGGTAACGCACTGTACGGAAGTGGCCGAGGCGGACCGAGTCGTATACGACCGTGATCGCATCGCCGGGCCCATGCTGTCGCCTTCACGCTGCGTAGTGACCGAAGCGCGTATTGAGGGACCCACGGGGACCGTGTGGTGCTATGCGGCGCATATATGCAAGATCTTCCGCACGGGCCGCGGCCGGGTGGACGGGCCCGGTGACCGGCCGCCCGGAGCCCCCTCATAGGCTCCGGGGCATGGACGTACTCATCCATCTCCTCGTCGGCCTGCACATCATCGGCATCGCCGCGCTGCTCGGCGGTTTCCTCACCCAGATGAAGGCGATGGGCCGGGGCACGGCCCGGTTCGTCCCCGGGATGCTGCACGGCGCGTTCACCATGCTGGTCACCGGCGTGGCCCTGGTCGGGCTCAACGAGGCCGACGGCCACCACGTCAACACCTTCAAGATCGGTGTGAAACTGGCCCTGCTGATCGTGATCCTCGGGCTGGTCTACGTCCAGCGCGACGAGGAGAAGGTGGACAAGCGCGTCTTCGGGCTCGTCGGCCTGCTGACCATGGCGAACATCTTCATCGCCGTGCTGTGGACGTGAGGCTCAGCGCGCCCTGACCAGGCCGGCGCGGGCGGCGAGCACGGCGCCGGCCGCGACCGCCAGCCACGCCGCCACCGCCAGCCACACCAGCGCCTGGCCGGGCGTCCGCAGCCGGCCGATGTCCAGGGCCGCCGCGACCGACAGGGTTGCGGCCGCCGTCATGCCCAGCGGGAACACCGTCGACCACCGACGCACGTCGAAGCGCAGTCGCGGCCGGGCCACCTCCGCGGCCAGCAGGACCACGCAGCAGGCCAGGTCCAGTGCCAGCAGCGCGACCGTCACGTTGCGCAGCACGCCCCGGTCGTCGTCGTTCCACAGGTACAGCCGCGCACTGTCGGCGGCCAGCAGCTTCGCCCCGGCCAGCGCCGAGATGGCGAGCGCTCCGCCCGCCATCCAGTGGTCCCCGGCACCCTCCAGCACCTGCCGCGGATCGAAGCGGGCCAGCGTCAGGCAGTAGAGGACCAGGCCCAGCCAGAACAGCACCAGCGCGGCGTGCGCGAGCCACGCCGTCGTCTCCGCCGCGGCCAGGGTGGCCGCCAGCACCGCCAGCCCCTGGGTGGCCACACAGCACAGGAACACCGCCCCCGGCATGCGCCGCTCCCAGTGCCGTACGACGAGAAGCAACAGCACCGGCCACAGCAGGACCGCCAGTGCCAGGGCGGCCTCGGCCAGGGTCTGCCGGCCGAGCTGTGAGATCCGTGTGCCGAGCACCGCCGTGGCGGCGACGGCGGCGAGCGCGCCGGGACCCTTCGCCTCGGCCAGCCACCGGGGCCGCTGCCGCATCAGCCGCACGGCGAAGTCGGCGGCGAGCGTCACCCAGGCGAGGCAGGCCAGCGACATGAAGACCAGCGACATCGTCTCGGAACCGGTCAGATGCAGACCCACCGACACGATGCCGCTCGCCATGACGGCGGCCCCCGCCGCCGGCGGACGCCCCGCCCACCACGTACGCAGACCACAGAAGCCGGGCATGGGCATGCGCCCGTTGCTAGGGAGCGGCGGCGCCCACGCTCGCCGGGCACGCGCGCGTGGGGCCCGAAAAGAGCACCGTCAGGCCGGCCGCACCACCCGGTGGACGACCGACTCTCCCGCCAGGTGGACCGGCTCCTCGCGCACGTACGCACCGGGGCGCGGGGCGTGGATCATCGTGCCGTCGCCCGTGCACAGGCCGACGTGTCTGCTGTCGTCGTGGAAGAAGACCAGGTCACCGGGGCGCGCGTCGGTGAGCGGGACCGCGGTGCCCATGGCGGCCTGGTCACGCGCGGCACGCGGCAGGGTGACGCCGGCGGCCCTCCAGGCAGCCTGGGTGAGGCCGGAGCAGTCGTAGGAGCCGGGACCGCTGGCACCCGAGACGTACGGCTTGCCGATCTGGGCGCGGGCGAAGGCGATCGCCTTCTCGGCCTTGGTGACGGGGGCCGCCGGGGCGACGGGCGGCACGTTCACCGGCATCGGCGCGGACCACTGCCGCTCCGGAGCCTGGACCCGGGGCGGAACGGAAGGCGGAGCCGGGACCGGGGACGGGGCCGCGGACGAGGCGGGAGCCGGATCCGGAGCGCGAAGCGGATCGGGAGCCGGGGCGGGGACCGAAACCGGAGCCGGGAGGGGGACGGAAGCCGGGAGGGGGACCGGAGCCGGGGCGGGGGCCGAAGCCGGAGCGGGGACCGGGGCCGGCACCGATGGAGGGGCCGAAGCCGGTTCCGCGGCAGGTGCGGTCAACCGGGACAGCAGCTCGCGCGCGGTGGCGAGCTTGTGCTGGACGGCCGCCTTGGCGGACTTCACGTCGTACTGCGCGACGGCCGGCGCCTCGGGAGCCCTGGGGGCCTTCCCGCGCTCGGCCGCGCCCTTCACCCGGGAGGCCAGCCGGTTCATCAGCCGGTTCTGGGCGAAGTGGTCCTCCGGGTACTCCGCGAGCAGCGAGCCGGCCGGTTCGGGAGCGGCGGCGAACGGGGCCAGCCCCTCGCGGGCCTTCGTGAACAGGCCCGGACGCCGGGCGGCGGCCTCCGCGCGCGGGGCCTCGGCGCGAGCCCGCTGCACGGCCCCGGGCTCCTCCTCCGGGTCCGCCCTGCGGTACAGCTCGTCGATCTTCTTCTCGATCTCCTCCACGCTCGGCCTGCCGTCGCCCGGGGAGGAGGCGGCGGCCGAAGCGGTACCGGCCGTCTGGGACAGGACGGCGACGGAGGTGAGGGCGGCGGTGGCCAGGACGGGGGTGCGGGTGCCCGTCCCGCGGGTCCCCGGGGGACCCGGCTTGCGGTGCGACGCCAAGGGTGGCGACTCCTTCCAGCGTGCCGCCTACCGGGTTAGCTGTCGGGTTCGGGCGGGTGGTTCGGAAGGGTTGCCCTACGGCGTCGTCCCGGGCGGGAGTCGGCCGATTCACCCCGGGATCGGTGGGTCCCCGGCTCCGGCCGCCACATCGGGGCGCACCGGACTCGGCGGAGGCCGCGCGGCCCGGCGAGGTTCGCCGGTAGAGGTCGTACGGCCTGACGGCAACCTAGCCAACTCGTGTGACTCCTGTGAAGGTTGCTGTGCCATATGTCCGATACATTTCCGTGACCCGGGGCCGGTTTCATACGGGCGTGACAAGGCGCTTCCGCTGGGTGAGGGGTTCGGCCCCGCCCGTGGCGCGATGGCCGACGCGCCGCCACCGTGTTCTGTCGCGGACCTCACGGGCGCCGACTTTCAGTTGCCGGGACCGGTTGTCGGTGCGGCCCCCTAGACTCGTAGAGCGATGAGCAGCCTCTTTGACGACAGCTTCCTGGCGGACCTCCAGGCCCCTCGCGGGCACGCGGAGGAGCCCCCGCCGCCGCCCGAGGACGATCACGCTCCGGAGCCCCTCCCGGACGATCTGTTCGGCGGGAAGTTCGACGTGCCGCCGGACCGGGACACCCACTACCGTGACGGCGCCCCGCGTCCCGTGATCGACCCGGACGCGCTGCTGCGGGGGCTGAACGACAACCAGCGCGCCGCGGTCGTCCACGCCGGCTCGCCGCTGCTCATCGTGGCCGGCGCGGGCTCCGGCAAGACGCGCGTGCTCACCCACCGCATCGCCCACCTGCTCGCCGCGCGGAACGTGCACCCGGGCCAGATCCTCGCGATCACCTTCACCAACAAGGCCGCGGGCGAGATGAAGGAGCGGGTCGAGCAGCTCGTCGGCCCGCGCGCCGGCGCGATGTGGGTGATGACCTTCCACAGCGCGTGCGTGCGCATCCTGCGGCGCGAGTCCAAGAGGCTCGGCTTCACGTCGTCCTTCTCGATCTACGACGCCGCCGACTCCAAGCGCCTGATGGCCCTGGTCTGCCGCGACCTCGACCTCGACCCCAAACGCTTCCCGCCGAAGTCCTTCAGCGCCAAGATCAGCAACCTGAAGAACGAGCTGATCGACGAGGAGGACTTCGCCGCCCAGGCCACCGACGGCTTCGAGAAGACCCTCGCCCAGGCCTACGCGCTCTACCAGTCACGGCTGCGCGAGGCCAACGCGCTGGACTTCGACGACCTGATCATGACGACGGTCAACCTGCTGCGCGCCTTCCCGGACGTCTCCGAGCACTACCGCCGCCGCTTCCGGCACGTCATGGTCGACGAGTACCAGGACACGAACCACGCCCAGTACGCCCTGGTGCGGGAACTGGTGGGCACCGGGCAGCACGACGAGGACGTACCGCCCGGCGAGTTCGACCTGCCGCCCGCCGAACTCTGCGTGGTCGGTGACGCGGACCAGTCGATCTACGCCTTCCGGGGTGCGACGATCCGCAACATCCTCCAGTTCGAGGAGGACTACCCGAACGCGACGACGATCCTGCTGGAGCAGAACTACCGCTCCACGCAGACCATCCTGTCCGCCGCCAACGCGGTCATCGAGCGCAACGAGTCCCGCCGCCCGAAGAACCTGTGGACCAACGCCGGCCAGGGTGCGCGGATCACCGGCTACGTCGCCGACACCGAGCACGACGAGGCACAGTTCGTCGCCGAGGAGATAGACCGCCTCACCGACGCGGGCGAGGCGAAGGCCGGGGACGTCGCCGTCTTCTACCGCACCAACGCCCAGTCCCGTGTCTTCGAGGAGATCTTCATCCGCGTCGGCCTGCCGTACAAGGTCGTCGGCGGCGTCCGCTTCTACGAGCGCAAGGAGGTCCGGGACGTCCTGGCCTACCTGCGTGTCCTCGCCAACCCCGAGGACTCGGTGCCGCTGCGCCGCATCCTCAACGTGCCCAAGCGCGGTATCGGCGACCGGGCCGAGGCGATGATCGACGCCCTCTCCCAGCGCGAGAAGATCAGCTTCCCGCAGGCGCTCAAGCGGGTGGACGAGGCCTACGGCATGGCCGCGCGCTCCACCAACGCGGTCAAGCGGTTCAACACGCTGATGGAGGACCTGCGGACCATCGTGGAGTCCGGCGCCGGACCGGCGACCGTGCTGGAGGCCATACTCGAACGCACCGGCTACCTGGCCGAGTTGCAGAACTCCACCGACCCGCAGGACGAGACCCGCATCGAGAACCTCCAGGAACTCGCGGCGGTGGCCCTGGAGTTCGAGCAGGAGCGCGCGGAAGGGGAGGCGGGCACGCTCGCCGACTTCCTGGAGCAGGTCGCGCTGGTCGCCGACTCCGACCAGATCCCGGACGAGGAGGACGGCGACGGCGTCATCACCCTGATGACCCTGCACACCGCCAAGGGCCTCGAGTTCCCGGTGGTCTTCCTGACCGGCATGGAGGACGGTGTCTTCCCGCACATGCGCGCCCTCGGCCAGAACAAGGAACTGGAGGAGGAACGGCGGCTGGCGTACGTGGGCATCACCCGCGCGCGGGAGCGGCTGTACCTCACCCGGTCCGCGATGCGCAGCGCCTGGGGCCAGCCGTCGTACAACCCGCCCTCCCGCTTCCTGGAGGAGATCCCGGCCGCCCACATGGAGTGGAAGCGGACCGGAAGGACCGCGCCGGTGTCCTCCGGACCGGCCGCCGGGGTCGCCGCGTCCCTGTCCTCCTCCCGTTCCCGCTCCGCGGCATCGGGCGCGTCCGGGTTCGCCACCCGGCGCTCGACCGGGAAACCGGTGGTCGCCCTGACCGTCGGGGACCGGGTCACGCACGACCAGTTCGGTCTCGGCACGGTCGTCGGGGTCAAGGGCACCGGTGACAACGCCGAGGCGACCATCGACTTCGGGGACGCCAAGCCGAAGCGGCTGCTGCTGCGGTACGCGCCCGTCGAGAAGCTCTAGACGACCGCCGGGCAGCCCCGGACGACAGGAGCCCCGCCGGATCCGGCGGGGCTCGCGTCATTCGTGGGTTTCCGTGGGGTTCAGCTGGGGTCCAGCCCGTGGCTGCGCAGCCACGGCAGCGGGTCTATGGCCGCCCCGCCGGCCGGCCGGACCTCGAAGTGCAGGTGCGGGCCGGTGGAGTTGCCGGAGTTGCCGGAGTAGGCGACCGGCTGGCCGGCCTTGACGGCCGTACCGGAGGCGACGCGGTAGCTGGAGAGGTGGCAGTACCAGGTCTCCGTGCCGTCCTTCGCCGTGATGATCATCATGTTGCCGTAGGCGCTGTTCCACTTGGTGGAGACGACGCCGTCGGTCGCGGCCATCACCGTGGTGCCGTACGAGACCGGGAAGTCGATGCCCGTGTGCACGGACATCCAGTTCACGCCGGCCTGGCCGAAGTAGGCGCTGAGCCCCTTCTGGGTCACCGGGATCGCGAACTTGGGCCGCAGCCGCTCCTTGAGCGCGGCCTCGGCGGCGGCCTTCTTCTTCTGCAGTTCCTGCTGGTTCCTGAGGTCGATGCGTTCCTGCGTACGGCTGGCCCGGTCGGCGAAGTCGTCGGCTCCGGCGGAGAGCGTCTTGAGCTGTGTGTCCAGCTTGCTGTTGGCGATGGACGGCTTCACCGTCTGCGCGTCCGAGGCGGCGGCCGAGGTCTCCTTGCCGTCGTCGGTCAGGCCGCCGACGGAGGCGGCGGCGATGCCGGCGACCCCCATCACACAGGCCGAGGGCACGGCGATGGTCAGCAGCGCGGAGCGCTTCGGGGGCGTACGGCGGCGTGAACGCGACGCGCTGCGGGAGCCCGCGCGGGGAGCCGGGACCGGAGCGGACTCCTCCTGGTCGTCGAGCAGTGCCGGTACGGCGGGCAGTTCGCCCGTGTCGCCCGGCTCGACGTCCCCGGCGACCGCTTCCGTGAACTCACCGGCCTCGGCGTGCTCACCGAATTCACCGGTCTCGGCGTAGTCGGCGAAGTCCGGGGCACCTGGGTACTCGCCGGTGTCCGCGTACTCGCCGGCCTCGGTGTACTCGACACCCTCGGCGACCTGGTCGAACGGCTCGGCGAGCTGGTCGTGCTGCGCCGCGAGCTGGTCGTGCTGGACGGGCGTGCCGTCGGAGTTCCACTGCGTGGCGTCGTACACGCCGGTGTCATAGGTCTGGGTGCCCCACTGCCACTGCTGGGTGGGGTCGGCGCCGGCGGACTGGTCGTGCCGCAGCCAGGCGTTCGCGTCCCACTGGCCGCTGACGTCGTTGCCCGTGGCCTGCGCCGGAACCGTCCAGGCGGTCGTGTCGTACGCGCCCGTGTCGTAGGCCGTGTGGTGCTGGGCCGTGTACGGGTCGTACTGCGTGAACTGGCCCGTACCGGTCTGCCACTGCGTGCTGTCGTAGGCGCCCGTGTGCTGCTCGTCGCCCGGGAGGCTGCCGAAGAGCGGGTCGGCGGCGAAGGCGCCGGTACCGCCGGTGCCGGCCGTGAAACCGGTGGCGTCGTATCCGCCGTACGTGGTGAGGTCGTCGTACTGGGCTTCCTGCGTTCCGTACGCGTGGTGCCCGGTGGAGGCGTCGGAAGCCGGGGCCGGGGTGGTCATGATCCCCGACGGGTGACGGTCGTTCACCAACTTCTCTTTCGCCTCGACAACGGTGGCTGCCAGAGCAGTGCGGCGACTGTACCCGGCGGTACACGGGCACGACAATCGTCGGCCGGTTTCGTGTGGGCCGGAAACGGGCATTCGCCCGTGATTCGGGGGACCGTGAACGCGAGCTTGGCTTTGTGTTCGAGAAATGTTCGATCTCGGATGACGCTGTGTCATCTGCGGACCGACTGTGTCACGCCCGTGTGCGGCCCCGGCCCACCCCTCGGAAGGCCGTCCGTTTCACGCCACCGTCACGCCGTCGGCGAGCGGGGTCACCGCGGGCGTGTCCTCGAGGGCCTCGCGTATCCCGGACGCCACGGCGGGATGCACCGGCAGGGCGAGGTGCCCGATACCCGTCACCCGGACGTTGCGCACCTCCAGGTCGGGATGGTCGATACAGGCCGATTCCAGCGGGTCCATCACGGAGTCCAGGTCGCTCCAGAAGCTGACGAACCGCGTACGGCAGCCGGGTGCCGGCCTCGTCAGCTCCTCGATCACCTCGGAGCCGGGCCGCATCTGCCGCACGATCGGGTGCGCGCTCGCCAGGGGCACCGCCCGGGTGCCGGAGTGCGGGGTGCCGAGGGTGACGAGCGTGCGCACCCTGAGGTCGCCGCCCAGACACTGTGTGTAGTAGCGCGCGATGAGGCCGCCGAGGCTGTGACCCACGATGTCCACCTGGGTACTGCCGGTGCGCTCGCAGATCTCCTCGACGTGCCGGCCCAGCAGTTCGGCGGCGATGCGTATGTCGCAGGTCAACGGAGAGTAGTTGAGTGACTCCACGCGCTGCCTTCCGCTGCGCGCGAGGCTGCGGCGCAGCAGGACGAAGACCGAGCGGTTGTCGATGAAGCCGTGCAGCAGCACGACCGGCGGCCCGGGCCTGTCCGGCAGCCGGGTGGTGCCGTCCTGGTCCTGGGCGGAGGACGCGGGGCCGCGGCGCTCCTGGGTGAGGCCGGTCGGGTACAGCAGCAGGTGCCCGGCCAGGATCGCCGCTTCCAGTGCGGTCGCCTTGAGCAGGGTCATCGAGAGATCGACCAGTCTGCCGGGCCACAGGCGCCGGTAGAGCGGGAGGACGAGCGGCAGTACCCCGGTGACCTTCATTGGCCGACCTCCAGTCGGCACGTGGGGGGCGGCTCGGTCCCCCGCGTGCCCTCATGTCCCATCATGTGATTTCCCCCTCCCCGCGCGCCGTAAAACTGCCGGTTGCGGGATGCTGGAGATAACGTTCGTTCACTTCGCGACGGGTGGCGGGACGCGCCAAAAGTGCGGTACTTGTCGTTTACGGACGGAAGCGATCGCTTCCGGGGTCGTCTGATGGAGGCAGTGATGGGTGTGGCAGCCGGTCCGATCCGCGTGGTTGTGGCCAAGCCGGGGCTCGACGGCCACGATCGCGGGGCCAAGGTCATCGCGCGTGCGCTGCGCGACGCCGGCATGGAGGTCATCTACACCGGGCTCCACCAGACGCCGGAGCAGATCGTCGACACGGCGATCCAGGAGGACGCCGACGCGATCGGCCTGTCGATCCTCTCGGGTGCCCACAACACCCTCTTCGCCGCCGTCATCGATCTCCTCAAGGAGCGCGACGCCGAGGACATCATCGTCTTCGGCGGCGGGATCATCCCGGAGGAGGACATCGCGCCGCTGAAGGAGAAGGGCGTCGCGGGCATCTTCACACCGGGAGCGACGACCGTGGAGATCGTGGAGTGGGTACGGGAGAACGTGCGCCAGCCGGCCGCTTCCTGAACCCGGACCTCCGCGGACGCGGGTGCCGTACGGCTCCAAGGCCTTCGCCCCGGAGCCTTTCGCACGTAAACGGCTCCCTTTCTCAGGCTCCGGACGGGCCGGGAGCCGTGTCCGGGGCCAGCTCCGCGGCCATCGCCGCCCGCAGCCGCAGGGTGGTGACGAGCCGCTGGAACGCCTCCGCCCAGTACCCCCCGGCGCCCGGTGAGGCGTCCTCCCGCTCGTCGGGTATCGCCAGCAGGCCGTCCAGGCGGGCGGCCTCCGCCGGATCCAGGCACCGTTCGGCCAGTCCCATCACCCCGCTGAAGCTCCAGGGGTAACTGCCCGCGTCCCGCGCGATGTCGAGGGCGTCCACCACGGCCCGGCCGAGCGGGGCGGCCCAGGGGACCGCGCACACCCCGAGCAGCTGGAAGGCCTCCGACAGACCGTGTGTCGCGATGAAACCCGCGACCCAGTCGGCCCGTTCGCCGGCGTCGAGCGCCGCCAGCAGCTTCGCCCGCTCCGCCAGGGACACCGCCCCGGGCCCGCCGGCCTCGGGCGCCGACGGCGAGCCGAGCAGCACCTTCGACCACTCGGCGTCCCGCTGCCGCACCGCCGCCCGGCACCACGCGGCATGCAGCTCG
Source organism: Streptomyces sp. NPDC002386 (assembly GCF_053593175.1). Classification (NCBI taxonomy): domain Bacteria; kingdom Bacillati; phylum Actinomycetota; class Actinomycetes; order Kitasatosporales; family Streptomycetaceae; genus Streptomyces; species Streptomyces sp. NPDC002386. Next base: position 88,828 of record NZ_JBSFBX010000010.1, read on the forward strand.
CCCTGCCAGCCGTCGGCCACCGGCAGCGCCACGATCTGCTCCGGGGTGCGCCCACCGAGCCGACCCGGCCAGGTCCGCAGCGGTGCCGCCTCCACCAACTGGGCCAGCCACCAGGACCGTTCCCCTCTGCCGGTAAGCGGCTTGGCCGCCACACCGTCCCGTTCCATGCCCGGGTCGCACTCGTGCGGCGCCTCCACGACGAGCGTGGGCGAGGCCGCAGTCCGGTCCACGGCCACGCAGGCCGCGGCCCGCCCCGCCATGCGCCCGGCGAGCGCCGAACCGGGCAGCGACGAGAGCAGTTCCGCCGCCGTCGCCCGGACGTTGCGGCTGCGGTCGCCCAACGCCTGCTCCAGGAACGGCTCGTCATCGGCCGACAGACCCGCGCGCAGCGAGTCCAGGAACATCAGACGGTCCTCCGCCCGCTCCGTCGGCCAGGTCCCCTCCAGCAGTTCCCGTGCGACGGCGGGCGCGCCGGCCCGCAGCGCGCCCAGCAGCGCGACCCGCTCGGCGAACAGCCCCTCCTGCCACAGCCGTCGCACCGCCTCGTCGTCCCCGGCGTCGGGCAGTGCCGCGCCGCCGCCGGGCGCCGCGCGCAGGGCGAACCGCCAGTCGGGGTTGAGCCGGGCCAGCCACAGCGCCCGCGGCCCGGCGAACGCCAGCGCAGCCGGCCGCAGATCGGTACGGCCCCGGGCGGCGTCCAGCAGTGCGGGCAGCGCCTGGGCGGGCGCGGCGTAGCCATGGGCGTCCGCCGCCGCCAGCCACTGCGGGAGCAGCTCCATGAGGTCCGGCGAGCTGCCCCGCCGGCCGCCGCCCGTGCCGCCGGAGCGGTCGGCCAGCAACGTGGCGAGTCTGCGGGCCGCGGCCGCGGGCAGCGTCGGACGCGGGTCCCCGGGGGCGGGCTCCGGCCGCCGCGCGGCCCGCCCGGGCCGCAGGCCCGCCCGCCGCCGCACGGTCGCCACGGCGGCGTCGTCCAGCAGCGCCACGGGGGCCTCCCGGCCGACGGCGGCCGCCGGAGGGCGCCGGCCGGTGCCGAGCAGGGCGGTGGTGACCAGTTCCTCCCAGGAGGCCTCGCCGTTGCGCGTTGCCGGTGTTCCGTCCATGACGTCCCCTTCTCCTTCCGTCGCCGGGCGCGCTGCCCCGTTCCTCCCTCGCCGGCCGGGTCCGGTCAGCACAGCGTCACCGGATCTCCCGGGCCCTCGGGCCACGCCGTCAGCGGGGTGAAGCCGCGGTGGCCGCACTCGCCGAAGACCCGCACCGGGGCGCCGCCGGACAGGGCGACCAGGCGCCACAGGCCCGGCCGCGAACGGAACGCCTCGGTGAGCGGCAGCGCCGAGTCGGCCTCCGCGTCGGCCAGTTGCCAGGCGCCGCCCGCCTCCGCGTCCTGGGCGGGTACGACCCGGTCCAGCGTGACCGGGACCGACTCCAGCCAGGGGTCCCCGCGCAGCGCCTCGCCGTAGTGCGCCGCGGCCTCGGTGGTGGTCCCACCGGGCGGGCGCAGCGCGGCGGGCGCGGGCGGGGCGTGCTGCTCGCCCAGCGCCGCCCGGACCTGGCCGGCACCGGGGAACACGGACAGGTCCGCGTCCAGCGCGAGACCGACCGGCAGCGACAGCTCCGGGGCCCGGCCGGCCGCGCCGTAGGAGAGGAGCAGCCGGGTCAGGCCGGAATCCGCGCCGTGCAGCCATATGCGGCGCGTCGTCAGTTTCGCGTCGGACGTGTCGTACTGCGCCAGGACCAGCCAGCGGTCGCGCAGCGGCGGTCCGTCGGGCGTCGCGGGCAGGCCGAGCCGGGAGCGGACCGTGGCCGCGAGGGCGTCCGGCAGCCGGTCGCGGCGCAGCCAGCCCTGGACGAGGAGGTGCAGCAGGGCGCTCTCCTCCAGCAGCCGGGCCGGCCAGCCCGGACCGGAGGCCGGTACCGCCCCCAGTTCCCGCACACGCGCCGCGAGTCCCGGCGCCTGCGCGTCGACCATGCGGGCCGCCGTCTCCTCCCACAGCCCGTACCCCGCCTGCTCGGCGGCGGCCAGACCGCCGCGCAGCAGGTCCGCCAGGCGCTGCTCCAGCTCCGTCGCGCCCGCCGTGACCCGCTCGGCGCGGCGCTCCGCCCGCCGCCGCGCCGCCTCGGGATCGGGGGAGCCGGACGCGGCACCGCCGTCGGCCCCGTCGCGCCTGCCCTCGGCGCGCTCGCGCCGGCCCGCCAGCCACTGCCCCGCCCAGTCCGGCGGCTCTGCGGCCACCGGTACCGAGCCGTCCCCCTCCGCCCAGAGCAGGAGCAGGCCGAGGGCGTGCTTGCAGGGGAACTTACGGCTCGGACAACTGCACCTGTAGCCGGGGCCGGTGGCGTCCGCGAGGTCCACCACCGTCTGGTACGGCCTGCTGCCGCTGCCCTTGCACAGCCCCCACACCGTCCCCTCTCCGCTCCCCGCGCCGGACCACGGCCCGGCCGTGCCCAGTCTGCTTCCCGCCTTGCGTGACGCGGCGTCAGGCGCCAGTGCCAGCACCTGGTCCGCGGTCCAGCGCACCCCCTGCTCAGTCATGGAAACGACGGTAGGTCCCCCCACTGACAATCGGCCTCGCGAGCACGTTCGTGCAGGTCAGAGCGATTGTCAGTGGTGTGGTGCACGGTGGGTGCCAGATCCGAACCGGCCGAGCTGGAGGGGGCCTCAGCCATGTCTGTGTCCGTGGAACCGATGTCCGTAGACACGAGCGGAGACCAGGGCGCGCAGGCGTTGCGACCGCACGCCGAGCACGCCTTCGCCGCCGAACTCGCCGCGCTCGCAGCCCAGGACGACCGCCCGCGCCCGGCCCGCTGGAGACTGTCGCCGTGGGCGGTGGCGACCTACCTGCTCGGCGGCACCCTGCCGGACGGCACCGTGATCACGCCCAAGTACGTGGGCCCGCGCCGAATCGTCGAGGTCGCCGTCACCACCCTCGCCACCGACCGCGCCCTGCTCCTGCTCGGCGTGCCCGGGACGGCCAAGACCTGGGTGTCGGAGCATCTGGCGGCCGCCGTGAGCGGCGACTCGACCCTCCTGGTGCAGGGCACGGCGGGCACGCCGGAGGAGGCGATCCGCTACGGCTGGAACTACGCGCGGCTCCTCGCCCACGGCCCCAGCCGGGACGCCCTCGTGCCCAGCCCCGTCATGCGGGCCATGGCCGAGGGCATGACGGCCCGGGTGGAGGAGCTGACCCGTATCCCGGCCGACGTCCAGGACACCCTGATCACGATCCTGTCCGAGAAGACGCTGCCGATCCCGGAGCTGGGCCAGGAGGTGCAGGCGGTCCGGGGGTTCAACCTCATCGCCACCGCCAACGACCGCGACCGCGGCGTCAACGACCTCTCCAGCGCCCTGCGCCGCCGCTTCAACACCGTGGTGCTGCCGCTGCCGGAGAGCGCCGACGCCGAGGTCGACATCGTCACCCGGCGCGTGGCGCAGATCGGCCGCTCCCTCGACCTGCCCGCCGCGCCCGACGGCATCGACGAGATCCGCCGGGTGGTGACCGTCTTCCGTGAGCTGCGCGACGGGTTGACCGCCGACGGCCGCACCAAGCTGAAGTCGCCCAGCGGCACGCTCTCCACGGCCGAGGCGATCTCCGTCGTGACCAACGGCCTGGCCCTGGCGGCCCACTTCGGTGACGGCGTGCTGCGCGCCGGCGACATCGCCGCCGGCATCCTCGGCGCCGTGGTCCGCGACCCGGCGGCCGACCGGGTGGTCTGGCAGGAGTACCTGGAGACGGTCGTGCGCGAGCGGGACGGCTGGAAGGACTTCTACCGGGCCTGCCGGGAGGTGAGCGCGTGAGCGACACCGCCGCCCGGGGCGGCGCCCTCGCCCCCGGGCCGCTGCTGCTGGGCGTGCGGCACCACGGGCCCGGCTCGGCGCGCGCGGTACGGACCGCCCTGGACGCCGCCCGGCCCGGCGCGGTGCTCGTCGAGGGGCCGCCCGAGGCCGACCCGCTGATCCCGCTGGCCGCCGACCCGGGCCTACGGCCCCCGGTCGCCCTGCTCGCCCACGCCGTGGACGAGCCCGGACGCTCCTCTTTCTGGCCCATGGCGGAGTTCAGCCCCGAGTGGGTGGCGATCCGCTGGGCCCTGGAGCACGACGTCCCGGCCCGCTTCATCGACCTGCCGGCCGCGCACACGCTGGCCTGGGACACCGAGGCGCAGACCCCGGCCGGTGCCGGCGACGGGGAGGGTCCGGGGACCGACCCGCGCGTCGACCCGCTCGCGGCGCTCGCCGGGGCCGCCGGTCACGACGATCCCGAGCGCTGGTGGGAGGACGTCGTCGAGCACCGGGGCGCCGGGCCCAGCGACCCCTTCGCGCCGTTCGCCGCCCTGGAGGAGGCCATGGCCGCGCTGCGGGAGCGGTACGGCGCCGGGGGCAGACCCCGCGACCTGGTGCGGGAGGCCCATATGCGGCTTCAGGTGCGGGCCGCGCGCAAGGAGTTCGGCGCCGAGGTGGCCGTCGTGTGCGGCGCGTGGCACGTGCCCGCGCTGCGCGAGCGGACCACCGTCACCGCCGACCGGGCACTGCTCAAGGGGCTGCCCAGGATCAGGGCCGACCTGACCTGGGTGCCGTGGACGCACCGCCGGCTGGCCCGGTCGAGCGGCTACGGCGCCGGGATCGACTCGCCCGGCTGGTACGGCCATCTGTTCCGGGCGCCGGACCGACCGGTCGAGCGCTGGCTGACCAAGGTGGCGGGGCTGCTGCGCGCGGAGGACCGGATGGTGTCGTCCGCGCACGTCATCGAGGCGGTCCGGCTCGCCGGCACCCTCGCGGCGATGCGCGGCCGCCCGCTGCCCGGCCTGAGCGAGACCACCGACGCGGTGCGCGCGGTGATGTGCGACGGGTCCGACGTACCGTTGGCGCTGGTGCACGACCGGCTGGTGGTCGGCGACCTGCTGGGCGAGGTGCCGGAGACGGCGCCCGCGGTGCCCCTGCAGCGCGACCTGGCCCGGGAGCAGCGCAGACTGCGGCTGAAGCCGGAGGCACCGGAGCGGGAGCTGGAGCTCGACCTGCGCAGGGACACCGACGCCGGCCGCGGCAGGCTCCTGCACCGGCTGCGGCTGCTCGGCGTCGGCTGGGGCGAGCCGGCCGAGTCCCGGGGGAGCACCGGGACCTTCCGGGAGACCTGGCGGCTGCGCTGGGAGCCGGAGCTGTCGGTGCGGGTCGCCGAGGCGGGGGTGTGGGGGACGACCGTGCTCGGCGCGGCCACGGCGAAGGCCGAGGCCGACGCGCTCGCCGCGCGGGCCCTCGCCGACGTCACCGCCCTCGCCGAGCACTGCCTGCTCGCCGGGCTGCCGGACGCGCTGCCCGTGGTGATGCGGGTGCTCGCCGACCGGGCGGCCCTCGACACGGACGTCGGCCACCTCGCCCAGGCCCTGCCGGCCCTGGTCCGCTCGCTGCGCTACGGCGACGTGCGCGGTACCGACACCGGAGCCCTGTCCGACGTCGCGGCGGGCCTCGCCGAGCGGGTCTTCGTCGGTCTGCCGCCGGCCTGCGCCGCCCTGGACGCGGACGCGGCGCAGGAGATGCGCGGCCATGTGGACGCCGTGCACACGGCCGTGGGCCTGCTCGCGGAGACCCTGGCCGGTACCCCGGCCGCCGGGCACGGGGACCTGCGCGCCCGGTGGCGGGCCGTACTGCGGACCCTGGCCACGCGGGACACCGTGCCCGGCGTCGTCCGCGGGCGGGCCGTGCGGCTGCTGCTGGACGACGGCGAGCTGGAACCCGGGGAGGCCGCCCGGCTGATGGGCCTGGTGCTCTCCCCGGGCACCCCGCCCGCCGACGCGGCGGCCTGGATCGAGGGCTTCGCCGGGGGCGGGGGCGGCATGCTGCTGGTCCACGACGAACGGCTGCTCGGTCTGGTCGACACCTGGCTGACCGCGGTCCCGGCGGACGCCTTCACCGACGTACTCCCGCTGCTGCGGCGCACGTTCTCGGCGTACGAGCCCGGCGTGCGCAGAACCCTCGGGGAACTGGTGCGGCGCGGCCCCGGAGCGGACACCGCCCGGACGGCCCGGGCGGCGGCCGTCCCCGGCTTCGCCGCCGAGCCGGACACCGCGCGCGCCGACGCCGTGCTGCCGGTGCTGCGGCTGCTCCTCGGCCCGGACCCGAAGGCCGGGACCACGACGACCGACGACGACTGCCTGACAGGAGTGGGCGCATGACCGGCGAACCCCTGCCGACGGATACCGCCGACCCGGCGCGGGAGCGGCTGCGGCGCTGGCGGCTGGTGCTCGGCGGCGACCAGGCCGACGGCACGGGCTGCGCGCTGTCCGGCCGGGACGCGGCGATGGACGGGACGCTCGCCGCGCTGTACGGCAAGGGCGACAGACCGCAGGGCGGGCGGGAGCGTTCGGCGGGCCTGGGTGCCTCGGCGCCCTCCGTGGCCCGCTGGCTCGGCGACATCCGCACCTACTTCCCCTCCTCCGTCGTCCAGGTCATGCAGCGCGACGCCATCGACCGGCTCGGGCTCGCGTCCCTGCTGCTGGAGCCGGAGATGCTGGCGGCGGTCGAGGCCGACGTGCACCTCGTCGGCACACTGCTCTCGCTCAACAAGGCCATGCCGGAGACGACGAAGGAGACGGCGCGGGCGGTGGTGCGCAAGGTGGTCGAGGATCTGGAGAAGCGGCTCGCCGCCCGGACCCGGGCCACCCTCACCGGCGCCCTCGACCGCAGCGCGCGCGTCACCCGGCCGCGCCACCACGACATCGACTGGAACCGCACCGTCGCGGCCAACCTCAAGCACTACCTGCCGGAGTACCGCACGATCGTGCCGGAACGGCTCATCGGATACGGGCGGGCCGCGCAGTCCGTGAAGAAGGAGGTCGTCCTCTGCATCGACCAGTCGGGCTCGATGGCGGCGTCCGTCGTCTACGCGTCCGTCTTCGGGGCGGTGCTGGCCTCGATGCGGTCCATCGACACCCGGCTCGTCGTGTTCGACACGGCCGTCGTGGACCTCACCGACCAGCTCGACGACCCGGTCGACGTGCTCTTCGGCACCCAGCTCGGCGGCGGCACGGACATCAACCGGGCGCTCGCCTACTGCCAGGAGCGGATCACCCGGCCCGCCGAGACGGTGGTGGTGCTGATCAGCGACCTGTACGAGGGCGGCATACGCGACGAGATGCTCAAACGGGTCGCCGCGATGAAGGCGTCCGGGGTCCAGTTCGTCACCCTGCTCGCGCTGTCGGACGAAGGGGCGCCGGCGTACGACCGGGACCACGCGGCGGCGCTCGCGGCGCTCGGCGCGCCTGCGTTCGCCTGCACGCCCGACCTGTTCCCGGAGGTGATGGCGGCGGCGATCGAGAAACGGCCGCTGCCGATACCGGAAACCGCCTGACGTGGCAGGGAAAAAGGGACATGGCTACTCATTGGTAACAGGGGGCTTGCGCTACCTCGGGCCGTGCGTGCGAGTATCTACGCCGCCTTCCCCCCACCGACCCGAGGAAGCTCTCGCCTCTTGACCCTGACAGCAGCTCCGTTCGGGACCGCGGTGCGCACGCTGCGCACCGCGGCCGGGCGGCGTGCGCTCCAACTGGCGCTGCTGCTCGGCGGACTGCTCGCTCTCGGCTTCCTCTGCGGGGAGCAGGCCCACGCGGCGGAGGGCACGCCCGCGGTCCCGGTGAGTTCGGCACAACCCAGGACCGGGCACGAGAACGCGACGACCGCCGAGGCGCCGACCATCAAGGCGCTGATCGGTAAGGCGCCGACCATCAAGGCGCCGACCACCGAGGCGGATGCGGCCGGCACCACGACCGCCACGACGAGGACCGTCACCGCCACGGCGAGGTCCGTCACCGCTCCGGCCGCCGCGGCGAGTTCCGTCATCGCATCGGACGTCGAGGCCGGACCCGTCGCCGAACGGGCCGTCACCTCCGTGCGAGGGGTCACCGACGGCACCGTCGTCGAACGGGCCGTCACCTCGGTGGGGGCGGTCACCGAACGCGTCGTCGCCCCGGTGCGCACCGTCGTGCGCGAGACGGCCGGCACCCTCGACACGGCACGGGCCACGGCGCTGCCCGGATCGTCCTCGCTGTCCGTGCCGCAGTTCCCCGGAATCTCCGATCGGCTGCCCGTGCAGCAGCCGCCCGCGCCGGTCACGCCGGGACCCCGGCCGGACCGGCACGGCGGCATGGCACCGGCCGCCGGACAGGCCGAGCGGCCCGGCGCCGAGAGCGCCAAGCACCCCGGCCACCGTGCCGCGGCCCCCGCGCGCCCGTCGGCGGTCACCTACGGACCGGACGCCGGGCCCGCCGCCGCGCAGGCCCCGGCACACGTCCCGGCGCGCCGTGCCACCGCCGCGGCCGGTGCCCCGGCCCAGCGGCCCACGCCGCCCGCGGACCCGGACGGCGCCCTCGGCAAGCAGGCGACCGACGGCACCGCGTCCCGGCACGGCGACGCGCACGCGATCGCCCTCGACGGCCGGGCGCCGCTGCGGCTCCTGCCCGGCACCACCGCGCGCGTCGACGCGCCCGGGACCCGGGAACGGCACCGGGACATCCCCCTCTTCCCCGGCTAGGGCTCAGGGCCGACCACCCCGCCACCGACCTGTCGCGCGGGGCGCAGCAGGTCTGCCCGCCCGTCCGGGCCCCCTTCCCGATCCTCTCGGAGATCCCGGACGGAAACCCCTCAGCCGTTTCCGAAGGACTGACGCACGCAATGAACAAGAACATCCGCCGTTCCATCGTGATCGCCGCCGGTGTCACCGGCGCCTGGGCGCTGGGCTCGGCCGCCGCCAGCGCCGACGAACTGTCGTCCCCCTCGGTCTCCGTACCGGACACCGACAGCAGCACCGGCACCCTGACCGGCACGCTCACCGACACCGTCGACGGTGTCCTCACCGACGTCACCGATGTCGCCGGCGGCACCGGTGTCACCGGCACCGTCTCCCGGCTCACCGACACGGGCTCCGACACCGTCCAGGGCACGGCGGCCGGGGCGCGCAAGACGGCCGGGACCGCCACCGGCACCGCCGACCGGGCCCGCCACGACGCCGACACCGCGACCCCGGCCGCCAAGCGGATCAGGGGCGACCAGGCCATCAAGGGCGCACAGGCGGCCCGCGCCGGACAGGACCGGGCCGAGGCGCACGCGCCGGCCGCCCAGCACGCCCCGCACCTGCGGGCGGCGGGTGACGGGCTCCTCGGCGGGACCACCGCGCGGCCCGCCAGGGCGGCCGAGGTGGCCGCCCCCCTCCCGGCCCCCACCGCACAGGGCGAGATCGACTACCTCTTCGGCCCGCTCTCCTCCTTCGCCCCCGAGGTGGAGGAGGCGCTGGCCGCCGCGCAGACCGGGCTCAGGACCACCGCGTCCGACGCCCGGCTGAGGGCCGGGACCACCGTCTCCGGAGTGCCCGCGCACGTCACCGGCACGGTCGCCGGCGCCCAGCGGCGAGTGACGGACACCGTGCGGGCCGTGCCGGGGACGGCCGCGCCGGTCGTGGACGAGACGACCGCCGCCGCGGTCCCGCCGGTGGCCTCCGCCGCGGTGGACGGCGTGCTGCCGGTCGCCGGACAGGCCGTGGCGGGAGCCGTACCGGCCGCCGGGCACGCGGTCGAGGGCGTGCACGGCGCCGTCTCGGGCGCGGTGACGGGCGTCCGGGGCACCGCCACCGGCGCGGTGTCGGGCGTGCTGCCCACCGCCGGGTACGCGGTCGCGGGCGTCGGGGTCACGGCGGCGGACGCCGTGGCGCGGGCGCGCGGTCTCGCCGCGGACGCGACGACCGGCGTGCTCGGCGTCACCGGCGGTGCCGTGACCGGCGTCGACGGCACCGCCACGGGCGCGGCGGGCGGGGTGCACGGCACCGCCGGGTCCGCCGTGGCCGGAGTGGACGGCACCGCCACCGGTGCCCTGGCCGACGTGCTCCCCGTCGCCGGCGGTGCCGTCGGGGACGTGTCGCCGTACGCCACCGGGCTGGCCGGCCAGGTCGTCCACGACACCGCGGACGCCGTGCTGCCGCCGGTCGCCGGTGCCGCCGTGCACGGGGTCGTGCCGGTCGCCGGACAGGCCGTGACGGACGCGGGGACGCTCGCGTACGGGGTGACCGGCGCCGTGGCGCCCTTCGCGGCCGGTGTCGTGGGCGCCGTGCCGCCGGCCGTCCAGGGGGTGACCGGCCAGGCCGGTCACCTCGTGCAGGGCGTGACCGGGCAGGTGCCGCCGTTCGCGGCGGGGGTCACCGGGTCCGTGCGGCCGGTCGTGGACCAGGTCACCGGGGCGGTACGGCCGGTCGCCGACGGTGTCGGCGGCAGCGCGAGCGGACTGGCGCACGGTGTGGCGGGCGAGGCGGTGCCGTTCGCGGACGGCGTCGCCGGCGCGGCCGGTCCCGTCACGCGTCAGGTCGGCCCGTTCGCCCAGGACCTCGGCTGGACCGCGCGGGTCACCGCCGGGCCGCCGGCCGCCCATGCCGTGGACGGTGCCGGGCGGTCCGCTGAGACGGTCACTCCGGGGTATGCGCACGACCTGACGGACCAGTACGGCGTGCGGGCCTGAGGTCCGCGACCGACTCCGTGGAGCGGACCGGACCCGGACGGCCGAATCCCGTCGGCCCGTCCGGCCGGCCCTCCACGGCACCGGGCGGGTGGTTCCCATTGGGGTGGGGACCGCCCGTCCAGGGCCCCAGCGGCCCGTTCGGGGGCCTCACCGGGTTCACCCCAGCCCGGTGAGGCCGCGCACAACCCCGCACAAGCCCTCATCATCGGCACGCCGTGCCAGCAAAACCGGCATCATGTGACAGGTATCACCGCTCAGGTGTGACCCTCGATTTAGGGACCCCCGGCAAGCGGCGATAACCTGCGAGACGGACATGCCGCGCGCTCGGACACCGTGTGCGCTTCCCTTGTGACACAGCGGACGTCACGTTGCCCTTCGCGGCACGCCCACGCATCCAACGAACCGCGAGATCACTGATAGGGACGGAAGCGCGTGGACCTGTTCGAGTACCAGGCGAGGGACCTCTTCGCCAAGCACGATGTACCGGTGCTGGCCGGTGAAGTCATCGACACGCCTGAGGCGGCGCGCGAGATCACCGAGCGGCTGGGCGGCAAGTCCGTCGTCAAGGCGCAGGTGAAGGTCGGTGGTCGCGGCAAGGCCGGTGGCGTCAAGCTGGCCGCCTCCGCGGACGAGGCCGTCGCCCGGGCGACGGACATTCTCGGCATGGACATCAAGGGCCACACGGTCCACAAGGTCATGATCGCCGAGACCGCTCCGGAGATCGTCGAGGAGTACTACGTCTCCTTCCTCCTCGACCGTGCCAACCGCACCTTCCTCTCCATCGCCTCCGTCGAGGGCGGCATGGAGATCGAGGAGGTCGCGGCCACCCGCCCGGAGGCCGTCGCCAAGATCGCGATCGACGCCATCGACGGCGTGGACGAGGCCAAGGCCCGCGAGATCGTCGAGGCCGCCAAGTTCCCGGCCGAGGTCGCGGACAAGGTCGTCAACGTCCTCATCAGGCTGTGGGACACCTTCATCAAGTCGGACGCCCTCCTGGTCGAGGTCAACCCGCTGGCGAAGGTCGCCTCCGGCGAGGTCATCGCCCTCGACGGCAAGGTGTCGCTCGACGAGAACGCCGAGTTCCGCCACCCCGAGTACGAGGAGCTCCACGACAAGGCCGCGGCCAACCCGCTCGAGGCCGCCGCCAAGGAGAAGAACCTCAACTACGTCAAGCTCGACGGCGAGGTCGGCATCATCGGCAACGGCGCGGGTCTCGTCATGAGCACCCTGGACGTCGTGGCGTACGCCGGTGAGAAGCACGGCAACGTCAAGCCCGCCAACTTCCTGGACATCGGCGGTGGCGCCTCCGCCCAGGTGATGGCGAACGGCCTGGAGATCATCCTCGGCGACCCCGACGTCAAGTCGGTCTTCGTCAACGTCTTCGGCGGCATCACCGCCTGCGACGAGGTCGCCAACGGCATCGTGCAGGCCCTGAAGCTCCTCGAGGACCGCGGCGAGAACGTCAGCAAGCCGCTCGTCGTCCGTCTGGACGGCAACAACGCCGAGCTGGGCCGGCAGATCCTCACCGACGCCAACCACCCGCTGGTGCAGCGCGTCGACACCATGGACGGCGCGGCCGACAAGGCCGCCGAGCTGGCCCACGCCGCCAAGTAAGCACTCAGGACGAGGACACAACACACCATGGCTATCTGGCTCAACAAGGACAGCAAGGTCATCGTCCAGGGCATGACCGGCTCCACGGGCATGAAGCACACCAAGCTCATGCTCGGGGACGGCACCAACGTCGTGGGCGGCGTGAACCCGCGCAAGGCGGGTCAGTCCGTGGACTTCGAAGGCACCGAGGTACCGGTCTTCGGCACCGTCAAGGAAGCCATCGAGAAGACCGGCGCCGACGTCTCCGTCATCTTCGTGCCGGAGAAGTTCACCAAGGACGCGGTCGTCGAGGCGATCGACGCCGAGATCCCGCTGGCCGTCGTGATCACCGAGGGCATCGCCGTGCACGACACGGCCGCCTTCTGGGCGTACGCCGGCAAGAAGGGCAACAAGACCCGCATCATCGGCCCGAACTGCCCCGGCATCATCACGCCGGGCCAGTCGAACGTCGGCATCATCCCGGGCGACATCACGAAGCCGGGCCGCATCGGCCTGGTCTCGAAGTCCGGCACGCTGACGTACCAGATGATGTACGAGCTGCGTGACATCGGCTTCTCGACGGCCGTCGGCATCGGTGGCGACCCGATCATCGGCACCACCCACATCGACGCCCTGGCCGCGTTCCAGGACGACCCCGACACCGACCTGATCGTGATGATCGGTGAGATCGGTGGCGACGCCGAGGAGCGCGCGGCCGCGTTCATCGCGGAGAACGTGACCAAGCCGGTCGTCGGCTACGTCGCGGGCTTCACCGCGCCCGAGGGCAAGACCATGGGCCACGCCGGCGCCATCGTCTCCGGTTCGTCCGGCACCGCCCAGGCGAAGAAGGAGGCCCTCGAGGCCGCCGGCGTCAAGGTCGGCAAGACGCCGACCGAGACGGCGAAGCTGGCCCGGGAGATCCTGAGCGCCTGAGCGTCGTAGCCGAGTGCCGGCAGGCCCGTCCCCGTCCGGGGGCGGGCCTGCCGGCTTTTTCGCGGCCGTGCGCAGGGCTCGACGGGGTCATCCGGCCACGGGCGTCAGACGTTCCGGGCCGCTCGTCGCGGAGTGCCGGAGTTTGTCGCGCAGTGCCTGCTGCTCGTGCGACAAGGGGCCCAGGGCGGCCGGTGGCGGCACCCCCTGCACCGCCTGGGCCGGGGCGATCGGCGGCTCGTAGTGGGTCGGTGCCGTGCGCAGGGTCAGCGCCGTGGAGCCGATGATCGCGACCGTGAACGCGATGGCCGCGCGGGTCCAGAACACGTTCCGGCGTTCGCCGGTCGTCCGTACCGTCGTCGGTCTCGGCGGCTGCAGCCGCTCCGTGGAGGCCAGCTCGACCAGCCGCCGGTGCAGTGCGGCCGGGTCGGCCAGGTGCGGGACCTGCGCGGCCATGGCCTCCCGGGCGCGGGTCAGCCGGCCGGCCGCGGCGGGCGTGCTGGCCTCCGTCTCCGCCGCCGTCTCCGGCAGGTCGAGGCCTACGCCGTCGTACAGGACGAGGGTGCGCCGGTAGGACGGCGGCAGTTCGAGCAGGGCGGTCAGCAGCGCGCGGTCGGCGGGGTCGGCCGGCGGGGGCTCGGGGGAGCGGTGACGGGGGCGGAAGCGGTGCCAGGGGGAGAGGGCCCACTCGTAGGCCACCGCCCGGACCCAGCCCGCCGGGTCCCGGTCGCGGGCCACTTCGGGCCAGCGCTGCCAGGCGAGCTGGAAGGCGTGCTCCACGGCCTCCCGGGCCAGTTCGCGGCGCCCGGTGAGCAGGTAGGCCTGCCGGGCGAGAGCGGGGGCGCAGAACGCGTACAGCGCGTCGAAGGCCTGAGCGGGTGTCAGCGCCGACGGCGATCCCGCCCCGCCGGCCGCGTCCGTCCGGTCGGCGGCGGGTCCGGCGAGGGCGGCCAGCAGGCGGGCGTAGGCCGCGCCCTCCTGGCCGCCGGGAGTGCTGCGGCCGCGCTCCCAGGCGCGGACCGTGGCACGAGCGACGCCGACCCGCTCGGCGACCTGAGCCTGCGTCAGCGATCCGGCCTCCCGCAGGCGTCGGCGTTCCTTGGGTGGTGGCAACTGGCTGGCCGGGCTTTCCGTCACAGAACACTCCTTCAGCCGAAAAAGTACATAAACATATATTGAGCGACACATCGGAGGTTCTGCTGTTACGACGGGAAAGCGCGTGTCGTTGGGAGCATGGCGGGCGTGACCCTGATGACCGATCGCCGACCGTCGTTGCCGCCCCTGCTGCACGGAATGCGCGACCGATCGCCCGGACTGGGCGCCGGCCTGCTGGGCGGCGCGGTCGCCGCGGCGCTCGGGCTCGGCTCGCTCGCCGTACTCGTGCTGGCGCTGTGGATCAGCTCGCCGTACCCCGACAGCGGACCCGACGGCGCTCTGCACGTCGCCGCCGCGCTGTGGCTGCTGGGACACGGCGTCGAACTCGTCCGCACCGACACCCTGTCCGGTGCGCCCCAGCCGGTGGGCGTGACCCCGCTGCTCCTCCTCGCGCTCCCGGTGTGGCTCGTGTACCGGGCGGCGCGGGACGCCACCGACGCCTCTCCCGAGCCCGACGGCCCGCCGCCGGTCCCGGCGCGTACGGCGTGGACGGGCGTGGTGCTCGGCTACCTCGGGGTCGGGGTCGCCGCCGCGCTGTACTGCTCCGGCGGCGTCCTGCGGCCCCAGTGGGGCTGGGTGGCGGCCTGCCTGCCACTGGCCGCCGCGGTGCCCGCGGCGGCCGGGGTGTGGACGGCGCACGGCTGTCCGCGCGGGCCCCTGCGCGGACTGCTGCCGCTGCTGCCCGGGCCGGTGCGGCGGCTGCTGGCCGGGGCGGACGCGTGGGCCCGGCTGGACGCGGCGGTCCGGGCCGCCGCGGCCGGGACCGCCGTGCTCGTCGGGGGCGGGGCGCTGCTGCTCGGGGTGTCGCTGGTGCTGCACGGCGACATCGCGCGCGCGTCGTTCCTCCAGCTCACGGCGGGCTGGACCGGCCGCTTCGCCGTGCTGCTGCTCGGCATCGCGCTGATCCCGAACGCGGCGGTGTGGTCGGCCTCCTACGCCCTCGGTCCCGGCTTCGTCCTCGGCACCGGGCACCTGGTGCACCCCCTCGCCTCCGACCCCGCCCCGCTCCTGCCCCCGTTCCCGCTGCTCGCCGCGGTGCCGGATCCCGGCCCCGGGACGCGGCTGAACTGGGCCGCCGCCCTGGTGCCGGTGGCGGCCGGGGTGACGGTGGCCTGGTTCCTGGCGCGGGCGGCCGCGGGCGAGCGGGGACGGACGGGGGCCGGGGAGACCCGGCGGCGGGCCGCGCCCTGGTCCGCCGTGCGGACGGCCGGGGCGCTGGTCCTGGCGGCGCTGCTGTGCGGGGCGGCCGTGGCGCTCCTCGCCGCGCTGTCCGGCGGCCGCCTGGGCGCGGCCGCGCTGGCGGACTTCGGCCCGGTGTGGTGGCAGGGCGGTCCGGTGGCCGCGCTGTGGATCACGGTGACCGGTCTGCCGTCGACGCTGATCTCGTGGGCCTGGCGGGTGTGGAGGGGCCGGGTCCGGGACGCCGAGCCCGCCGGAGGAGCGGCGGACGACACGGGGGCCGGGCGAGCCCTCGCGCAGGCCGCGCCCAAGAGCGCCCCCGAGCAGACCGCCGAGGACGCGACGCCGAGGCCGGGGAAGCCGGGGAAGCCGGGGAAGTCGGGGAAGTCGGGGAAGGGCGTGAAGACGGCGAAGGCGCCGGGTGGGGGGCAGATGGAGGACGAGCTGTACGACTTCCTGCCCACCGACGGCCCGTACCCGCCGGCCTGGCAGAACGACGACCTCGCCCGGGCCTCCCGGTGGGAGGCCCTGCGCGCGGCCGCCACGCCCCCGCAGGCCACGGAGTGGCCACCCCTGCCGCCCCCGGCACCGGCGACGGACACGCCCGGGCCCACCGGCGACCCGACTCCCGAAGAACCACCCGCCCGGACCGACGAGCCGGCGCCGTCACCGGCGCCGCCCGCCGGGACAACCTCCCAGCCGGCCGTACCCCACCCGGCGACACCGCCGGACCCTCCCGGCCCGACCGAGCCGCCGGCCGACGAGTAGCCGCGCACCGCTCCCGGCGGCCGCCCGCCTCTCGCGGAGGCCGGATCATGTCACCGGCGCCGGTGGACACCCCGGGCCCGCCGAGCCACCGGGCGACGATTGTCCGGCCACCGCCCGGCAGTGGGTGCCTCAGCCGTCGCTGACGCCGAGGACCCCGCGCAGTTCCTTGGGCAGATGCTGGTCGCAGGACTGCTTGGCCTGGTGGGTCAGGGCGTCGCTGACGCAGGTGTAGTAGTCGCTGTAGACGAGCTGGACCGTGAAGGTCGTGACCACCAGGAGCAGGGCCAGGCCCGCCGTGACCAGGCCGCTGATCGCCGCCGTGGTCTGCGGGCGGGCGCCCGGCCCCGGGGCGGGGGCGTCCGGGCCGGTGTCGCGGGGCCTGGCGCGCAGGGCGCTGATGCCCCAGTACAGGGCCAGCGCACCCAGCAGCAGCGCCACGTACGGCCAGCTGAACAGGGCGAAGAAGACGGCCCACATGCCGGACAGCAGGGCGTAGCGCGCGCGGCGCTGGGCCGGGTCCGTCGGGTCCCAGCGCGTGCCGGGGCCGGCCGGCCCGCCCGGACCGGGGCCCTCGGGCCGGCTGCCGGGACGTTCACCGAAGCCGCCGGGGGAGCGGCCGGGCTGGCGGTCGCTCCACTGACTGCCCCACGGGGGCTCGCCCTGCGGGTCCGAGCCCTCGGGGCGGCGGGGCCGCCACGGCTGGTCCGGGGTGCCCTCCGGGGGTGGCGCGAACGGGTTGTCGTCCTTGCGCCCGCCGTCCTGCCCGTCGCCGTCCCGGCCGCCCGACGGCGCCTCGGGCGGCGAGGCCGGCCGCTCCCGGAGCAGCACGCCGGCACGCTCGCCTCGCTGGGCCCGGAGCGGCGGGAACGTGAGGAGTCGCAGGCTGCGATCGGGCATCAAAAGAGCGTCTTCCCCTAGGTGAGCGCGGCTGTCCGCGTTGAGCTTCCACCCCGTGAACGCACCGCACGGCGACCGCGTTCCCGGGGTTGCTCCTTCGTGATTCCCTCCGAACGCTACCTTCCGGCCACGCCCCCGTCCCGAGGGGGCCTTCCGGAGTGCCGGTATCGTTGCTGACGGTCGGCCGCTTCGTAGACTTCCCCGTATCCCGGGGCGCGAAGCATTGGTGCGAACGCACAAACCGCCGGCCGGACATGTCGCTCACCGAGAAAGGGCCCCGCCGTGGCCGCCACCCCCGCTGGCCGAGCGGTCAAGCGCCTCGTCGTGCTGGTCTCCGGATCCGGCACCAACCTCCAGGCGCTGCTGGACGAGATCGAGCGCACCGGAGCCGAGGAGTACGGGGCGCGGATCGTGGCCGTCGGGGCCGACCGCGCCGGTGTCGAGGGGCTCGCCCGCGCCGAGCGGGCCGGACTGCCGACCTTCGTGTGCCGGGTGAAGGACCACGCGACCAGGGAGGAGTGGGACGCGGCCCTCGCCGAGGCCGTGGCCGCGCACCAGCCCGACCTCGTGGTCTCCGCCGGTTTCATGAAGATCGTCGGCAAGGAGTTCCTCGCGCGGTTCGGCGGGCGGTTCGTCAACACCCACCCGGCCCTGCTGCCCAGTTTTCCCGGGGCCCACGGCGTGCGCGACGCGCTCGCGTACGGCGCCAGGGTCACCGGCTGCACCGTCCACTTCGTCGACGACGGCGTCGACACCGGACCGATCATCGCCCAGGGCGTGGTCGAGGTCCGGGACGAGGACGACGAGAGCGCGCTGCACGAGCGCATCAAGGAAGTCGAGCGAAGGCTGCTCGTCGAGGTCGTGGGGCGGCTCGCCCGCAACGGCTATCGCATTGAGGGACGAAAGGTAGTTATCCAGTGACCGCCACCGCCGAGAGCACCAAGCGGCCCATTCGCCGGGCGCTCGTCAGCGTCTACGACAAGACCGGCCTGGAGGACCTCGCGCGCGGCCTGCACGAGGCCGGTGTCGAGCTGGTCTCCACCGGCTCCACGGCCGGCCGTATCGCCGCCGCCGGCGTCCCCGTCACCAAGGTCGAGGAGCTGACCGGCTTCCCCGAGTGCCTGGACGGCCGGGTGAAGACGCTGCACCCCAAGGTGCACGCGGGCATCCTCGCCGACCTGCGGCTGGACAGCCACCGCGAGCAGCTCGCCGAGCTGGGCGTGGAGCCGTTCGACCTGGTCGTCGTCAACCTGTACCCGTTCCGCGAGACCGTCGCCTCCGGCGCCTCGGACGACGAGTGCGTGGAGCAGATCGACATCGGCGGCCCCTCGATGGTCCGCGCCGCCGCCAAGAACCACCCGTCGGTGGCCGTGGTGACCAGCCCGGAGCGGTACGCCGACGTCCTCGCCGCCGCCTCGGCCGGCGGCTTCGACCTCGCCACCCGCAAGCGGCTCGCCGCCGAGGCCTTCCAGCACACGGCCGCCTACGACGTGGCCGTCGCCTCCTGGTTCGCCTCCTCCTACGCCCCCGTCGACGAGTCGTCGTTCCCCGACTTCCTCGGCGCCACGTGGGAGCGCGCGCACACCCTGCGCTACGGCGAGAACCCGCACCAGCCGGCCGCCCTCTACGTCGAGGCCGGCGGCGCCGGCCTCGCGCAGGCCGAGCAGCTCCACGGCAAGGAGATGTCGTACAACAACTACACGGACACGGACGCCGCCCGCCGTGCCGCGTACGACCACGACGAGCCCTGCGTCGCGATCATCAAGCACGCCAACCCCTGCGGCATCGCGGTCGGCGCGGACGTCGCCGAGGCCCACCGCAAGGCGCACGCCTGCGACCCGGTCTCCGCGTACGGCGGCGTGATCGCCGTGAACCGGCCGGTCAGCAAGGAGATGGCCGAGCAGGTGGCGGAGATCTTCACCGAGGTCATCGTCGCGCCCGGCTACGAGGAGGGGGCCCTGGAGGCCCTCGCCAAGAAGAAGAACATCCGGGTCCTGAAGGCCCCGAACGGCCCGGCCGACCCGGTCGAGGTCAAGGCGGTCGACGGCGGCGTGCTGCTCCAGGTGACCGACCGGCTGCAGGCCGAGGGCGACGACCCGGCCAACTGGACGCTCGCCAGCGGCGAGGCCCTGAGCGAGGCCGAGCTGGCCGAGCTCGCCTTCGCCTGGAAGGCCTGCCGCGCGGTGAAGTCCAACGCGATCCTGCTCGCCAAGGGCGGCGCCTCGGTCGGCGTCGGCATGGGCCAGGTCAACCGCGTCGACTCCTGCAAGCTGGCGGTCGAGCGGGCCGGCGAGGAGCGGGCGCGCGGCGCCTTCGCGGCCTCCGACGCCTTCTTCCCCTTCCCCGACGGCCCCGAGATCCTCATCGGCGCCGGCGTCCGGGCCATCGTCCAGCCGGGCGGCTCGATCCGTGACGAGCAGGTCGTGGAGGCTGCCAAGAAGGCGGGCGTGACCATGTACTTCACCGGTACGCGCCACTTCTTCCACTGAGCCCGCGGGGCTAGGGCCTGTCTGGCAATTCGCGTCGTCGCCCGAAGGGCGGCCGCGCGGCGTCAGGTGCGTGCTCTCGGCGGGCCGGCTCCAGGGCCGCGTACTGGACGTACTTGGGTCTGGGGCCGGTGCGGCGAGAGTGCGTGCATGGCGTCGCGCGGCAGGCGGGAATTGTCAGACAGGCCCTAGGAGAAGCGGCCTCCGGCCCCCTTCGCGGGGGGCCGGAGGCCGCTTCGTCGTGCGGGCGCTCAGCTCACGGGTTGCGGATCACGATCGAGCCGCAGATCTTGTCGGCGAACGTCTGGCGCTTGGAGTCCCACGCGGGCCAGAGGTAGCCGAGGTAGCAGGGCAGACCGTCGATGATGTGGGCGAGCTGGCGCACGAACGCCATGCCGCCGCCGAGCGGCTGGCCGGTGTCCTCCTTGAGCGTGCGGATGCCGAGCGCCTTCTTGCCGACCGTCTGGCCGGTCTTGCCCTCCTGGATCACCTGCCAGACGAGGACGCCGATGCCGAGCAGGAAGCCGACCAGCGTCAGCGCCGGGGCACCCGCCTTGGCGCCGATGACGGCGAACGGGACGTAGGCGACCATGTAGATGATCGTGTCGATCAGCTTGCTGAGGAACCGCTGGCCCCAGTTCGCGTACTGCGGCTGCATCCCGTACCCGCCCTGCTGCGGGTAACCCGGGTAGCCGGGCTGCTGGGGGTAGCCGTAGCCCTGCTGCGGCGGGACGCCCTGCGGAGCCTGCGGGTAGCCGGGCTGCTGGGGGTAGCCGTAGCCCTGCTGCGGCGGCACGCCCTGCGGAGCCTGCGGGTAGCCCGGCTGCTGCGGCTGACCGTAACCCTGCTGCGGATCCTGCGGCTGACCATAGGGGTTGTTGGGCGAGCCGAAACTCATGGCGGATTTCCTCCGTTGTATCTGCGGGGACGACGCGGAAGGAACGGAGGTACGTCAGGATCTGAGCGGTTTGCCCCCCAACCGGACCGCGATACTGCGCCGTTCATCGTCGTCGGGGAGGCGAGTTCTTGTCCAGCCGGATTCGCGATGCGTTGTGCAAGTGCAACATCGTCGATCATGTCCGGACATCCGAGTCCGCGGCCCGGGCCGTCCCAGCTGCCGGACGGCGGGGACCCGGATTGGAACCGGGGGCCGGTCATCCGCGAGGATGGGGGCATGACCGCCCAGATTCTCGATGGCAAGGCCACCGCAGCCGCGATCAAGTCCGAGCTGACCGCCCGCGTGGCGGCGCTGAAGGAGAGGGGCGTCACGCCCGGCCTCGGCACGATCCTGGTGGGGGAGGACCCCGGCAGCCAGAAGTACGTCGCGGGCAAGCACCGCGACTGCGCCCAGGTCGGCATCGCCTCCATCCAGCGCGAGCTGCCCGCCACGGCCACCCAGGAGGAGATCGAGGCGGTCGTCCGGGAGCTGAACGAGGACCCGGCCTGCACCGGCTACATCGTGCAACTCCCGCTGCCCAAGGGCATCGACGAGAACCGCATCCTCGAGCTGATGGACCCGGCCAAGGACGCCGACGGCCTGCACCCGATGAACCTCGGCCGCCTGGTGCTGAACGAGCCGGCGCCGCTGCCCTGCACCCCCAACGGCATCATCAGCCTGCTGCGGGCCCACGGCGTCGAGATCAAGGGCGCCGAGGTCGTGGTCGTCGGCCGCGGCGTGACCATCGGCCGCCCGATGCCGCTGCTGCTCACCCGCCGCAGCGAGAACGCCACCGTGACCCAGTGCCACACCGGCACCCGTGACCTGTCCGCCCACCTCAAGCGTGCCGACATCATCATCGCGGCGGCCGGCTTCCCGCACCTGATCCGCGCCGAGGACGTCAAGCCGGGCGCGGCCGTGCTGGACGTCGGTGTCTCCCGCAACGCCGAGGGCAAGATCGTCGGCGACGTCCACCCGGACGTGACCGGGGTGGCCGCCTGGATCTCCCCGAACCCGGGCGGAGTGGGTCCCATGACCCGGGCGCAGCTGCTGGTCAACGTGGTCGAGGCGGCGGAGCGCAGTGCCGGCTGAGGACGACCGCACGGTGACCGGACCGACGGCCCGCGACGCGATCAGCGCCCCCGACGCCGAGGGGCGCCCGCGGCGCGTCACGCGCCGCTTCCCGCTGTTCACCAGGGACACCGCGCGCCCCGAGGGCGGCGGCCGGGCCGCCCCGGGCGACGCCCCGGCGCCCGCCCGGCAGTGGCCGATGCTCGTCGTGCTGTCCACCGTCGCGCTCGGTCTGCTGCTGACCGCGCTCGACGTGTTCCGCTACGGCACCCTGCTGATCGGCGCCGCCCTGCTGGCGGGGGCCGTCCTGCGCTGGGCGCTGCCGAGCGTCGGCATGCTCGCCGTCCGCTCGCGGTTCACGGACATCGTCACCTACGGCGTCCTGGGGCTCGCGATCGTGCTGCTGGCGATGACGGTGCAGCCCAACCCCTGGCTACCCATTCCGTTCCTCAAGGACGTATTGCACTTCACGCTGGCCAAGTAGCGTCCTCGGCGCGGTCCCTGACGGGCCGCCCGGTGGCGCCGCCGTGGAACGGCGGCCCGTCCCCTCCCCCGAGCAAGGACGGACCGCCGTCAGGACGTAAGCCTTCCCTGCCGTGAACCGCCAGTTCAACGGCTGTCCGTGCGCTGTGGCACGGAAGTGACCGTTCCGCTACGGTGTCCGCGCACTGCCACATGTGTGCGGGCCGCGTCGCCGCCCCGGGGAATCGGCGCTACGTTACGAAGGCTCCGTGGGGGCGGGTGCGCGACCGGTGGAACCGGTGCTCGCGTGCGCCCCCGCTCCGGGAACTGGGATCCTTGGTCGGCGCATCCCTGTGGGTGGGCCAGAACGATGTCGCGCCGGGAACGGACCGGACCGGCGCGAGGGCCACGCGTGGGGAACGGCGCGAGGGAACCAACAGCACCAACCGGGGGGAAGAGGGGGAAGCACGATGCCTCGATGGAAAGCCTTGCCGGACGAGCTGGATCCGCAGATCAAGGAGTTCACGAGCCAGTTGCGGGCGCTCGTGGACCGCAGCGGCCTGAGCATCGCGGCGCTGGCGGACCGGACCGGCTACAGCAAGACGTCCTGGGAGCGTTACCTGGGCGGCCGGCTCCTCGCGCCGAAGGGCGCGATCGTTGCGCTCGCCGAGGTCACCGGCACCCACCCGGTCCACCTCACCACGATGTGGGAGCTGGCCGAGCGGGCCTGGAGCCGCGCGGAGATGCGGCACGACCGGACCATGGAGCAGATTCGTATCTCCCAGGCACGCGCCGCGCTCGGGGAGTTCGGGGCGGCCGAGGCCGAGGCCCAGGGGGCGGGCGGTACGCGCACGGCCCACCGGGGCACCGGCACCGCCGCGGTCCCGGGTGCCGCCGGCCCCGCCGGGGCCCCGCCGCGGGTTCCGGCCCAGCCGACCGCTTCCGACGCCGACGACCGCGAACCGGCGGGCCGCGCACCGGCCCCCGAGGTCAACTCCTGGGGCCTCGCGGGCTACGAGGGTCCGTCGCGGGCCGGCGGCCGCCCGGGCACGCGTCCCCCGACGCTGCCGGACGGTGCGGGCACCCCGCCGGTTCCGCCGGCCCCGTACGGCGCTCAGCAGCAGCCGGCCCCCGCGGCCAACCGTTCCGCCCAGGGGTCCGGCGGCAGGCGGTGGCTGACGTTGTTTCTCGCCGGTGCCGGCGCCGTACTCGTCGTCGTGGCGGCCGTCTTCCTGTTCACGCACCGGGGCGGCGGCAAGGGCGAGGGTGCCGCGAAGGCGCCCTCCCCGGCCGCCAGCACCCGTCCCAGCCTGCCCGCCGGGGTCAAGTGCGCCGGCGCGGCCTGCACCGGCAAGGACGCGGAGGCGATGGGCTGCAGCGGCAGCCTGGTGAGCACCGCGAAGACGGCCACCGTCGGCGCCACCACCCTGGAGGTCCGATACAGCCGGACCTGCGGCACGGCCTGGGGACGGATAACCGGCGGCGTCCCGGGCGACCAGGTCGAGGTCTCGGCCGGCAAGGCGCGCCAGAAGGGCGACATCACCGCGGCCGGGGACACCATCGCCTACACGCCGATGGTCGCCGTGAAGGACCCGGCCGACGCCGAGGCCTGCGCGACCCTCGCCTCCGGACAGACGGGCTGCACGAAGTAGCGGACCCTGTGGGGCGGCTGACCGCACGAGGCGGCTGCCCCCCGAGGCAGCGGGCCTCACGAGGCAGCGGGCCTCACGAGGCGGCTGCCCCCGAGGCAGCGGGCCCCGCGAGGCATCCGGTCGCGGAGGGTGGCGGGCCGCGGGAGGCGGTCGGGCGGCGGCCGGTGCGGAAGCGGAACGACCCGTTCGGGTGGATTTCCGGAGCAAGGCGCATGGGCCTCCGTATCCCGGGCACGCGAACCGTACCCCCACGGGAGTCCGGCAGTCCGGCACCCCCACCGGCGGCCGTCTCCGTCCCCCTCTCCCGGACGGACGGCCGCCTCCCCGTGCCGTCGTGACCCCGCCCCGCGACCCGGCGGCCCGACTTGTGGGCTGGGCCACAGGGCCCCGGACGTCTCGCATGACGGATGCGCGATAGCCTGACCGCTGGATTCTCTTGACGCCAAGAGATCGATCATCCGGGGCAGTGCCGCCCCACCGCCAGCTGTCATACGGAGAACGCCATGACCCGCACTCCCGTGAACGTCACCGTCACCGGCGCGGCCGGCCAGATCGGTTACGCCCTCCTCTTCCGCATCGCCTCCGGCCAGCTGCTCGGCGCGGACGTGCCGGTCAAGCTGCGCCTCCTGGAGATCACGCCGGCGCTGAAGGCCGCCGAGGGCACGGCCATGGAGCTGGACGACTGCGCCTTCCCGCTCCTCCAGGGCATCGAGATCAGCGACGACCCGAACGTCGCCTTCGACGGCGCCAACGTGGCCCTGCTGGTCGGTGCCCGCCCCCGCACCAAGGGCATGGAGCGCGGCGACCTGCTCGAGGCCAACGGCGGCATCTTCAAGCCGCAGGGCAAGGCCATCAACGACCACGCCGCGGACGACATCAAGGTCCTGGTCGTCGGCAACCCGGCCAACACCAACGCGCTGATCGCCCAGGCGGCCGCGCCGGACGTACCGGCCGAGCGCTTCACCGCGATGACCCGCCTCGACCACAACCGCGCGCTGACCCAGCTCGCGAAGAAGACGGGCACCACGGTCGCCGACATCAAGCGCCTGACCATCTGGGGCAACCACTCCGCCACCCAGTACCCGGACATCTTCCACGCCACGGTCGCCGGCAAGAACGCCGCCGAGGTCGTGAACGACGAGAAGTGGCTGGCCGAGGACTTCATCCCGACCGTCGCCAAGCGCGGCGCCGCGATCATCGAGGCCCGTGGCGCCTCGTCCGCCGCCTCCGCCGCCAACGCCGCCATCGACCACGTGTACACGTGGGTCAACGGCACCGCAGAGGGCAACTGGACCTCCATGGGCATCCCGTCGGACGGCTCCTACGGCGTCCCGGAGGGCCTGATCTCCTCCTTCCCGGTCACCACCAAGGACGGCAAGTACGAGATCGTCCAGGGCCTGGACATCAACGAGTTCTCCCGCGCCCGCATCGACGCCTCCGTCAAGGAGCTCGAGGAGGAGCGCGAGGCGGTCCGCGGTCTCGGCCTCATCTGAGGACGACCGCGGCGGTGACGCCGTGCGCATGAGCGGCCCCGCTCCGGTTCTCCGGAGCGGGGCCGCTCCCGTGCGTACGCGAACCCGGCCGGTGTCGCACCGTTGCCCTATGCTGATGGCTCGTCAACTCATCTCTTCGCTGAGTGACTTACCACGCCTCGGGGGAATCGCGTGAACACCGCATCCGTGCCGCAGCAACCGCGGCCGACGTCTGCGACGGCACCTTCCGCAGCACCGCCCACCCCACCGCACGCCAGTGAGGCCACCCGGCTGCTGTGCGCGGGCACGTACCTGGACCCCGGTTACCGGGACCAGGTGATCGACGAACTGCACCTCAACGAGCAGCGGTTCGCGGCGCCCTCGCTCGGCCTCGACGCCGCCCGCGTCCTCGCGCACGCCCTGCGCGCCCGCCGGCAGGAGCTCCAGTGGGCCGGGGCGATCTTCGGCCTGTGGCTGCTGGGGGCGGTGCTGACCCAGGGCCTGCTGGCCCTCTACGTGCTGCCCAGCCTGTATCTCGCCATCGGTGTCTGGATCCGGGGCCGGGCACCGGTGGCCCCGCTGTACCGGGCGGTGCCGGCCTTCTTCTTCCGCTGGTGGGGCCGCATCCTGCTCGCGGTGATGGCGGTCTTCACGGTGATCGCCGCGTTCGCCGGCGGGGACGACGGCCCGTCGTCCGGTTCCTACGGGAGCTCGTACGACCCGTACGACTCGTACGGGACCTCCGACTCGCCCGGCCTGAGCGACGTCTTCCTGCCGGGCTCCGGTGACACCGGGACCCACTTCAAGCCGTGGCAGGCCTGGGCCGCCCTGGTGGTCCTCGCGCTCATCGCGGTGTGCCTGGCGGGCCAGCGGGGCCAGTTCGCGCGTGTCCTGGCCGGCGAGCTGTCCCCGCAGCGCTTCCCCGACGCCGCCGACGACCCCGCCGAGCAGGGCGAGAACCGGCGGTTCCAGTGGCTCAGGCACCGCATCCGCGCGGAACAGCACGCGCCGCTGGTCATGTACCACGAGGCGCGCCCGTTCTGCGGGGCCGGGCAGGCGCAGCAGCCCTGGGTGCTGGCCGTCGAGCTGAAGCCCGACGCGCTCAAGAAGCGGCAGCAGCCGATCAGCAACCGGCTGGTGCTGGAGAGGATCCGGCCGCTGGTGGAGCGGCTCCGGCTGCCCGCCGAGTACGCGGGGCCCGGGGTGCGTGACCGGCTGCGCTGGCTGGAGATCGACGAGTGCGTGTTCCTGCCCGCGGAGGGTCTGCTGCGCCGTGACGACGCGCCGTACCAGCAGCAGGCCTTCGAGCAGCACCGCGCGCACGCGGTCGAGGAGGGCGCCGAGAAGCGCCGGCACTTCCTGCGCATCCGCGTCGGCGGCTGGGAGGAGGAGCTGGTCGTCACCGTCTTCGTGCGCGTCCACACCCAGGGCCGCATGCTCATGCTGGAGATCGCCCCGCACGTGCTGCAGCCGGTGCGACCGCTCTTCAAGGAGGCCGACCGCGCCGCCCACCGCTACCGGCACAACAGCGCGCTGGGCAAGGCGGTCTGGGCCGTCGCCCGGGTGCCGGTCTCGCCGGCCCGGTCCCTGATCGTCCTCGGCAGGGCGGTGGCGTACGGCTGGCGGCTGCTCACCGGCGGGTACGCGAACGCGCTGCCGGACGGTCCCGCGCTGTCCGTCCGGGAGCTGGGCTCGACCGACGCCGGTTCGCAGTTCCAGGAGATGGACGCCTCGCGCTACCTCAAGAGCATCCAGGACCGGGTGGCGAACGGCGTGCGCGCGGCCCTCGCCGAAGCCGGCTACCAGACCGGCGAGTTCGTCCAGCAGATCAACAACATCAGCAACGGGGGCGTGCACATCGGCAGGGTCGAGGGCAGCACCTTCGCCGTCGGTGACAACTCCTCCGCCTCCTCCACCAACGGCGGCGGCGAGCCGCGGAAGGGAGCCGACACCGATGGCAACGAATGAGCCGAGGGTCAGCATCGGCGACGTCTCGCACAGCACCTTCGCCATCGGCGACCACTCGCACGCCGAGAGCCACCACGGCACGGCCGCGTCGCGCGACGCGGCGGCCGAGGAGCTGCTGCTGGCCGTGCGGGAGCTGCGCGCCGATCTGGCACGGGTACGGGCCGACGAGCGGACGGCGGAACTCGACGCCGCCCTCGCGGACACGGAGGACGAGATCACCCGCACCGGCCAGGCCGCGCCCTCCCGGCGCGAGCGCCTGCGCCGGCTGCTCGACGACTCCCAGGCGCTGGTCGGCCTGCTCGCCTCGGCGGGCACGCTGGCCGGCCTGGTGGGGCTGTGAGGCGGACGCCATGAGCGGGGGAGCGCGGTACTGGAACGAGGAGACCCAGCGCTGGGAGGACGGCGAGGGGGGTCAGGCCGGCGCACCCGTGACACCGCCGCCGGCCATGCCGGCCATGCCGGACCGGGCGCCCGGGTGGCCGCCGGCCGGACCGCGGACGGCCGCCGAGCGCGCGTCCGGCCCGCCGGAGCCCGCCCCGCCGGAGTCCGCCCCTTCGACGCCGTCGGCACCGTCCGCGCCTCCGGCGCCCGAGCAGGCGCCTGCCGTGCCGCCGGCGCCGTGGCCGGACCCGTCCGCCGTCCCGCACGGGTCCTGGCCGGGCGCCTCCGCTGACCCGCCGGGCGGGCCGAGCGGCCTCGAAGCGGGTGGCGGCGGGGCGGGCTGGTCCTCGCCCGAGTGGCCCGTGCCGCCCGGCCCGGCTCCCGCGCGCACCGGTGGACTCAACCGGAGAACGGTCTGGACGGTCGTCGTGGGCGCCGCCGTGGTCGGGGTCGCCGCGAGCCTCGTCCTGACCCTTGTGGTCCGGCCCGGTGATCACGACCGGCCCGCACCGGCGGCCGGCTCGCCGAGCGCCTCCGCGGTCACGGAGTCCCCGGAGCCGTCCGGCGACCCGTCCGGCTCGGCGTCCGCCACGGAGGAGACGGCCACGCCCTCCGCCTCGGCGAGCCCGCTGCCCGCGGACTGGGAGTCCTACGACGACGACGAGGGCTTCCGGATCGCCCGCCCCAGGGGCTGGTCGCGGTCGACGCTGCCCTCCTCCTACGGCATCAGGATCGTCAACTACCGCAGCCCGGACCGGAAGCAGCGGCTGCAGATCTACCAGGTGGCGGAGGCGTCCCCGGACGAGTCGTTCGAGATGTACCTGTCCGACGCGACCGCCAAGCCGCCGGGGTTCCGGAAGCTGTCCCTGCTCGATCTCGACGAGGGCGACTTCACCGGCTCGCGCATGGAGTACCTGGCCGACAGCATCAAGGGCGAACCGGACGTCGGCGGCTGGCACGTCTACGACGAACGCTTCATGGCCGTGGACGGACGGATCTACGCCGTCGCCGCCTACGGCCCCGACAAGAACGGCGGCGACGACGAGCTGAAGCTGCTCGACACCGCCCTGAGCGGGTTCTGCCCGCCCGATACGGGCTGTGACGCGCCCATGGACTGAGCGCGTCGCGCCAAATAACCTGTTTCTGTCCGTTTTCGCATGATTTTTCAGTGACGCCGCGCACTGCGGGCCACTGATTTGGCATGCATGCCCGCGTTGCGGGCAGGCGGCGACGGTCTCTGAGCACGCCGCCTGCGTGACACATGGGAACCGAACAGGAACGGAAGGCGACACCGATCATGGCGGACACAACGGAACGACAGGACCAGGCGACCATCCACGCGGGAGGGGAATGGCTGGCGGCCGCCTCCGGTGCGACGCGCGAGATCCTCGACCCCGCGGACGCCCGGCGGTTCGCCCTGGTCGCGGAGGGTGACGAGAAGGACGCGGAACGTGCGGTGGCCGCCGCCCGGCAGGCGTTCGACCACGGACCCTGGCCCGGCACCCCGGTCGCCGAGCGCGCCGCGCTGCTGCGCCGCGTCGCCGACCTCCTCGTGCGCGACCGTGAGGAACTCGGCCTGCTGGAGAGCCGGGACGCGGGCAAGACCGTCGAGGAGGGCCGCGTCGACATCGACTGCGTCGCCGACGCCTTCCGCTACTTCGCCGACCTGGTCGCCGGCGAGGCGCCCGGCCGCGTGGTCGACGCCGGCTCCCCCGACATCCACAGCGTCGTCGTCCACGAGCCGGTCGGCGTCTGCGCGCTCATCACCCCCTGGAACTACCCGCTGCTCCAGGCGAGCTGGAAGATCGCCCCCGCGCTCGCGGCCGGCAACACCTTCGTGATCAAGCCCAGTGAGATCACCCCGATGACGACCATCGCGCTGATCGACCTGCTCCGCGAGGCCGGTCTGCCCGCCGGCGTCGCCAACCTGGTCACCGGCCCCGGCCACACCGTGGGCGCCCGGCTCGCCGAGCACCCCGACGTCGACCTGGTCTCCTTCACCGGTGGCCTGGTCAGCGGCACCAAGGTCGCCCAGGCCGCCGCCCCCACCGTCAAGAAGGTCGCCCTCGAACTCGGCGGCAAGAACCCCAACGTGGTCTTCGCCGACGCCTGCGCCACCGAGGAGGGCTTCGACACCGCCGTCGACCAGGCCCTCAACGCCGCCTTCATCCACAGCGGCCAGGTCTGCTCCGCCGGCGGCCGGCTCATCGTCGAGGAGTCCGTCCGGGACCGCTTCGTCACCGAACTCGCCCGCCGCGCCCAGCGGATCAGGCTCGGCCGGGGCACCGAGGACGGCGTCGAGTGCGGTCCGCTCGTCTCCGCGCAGCAGCGCGCCAAGGTCGAGTCGTACGTCGCCTCCGCGCTCGAGGAGGGCGCGGTGCTGCGCTGCGGCGGCAAGCGTCCCGAGCCGTCCGACACCAGGCCGGAGAGCGGCTACTTCTACGAGCCGACCGTTCTCGACGCCTGCCACCGCGATATGCGCGTCGTGCGCGAAGAGGTATTCGGCCCGGTCCTCACCGTCGAGACCTTCCGCACCGAGGACGAGGCGGTGTTCCTCGCCAACGACACCGAGTACGGCCTCGCGGGGGCCGTCTGGACCGCCGACGCGGGCCGCGCCCGGCGCGTCGCGGGACGGCTGCGCCACGGCACCGTCTGGATCAACGACTTCCACCCCTATCTGCCGCAGGCGGAGTGGGGCGGCTTCGGCAAGAGCGGCACCGGGCGTGAACTCGGCCCCGCCGGCCTCGCCGAGTACCGCGAGACCAAGCACGTCTACCAGAACCTGGCGCCGAAGCCGGTGCGCTGGTTCGCCGGCTGAGGCCCCACCAGCCCCGCCAGCGAACCGCTCTGCGCACCCTGAACTTCCTCCCACCCCCCAGGAGTAACCACCCGATGCCCGATCACACCCACGAATTCGACTACGTCGTCATCGGCGGCGGAACAGCCGGTTCCGTCATCGCCTCGCGGCTCACGGAGAACCCGGACGTGACCGTCGCCGTCATCGAGGGCGGCCCCAGCGACGTCGGCCGCGACGACGTGCTGACGCTGCGCCGCTGGATGGGCCTGCTCGGCGGTGAACTCGACTACGACTACCCGACCACCGAACAGCCCCGCGGCAACTCGCACATCCGGCACAGCCGGGCCCGGGTGCTGGGCGGCTGCTCCTCCCACAACACCCTCATCTCCTTCAAGCCGCTCCCGTCCGACTGGGACGAGTGGGAGGCGGCCGGCGCCAAGGGCTGGGGCGCCGTGCCCATGGAGGCGTACTTCGCCCGCCTGAAGAACAACATCGTCTCCGTCGACGAGAAGGACCGCAACGCCATCGCCCGCGACTTCGTCGACGCCGCGCAGAGCGCGCTCGACGTCCCGCGCGTCGAGGGCTTCAACAAGAAGCCGTTCACCGAGGGCGTCGGCTTCTTCGACCTCGCCTACCACCCCGAGAACAACAAGCGCTCCTCCGCGTCGGTGGCGTACCTGCACCCCGTCATGGACGAACGCCCCAACCTGCACGTCCTGCTGGAGACCTGGGCGTACCGGCTGGAACTGGACGGCACCCGCGCCGAGGGCGTGCACGTGCGCACCAAGGACGGCGAGGAACTGCTGATACGGGCCCGCAACGAGGTCGTGCTGTGCGCGGGCGCCGTCGACTCGCCCCGACTGCTGATGCACTCCGGCATCGGCCCGCGCGAGGACCTTCAGGCGCTCGGCATACCCGTCGCGCACGACCTGCCCGGTGTCGGCGAGAACCTGCTCGACCACCCCGAGTCGGTGATCGTCTGGGAGACGAACGGGCCGATCCCGGAGAACTCCGCGATGGACTCCGACGCGGGCCTGTTCGTGCGCCGCGACCCCGAACACCAGGGCCCGGACCTGATGTTCCACTTCTACCAGATCCCCTTCACCGACAATCCGGAGCGACTGGGCTACGAGCGGCCGGAGTTCGGCGTCTCGATGACCCCGAACATCCCCAAGCCGAAGAGCCGCGGCCGCCTCTACCTCACCAGCGCCGACCCGTCCGTGAAGCCCGCCCTGGACTTCCGCTACTTCACCGACGAGGACGACTACGACGCGCGGACCCTGGTCGACGGCATCCGCATCGCCCGCGAGATCGCCAAGGCCGAGCCGCTGGCCGGCTGGCTCAAGCGCGAGGTCTGCCCCGGACCCGAGGTGCAGGGCGACGCCGAACTGAGCGAGTACGCCCGCAAGGTCGCGCACACCGTGTACCACCCGGCCGGCACCTGCCGCATGGGCTCCGCCGAGGACCCGCTCGCCGTCGTCGACCCGGAGCTGCGCGTGCGCGGCCTCGACGGCATCCGTATCGCAGACGCCTCCGTCTTCCCGACCATGACGGCGGTCAACCCGATGATCGGGGTGCTCATGGTCGGGGAGAAGGCCGTCGATCTGATCGGAGGTGACGCGCGATGACGCTCACCGTTCCCACCCGTAAGCCGCCCACCACCGACGCCCCCGTCTTCTCGGTCGAAGGACTGTGGAAGGTGTTCGGCCCCAAGGCCGACCGCGTCCCGGGCGACCCGGAACTCAGCAGCCTCGGCACCGCCGACCTGCGCTCGCGCACCGGCTGCACGGCCGCCGTGCGGGACGTCTCCTTCGACGTGCGCAAGGGCGAGGTCTTCGTGGTCATGGGGCTGTCCGGCTCCGGCAAGTCCACCCTCGTGCGCTGTCTGACCCGGCTCATAGAGCCCACCGCCGGAACCATCGTCATCGACGGCGAGGACGTGCGCGCCATGGACAAGGTCAGACTGCGCGAGCTGCGCCGTCACCGGGCCGCCATGGTCTTCCAGCACTTCGGTCTGCTGCCGCACCGCACCGTCCTCGACAACGTCGCCTACGGCCTGGAGATCCAGGGTGTGGGCAAGGCCGAGCGGCGCGAACGCGCGGCGGAGATCGTCGCCAAGGTCGGGCTGGAGGGCATGGAGCAGCGCCGGCCCGACCAGCTCTCCGGGGGCCAGCAGCAGCGCGTGGGACTGGCCCGCGCCCTCGCCGTCGACCCGGAGGTGCTGCTCTTCGACGAGCCCTTCAGCGCCCTCGACCCGCTGATCCGGCGGGACATGCAGGAGGAGGTCATCCGCCTGCACCACGAGGAGGGACGCACCATGGTCTTCATCACCCACGACCTGAGCGAGGCGCTGCGCGTCGGCGACCGCATCGCGCTCATGCGCGACGGCCGTGTGGTGCAGCTCGGTACTCCCGAGGAGATCGTCGGCTCGCCCGCCGACGACTACGTACGCGAATTCGTCAAGGACGTCCCGCGCGAGCAGGTCATGACCGTGCGCACCGCCATGCGCCCGGGGGACTGCGGCGGCACGGAGCACCCGGGCGCGCTCGCCCCGGACACCGTCGTGGCCGACGCGATCAAGGTCGTCGCCGACAGCGGCAGGGCGGCCTGCGTGGTCGAGGAAGGACGCTGCACGGGCGTCGTGGACCACGAGCGCCTTCTCGGTGTCGTGGCCGGGACGGAGCAGTTCAAGGAGGCGGTCTGAGTGAGTACCGTCTCCGTCCCCACTCCGCGTGTCGGCCCGCTGGAGGTGCTCGCGCGCCCCGCCGTCCGCAAACTCCTCGTCCTCGCGCTCGTCGCGGCCGTCCTGGGCCCGCTGGTCACGGCGCGGTGGGGCGCGGGCACCTGGCCGCATGCCCTGACCGTGGACGTGTCCGCCCCACTGGCCCGGACCAGTGACTGGATCATCGACAACCGCGACAGCAGTCCCCTGTTCACGTACTTCTTCGGGTACATCAGCAACGCCGTCGTGCTCTCGGTCCGTGCCGTCTACCTGATGCTGCTCGGCATCGGCTGGGCGGGAGTCACCGCGCTGGCCGCGCTCGTGGCCTGGCGCACGGCCGGTGTACGCCTCGCGCTCGGCACCGTCGTCGCGCTTCTCGCCTGCGGTGTCCTCGGCATGTGGGTGCCGACCATGCAGACGCTCGCCCTGATGGTGGTCGCGGTGCTCGCCTCCGTCGTGGTGGGCGTCCTGCTCGGTCTCGGGGCCGGCCTGTCGGACCGCGTCAACGGCGCGCTCCGGCCGGTGCTGGACACCATGCAGGTACTCCCGGCCTTCGCCTACCTGCTGCCGGTCGTGCTGATCTTCGGCATCGGTGTGCCCGCCGCCGTGCTGGCCACCGTGATCTACGCCGCCCCGCCGATGGCCCGGTTGACGGCGCTCGGACTGCGCCACGCCGACGGCGGCGTGCTGGAGGCGGCCGAGTCGCTCGGCGCGACCCGCCGCCAGCGGCTGCTGACCGCGCGCATACCGCTGGCCCGCAAGGAGATCATGCTCGGCGTCAACCAGGCGATCATGATGGCCCTGTCGATGGCCGTCATCGCGTCCCTGATCGGTGCGGGTGGTCTCGGTGACCGTGTCTACCAGGCGCTGGCCTCCGTCGATGTCGGTGCCGCGCTGGCAGCCGGTATCCCGATCGTGCTGCTGGCCGTCGTCCTGGACCGCATCACCGCCGCCGCCGGCGAACACATGGGCACGGGGGCCGAGCACGGCGGTGGCAAGGCCCGCTGGGCGGTGCCCGCCGCCGTACTGGTCGCCGTGGTCGTGGCGGGGCACCTGACCGGAGCCCTGAACTGGCCGGACTCGTGGGTCACGGAGATCGCGGGACCGGTCAACACGGCCAAGGACTGGATGGTCGATCACCTCTACACGGGTGTGCCCGTCGTCGGTGGCACCGCGGACTGGGCCGCTCACTTCACCACCTGGGTGCTCGACCCGATCCGGGCCGGTCTGTGGTGGCTGCCCTGGTGGGCCCTGCTGCTGATCGTCGCCGCCGCGGCCTGGCTGATCGGTACCTGGCGCACGGCCCTGACGGCCGTCCTCGCGACGGCGGCGATCGGCGTGCTCGGAGTCTGGAAGCCCTCGCTGGACACCCTGTCCCAGGTGCTCGCGGCGGTGGTGGTCACCCTGGTGATCGGATTCGCGGTGGCGATCGCGACCGCCCGCAGCGCACGGACGGAACGGATGCTGCGGCCGGTGCTGGACGTCTTCCAGACCATGCCGCAGTTCGTCTACCTGATTCCGGTGGTGGCGCTGTTCGGTGTGGGCCGCGCGCCCGCCGCCGCCGCTGCCGTGGTCTACGCCCTGCCCGCGGTCGTCCGGATCACGAGCCAGGGACTGCGGCAGGTCGACCCGGCGGCCCTGGAGTCCGCGCGGTCGATGGGGGCCACCACCTCGCAGCAACTGCGTCAGGTGCAACTGCCCCTGGCCCGGCCGGCCATCCTGCTCGCGGTCAACCAGTGCCTGGTGCTGGTGCTCGCCGTGGTCGTCGTCGGCGGCCTGGTCGGTGGCGGTGCGCTCGGTTACGACGTGGTCTTCGGCCTCGCCCAGGGCGACCTCGCGACCGGTCTGGTGGCCGGTGCCGCCATCGTCTGCCTCGGCCTGATGCTCGACCGGGTGACCCAGCCCACCGAACGCCGTACGACGAAGGGGGCCTGACCATGAAGCTCACACACAGGCCGGCGATGATCGCCGCCGGAGCAGCGGCCCTGTCACTGCTCACCGGCTGCGGCGCCGCCGACATGACCAAGCAGACCTCGCCGTTCGCGAACGCCCAGGGCGCGAAGACCGTCACCCTGTCCGTGCAGTCCTGGGTGGGCGCCCAGTCCAACGTGGCCGTCGCCCAGTACCTGCTGGAGCACAAGCTGGGCTACCGCGTCGACACCGTCCAGGTCGACGAGGTGCCCGCCTGGGACGCGCTCAGCCAGGGCCGGGTCGACGCCATCCTGGAGGACTGGGGCCACCCGGACCAGGAGAAGCGGTACGTCGACGACAAGAAGACGATCGCGCCGGGCGGCGGCCTCGGGGTGACCGGGCACATCGGCTGGTACGTCCCCACCTACCTGGTCAAGCAGCACCCGGACATCACCGACTGGCACAACCTGAACAAGTACGCCTCCCTCTTCCGCACCGCGGAGAGCGGCGGCAAGGGCCAGCTCATGGACGGCTCCCCGTCCTACGTCACCAACGACAAGGCGCTGGTGAAGAACCTGAAGCTCGACTACCAGGTCGTCTTCGCCGGTTCCGAGGCGGCGCAGATCACGCAGATGAAGCAGTTCGCCAAGGAGAAGAAGCCCTTCCTGACGTACTGGTACGCGCCGCAGTGGCTGTTCAAGAAGGTCCCCATGACGGAGGTGAAGCTGCCGCCGTACAAGGAGGGCTGCGACGCGGACACGGACAAGATCACCTGCGCCTATCCGCACACCCCGCTGCAGAAGTACCTCAACTCCGGCTTCGCGAAGTCCGGTGGCGAGGCGGCGGCCTTCCTGAAGAAGTTCAAGTGGACGACCGAGGACCAGAACGAGGTCTCCCTGATGATCGCCGACCAGAAGATGAGTCCGCAGGACGCGGCGAAGAAGTGGGTGGACAGCCACCCGTCCGTCTGGAAGAAGTGGCTGTCCTGAGCCGGCTCAGCGCAGTCCGGCGACGATCTCGCCCAGCGCGGCCGCGGCCCGTCGCTGGAGTCCCGGACCGAACGTGACGCGAGTGGCCCCGAGTCCGCCGAGCACGGCGGGCGAGGGGCCCTCGCCGTCCAGCCGGGCCAGCATGTTGAGCGGGCCCTGGATGCCCGACCGCAGCAGGGGCAGCACATCGGCCGGCGCGAGGATCGGGTACACGCAGTCCGCGCCCGCCGCCACGTACAGCGCGGCCCGGGCGATGGCCTGCTCCGGATCGCCGTCGCCGTGGACGAACGTGTCGATGCGGGCGTTGACGAACAGCCGGTCGGCGGCGGCCGAGCGGATCTCGGCGAGGTACTCGGCGTGCTCGTGCGGATCCTTGAGGACACCCCCCGCTCCCGAGTCCTCGAGGTTGCATCCCACCGCGCCCGCCTCCAGCAGACGCTCCACCAGCTCCTTCGGCGCGAGCCCGTACCCGCCCTCGACGTCCGCCGACACCGGCACGTCCACCGCCCGCGCGATCCGGGCCACCGCCGCGAACATCTCGTCGGCGGGTGTCGCGCCGTCCTCGTGGCCGAGGGAGGCGGCGACCCCGGCGCTGGGGGTGGCCAGCGCCGGGAACCCGGCGTCCACGCACGCCCGGGCGCTCGCCGCGTCCCACGGGCCGGGGAGCACGAGCGGGTCGCCCTGGGGGCGCCGGCGGTGCAGCGCGCGGAACAGGTCCGCCCCGCCCACGGCCGGCGAACACCCGCCGGGGCGGCTCACCCGTGCTGTCCCGGCTGGTAGTGGCCGGGGGTCATCCGGGTCGTCACGCCGAAGCGGTTCCACGCGTTGATCACCGTGATCGCGGCGATCAACCGGGCCAGCTCGGCCTCCTCGAACTGCTTGGCCGCCCGCTCGTACACCTCGTCCGGGACGAAGCCCTCGGTCAGCACGGTGACCGCCTCGGTCAGCTCGATCGCCGCCAGCTCCTTCTCCGTGTAGAAGTGCCGGGACTCCTCCCACGCGCTGAGCTGCACGATCCGCTCCACGCTCTCGCCCGCCGCGAGCGCGTCCTTGGTGTGCATGTCGAGGCAGAAGGCGCAGTGGTTGAGCTGGGAGGCGCGGATCTTCACCAGCTCGTACAGCTTGGGGTCCAGGCCCTGCCTGGCGGCGGTGTCCAGTCGGACCATCGCCTTGTAGACCTCGGGCGCGTGGCGGGCCCACTCCAGGCGCGGGGCGTGTTCGGTGGCGTACTCGACGGTTTCCTGTGTGCTGCTCATGGTTCGACCCTAGGAGCCGGGCAGCCCAGGAGTATGGTCCATTTCCATGGCGAATTCATGGGCCAATCTGGGCGTCGACCTCCATCTGGAACCGGCCGGCACCGGCGGCCTGCGCCGCGGCCTGACCGACGCGCTGCGGGACGCGGTCCGCACCGGCCGCCTCGCCCCCGGCACCCGGCTGCCGTCCTCCCGCTCCCTCGCCGGTGATCTCGGCATCGCCCGCAACACGGTCGCCGAGGCCTACGCCGACCTGGTCGCCGAGGGCTGGCTCACCGCCCGCCAGGGCTCCGGCACACGGGTGGCGGAGCGGGCGGTGATCCCGCCGGCGGCGGACGCGCCCCGGCGCCGGCCGCCGGGCAGCCCGGCGTACAGCCTCGTACCCGGCACTCCCGACCTCGCCGCGTTCCCGCGCGCCGAGTGGCTCCGGGCCGCCCGCCGTGCCCTGGCCACCGCCCCCTCCGACGCCCTCGGCTACGGCGACCCGCGCGGCCGCCCCGAACTGCGCACCGCCCTCGCCGGCTACCTCGCCCGCGTCCGCGGCGTCCGCACCGACCCCGAGACGATCCTGGTCACCGCCGGCTTCTCGCACGCCCTGCGCGTCCTCGGCACGCTGCTGCGGGCCCGCGGGGTGCGGGCGGTGGCGGTGGAGTCCTACGGGCTCGACGCCCACTGGAGCCTGCTGCGCGACGCGGGTCTCGCCACGCCCGCCCTGCCGTACGACGAACTGGGCACCGACACCGGGGCGTTGACCGGCGAGGGCGCCGTACTCCTCACGCCCGCGCACCAGTTCCCCATGGGCACCGCCCTGCACCCCGACCGGCGGACGGCGGTGGTCGAGTGGGCGCGGCGCACCGGCGCCCTGGTCCTGGAGGACGACTACGACGGCGAGTTCCGCTACGACCGCCAGCCCGTCGGCGCCCTCCAGGGCCTGGACCCCGGCCGGGTCGTCCACCTCGGCACCACCAGCAAGTCCCTCGCCCCCGGCCTCAGGCTGGGCTGGATGGTCCTGCCGCCCTCGCTGGTGGAGGAGGCGGCCGCGGCCAAGGGCCGGATCGACACCGTGGGCGTGCTGGACCAGCTCACCCTGGCCGAGTTCCTCACCTCCGGCGCCTACGACCGGCACGTCCGCTCCGCCCGGCTGCGCTACCGGCGCCGCCGTGACGCCCTCGCCGCCGCGGTCGCCGAGCGCGCGCCCGGTGTCCGGGTCACCGGGATCGCGGCCGGCCTGCACGCGGTGCTGCGGCTGCCGCCGGGCAGCGAACAGTCGGTCGTGCAGGCCGCGACCTGGCAGGGCCTGGCCCTGCACGGCCTGGCCTTCCACCGGCACCCCGAAGCCGTCGCCGAACCGGCCGACGCGCTGGTCGTCGGGTACGGGACGCCGTCGGACAGCGCGTGGGCGGGCGCGCTGGAGGCCCTGTGCCGGGCACTGCCGTGAGGTGAAGGCTCCTCCGTCCCCGCCGGGCGCACTCCACGACTGCTTCCGGGCCTGCTCACGGTCCCGCCCGGCGGCGGGCTCACCCCTCCTCCGCCGCCACGGCCGGCGCCTCCCCGAACCGGGCCAGTGCCAGCGCCCCCGCCACCGCCACCGCGAACCCGAGGGCCGCCAGCCAGCCCAGGCCCTCCCGGGTGCGGTCGCCGAGCCAGACGACGCCCACCGCCGCCGGGCCGATCGTCTCGCCGATCACCATGCCGGCCGTCGCGGTCGTCACCGAGCCGCGCTGCAGCGCCGAGGTCAGCAGCACGAAGGCGGCGCCGCCGCCGATCAGGAGGGCGTAGGACGCCGGATTCGTGAGCAGCCCGGCCGGCCGCGGTGAGTCGATCAGCCGGACCGCCACCTCCACCACCCCGAACCCGAAACCCGCGCCCAGCCCCAGCACGAGGGCCCGCATCCGCCCCGACAGCCGCCCGCCCAGCAGGGCGAGCACCGCCATGCCGGCCGCCGTCGCGAGCATCGTCCACTTCAGGGCGGGCGAACCGCCCTCCTCGCCCTCCGGCCCGGACGCCAGGCCCAGCATCGCGAGCCCGGCGCACACCACACCCACCGCGCCCCACTCGGTGCCGCTGAGCCGCGTCCCCAGCAGGCGCGCCGCGACCACCGCCGTCACCGCCAGGCTGGAGGCCAGCGCCGCGCTCACCGCGTAGATCGGGATCGAGCGCAGCGCCGCGATCTGGAACAGGAAGCCGAGACCGTCCAGCGCGAGACCGGCCAGGTACCGCCACCGCCGCAGGGCCCGCAGCAGCAGGGCGACCTCGCCGCCCCCGCCCGTACCGGCCTCCCGCGCGGCCATCGCCTGCAACACCGTCGCGGTACCGAAGCAGACCGCCGCGCCCAGGGCGCACACCATTCCGAACAGCACGAACCGACTCTAGGCGAGGGCGAGATCGCGGGGCCCCTTGCGGGAACCCGCGCACCCCCGCCTAGGCTGACCACCGCACACCGCACCGCACACGGGGGAGACACCACATGGCGAACACGCGCGCGCAACTGCGCTCCACCACGGTCGTCCTCGGCGGCATGGGTCTGCTCGCCGCCGCTCTGACCGCCTGTTCCTCCGCCCCGGACAAGCGCTGCGTCGACCGGGACAGCTACCGCCTCGGCACGGGCTACAAGGTCGTCTCCGACAAGAACTGCAAGTCCGCCAAGGTCCCGATGAACAGCTCCTGGTACTACGGCGGCAAGAAGAAGGGCTCCTGGGTCTCCGGAGGTTCCTTCACCAGGC
This sequence comes from Streptomyces sp. NPDC002386, assembly GCF_053593175.1. Lineage (NCBI taxonomy): Bacteria > Bacillati > Actinomycetota > Actinomycetes > Kitasatosporales > Streptomycetaceae > Streptomyces > Streptomyces sp. NPDC002386. Next base: position 128,660 of record NZ_JBSFBX010000010.1, read on the forward strand.
CGAGCAAGGGCTCGGGCGGCTCCTCGGGCGGCAGCGGGGTGCACCGCGGCGGCTTCGGCGGCGGCAAGGGCGGCTCCGGCGGCTGACCGGCACACACCCATGGAACGCCGAACCATCACCCCCCGCCCCGACTGGCAGCGGACCGTCGAGGAACAGGGGCTCGTCTACCCGCTCACCCGGCACCCCGACGGGACCCTGCGCCCCTACTGGGACGAGAGCGCCTACTACGTCCTCACCCTGGACGAGGTCGAGGCGCTGGAGGAGACCGTGGCGGAACTGCACCGCATGTGCCTGGCCGCCGCCGCGCACATCGTGGGCGAGGACCGTTTCGCCGACCTCGGCATCACCGACCCGCGGATCGTCGCGGCCGTCACCGAGGCCTGGCACCGCCGTGCCGAACTCCCCACCGTCTACGGGCGGTTCGACCTCCGCTACGACGGCACCGGCCCGGCGGAACTGCTGGAGTACAACGCGGACACCCCCACCTCGCTGGTCGAGGCCGCGTCGCCGCAGTGGTTCTGGATGGAGGAGCGCTTCCCCGGCGCCGACCAGTGGAACTCCCTGCACGAGCGCCTGGTCGACGCCTGGCGCGAGCAGGCCGCGCTGCTCCCGCCGGGCAGCCCGCTGCACTTCGCGCACTCCTCGGCCGACGAACTCGGCGAGGACCTGATGACGGTCGCCTATCTGAAGGAGACCGCCGAGCAGGCCGGACTCACCACCGACTGGATCTCCATGGAGGAGATCGGCTGGGACACCCTCTCCGGCCGGTTCGTGGACAACGGGCTCCGGTTCATCCGCGCCGTCTTCAAGCTGTACCCCTGGGAGTGGCTCACCACCGACGCGTTCGCCGGGCACGTCCTCGACACCCTCGACAACGGCGGCGGCAGCGGCACCACCCTGTGGATCGAGCCCGCCTGGAAGATGCTGCTGAGCAACAAGGCCCTGCTGGCCGTCCTCTGGGAGCTGTACCCGGGCCACCCGAACCTGCTGCCCGCCCATCTCGACGGCCCGCGCGACCTCGCCCGGACCACCGGCTACGTGGCCAAGCCCCTGCTGGGCCGCGAGGGCGAGGGCGTCACCGTGCACGCGCCGGGGGCGCCCGCGGCCGTACGCGACGAACCCTGCTGCTACCAGCAGCTGGCCCCGCTGCCCGCCTTCGACGGCAACCACGTCGTCCTCGGCGCCTGGACCGTCCGGGACGAACCGGCCGGCCTGGGCATCCGCGAGTCCTCGGGCCTGGTCACCGACGGATACGCCCGCTTCCTGCCGCACGTGATCCTCTAGGGACGGCCCCTAGCCCGCCAACACGGCCTCCAGCTGTTCGACACCCCAGTCCAGGTCCTGCTCGGTGATCACCAGCGGCGGCGAGATCCGGACGGTCGAGCCGTGGGTGTCCTTCACCAGCACACCCCGCTCCATCAGCCGCTCCGACACCTGACGCGCGGTGCCGGCCCGCGGGGCGATGTCCACGCCCGCCCACAGCCCGCGCCCCCGCACCGCCGTCACCGGGCCCGCGCCGAGCAGCCCGCGCAGCCGCCGGTGCAGCCGCTCGCCCAGCTCGGCCGCGCGCGCCTGGTACTCGCCGGTCCGCAGCATCGCGATCACCTCCAGCGCCACCGCGCAGGCCAGCGGGTTCCCGCCGAACGTCGAGCCGTGCTCGCCCGGCCGGAAGACACCGAGCACCGCCGCGCTCGACACCACCGCCGACACCGGCAGGATCCCGCCGCCCAGCGCCTTGCCCAGCACGTACACGTCAGGCACCACCCCCTCGTGCTCGCACGCGAAGGTCCGCCCGGTCCGCCCGAGACCCGACTGGATCTCGTCGGCGACGAAGAGCACGTTCCGCTCCCGGGTCAGCTCCCGCACCCCGGCCAGATAGCCGGCCGGCGGCACGATCACCCCCGACTCGCCCTGGATCGGCTCCAGCAGCACGGCGACGGTGTTCTCGGTCAGCGCCCGCCGCATCGCGGTCAGATCCCCGTACGGCACGATCTCGAACCCCGGCGTGTAAGGCCCGAAGTCCGCCCGGGCCTCCGGATCGGTCGAGAAGCTGATCACCGTCGTCGTCCGCCCGTGGAAGTTGCCGCCCGCGACCACCACCTTCGCCATCTCCGCGGGCACCCCCTTCACCCGGTACCCCCACTTCCGGGCCGTCTTCACCGCGCTCTCCACGGCCTCCGTGCCGGTGTTCATGGGCAGCACCATCTCCATGCCGCACAGCTCGGCCAGCTCGGTGCAGAAGGCTGCGAACCGGTCGTGGTGGAAGGCGCGGGACGTCAGCGTCACCCGCGCGAGCTGCCGCTCGGCCGCCTCGACGAGGCGCCGGTTGCGGTGCCCGAAGTTCAGCGCCGAGTACCCGGCCAGCAGGTCCAGGTACCGGCGCCCCGCCACGTCCGTCAGCCAGGCGCCGTCGGCCGCGGCCACGACGACCGGCAGCGGATGGTAGGTGGGCGCGCTGTGCGCGTCGGCGGCGGCGATGAGGTCTTCAGCAGTGGGCACGGCCTCTCCCGGATACGACGGTGACTCTCCCGGACACGACGGTGGCCCCCTTCCTATCCCCGCTCGCATGGTGGACGCGGGATCTCCCCGTTCCGGCGCGCCCGGTAGGCTGATCAGCGGGTCGTGACTGGCGCGCAGGGATGGGACGGACCATCGGGGAGCGGCCCGAACGGGAAACAGTGCCGTGCGCCTGGGCCGAACGTGAACGCTGAACGCACGCCGTCCGGAGGTCCCCATGCCAGAGCAGAAGTCCCTCTCCACCGAGTCCACGGCCTTCCGCGCCGCACTCGACGTCATCCGCACGGTCGAACCGCGGGTCGCCGACGCCATCGGCCAGGAGGTCACCGACCAGCGCGCGATGCTCAAGCTGATCGCCTCCGAGAACTACGCATCCCCGGCCACGCTGCTGGCGATGGGCAACTGGTTCAGCGACAAGTACGCCGAGGGCACCGTCGGCCGCCGCTTCTACGCCGGCTGCCGCAACGTCGACACGGTCGAGTCGCTGGCCGCCGAGCACGCCCGGGAGCTGTTCGGCGCCCGGCACGCCTACGTCCAGCCGCACTCCGGCATCGACGCCAACCTCGTCGCCTTCTGGGCCGTCCTCGCCGACCGCGTCGAGGTGCCGTTCCTGGAGAAGACCGGCGCCCGCCAGGTCAACGACCTCACCGAGGCCGACTGGGCGGAGCTGCGCCAGGCCTTCGGCAACCAGCGCATGCTCGGCATGTCCCTGGACGCCGGCGGTCACCTCACCCACGGCTTCCGCCCGAACATCTCGGGCAAGATGTTCGACCAGCGCTCCTACGGCACCGACCCGGCCACCGGTCTCATCGACTACGAGGCGCTGCGCGCCCAGGCCCGCGAGTTCAAGCCGCTGATCCTCGTCGCCGGCTACTCCGCCTACCCGCGTCTGGTGAACTTCCGGATCATGCGGGAGATCGCCGACGAGGTCGGGGCGACCCTGATGGTCGACATGGCCCACTTCGCGGGCCTGGTCGCCGGCAAGGTCCTGACCGGCGACTTCGACCCGGTCCCGCACGCCCAGATCGTCACCACGACCACGCACAAGTCCCTGCGCGGCCCGCGCGGCGGCATGGTGCTGTGCGACGACTCCCTGAAGGACCAGGTCGACCGCGGCTGCCCGATGGTGCTCGGCGGCCCGCTGCCGCACGTGATGGCCGCGAAGGCCGTCGCGCTCGCGGAGGCCCGCCGGCCCTCCTTCCAGGACTACGCCCGGCGCATCGTCGACAACTCCCGCGCCCTCGCCGAGGGCCTCACCCGCCGCGGCGCCACCCTGGTCACCGGCGGCACGGACAACCACCTCAACCTGATCGACGTGGCCGGCTCCTACGGCCTCACCGGCCGGCAGGCCGAGGCGGCCCTGCTGGACGCCGGCATCGTCACCAACCGCAACGCCATCCCGGCCGACCCGAACGGCGCCTGGTACACCTCCGGCATCCGCGTCGGCACCCCCGCGCTGACCACCCGGGGCCTCGGCACCGCCGAGATGGACGAGGTGGCCGGCCTCATCGACCGGGTGCTCACCACCACCGAGCCCGGTACGACCAAGTCCGGTGCCCCCTCCAAGGCCCAGCACGTCCTCGACCCCAAGATCGCGGACGAGATCTCGCACCGGGCGACCGACCTGGTCGCGGGCTTCCCGCTGTACCCGGAGGTCGACCTCGGCTGACCCGCGGCGGCGGCCGGCCGGCCCCCGACGAGGCTTCCCGCGCGGCGGCCCGGCACCACGCCGGGCCGCCGCGCCCGTCGGTGCCCGTTCCCGTGTCCCGCCCCTCGTCACACCGCACGGAACGGATCGCGCCCCACCTGTTTCCCACCGGTACCGGATCGCCCCCCGTTACCTGAGAGAATGGTGAACATGGCCACTGACCGACCTCGCGTGCTCTCCGGAATCCAGCCCACCGCGGGCTCGTTCCACCTCGGCAACTACCTCGGCGCCGTCCGCCAGTGGGTGGCCCTGCAGGAGTCCCACGACGCGTTCTACATGGTCGTCGACCTGCACGCGATCACCGTTCCGCAGGAACCGGCCCAGCTCCGGGCCAACACCCGGCTGGCCGCCGCGCAGTTGCTGGCCGCCGGTCTCGACCCGGACCGGTGCACGCTGTTCGTGCAGAGCCACGTCCCCGAGCACGCCCAGCTCGCCTGGGTCATGAACTGCCTCACCGGTTTCGGCGAGGCCTCGCGCATGACCCAGTTCAAGGACAAGTCCGCCAAGCAGGGTGCCGACCGCGCCTCCGTCGGCCTGTTCACGTACCCGGTCCTGCAGGTCGCGGACATCCTGCTGTACCAGGCCAACGAGGTGCCGGTGGGTGAGGACCAGCGCCAGCACATCGAGCTGACCCGCGACCTCGCGGACCGGTTCAACGGGCGGTACGGCCAGACCTTCACCGTCCCGAAGCCGTACATCCTCAAGGAGACGGCGAAGATCTACGACCTGCAGGACCCGGCGGTCAAGATGAGCAAGTCCGCCTCCACCCCCAAGGGCCTGATCAACCTGCTGGACGAGCCCAAGGCGACGGCGAAGAAGGTCAAGAGCGCGGTCACCGACACCGACACGGTGATCCGCTACGACACCGAGAACAAGCCGGGCGTCTCCAACCTCCTCACCATCTTCTCCACCCTCACCGGCCGCTCGGTCCAGGAGCTGGAGAAGGACTACGAGGGCAAGATGTACGGCGCGCTCAAGACGGACCTCGCCGACGCCATGGTGGAGTTCGTGACGCCGTTCCGGGAGCGCACCCAGCAGTACCTGGAGGACCCCGAGACGCTCGACTCGGTGCTGGCCAAGGGCGCGGAGAAGGCACGGGCCGTGGCCGCCGAGACCCTCGCGCAGGCGTACGACCGCGTGGGTTTCCTGCCGGCGAAGCACTGAGCGGCACCGGGGCGCACGGCCGCACGGGCACCCGAGCGGGCGGAGCGCTGCACATCACTGCCGCCGCGCCTGCCCACGGGACACCCGTGGCCGTACAGTCGATATCCGACGGGTGAGAAGAAAACAGACACGACGAGGGGAGACGACGTGGGGACCGTAACGATCGGCGTGTCGATCGCGGTCCCGGAGCCTCACGGCAGCCTGCTCCAGGAGCGGCGCGCGGGCTTCGGCGACGCCGCGGCTCACGGCATCCCCTCGCATGTCACCCTGCTGCCGCCGACCGAGGTGGACGCGGCCGACCTGCCGGCGGTGGACGCCCACCTGAGGGCCGTCGCGGCGGCCGGGCGGCCGTTCCCGATGCGGTTGTCCGGCACCGGTACCTTCCGGCCGCTGTCACCGGTCGTCTACATGCGTGTCGTCCAGGGCGCCGAGGACTGCTCCTGGCTGCAGCAGCGGGTCCGTGACTCCTCCGGGCCCGTGCCGCGCGAGCTGCAGTTCCCGTACCACCCGCACGTCACGGTCGCGCACGGCATCGACGAGGCGGCGATGGACCGCGCCTTCGCGGAGCTGGCCGGCTTCGAGGCCGAGTGGCCGTGCACCGGGTTCGCGCTGCACGAGCAGGGCGCCGACGGGGTGTGGCGCAAGCTCCGGGAGTACCCGTTCGGTGGATCCGTGGTGCCGCCGCAGGCGGGCCACATGGACCGCGGCACGATCGCCAGCCGGTAGCCGCCGTCTCCACCTGCCTCAGAGGGGCAGCCGGCGGAACACCGTCCGCGGCGCGTGCCGCAGCACCGCCATCACCAGCCGCAGGAAGCCCGGCACCCAGACCGTCTCCGAACGGCGGCGCAGGCCCAGTTCCACCGCCGTGGCGACCGCCTCGGGGGTGGTGGCGAACGGCGCCCTGGGCAGGGCGGCCGTCGTGCGGGTGACGACGAAGCCGGGGCGTACGACCATGACGTGCACGCCGGTGCCGTACAGCGCGTCGCCGAGGCCCTGCGCGAAGGTGTCGAGCCCGGCCTTGCTGGAGCCGTAGATGAAGTCCACCCGGCGGGCGCGCTCGCCGGCGATCGAGGAGAGTACCACCAGCGTGCCGTGGCCCTGGGTCTGCAGCGCGCGGGCCGCCACCAGGCCCGCCGACACGGCTCCGGTGTAGTTGGTCTGCGCCACCTGGACGGCGCGCAACGGGTCGCGTTCGTCGTGGGCCTGGTCGCCGAGGACGCCGAAGGCCAGCAGCACCAGATCGATGTCGCCCTCGGCGAACACCTTGCCGAGGACCGGCTCGTGGGACTCGGGGTCGAGCGCGTCGAAGGCGAGGGTGTGGACGTCGGCGCCCAGCGCGCGCAGGTCCTCGGCCGCCCGTTCCAGGCCGGGAGAGGGCCGGCCCGCCAGCCGGACGGTCCGTGCGCCGCGGGCGATCAGGCGGCGCACGGTGGCGAGCGCGATCTCGGAGGTGCCGCCGAGGACGAGCAGGGACCGGGGGAGGGGTTCGAGGTCGGGCATGCCGGTGACCGTATCGTCCGTCAATGGGCGATCGGTCAGAGAACATAACTCCGCTCGGCGGAACGGGTGATTAATGGGATGTCACTCAATAGTGTCGTTGTCGGCCGTACATCGGGTCCCGGTGGCGCGGGCAGAGACGCAGCATGGACTGGCTGAAGAAGCTCCCCGGGATCGGCCCGATCGTCACCCGGCTGATGACCACGCACGCCTGGCGTTCCTACGAGCGCCTGGACCGGGTGAAGTGGACGCGACTGGCCGCGGCGATGACCTTCGTCAGCTTCGTCGCACTGTTCCCGCTGCTGACGCTGGCCGCCACCCTCACCGCGGCCACGCTCAGCCAGTCGCAGCAGAGGAACGTGCAGGACAGGATCGCCGACCAGATCCCCGGCATCTCCGATCAGCTCGACATCAACTCCCTGGTGGAGAACGCCGGCACCGTCGGGATCATCGCCGGCGCCCTGCTGCTCTTCACCGGCATGGGCTGGGTGGGCCAGGTGCGCGACTGCCTGCGCGCGGTGTGGGAGCTGCCCGACGGCGAGGAGAACCCGTTCCTCGCCAAGGCCAAGGACGCGGGCATCCTGCTCGGCCTCGGCGGCGCGGTCGTCGCCACCCTCGCCATCTCCACCGTGGCCTCGGCGATGGTGGGCCGGCTCAGCGACGGCCTCGGCCTCGACCGGGCGGGCTGGGGGCACGTCCTGCTGCAGATCATCGCGTTCGCCGTGGCCGTGGTCGCCGACTTCCTGCTCCTGCTCTACGTGCTGACCCTGCTGCCCGGCACCGAACCCCCGCGCCGCCGGCTGCTGGTGGCCGCGCTGACCGGGGCCGTCGGCTTCGAACTGCTGAAGCTGCTGCTCAGCGGCTACATCCAGGGAGTCGCCTCGAAGAGCATGTACGGCGCGTTCGGCGTGCCCGTGGCCCTGCTGCTGTGGATCAACTTCACCGCGAAACTCGTCCTGTTCTGCGCCGCCTGGACGGCGACGCCGAGCAAGGACGCCGAGATCACGGCCGCGTCCGACGGCGCATCAGATCGGGCAGCGGCCAACGGCGGTTGATCAGGAAGACCCCGCCCCCGAGCAGCACCAGCAGCCCGCCCGCGACGGCCAGCGCGGTTCCGACGCCGGTGGAGCCGATCCCGCCCGACGCGCTCGCCACCGGCCGCGTGCCGGCCCCGCCCGTCCGGTGCGCCGGCCCCGCGGAGGCGGTGGCGCCCGGCTGGGCGGTGGACTGCGCGCTCTTCGGCGGCACCAGCTCGCCCACCGGCCGCACCTTGCCGGCCGCCCGGAATCCCCAGTCGAACAGCTTCGCCGTCTCCTTGTAGACCTCGTTGTGCTCGTGCTTCTCCGGGTTCATCACGGTGACCAGCAGCACCTTGCCGTCGCGTTCGGCGACACCGGTGAAGGTGGCGCCCGCATCGGTGGTGTTGCCGTTCTTCACCCCGGCGATGCCCTGGTAGACGGGCACGTCCGTGTCGCCGCTCAGCAGCCGGTTGGTGTTGCGGATCTCCCCGGACTCGAACTTCGCCGACACGGTGGAGCAGTACTCGCGGAAGTCCTTCTTCTGCAGCCCGGAACGGGCGAACAGCGTCAGGTCGTACGCCGAGGACCGCTGCTCCGGCGCGTCGTAGCCGTCCGGGCTGACCACGTGCGTGTCCAGTGCCTGCAGCTCGTCGGCGTGGGCCTGCATGTCCTCGACGGTCCGGTCCACGCCGCCGTTCATAGCGGCCAGCACGTGCACGGCGTCGTTCCCCGAGCGCAGGAAGACCCCGAGCCACAGGTCGTGCACGGAGTAGGTGTGGCTCTCCTTTATCCCGACCACGCTCGAACCGGCGCCCATGCCCGCGAGGTCGGACGGGACCACCTTGTGCTCCATCGTCCTGGGGAACCGGGGCAGCAGGGTGTCCGCGAACAGCATCTTCAGGGTGCTCGCCGGAGGCAGCGGCCAGTGCGCGTCGTGCGCGGCGAGGACCTCGCCGGACTCGGCGTCGGAGACGATCCAGGACCGCGCGGTGAGGTCCTTGGGGAGCACGGGCACGCCCGGCGCGAGGTCCACCTGGGTCCCCGGCTGCCCGAGCCGGGCGCCGCCCACCTGCGACATGAGCGCCGGGGGAGTGACCGACGGGCTCGTCGAGGGCGTCGGGGCCGCGAGCGCCGCGGGCGCGGTGGCGGCGAGGGACAGCAGCGTGGCGGAGGCGGCCAGCAGGCATCGCCCGAGGGTCTTCTGCGGTGGGGGCACGGTCGGAAACGTACCTGCCGTGGACACCGAAGTCCCGCCCGGCACCCCACCCCGGCCACGGAACGCGACCCCGCACAGCGATACTGAACGCATGCCGTGCTCATCCGGGGGACAACCCCCGGACCCCCGGCCGGTCGCCCGGCCCCGGCGTCGTGTCGAAAGGTCAGTCTCCGTGAAACTCAGCCGCCCGGTCTCCTGGTTCCTGCTCGCGTTCGGGGTGTGGAGCTGGGTCATCTGGATCACTTTCGTCAAGAACCTGGCCGCGGACGGCAGCGGACTCGCCTTCGACGACGGCCACCCGACCGCGTACTTCTGGGTGCATCTGCTGCTGGCGATCGTCTCCTTCGTATTGGGGACGGTCATCGGGGTCATCGGGTTGCGCGGACTGCGCGCACTGCGCCGGAAGTCATAGCGGGAGACACTGCAGCGTGGTCATCGTCCTCGTCCTCATCGCGGCGGCCGTGCTGACCGTGCTGGTGCTCGGGCACTGGTACGTGTGGCGCCGTCTGGTCCGCGACACCACCCGCGGCCCGGGCCCGGCCCGCCGCGCCGGCACGACCGTGTTCGTCGCCGGCCCGCTGCTGATGGTCGGCGCGCTGGTCGCCGAACGCTCCGGTGCCCCCTTCTGGCTCCAGCGCACCCTCGCCTGGCCCGGCTTCCTGTGGATGGCGCTGGCGCTGTACCTGCTGGTTGCGGTGGTGGCCGGCGAGCTCGTACGGCCGTTGCTGTCCCGGCTCCTGGCGCGCCGGGCGCGGACCGCCGAGACCCCCGTACGGGAGCCGGAGACCGTGCCGGCGGCTCCGCGGCCGGCGCCGGAGGCGCCCGACGTGCCCGACGCGCCGGAGCCGGCCGGGCGGGCGCCGCGCGCGAACGGTGCCCCCTCCCGGCGGCTGTTCGTCTCCCGGGTGGTGGGCGGGGCCGCCGCGGCCGCCGCCGTCGGAACGGTCGGGCAGGGCACCTACGGCGTCCTGCGCGGCCCGCGGGTCAAGCGCGTCACCGTGCCGCTCGCCCGGCTGCCGCGCGCCGCGCACGGGTTCCGGATCGCCGTCGTCAGCGACGTCCACCTCGGGCCCGTCCTCGGCCGCGGCTTCGCGCAGCGGGTCGTCGACACCGTGAACGCCACCCAGCCGGACCTGATCGCGGTCGTCGGCGACCTGGTGGACGGCAGCGTGAAGGACCTCGGCCCGGCCGCCGCGCCGCTGGCCCGGCTGCGCGCCCGGCACGGGGCGTACTTCGTCACCGGCAACCACGAGTACTTCTCCGGTGCCGAGCAGTGGGTCGCCGAGGTGCGCACCCTCGGCCTCCACCCGCTGGAGAACGCCCGCACCGAACTGCCCCACTTCGACCTGGCCGGGGTGAACGACCTCCAGGGCGAGAGCGAGGGCCGGGGCCCGGACTTCGCGAAGGCGCTCGGCGACCGGGACCCCGCCCGTGCCTGTGTGCTGCTCGCCCACCAGCCGGTGCAGATCCACGAGGCGGTCCGGCACGGCGTCGACCTCCAGCTCTCCGGTCACACGCACGGCGGCCAGCTCTGGCCCGGCAATCTGATCGCGGCCGCCGCCAACCCCACCGTGGCCGGCCTCGAACGCTACGGCGACACGCAGCTGTACGTCAGCCGGGGCGCCGGCGCCTGGGGACCGCCCACCCGGGTCGACGCGCCCTCGGACGTGACGGTGATCGAGCTGGCCGCCACGCGCGCCTGACCCGCCCTCCGGCGCGCGTGGCGGAAACCGCTTCCACCTCCCTGTGAAGAGGCTGTGGAATTCGGCGGAAACAACACCTCGGTAAGTTCTCCCTCATTCGGGCCGATAGCTCTTCCCCCAGCTGAAACAGGTGTGATTAGGTGAGCCGCGCCACTAGGGGAGTGGCCGTTTTTTTGTGCTGGGCCAGGGGTAGGGCCCTGGCAGGCCTGGGAGGGGCACCACCATGCGATCTGTTCGCATGCGCATTCTCGTGACGCTGCTCGTACTCGCGGTCGTGGGAATCGGCGGCTGGCAGTTGCTGCCGTCGCAGGGAGACAAGAACCGGACGATCACCGTCGGCACCACCGACGCCGTCACCTCACTGGACCCGGCCGGCGCCTACGACGCCGGTTCCTGGGCCCTGTTCAGCAATGTCTTCCAGACACTGCTGACCTTCGAGCCGGGCGGGGTCCAGCCCGTCCCCGACGCGGCGAAGAGCTGCACCTTCGAGGGCGGCGGGCTGAAGACGTACCGGTGCTCGCTGCGTGACGACATCACCTTCCCGAGCGGGCGGGGGCTCACCGCCGCGGACGTGAAGTACTCCTTCGACCGGGTCAAGAAGATCAACTCGGACGTCGGCCCGGCGTCGCTGTTCTCCACCCTCGGCTCGGTGACCGCCGACAGCGCGACGACCGTCACCTTCCATCTGTCGTCCCCGGACGCCACCTTCCCGCTGAAGGTGGCCACCGGTGCCGGCTCGATCGTGGACAAGGACGCCTATCCGGCCAGGGCCCTGCGCACCGACACCGGTGTCGACGGCACCGGCCCGTACACGCTGACCTCGTACACCAAGGACCAGAAGGCCGTCCTCGCGCCCTACGGGCGATACCAGGGCTACCTCGGCGGCACCGGCCGCCCCATCGAGCTGCGCTACTACGCGAACTCCCAGAAGCTGCAGAGCGCCTGGCAGCACAAGCAGCTCGACGTCGCCACCCGGACGCTGCCGCCGCAGGTCCTGTCCGAGCTGAACCCGAGCGACCCCACCCAGCGCGTCACGGAGTCGGACAGCTCCGAGACCCGCAACCTGTACCTCAACACCCGCGCCGGCTCGCCGCTGCACGACACCCGGGTGCGCCGCGCCATGGCCTGGCTGGTCAACCGCGAGCGACTGGCCGCGAAGGTGTACGACGGCACGGTCGACCCGCTGTACTCGCTGATCCCGACCGGCATCATCGGCCACACCACGTCCTTCTTCGACACCTACCCGACGCAGAGCACCGCCAAGGCGCGGGAGCTGCTCACCCAAGCCGGGCTGACCCTGCCGGTGCGCTTCACCTTCGGCTACGGCAAGGGCCGGGGCGCGGGCGCGGAGGAGGCCGCGGAGCTGAAGCAGCAGCTCGAGAAGGGCGGCCTGTTCAAGGTGGACGTCCAGGGCTACGAGTGGACCGACTTCCAGAAGCGCTGGGCCGCCGGGAAGATGGACGCCTGGGCGGTCGGCTGGGTGGCCGACTACCCGGACCCGGACACCTTCGGCTCCCCGCTGGTCGGCACCGGCTCCACCATGAGCACCGGCTACAGCAGCAAGGCCGTCGACGCGCTCATCCGCAACAGCCAGCAGTACGCCGACCGTTCGCGGACCTCGAACGACTTCCGCGACATCCAGGGGGACGTGGCGGCCGACGTGCCGCTGATCCCGCTGTGGCAGCGCAAGGAGTACGTGGTCAGCACCGAGGACGTCGGCGGCGGCCAGTACCTCTCGGACGGCACGGGCGTGTTCCGCCTGTGGCGCCTGCAGTGGATCTGACGCCCCGCGGGTGAGGGGTCAGTCCCCGGCCCCGTTCTCCTCCGCGCGACCGCCCTCGCGTCCGGCCCTGGCCGCCGGGTCCGGCAGTGCCCGCGTCATCCCGGGCAGGAAGTCCGTGAACAGCTCGTGGACCTCCAGCACCAGGGGGCGCAGCACCCGGAACCGGGCCAGGGCCACCCCGCGGGCGGTCAGCCGGGCCCCGCGCCGCGCCAGCCGGTAGCTGCGCTCGCGGCCCTCGGTGCGGTCGAACACCCAGTACAGGACGAGGCCCATCTGGGACAGCCACATCAGTTCCGGCAGCACGTCCCGCAGTTCGGGAGCCACCTTGGACTTCGAGCCGGCCAGCAGCTCCCGGTGGACGCTGATGGCCTGCTCCCGGGCGTGCTCGCTCTCCGGGGAGAACGGGCTGAGCGGGCTGTCGGGGTCGGCGGCGTTCTTGAAGAACTGGACCGCGAACTCGTGGTACGGCCGGGCGATGTCCAGCCACGCGGTCAGCACGCCCGCGAGCCGGGCCTCCAGATCGGTCTCCCGGTCCAGGACCTCCCGGACCGCCACCTGGTGCTCGGCGGCGATCCGGTCGTAGAAGCCCTGGATCAGGTGCTCCTTGCCCTCGAAGTAGTAGTAGGCGTTGCCTACGGAGACTCCGGCCTCCTTGGCGATGGCCCGCATGGTCGTCTTGTCGTAGCCGCGCTCCTGGAAGAGCCGCATCGCGGTCTCCAGGATGAGCGCGCGGGTCTGTTCCGACTTGGTCTGGGGGCCGGCCTCTTCGGGGCCTTCGTTCTTCGCGGGCACGACAGGAGCCTAACCAGTGGCGCAGGCGCCGCCGGAACAGGTCGGCGGATTGAAGGTCCAGCCCGTGCGCGTGTCGTACGACCATCCGTCGGTCCGCGCGTACGCCTGCCCGCCCCACTGCGCGCCCCGCCACTTGGCGGCCGCCAGTACCGCGCCCCGGGCCAGCCGGGCGCCGGCCGGGGTGCTCAGCCGGTGGGCGAGCGGGCGGTGTTCGCGCAGCGCCCACAGGACGACGATCCAGGCGCGGGAGGCCTGGTAGACCTGCCCGGAGTCGCCGATCACGGTGACCTCCTGAAGGGTGGCGGCGTGGTCGAGTCCCGGGTAGCGCCGGCGGGCCTCGTCCGAGCCGGCCGGGACCAGCTCCAGCGGCACCAGCTTCGGCTGCCGTACGAGCCAGTCGCGCAGGTGGGCGCAGAGGGCGCACTCGGCGTCGTAGAGGACGGTGAGCCGGCGGACCGGGACGGACGCGCCGCCCCGGTCCTGCGTGGAGGTCACCGCGCTCACGCCCCGGCCGTCGGCGGGATCCAGGCCTGCGGGGGCACCGGGGGCTGCTGCTCCCGCTCCATCAGCCCGCGCCGCCGGATCCGGTTGAGCACGTACACGTTGCCCAGGTGCATCACGCCGAGCACCAGCAGCACCACGCCGAGCTTGGCCGACAGGGCCTCGAAGATGCCCCGGGTGTCCTCGATGTCGCCGCTGTCGTTCAGGTACAGCGCCACGAAGCCCAGGTTGACCAGGTAGAAGCCGACCACCAGGAGGTGGTTGACGGCGTCGGCGAGCTTCTCGTTGCCGCGCAGCACGTCGGACAGGAAGACCCGGCCGTTGCGGCTGAGCGTGCGGGCCACCCAGACGGTCAGCGCGATGCTGACCGCCAGGTAGATGACGTAGGCGATGACGGTGCGGTCCATGCCCCACCCCTTCTTGAACGCGTTCAAAACGCTGACAGGGATGACTCTAGACCTGCTTTTGAACATGTTCAACTCAATGGGGGCGAGGGGCCGCGCCGGCTCCGCGCGTCAGCTCCGGCGGCCCAGCTCGGGGCGTTTGCTGTAGTCGGTGAACCCGATGACGTTCCCCCAGGGGTCGGCGATCTCGACGGTCCAGCCGGTGGCCCCGGCGAACGGCTCGTCGAGCGAGGCGATCCCGGCGGCGGCCAGCTCCCGCGCCGCCGCCCGCGCGTCCGGCACCTCGAGCCACAGCCGCGGCGAGGGCCACGGCGGCGGCCGGTGCCCCAGCGCCTCCTCGGCGCGCAGCAGGATCCCGGGCATCTCGCCACCGACCTTCAGCAGGGCGATCCCGGCCTCGTCGAGCCGGAACCCGACGGTGAACCCGGCCCGCTCGTAGAAGCCGACGGCCTCGCCGAGGTCGCCGACGGGAAACAGCGCGTTGTCGAACCCGAGCAGTTCGTACGACCCTTTGTCTGACATGTCGTCACATTAGGGCTCAAACCCGACCATACGCGAGGAGCCCCACCGGAGCGGTTCCGGCGGGGCTCGTTCTCCGCACGCCCGAGGGCCCCGTTCCCAGGGGGAACGGGGCCCTCGGCGGGTCCTGCGGACGACCTCAGTAGCGGCGCGTGATCAGCGCGCGCTTGACTTCCTGGATCGCCTTGGTGACCTCGATACCGCGCGGGCAGGCGTCCGTGCAGTTGAAGGTCGTGCGGCAGCGCCACACGCCGTCGCGGTCGTTGAGGATCTCCAGGCGCTGCTCGCCCGCCTCGTCACGGCTGTCGAAGATGAAGCGGTGGGCGTTCACGATCGCGGCCGGGCCGAAGTACTGGCCGTCGTTCCAGAACACCGGGCAGGACGACGTGCACGCGGCGCAGAGGATGCACTTCGTGGTGTCGTCGAAGCGCTCGCGGTCCTCGGCGGACTGCAGACGCTCGCGCGTGGGCTCGTTGGTGTCCTTCGTGACGAGGAAGGGCATGACGTCCCGGTACGCCTGGAAGAACGGCTCCATGTCCACGACCAGGTCCTTCAGGACCGTGAGGCCCTTGATGGGCTCGACCGTGATCGGCTTCTCGGGGTTGATGTCCTTGATCAGCGTCTTGCACGCCAGGCGGTTCTTGCCGTTGATCCGCATGGCGTCGGAACCGCAGATGCCGTGGGCGCAGGAACGGCGGAAGGTCAGGGTGCCGTCGATGTCCCACTTGATCTTGTGCAGACCGTCGAGGACGCGCTCCTTGGGGTCGATCTCCAGCTGGAAGTCTTCCCAGGCCGCCTCCGCCGAGACCTCCGGGTTGAAGCGGCGGATCCGGAAGGTGACGGTGATGTAGGGGGAGTCGGCGAAGCCGGGCTCGGGCTGGCCGGCCGCGTCCGCCTTGTCCAGAACAGGGGTAGCCATCAGTACTTACGCTCCATCGGCTGGTAGCGGGTCTGGACGACCGGCTTGTAGTCGAGACGGACGGTTTCCGAGCCGTCGGCGCCGACCTCGCGGTACGCCATGGTGTGCCGCATGAAGTTGACGTCGTCGCGGTTCGGGTAGTCCTCGCGGTAGTGACCGCCGCGGGACTCCTTGCGGGCGAGCGCCGAGACCGCCATGACCTCGGCCAGTTCGAGCAGGTTGCCCAGCTCGATCGCCTCGAGGAGGTCCGTGTTGAACCGCTTGCCCTTGTCCTGGATCGCCACGTTCTTGTAGCGCTCGCGCAGCTCGGCGATCTTCTCGACGGCCGTCTTGATCGTCTGCTCGGTGCGGAACACCATGACGTTGGCGTCCATGGTCTCCTGCAGCTCACGGCGGATGGTGGCCACCCGCTCGTTGCCGGTGGAGTTGCGCAGCCGCTCGATCTGCTCGACGACGAGCGACTCCGGGTTCTCCGGCAGCTCGACGAAGTCGGCCTTCGCCGAGTACTCGGCGGCGGCGATGCCCGCGCGGCGGCCGAACACGTTGATGTCCAGCAGCGAGTTGGTGCCCAGGCGGTTGGCGCCGTGCACCGACACGCAGGCCACCTCGCCGGCCGCGTACAGGCCGGGGACGACGGTGGTGTTGTCCGCCAGGACCTCGCCCTCGACGTTCGTCGGGATGCCGCCCATGGCGTAGTGCGCGGTCGGCTGGATCGGGATCGGGTCCGTGTAGGGCTCGATGCCGAGGTACGTCCGCGCGAACTCGGTGATGTCCGGGAGCTTGGCGTCGAGCTGCTCCGGCGGCAGGTGGGTGAGGTCCAGGTAGACGTGGTCGCCCTCGGGACCGCAGCCGCGGCCCTCCCGGATCTCCGTGTAGATGGAGCGGGAGACGACGTCACGGGACGCGAGGTCCTTCATGACCGGCGCGTACTTCTCCATGAAGCGCTCGCCGTCCTTGTTGCGGAGGATGCCGCCCTCGCCGCGCGCGCCCTCGGTCAGGAGGATGCCCATGCGCCAGATGCCGGTCGGGTGGAACTGGAAGAACTCCATGTCCTCCAGCGGCAGGCCCCGGCGGTAGACGGCGGCCTGGCCGTCACCGGTGAGGGTGTGCGCGTTGGAGGTCACCCGGAAGAACTTGCCGGTGCCGCCGGAGGCGTAGATCACGGCCTTCGCCTGGAAGAGGTGGATCTCGCCGGTCGCCAGCTCGTACGCCACCACGCCGGCCGACTTCTTGACGCCGTCGACCTCGGTGATGAGCTGGTCCAGGACGTAGAACTCGTTGAAGAACTCCACGCCCTCCTTGACGCAGTTCTGGTACAGCGTCTGGAGGATCATGTGGCCGGTGCGGTCCGCGGCGTAGCAGGACCGGCGGACCGGGGCCTCGCCGTGGTTGCGGGAGTGACCGCCGAAGCGGCGCTGGTCGATCGTCCCGTCGGGCGTCCGGTTGAACGGCAGGCCCATCTTCTCCAGGTCGAGGACGGCGTCGATGGCCTCCTTCGCCAGGATCTCCGCGGCGTCCTGGTCGACCAGGTAGTCACCGCCCTTGACCGTGTCGAAGGTGTGCCACTCCCAGTTGTCCTCCTCCACGTTGGCCAGCGCGGCGGCCATGCCGCCCTGCGCGGCGCCCGTGTGGGAGCGGGTGGGGTAGAGCTTGGTCAGGACCGCGGTGCGGCTGCGCTTCGTCGACTCGATGGCCGCGCGCATGCCGGCCCCGCCGGCGCCGACGATGACTGTGTCGTACTTGTGGATCTTCATGATTCTCGCAGCCCCGTGCCTAGCGGATGTTCGGGTCGAAGGTGAAGATCACCAGCGTGCCGAGCAGGATGGTGAACACCGTGGCGGTGTAGAGCAGAGCCTTCAGCCACAGCCGGGTGTTCGGGCGCTCGGCGTAGTCGTTGATGACCGTGCGCAGGCCGTTGGCGCCGTGCAGCATCGCGAGCCACAGCATCAGCAGGTCCCAGACCTGCCAGAACGGGGACGCCCAGCGGCCGGCCACGAAGGCGAAGCCGATCTTGGAGACGCCGCCGTCCAGGACGAGCTGGATCAGCAGGTGGCCGATGACCAGGACGACCAGCACGATGCCGGACAGGCGCATGAACAGCCAGGCGGCCAGTTCGAAGTTGCCCCGGGTGGACTTGGGGCTCTTCTTGGTCCGCCTGCGCGGCGCCTCGATCAGCGGGGCCGGGTTGTCGACGGAGTACACCGGGGCGCCCTCGACGGGGCCGACTCCGGACGCGGGGGTTTCAGTCGTGGACATGAGTGTCAGCTCCCGAACAGGGCACGAACGGCGTGGCCGAGGACCGGGTAGAGCGCGCCGATCATCAGGACGATCCAGACGCCCATCACGGTCCAGAACATCTGCTTCTGGTAGCGCGGGCCCTTCGACCAGAAGTCGACGGCGATGACGCGCAGGCCGTTGAGCGCGTGGAAGAGGATGGCGGCGACGAGGCCGTACTCCAGCAGCGCGACGATCGGCGTCTTGTAGGTCACCACGACCTTGTCGTAGGCCTCGGGGGAGACACGGACGAGTGCGGTGTCCAGCACATGCACGAACAGGAAGAAGAAGATGAGGACGCCGGTGACTCGGTGAGCCACCCAGGACCACATTCCTTCCCGTCCGCGGTACAGCGTTCCAGCCGGCACGGAAGAACCCTCCGGGAGCGGGGACTAGGGCCGCGCCGGCTTCACGGTCGGTCGGGCCCGGCCGGGTACGGTCCACCGGCCCTCAGCATCGTATCCATGCGCCGCGGCGCGGCTTACGGGGGGCCTACTTGTGTGATCAAAGTGGCACCGTACGGGCTAGGGGTGCGGCATTCGGGTGGTGCGTGCGGTCATATGCCGGTAGCGGGCGTGTTGTGGCTGGTCGCGCCGCTCGGCGGGGCCGCGGACGGGCGGGCCGCCGGGCCCGCCAGGAATGCCGCCAGCCGGTGCTTGGCCAGGCGCCGCAGCTCCTCCGTCGCCATGACCCGCTCCTCCTCGGGATCGTTCGCCAATCGTGACCGGATGCCTTCGAGGATGCGGTCGATGACCTCGTACGCCGGGGTGTCGCCCAGGTAGATGACGAACGTGTGCCCGAATTTCGCCTCGTAGGCGGCGTGCGCCGCGCTCAGCGCCATGTGTGCCGCCTGGTAGGTGTCCTCCGGCAGCTCGGGCAGCGGCTCGCCCGCCAGGGCCCCGGCGAGTTCGGCCGCGGGCAGGTCGTACGTCGCCTCGTCCGCCGCCGCCAGCAGGGCGTCCAGGTCGGGATAGGGGCGGTGCTCCGCGATACGCCCGGACCAGCGCGGATTGCGCAGGCAGCGCAGCAGCATCGCGCGCGCCTCGTCGGCGGGGGCGGCGTTGAAGGCGTCCAGCGGCGTAGGGAGGTACGGGAGACGATGCGCAGGCAGCGTGGGTCCTCGCGTCACGGGTGGTGTGGCAGGGGATCTTGTGAAGGCTGTGTCGCTACGTTATCGAGAGTGGTCACAGTGTGTCCGACGGGTATCTGAATTTCACCCGTACGGAAGAGTTTCGGAACACCTCGATGACGGGTGACGGGCCGATCGGTCGTACGTTGGCTGAGTGACGCAGCACAGGCGCCGGGCGTCGGCGCAGCAGGTGAGGCGGAAGCGGGCGGTGGTCGCCGCGGCTTTCGCGGGGACCGTCGCGCTCGGCGTGGGCGTCGGCATATGGGCCTCGGCCGACACCGGCGGAAGACCGGCCGGGGACGTGGCGCAGGCCCCGGCGGGCCGGGCGCCGAGCAGTCCGTCGCCCAGCCGCTCCTATCCGCTCTCCCAGGCGCCGCGCACCATACCCGCGGTCGCCTCCCACACCGCGGCGCACGGCCCCGGCTGGCGCCCGAAGAAGGGTGAGCGGCTGGTGGTGAGCGATCCGTCGCTGGCCGACGAGGGCCGGCTGACGGCCGGCGAGCTCGGGCTCACGTACGCCGGGCAGAAGGACGACAAGCGGGCCGGGGACGTCCGGCTCACGCTGGGCAAGCGGGGCGGCAACCCGGAGTCGTACACCATGACCGTCCGCGACGGCCGGGTCGACATCAGCGGGCCGGCCGAGAGCGGCGTGTTCTACGGCACCCGCACCCTCAAGCAGGAGGTCCACGGCGGCGGCACGGCACCGGAGGGCGTCGTGCGCGACCAGCCCGCCAAGCCGGTGCGCGGCTTCAACCTGGACATAGCCCGCAAGCCGTACAGCGCGTCCTGGATCGAGGACCGGATACGCGAACTGGGCGACCTGAAGTACAACGAGCTGGGCCTGCACTTCTCCGACGACCAGGCCTTCCGGATCGAGTCCGGCAGCCATCCGGAGATCGTCTCCAAGGACCATCTGACCAAGGCGCAGGTCAAGCGGATCGTGGACCTGGCGAAGAGCCGGCACATAACGGTCGTGCCCGAGATCGACTCGCCCGGCCACCTCGGCGCCGTCATCGCCGCCCACCCGGACCTGCAGCTCCGCAACGCGAACGGAGTGCCCACGCGGGGTGCCATCGACATCTCCAAGCCCGGCTCCGCGAAGATCGTCGACGACCTGCTGAACGAGTACGCCGGGGTCTTCCCGGGCAACCAGTGGCACCTCGGCGGCGACGAGTACCAGGCGCTGACGGTGTCCGACCCGCAGGCCTCCTACCCGCAGCTCGCGGCCGCCGCCCAGCGGAAGTACGGCTCCGGCGCGACCGTCGCCGACCTCGCCACCGGCTGGCTCAACGACCGTGCCGCCACCGTCCGCGCCCACCACCGGACCATGCGGGCCTGGAACGACGGCTTCTTCCGGGACACCTCCGTGCGGCCCGCCAAGGACCTCCAGGTCGCCTACTGGACCGGCAAGGAGATCGGCGCCCGGCAGCCGGTGGAGTACCTGCGCGACGGCCGCAAGGTCATCAACTACAACGACGAGTTCCTGTACTACGTCCTCGGCCAGCCGCAGACCTTCGTCTACCCGACCGGGCAGCGGATCTACGAGCAGTGGAACCCGCGCGTGCTGCGCGGCACCACCGCCGTCCCGTCCAGCTACGACGGGCAGATCCCCGGCGGCTCGTTCGCCGTGTGGAGCGACATCCCGGGCGCCCAGACCGAGGCGCAGGTCGCCGCCGGCATCCGGATGCCGCTCAGGGCCACCGTGCAGAAGCTGTGGGACCCGGGGAAGCCGGCGCTGTCCTGGGCCGAGTTCAAGGCGCTGGCGGACCGGCTGG
The DNA here is from genome assembly GCF_053593175.1 of Streptomyces sp. NPDC002386. Lineage (NCBI taxonomy): Bacteria > Bacillati > Actinomycetota > Actinomycetes > Kitasatosporales > Streptomycetaceae > Streptomyces > Streptomyces sp. NPDC002386. The sequence continues at coordinate 149,580 of NZ_JBSFBX010000010.1, forward strand.
GCTGAGCGCCCGCCGGGCACGGTATCTTCCGCGTGCCGCATCGCACGAGGACACGGGGGGTCCCGATCATGCCCGCAGCACGTCTGCGCTCACCGGAGTGCCTCGCCCGCGCCACCGTCGCGCTGCTCGGGCTGGTCGTCGCCGACGCCCTCGACGCCGCGGCCGCCGTCCTCGCCGTTCTGGTGGTCCTCAAGCTGACCCGCATGGAGCGCGACCGGGCCCTCGCCGGTCCCGGGTTCGTCATGACTCTTGGCTGAAAAGCTTCGGCTGTGACACCCTCGGCCCGTTGCACGCAGTAAGGGGAAGTGCGGGCTCCGTAAAGGCGGCGCCCTGGCGAGGGAGGCTTCCATGAGCCTGGTGGAACTGATCGCGCAAGCCGGCGAACGGGGGCTGGCCGTGAGCGGGCTGGCTTGTTTGGACCGGTGCGTGCCCTTGCTGGGCGGTGACGACGAGGTGCTGCGCCCGCTGTGGGCGAGCGTCGCCGAGGGCTCGGACTGGGCGGGCGGCCTGGAGAAGGCGCGCGGCGCGCTCGGCCCGGAGGACTCCGACGAGGACGAGGCCGCGCGGCTCGCCCACCGCATGCTGGACGAGGCCCCGGCCGAGCGCACCCCCGAGGCGGTACGGGCCTGGGCGGACGCCTGCTCCGTCGCCTCCCTGCGCATCCACCGGCTGCTCGACCCCGCCGCCGACGGCCCGGACGACACCGGCGGCCTGGAGGCCGGCCGGGCCGGCGACGCCGGGGGACTGCCTCCGCTCGTCGCCGCCGAACTGCGCCGCCAGACCGTCGTGCTGGAACTCCTCGCCGAGCACGGCACCAACGGCCTGCGCCGGGCCCTGGACGTGTCGGTGGAGGGCCGCCGGGTGCTGAGCGCCGTGGTCTCCCGCAGGGCCCGCGGCCGCGGCTGAAGGACCGGTACCGGACCGGCGCCCGCCGAACCGGCACATAGGGGACGGGTAAACCGCAAACCCGGTCGCTGGGAAAGTCCTGTGTCCGTCCTGCGGTGGCGGTGGGGCGGTCCTGCGCCGTTTGCGGGAACCGGCCGGATCGCTGTGACGGATGCCCCGCGCGGCCCGCTTTTCCCTATGTGACAGCGCACTACGTGACAGCACAGCAGGAGACCAGGCCGCATGCCGCGGCCAAGCCCGCACGCTGGGCCGCGGACACCGTGGCGGCCATGCGTGAGGGCGCGCGGCTCAGGCTCGACTACTCGGTGCAGAGCCTGTGGCGGGTGGACCGGATGATCGACGGCATCCGCCGCGAGGGCCCGCCCTACGCGGCGGTCGAGCACGCGTTGCGCGGCTTCGGCGCCTACGCGGGCGAGGTCGTCGCCCGCCGGACCGGCGCCGAGTGGTGGTCGTCCGGCGGCGAGCACTGGCTCCGCACACCCGACGGCCGCCTGTGGGACCCCATCGACGAGGCCCGCCGCGCCTACGCCGGCCACGGCTCACTGCGCCTGTTGTGCCGGGACGCCACGAGCGGGACGGCCGGCTGACACCGGCGCGCCGGGCCGCGGACCGGCCCCGGACGCGCACCGGCCGGGACCCGCCGCGAGGCGGGATCCCGGCCGGTGGGCCGAACGGGTGTTACGGCGCCAGCGTCACGCCCAGCCCGGCGCCCGTCGGGGTGCCGAGCATCGTCCTGCTCAGCACGGCCGTCTGGCTGTAGCCGAGGCCCGAGCCGTTGCTCGGCAGGTACATCAGGATGCCGTTGCCGCTGTCCTCGCCCGCCACGCCGAGCGTGAGGTCGGCGCGGCCGTACCCGGACAGGTCGGTCAGGGACACCGACGAGCCGGCCTTGTCACCGCTCTCGGTGTTGCCCGGCACGCCAGAGGTGTCCTGCGAGACCGCGATCGCGCCGGAGCCGGTGAGGCCCGAGGCGCCGCCCTTGACGAGCAGCGCCGAGCCCGCGTCGGCCCGGTTCACGGCGTCGCGGGTGATGTCCTCGCCGGGCAGGCCGGTCAGGACGTCCGCGTAGCCGTCGCCGTCGTAGTCGCCGACCGAGACGGAGGCGCCCATCGCGTCACCGGACTCGTTGCCGCCGGGGACGCCGGTGGTGTCCTGGTGGACGGTGACCATGCCGGTGGTGGTGAACCCGCTGGAGGAGCCCGGCACCAGGGTGACCTGGCCGCCCGACTTGCCCCCGGACTCGCTCGTGTACGGCTGGCCGATGACGATGTCGTCGTAGCCGTTGCCGTTCACGTCGCCCGCGGCGACCGACCGGCCGCCCTTGACCGAGATGACGCCCGCCTTGGTCAGGCCCGTCGCCGAGCCCGCGAACCGCACGACACGGCCGATGCCGCCCGTGTCCCGGTAGTTGAGGGCGATGTCGGCGTACCCGTCCCGGTTGAAGTCGCCGGTCGCGGCGTCCAGGTAGGCGACGGAGCCGGTGGCCGTGGTCAGGGCGCCGGAGGTGGTGGCGCCGCCGGCCGGCCGGACGTTCCAGCTGCCGCCCTTGCCGGTGCCGGCCGAGAAGACGTCCGCCTTGCCGTCGGCGTCGAAGTCGCCGACCGCGACGGCGGAGCCGAGCTTGGCACCGGTCGCCGTGACGCTGCCCGACGTGGTGTACGAGAAGCCCGAGTCGAGGCCGGGGCCGTACAGGACGGTGACCGCGCCCCGGTCGGCGTGTCCGCTGGTGTCGTCCTCGCCGGGCGCGCCGACCGCGAGGTCGGCGTAGCCGTCGCCGTTGACGTCGCCCCAGGCGGTCGAGGTGCCGAAGCTGTCACCGGACTCGGAGGAGCCGGGGACGCCCGGGCTGCTCTGGGTGAGCGTGAGCCTGCTCGCGGAGACCGGACCGTCCACGCCGCCCGGCACGACCGTCACCGAGTTCGCCTTCGGGGTGCCCGCCACCAGGTCGGCCAGGCCGTCCCGGTCGCGGTCGGAGGTCGGCAGCGCGTGCGAGATGCCCGGGGTCTTCGCCAGCGCGGCGATCAGGGGCAGCTTGCTGTACAGGTTGTCGCCGGGGCAGGCGGTGGCGTTGGTGTCACGGTGCCCGAAGACCCGGGGCAGGGTGATGTCCTGGCCCTTGTCGATCAGGTTGCCGTCCTGCCCCTTGGGGCTGCCCGAGGTCAGCGTGACCTTGCCGGTCGGGTCGATGCCGTACATCCCGAACTTCCACGCCACGATCCGGGCGATCGAGTCGAGCGCGGCCCGGGACGGCTTCGCCGACATGTAGTTGCCGATGTAGGAGATGCCGACCGTGTTCGTGTTGAACCCGATGTCGTGCGCGCCCACCACCGGCAGGTCCATGCCGCCGCTGCGGCCCTCGAAGATCTGGCCGCAGCGGTCCACGACGAAGTTGTAGCCGATGTCGAAGTAGCCGCGGGAGAAGTGCTCCTGCTGGATGGTGCGCATCCGGGCCCGCGAGTCGGCACAGGACACCGTGTTGTCGCTGTCGACACCGGTGTGGTGGATGACGGCGGCCTTGATCTCCGTGCCGTAGCTCGGCGTGCCGTCGTAGTCCGTGGAGGCACCCCACTCGGCCTGCGAGATGACCGACGGCTTGACGACCGTGGAGGGCCGCGGCTCCGGGACGGTGCTCGACGGGGACGGGGAGACCGAGTCGGACACCGACGGCGAGGCGGACGCGCCGGCCGAGTCGGACACCGACGGCGAGGGGGACGACGTCTCCGGCGCCGACACCGTGTCACTGGGCGCCGGGGAGTCCGTCGGTGACGACGGGTCGGACGGCGCCGACGACGTGGGGTCCACGGCGAAGGCGGCCGGCTGCGAGCCGCCCGCCGGGTCCGTGCCCGGGTCGAGCAGCTTGACGTCCATCCCGGCCGGGAGCCCGGACGTCGTGGTGCCGTCGGGGTTCACCACCCGGACCGCGACGCCGTCCGCGTCACCCGTCCACATGGAACCGGTGCCGCCGCGCGCCTTGGCCCGCGCGCCCTCGGCGCCGTCCGCGGAGAACGGGTCGTCGGGCAGCTTCGCCCAGTCCGACCACTTCCCGGTCTCCCGCGAGCGGTAGCGGAGTTCCGGCGTTCCCTTCAGCTCGGCCCGCTCGTTGTCCCAGGTGAGCAGCGCGGCGCTGAACCGCTCGGTGTCCCGCTCGCCCAGCCCGCGGCGGCCCCCGCCCTGGTCCGCCAGCTTCACTGTGTGGACGGCGGCCCTGCGGCCCGCGCCCTTGCCGTCGTTGTGCGCACCCGGGTCCGCCACCGCGTACGTGACGGCCCCGGCACCGCCCAGCACCACGGCGCCGAGCGTCAGCCACGCCCGTCGCTTGAGACTGAGCGGTCTGTACGCATGGGTCCTGCGAGGACTCAACTGTCCCACCCCTAGAAAATGAACACGGTGACATCACCTGCCACACAGGTGACACCTGTTCAGCGCGCGGACGGCGCGGAACGTCACCCCGGTCCGGGGCCCGGAGTCCGGCCCCGGCCGCCGAACGGCCCCTCGCGGTACGGTCGGTGGCCGGACCGTCGCCCGGGCACCCGGTGCGTTCGGGTCCGGCATCGGCGAGCGGAAACGGGGCGGTCGGCAGTGGGACACATTCGCGTACTCGCGGCGGGGCTGGCGGTGTCGGCCTCGCTCGCCCCGCTCACCTCGTGCGCCTCGCCGGGGGACGGCGGCGACGAGCGGGGCCGGTGCTCCGTACGGACCGACCCGGCGCCGATCGAGAAGCGCTTCCCCGTCTTCGGGACGCCGGAGCGGACGCACTGGTGCGGTGTGGTCCTGAACGCCGGCGACGAACGCGTGCCCGGGCCGACGGACGTGCGGCTCGTCGGTGTCGTGCGCCTCGCGCCCGCGGCCTTCGCCAGGGTCGTCGGGGACCTGGGGGAGAACCCGGTCGCGGAGACCCCCCGGGGGCTGCCCGACGAGATCGCGGACCTCCTGCCCGGCGAGGCGCGCTGGCAGCACAGCGACCGGCTCGACCGGGCCGTCACCCAGGGGCGCTACACCGGCTCGTTCCACGTCGACACGGCACACCGCACGGTGCTCGTGGACTGCGTCGACCCCGTCCCGCCGAAGCACTGAAGACGTCTGCCGGGCCCAGGGTCCGATGCGCGAGCGGCCCCGAAGGTTGTACGCCACCCATGACTTTCCTGTGTGGTGATGGACACTTCCGCTACCCGTGATGTTCGCGAGGGCGCCTCCGCTTGAGCAACTGGAGGATTGCGGCCCGTAGTTCTCCCGCTGCCGAGCCAAGGGGGAACCGTCTCATGCGTGAAGTGTGCGAACGTCCGTCCGCCGAGGAGATGCGGGCCTGCGCGGCCGCCTTCGTCACGCGGGTCACCGCCCGCAACCGGCTGCCGCTGGACTACTCCGAGCGCAGCCTGCGGATCGTCGACTTCCTGATCGACGGACTGCGCAAGGGCGGCGCCGACCGGGAACGGGTGCACGGGACACTGCTCGGCCTGGGGGCGTACGTCGGTGAGGTGCTGGTGCGCCGCGCGGGGGCGGTGTGGGTGGACTTCGACTCCGGTCAGCGCGCCTACTTCGGGCAGCCGGCCGGCGTCCGCATGGGGGACGGCCGGGTCTGGAACCCGCTGGGCAGGGTGGTCAACCGCTTCGAGTCCGGCGGCCCCGAGGAGTCCCTGCAGACCTTCTACCTGACCCTGCACGGCCGGGTGCGCAGGGCGGCCGCCTGACGGCTTCCGCCGGACGCGCCGCGGGGCTGTGACAAAACTGTGAGCTGCGGCGCTGATGACCTTGGGGCTCGGGGACGGCCCGTGCCCGGTACGGACGAGGACGGTTCTTGGGCCAGGGAGGCGAACCCCGCCGCGTACAGGCGTACGACGGGGAACTGGGCGCTGCCGTCGCGCGGGCCCAGGACGGGGACGAGGCCGCGTTCGCGGCGGCGTACCGGATGGTGCAGCCGGGTCTGCTCGGCTACCTGCGCGGTCTGGTCGGCGAGGACGCGGAGGACGTGGCCTCCGACGCCTGGCTGGAGATAGCCCGCGACCTCGGACGGTTCAGGGGCGACGGCGCCGGGTTCCGCGGCTGGACCGCGACCATCGCCCGCCACCGGGCCCTGGACCACCTGCGCAGGCAGCGGGTACGGCCCCGCTCGGCGGCCGGGCTCGAACAGGACGTGCTGGACCTGCCCGGACCGCACAGCACGCACGACCAGGCACTGGAGTCCATCTCCACCCAGCGGGCCCTCGAACTGGTCCGCGCCCTGCCCCGCGACCAGGCCGAGGCCGTCCTGCTCCGGGTGGTCGTCGGTCTCGACGGCCCGTCCGTGGCGCGGGTCCTCGGCAAGCGCCCCGGCGCGGTCCGCACCGCCGCTTACCGCGGGCTGAAGCGGCTCGCCCGGCAGCTCGGCGGGACGGGCGCGGCGGACGAGGGTGTGACGGATGACGGCCCCCGGACGCTGGGTGAGTCGAAATGAACGCAGACGGCCGGCGGCCGTATAGGTCAGGCGGAAGCAGCATCAGCGGCACGACCAGCACAGGCAGTGGCACGAGGCTCCCGGGGCGATCCGGCGGGCCGGACCAGGGACGGGAACAGGCATGGGTGAACGGCTGAGCGGCGAGGGGCTGCCCGCCCGCCGGCGCGGGCACCCCGGCGGGGCCGTCCTCGGCCCCGCGCCGGCCGGTCCGGACACCGGGTTCGAGGCCCGGATCGCCGCCGCGCTCCGCGGAAACGGGGCGGACGTCGTCGACCCCGAGGCCGAACGGCGCGCCGTGACCGCCTTCCGCACCGCCCGCGACTCCGGGCGCGTCCCGGCGCGGACCCGGCGCCGGGACGACTGGCGGCCCGGGCGGCCGCGCCGCGCGAGTCTCTCGGCGCGGACCACGCTCTCGGTGTTCCTGGCGAGCCTCACGCTGGGCGGCGTCGCCTTCGCGGCGATGGGCTCGCCCGGCTTCGCCCGGCACGACGACGGCGGCACCGGCCCGCGCGGTACGCGGCCGCCGGCGAGCTCGGCACCCCGGCAGCCGGCCGCCGAGCCGGCCGGCTCCGCGTCCGCGGCGCCCCCGGCCCGCCCGCACCACCCGGCCACCGCCCAGGACCTGCGCGCGCACTGCCGCGCCTTCGAGCAGACCCGGGGCCGGGGCAAGGCGCTGGACTCGACGGCCTGGCAGCGGCTCGTCGTCGCCGCGGGCGGCGAGGACGAGGTCGCCGACTACTGCGCGGCGCGGACCACGCCCCCCGGGCGGACGACGCCCCCCGCGCGGCCGAGCCACCCGGACAACGGCACGGGCGGCTCGTCGGGCAGCGCTTCGGGCGGTGGCTCGGACCGGAGTTCGGGCAACGGCACGGGCAACGCGGCCGACAACAGCGGAAGTCCGGGTCAGAAGGCGGCCGATCCCGAGCGGGCCGGAGAGAAGAAGTGACCCCGCCCGGGCGGAAGTCCGGGGCCAGGGCAACGGCCGGGGCCGCCACCCCCCACAGGAGAGGCCCCGGCCGTCGCGCTTCACGGGCCGCGCGGCGGCCCGTACTTTCTTCAGCGTCGGGAGTGCGTTTTCTGTCACACCCCGTCGCGCCCTGACACGTCACGAGTTAGTTGCATCTTCTACAGACATGGACGCGGCGGGCTTCTCGCCGTAACGTGCCTTTCGCGCCGGACCGAAGACATGGCGTAAAGGGAGTGCGGTGCTGGGGGACGACGCGGAGCTGACCACCGCGGTGCGTGCGGCACAGGACGGGGACGAGACCGCTTTCCGGACGGTGTACCGCGCGGTGCAGCCGCGACTGCTGGGATACGTACGCACGCTGGTCGGAGATCCGGACGCGGAGGACGTCGCGTCCGAGGCATGGCTCCAGATCGCCCGGGACCTCGACCGGTTCAGCGGCGACGCCGACCGCTTCCGCGGCTGGGCCGCCCGGATCGCCCGCAACCGCGCGCTCGACCACATACGGATGCGCGGCCGCCGCCCCGCCATCGGCGGCGACGAAACGGAACTGACCGGCCGGGCCGCCGACTCCGACACGGCGGGCGAGGCCATCGAGGCACTGACCACCGACAGCACCCTCTCGCTCATCGCGCGGCTCCCGCAGGACCAGGCCGAAGCGGTCGTGCTGCGCGTGGTGATGGGCCTCGACGCCAAGTCCGCGGCCGAGACGCTCGGCAAGCGCGCGGGCGCGGTGCGCACCGCCGCGCACCGGGGCCTGAAACGGCTCGCGGAGCTGCTCGGCGGCGATCCGGAATCGGCGGGTGTGCTCGACGCGCTGCCGCTCCAGCGAGAGCCGCGTGGCCGCGCGGTGACGTCCGCCACTGTGACGCATACGCGTCCGCGGACGCAGAAGGACATGTGATGGCCGACGAGCGCTGTGTTCCTCCGGGGGACGACCCCCGGGACCCTGACGAGTGGCTCACCGGGGAAACGGCGGAACGTCTGCTGCGCGGAGAGTCACCGGCGTCCCTCGACCCCGCGGTCCGTGACCAGGCCGAACGCCTCGCCGAAGCGCTGAGCGCGCTCTCCGTCCAGGCGGCCGAGGCGAGCGGTGAACTGCGCGGCGAGGAGGCCGCGCTGGCCGCGTTCCGCAAGGCCCGCGAGGCGGCCGAGTCCGAGCGCACCGCCGCCGCCTTCGGCGACGGCGCCCCCGGCAGGGCCGCCGCACCCGTCGCGGCCGGCACCGGCGAGGGCCTGGTCCGCATCGGCGCCCCGGCCCGTTCCGGAAGCCGCTCCCGCCGCCCGCGCTGGGCCCGGCCGGTCCGCCTGACGCTCGCCGCGGCGGTGGCCGCCGGCACGCTGGGCGGGGTCGCGATGGCCGCGGGCAGCGGAGTGCTGCCCATCCCGTTCCAGGAGGACCGCCCGGCTCCCGCCGCCTCCGTGTCCGCGGACGAGACGCACGGACGGCCGCGCGTCTCGCCCTCCGCCCGGACCCCGCAGGGCCCCGGCGACGGCACGGTCACCCCTCGCGGCCCCGCCGCGTCCGCCGGCGGAGCCCCCTCGGGCGGCGCCACCACCGGCACCGACAAGGGCGGAACGCCGGGCCCCGGCGCGTCCCGCGGGACCACCGGCAACTGGTGGCGGGACGCCACCACGGCCTGCCGTGACATCCGGGACGGCAAGGACCTGGGCAACAGCCGCAAGCGGGCCCTGGAGGGTCTGGCGGGCGGTGCCGCGCGGGTCGGCAAGTACTGCGACGCCGTCCTGACGGGCCGGCCCCCCACCGGCGGGGACGACGACGCCGGCGACGGCTCGGGCGACGGCTCGGGCAAGGCCGGGAAGGGCGGCGGCAAGGACAAGGGCGGCACCGGCAACGGTGACGAGAACGGCCAGGGCGGCGACGAGGACGGCCGAGGCCACGGTCATCACGGCGGCCGGCACCGGGGTGCGGCGGTGTCCCCCTCCCCGGCGGACCGCACGCCCGCGGGCCCCGGCCGGCGCGGCGCCGCTCCGGTTCCCTCGCCGAGCCCCACGTACTCCGCCCTCTGACCGCCCGCTCAGGGCTCGCCTCACCCCTGTGACCTGCGAATTCACCTCTCGCGAAATTTTTTTCGCGAGAGGTGTGACGTTTCCGGGCCCCTCGACGCAGTAATGAGTGAGCCGACTGGTCATCGGCCGTCGCACTGAGCCGGGGTTCCCCCCGTACCCACGGCTCGTGCATATGGCGCGGGCGGGACACGTTCCCCCGGTCCCGCCCGCGCCCCGAATCCCTCACCAGTGGACGACGACCTTGTCGCCCACCCGCACCTGGGCGAACAGCGCGGCGATCGCCGCCTCGTCCCGGACGTTGACGCAGCCGTGCGAGCCGCCCGCGTAGCCCCGGGCCGCGAAGTCGTACGAATAGTGCACCGCCTGGCCGCCGCTGAAGAACAGCGCGTACGGCATCGGGGAGTCGTAGAGCGTCGACACATGGTGCCTGGACTTCCAGTAGACGTGGAACACACCCTCACGGGTCGGCGTGTACTGACTGCCGAAGCGGACCGACATCGTCTCGACCGTGCGCCCGTCGACCATCCACCGCAGCGTCCGGCTAGTCTTGCTGACGCACAGCACCCGCCCGGTCAGACAGCGCGGGTCGGGCGGGTCGGCCGGCTGGCCGCCCATCAGGTACAGCTCCCACTTGCCCGGCCGGTGGGTCATGCCCAGCAGCCGCTGCCAGGTGACGGTGTCCAGCTCGCCGGTCCGCGGCAGCCCGCGCTTGCCCTGGAAGCCGCTGACGGCGCGCTCGGTCAGATCGTCGTACGTCCCGGTCGGCCCGTCGAACAGCCACTCGGCCTGACGCAGCCGTGCCTGAAGCTCACGCACGCCCGTACCGCTGTCGCCGCGCGACCACAGCACCCGGGGCGCGGCCCCGGTGGGCCGGACGGCGGGGGTCGGGGCGGCCCGCCCGGCCGACCCGGCCGCCCCGCCGGACTGGGCCGACCGGGTGGCAGTGGGAGCGTGGCTGGACGGCAGCTCGATGCGCACCGGCAGGTGGTGCTTGCCGTCGGCGTCCGCGGGCCGCACGGTGCAGCCGCTGAGCGCGGCGAGGGCGGCGGTCGAGACGAGTGCGGCGAGTACGGCGGCAGATCTCCCCGGGATCCTCATGCCGGAGATGCTTCCCCGCGTGACCGCCGCCGAACTACGGGGCATGGTGAGGTGGTGTCGGAACGTACTGCGGAGGCATCCATGGCACGTGAGTCGGAGTCGGGGCTGCCGATCGAGCCGGTCTACGGACCCGGCGACCTGACCGGCTGGGACCCCGCCGGGAAACTCGGCGAACCGGGTGACTACCCCTACACGCGCGGGGTGTATCCCACGATGTACACCGGCCGGCCCTGGACCATGCGCCAGTACGCCGGCTTCGGTACGGCGGCGGAGTCCAACGCCCGCTACCGGCAGCTCATCGCCCACGGCACCACCGGTCTCTCCGTCGCCTTCGACCTGCCCACCCAGATGGGCCACGACTCCGACGCGCCCCTCGCGCACGGCGAGGTCGGCAAGGTCGGCGTGGCCATCGACTCGATCGAGGACATGCGGGTGCTGTTCGACGGCATCCCGCTGGACCAGGTCTCCACGTCGATGACGATCAACGCCCCGGCGGCTCTGCTGCTGCTCCTCTACCAACTGGTGGCGGAGGAGCAGGGCGTACCGGCGGACCGGCTGACCGGCACCATCCAGAACGACGTCCTGAAGGAGTACATCGCGCGCGGGACGTACATCTTCCCGCCGAAGCCCTCGCTGCGCCTGACGGCGGACATCTTCAAGTACTGCGGCGCCGAGATCCCCCGGTGGAACACCATCTCCATCTCCGGCTACCACATGGCCGAGGCGGGCGCCTCGCCCGCGCAGGAGATCGCCTTCACCCTCGCCGACGGCATCGAGTACGTCCGCACGGCCGTGGCGGCGGGCATGGACGTGGACGACTTCGCGCCCCGCCTCTCCTTCTTCTTCGTGGCCCGCACGACGCTGCTGGAGGAGGTCGCCAAGTTCCGGGCGGCGCGCAGGATCTGGGCGCGGGTGATGAGGGAGGAGTTCGGCGCGCGGAACCCCAAGTCCCTGATGCTGCGTTTCCACACCCAGACGGCGGGCGTCCAGCTGACCGCGCAGCAGCCGGAGGTGAACCTGGTCCGGGTCGCGGTGCAGGCGCTCGGCGCGGTCCTCGGCGGCACCCAGTCGCTGCACACCAACTCCTTCGACGAGGCGATCGCCCTGCCGACGGACAAAAGCGCCCGCCTGGCGCTGCGCACCCAGCAGGTGCTGGCGCACGAGACGGACGTGACGGCGACGGTCGACCCCTTCGCCGGCTCCTACGCGGTGGAGCGGCTGACCGACGACGTGGAGGCGGCCGCGCTGGACCTGATGCGCCGGGTCGAGGACCTGGGCGGCGCGGAGGCGGCGATCGAACAGGGCTTCCAGAAGGCCGAGATCGAGCGGAACGCCTACCGCATCGCCCAGGAGACCGACTCCGGGGAGCGCGTGGTGGTCGGCGTCAACCGCTTCCGGCTCGACGAGGAGGAGCCCTACGAGCCGCTTCGGGTGGACCCGGCGATCGAGGCCCGGCAGGCGGAGCGGCTGGTCCGGCTGCGGGCCGAGCGGGACGGGGGCGCGGTGGACGCGGCGCTGACCGCGCTGAAGAAGGCCGCGGCGGGCGAGGACAACGTCCTGTACCCGATGCGGGAGGCGCTGCGGGCGCGGGCGACGGTGGGCGAGGTGTGCGACGCCCTCCGGTCGGTCTGGGGCAGCCACGTGCCCGCGGACTCCTTCTGACCCGGGCCCGTCTCGCCCTCCGAAATCCCCGGCCGGACTGTCGTACCCCCGTGCGACACTCCTTGCCATGTTCGGCGTCATCGATCTCCCCACCTACCTGGCAGGGCTCGTCCTCATCGTGCTGCTGCCCGGTCCCAACTCGCTCTACGTCCTCTCCGTCGCGGCCCGGCGCGGCGTCCGGTCCGGCTACACCGCCGCCGCCGGCGTGTGGTGCGGGGACACGGTGCTGATGACGCTGTCCGCCGCCGGGGTCGCCTCGCTGCTGCAGGCCAACGCCGTGCTGTTCGGCATCGTGAAGTACGCCGGCGCCGGCTACCTGACCTGGCTGGCGATCGGGATGATGCGGGCCGCGTGGCAGATGTGGCGGACCCGGCGGGAGAAGACCGTCGAGGAGACCGCCGACGTCGTCGCGGCCGAGGAGCGGCCGTTCCGCCGCGCCCTCGTCGTCAGCCTCTTCAACCCCAAGGCGATCCTCTTTTTCGTCGCCTTCTTCGTGCAGTTCGTGGACCCGGGCTACGCCTACCCGGCGCTTTCCTTCGTCGTCCTCGGCGCCTTCGCGCAGGCGGCCAGCTTCCTGTACCTGAGCGCGCTGATATTCGGCGGCACCCGGCTCGCGGCCGCCTTCCGCCGACGCAAGCGCCTGTCGGCCACGGCCACCTCCGCGGCGGGCGCCCTGTTCCTCGGCTTCGCGCTCAAGCTGTCGCTGGCGAGCGCGTAGGGCGCGGGGCCGCCGGGCCTCCCGGACGGGCGGGAGCAGGTCGACCCCGCGCTCTCACCCCATGCGGACGCCGCACCCCCCGGGAGGTCGCCGCGGGTTCCGGAGTGCCCCGGGGATCGGTGCGGAAGCCGGGAAAGGTGAACGGATGACCAACGTCCGTACCGTCCGCCGGTTCGGCCGTTTCCCTTTCTCTATTTCGGCAGGGTGAACGACGCCGGAATTCCAGGTGTACGGGATTTCTTCAGCGCCTTCTTCAGGCGCGGGCCGAATGGTTTCTCCACGAACCGGTGCATCAGCCACGCGAGTGCCAGCATGCCCAGCACGGTCGCCGCGAGCGTCGGATGGGCGGGCAGCCCGAGGCCCCGGTGCAGCACCCGGATGACGAACCAGCCCAGGTGCTCGTGGACCAGGTAGAACGGGTAGGTCAGCGCGCCGGCCGTGGCCAGCCAGGACCAGTTCGCCCACCGGGTCCAGCCCAGTGCCACGGCCGCCACGGCGGCGAAGGCCAGGGTGACGATCAGCAGGATGACGAGCGGGACGCGGACGAAGTCGCCGTGCGCGCCCGGATGCCACAGCCCGCTCGTCGCGGTGCTCTGCCCGAGCAGCCAGGAGACGGCCACGATGCCCCAGAGCAGCAGGTCGCCGCCGAAGCGGTGGATCAGGTAGAGGGCGAGGCCGCCGACGAAGAAGGGAGCGTACTCCGGCATGACGATCTGGTCCGTCAGCGCGTTGCCGCTGGTGCGGCACACCACCGCCGCGAGCGTCCACACGGAGGCGAACAGCACCACCCGCCGGTAGGTGACCCCGCGCACGACGACGAACAGGGCGAACAGCGCGTAGAAGCGCACCTCGACCCAGAGCGTCCAGCACACGCCCAGCACCCGCGGCGCGCCCATGGGCTGCTGGAGCATCGTCAGGTTGACCAGGAACTGGTCCGGCCGGACCGCGTGCACCACGGCCGGCAGCACCAGGGCGGCGCCGGTGACCAGCACCAGGGCCACCCAGTAGGCGGGGTAGAGACGGGCGACCCGGGATCTGAAGAAGTCGCCGAGGCTGCGGCCCCAGCTGCTCATGCAGATGACGAAACCGCTGATGACGAAGAAGAACTGGACGCCCAGACAGCCGTACGTCGCCACCTGGGACAGGGACGGGAAGACGCGTGACGGGCTCTGGTGCCAGGACTCCGAGACCGTGCCGCCGCGTCCGGCGTAGTGGTAGAGGCAGACCATCAGCGCGGCCACGAGCCGCAGACCGTCCAGGGCGTGCAGCCGGCCCCGCTCCCGGGTGCGGGCGGGGGCCGAGCCCGCCTCGGGCACCGGGGGAGCGGGGACGTCGGCGAGGGAAGGCGAAGAAGCAGGCATGGTGCCCCAGAACCTAGTCGATAAAACGCTGATAATCCCGATCCCATTTGTGAAAGTCCCCGGTGCCCAGGTATCGGATCACCGGTACCTGGGCGAATCACGGAAACGGCTTGGTTGACAGCCCAACCATTCGCCGTGCCGTTCGAATTCGTTCACCCGGACGTTGTTTTGGCTTCCTAGTTTCTCCATCAACCCCCACGTTTCGGCAAACCCATGGCATGCCGCCGTATACACAGTCTTTGCTTGGCACACATCAGGAGAGCTATGACGAGGGTCCAGAACCGGCGGACGCCCGCTAGTGGAGGGGGACTGGAGGACTGCCTGCGCGCCTGCGCCGTTCACAGCGGCAAACTCGTGGGCAGCCTCGACCGCCGGCGCACGGAACTGGCCGAGCAGCTGCGCAGGCTGCTCGTGGTGGCCAGCACCGCCGGGACCGCCGCCCCCGCGCCCGCCCCGGCCGGCGGCGCGACCGCGCTGCTCAAGCGGGCCGTCAAGGGCCCCGGCGTGCCCGCCGGCGGCATGGGCAACGACCTGCTGGACGCCCTGCTGGCCGTCGCGGGCAAGGCCCTGGAGTGCGGCTACGACGACGAGCTGCACCTCGCCCTGCGGATCAGCGACACCGTCCTCGACCGGCGCCGCAACTCCCGGGCCGGCTGGCGGCTGCGCGCCCGCGTCCTGGAGGCGCTCGGCGAGGAGCGCGAGGCCGTCCAGGCCTACGAGCGCTATCTGGAGCTGACCGAGGAGGACGGCTTCGGCGTGGCCGCCCGGATCACCGGGCTGCGCCGGGCCGCCGAGCGCGAGCGCGACCTGCTCGCCCTGCTGGAGCGCCAGTGCCCGCGCGCCGCGGACTTCGCCCGGCGACCCGCCACCGACGTCTGGGCCGAGGGCCTCGCCCTGCACGCCGGCGGCGACTGGGAGGCGGCCGAACCCCGCCTGGTCGGCGCCCTGCTGGCGCACGCCGCCGAGCAGGCCCCGGTCGCCGACCGGCAGGAACTGCTCGGCCAGTACCTCGAACTGCGCACCGGCATCCCCGGCGGCGACCTCACCGAGGCCGTCGCCCTCTACGCCGAACAGCGCCGGGTCCGCATGCGCGGCCCGGTCGCCGACCCCACCGTCGGCGGCGTGAACTGGATCGGCCTCGGCGAGTTCCGCAACCTGATCGCCGGAAAGTCCGTGTGCCTGATCGCCAACTCGGGCCGCGTGGGCCAGAGCGGCCTCGGCAAAGCGATCGACGACTACGACCTCGTCGTGCGCTTCAACTCCTACCGGATCGACCCGAAGCACACCGGCGGCCGCACCGACATCCACGCCACCATCCACAAGCACGGCTTCAACTGGGGCAAGCCGGTGACCACCCGGCTCGTCTTCGGCGGCGTCTCCGGCGACTGGAAGCACTCGCTGCGCAACCGCCTGGTGCCCGGCGCCCAGCGCCACCTGGGCGACGAGTCGCTGCGCTGGCCCGTCCGCAACATCGGACGGCTCGGCAACGACGTGTGGTCAGGAATCCCCACCACCGGCTTCAACACGCTGTGGCTGCTGGACTTCCTGGACGTCAGCCCCGTCCTCGACCTGATCGGCTTCGACTTCTACGAGAGCGGCGCCTACCGCGTGCCGGAGGCCATGAAGCTCGCGATCACGTCCGTGCACGAATACACCAGCGAGAAGGCATGGGTCATGGAGCGGGCCCAGAGCGTGACCGACATGAGGATATCCCTGCGATGACCACCGCCACCCCGGTAGTACCGGAGACCTCCGCACACGCGCTGACCGGCAAGCGGCGCATCGCCTTCGCGAGCTTCGTCGACGAGAACTACCTGCCCGGGTTCCTCGTCCTGCTGCGCAGCCTCGCCCTGTCCAACCCCGGCGTCTGCGAGGACTTCGTCGTCCTGCACGACGACCTCAAGCCCTCCTCCGTCGCCCGCATCCGCGCCCTGCACCCGAGGATCGTGCTGCGCCGCGTCGACGCCGCCCACTACGACTCCTACGCCAAGGGCGACCAGGACAACTACCTCGTCCGCAAGGCGTACTTCATCCTCGACGTCTTCCGGCTGCGCGACTACGACACGGTCATCACCCTGGACACCGACATGGTCGTCCTCGGCGACCTGCGCGAACTGCTCTCCCTGCGCGAGGGGCTCGCGGCCGTGCCGCAGTTCTTCTACGGGCAGCACAAGCTCAACTCCGGGCTGCTGGTCATCCAGCGCGAGTACCTCTCCGACGCGTTCTGCGCCCGGCTCGACGCGGTCGGGCGCGGCGGCGGCTACGAACTCGACAAGCACGACCAGGGCATCCTCAACGCCGTCCTCGACGGCGACTTCGTCCGCCTGGACACCCGCTACAACTTCGTCAAGCGGCGCCTGTCCGGCGACCTGCCGGTCCCGGACGACACCGCGATCCTGCACTTCACCGGCCGGCACAAGCCCTGGCAGGGCGGCGAGGCCGGATACCAGCGGGCCGAGGAGCGCTGGCGCGAGTATGAGCTGTCCGACGCCGACTTCCACGCGGCCTACCTGGGCAGCGGCGGCACCCTCCACCACGACCTGCTGGTGCACTACGGCACCCCGCACGTGCGGCGCACCGGGGACGTGGAGGCCGCCCGCAAGGTCGCCGCCGCACACATCGGGGCCGGCGAGTACCAGGACGCCGTCGACCTCCTGAGCGGTGTGCGCATCCCGCTGGACGAGGCCTGGCCGCACGAGGTGTTCGGGCACGCCCTGATGAGCGTCTCGCGCTACGCGGAGGCGAAGACCCAGCTCCTGCTGGCCACCGCCGCCCCCAACCGGGCCGCCACCGCCTACGCCCGCCTCGCCCAGATGGCCTGGGTGCACGGCGACAACGCCGAGGCGCTGAAGCACGCCACCGCCGGCCTCACCGTCGACCCCACCCACCGCTCCAGCCGGCTGTGGGCCCAGCGCGCCGCCGCCGTCCCGGCCCAGGAGCAGGGCGCCGCCGAGGACCAGCTCGCCCACGTCGCCTTCTACATGGACCGGCAGGGCAACGCCGGCGACAAGCTGCTGCCCGAGACCGTCCGGCTCGCCTTCGGCCCCGACACCACCTCCCGCCGCTGGACCTCCGTCCACGCCCACCGGCTGTTCGACAGGGCCGCCCTGGAACGGGTCAACGCCCGGCGCGGCCTGGTCATCGGCGGCGGCGGACTGTTCATCCCCGACACCATGCCCAACGGCAACAGCGCCTGGCAGTGGAACGTCCCGGACGAGCACCTGCGCGCCGTCGACGTGCCGGTCGTGGTGTTCGCGGTCGGCTTCAACGCCTTCGACGGGCAGTCGTACCGCGCCCGGCGGTTCAACGAGAGCCTGCGGCTGCTGGTGGAGAAGTCCGCCTTCTTCGGACTGCGCAACCACGGCTCCATCGCCAGGGTCCGCTCCCTGCTCCCGCCCGAGCTGCACGACCGGGTCGTCTTTCAGCCCTGCCCGACCACGGTCATGCGCCAGTTGGTGGCCGGCTGGACCGACCCGGCGTACCGCGAGGACACCGTCCTGCTGAACGCCGCCTACGACCGCGCGGGCTTGCGCTTCGGGCACGACTACGGGCACTTCCTCGCCGAGACGGCGAAGGCCGTGCGCGCGATCGGCGCCCACACCGAGGTCCGCTGCGTCGCGCACTCCCTGGACGACGAGCGGATCGCCTTCGACCTGCGCCGCGAACACGGGATCTCGCTCCCGGTGATCCCGATGTACGACTTCGACAACGACGCCATCCGCGAGACCTACGCGAGGACGAAGCTGGTCATCGGCATGCGCGGGCACGCCGGCATGATCCCCTTCGGGGTCGGCACGCCCATCGTCAGCCTGATCTCGCACCCGAAGATGGCGTACTTCCTCAGCGACATCGAGCGCCCCGAATGGGGTGTCTCGGTGCACGAGCGGAACCTGGGCGAGGTGCTCACCGAACGGGCGCTCGACATCCTCGACCACCACGACCGGGCCGTCGCCGACGTGCACGGCCGGCAGGAACTGCTGTGGCAGGTCACCCAGGAGAACGCGGCCCGGATCCGCACGGTCCTCGGCCGCTGAACACCGCGGAGGGCGGGCCCGCGAAGGGCCCGCCCTGTGAGGGAAAGGGGATGATCAGCGGCGGACGACGCGGCGCAGACCGCGCGCCCTGCGCGCCATCCGGCGGACCGTGGCGTTGCGCGGGATGAACGCGA
Organism: Streptomyces sp. NPDC002386; assembly: GCF_053593175.1. Lineage (NCBI taxonomy): Bacteria > Bacillati > Actinomycetota > Actinomycetes > Kitasatosporales > Streptomycetaceae > Streptomyces > Streptomyces sp. NPDC002386. The sequence continues at coordinate 167,919 of NZ_JBSFBX010000010.1, forward strand.
GCTGGGACGGCATCCCGCCGGGCAGTGCCAGCGAGGTCAGCCGCTTGCGCTTGAAGTAGCGCAGGGTCCGGGCGTCCAGGCTGCCCGCGAGGTACCGCTCGGTCTCGCCGCGCAGCCCGGGCAGGATCTTCGGCTGCATCGCGAAGCCCACCGCGCGGACCAGCTCGCCCAGCGCCGCCACGTCCATGCCCGGCCGCCCCTCGCGGACCGCGGCGAGGTCGTCCAGGTCCGGCAGCAGCGCGTCGACCACGGTGACCGGGATCCGGTTGCTGTTCTCGAACGGCGTCAGCCGCTCCAGCAGCATCCCGGTGCCGATCCGGGCCACCGGCAGGCCGTACAGCGCCGCGGCGGTGAGCAGGGCGGTGGAGAAGCAGCCCACGACCAGCGCCGGACGCGTCCGCTGGTACAGCACCTCGGCGAGGACCGGCGTCTCCAGCACGGTGAGGTCCACCCCGAGCCGCTCCGCCTCCTCCTCCAGCGTGCGGGTGAAGCGCGCGGGGGCGGTGGGGTGCGGCTTGAACACCACCGTGCCGTGCCCGAGCCGATGGGCACCGCGCAGCATCCGCACATGCAGGTCCTCCTCCTCCTCGGGGGTGAGGATCCCCAGCGCGGACAGGTACTGGCCGAGCAGCAGCGCCGGCTCCTCCACCGCGGGCAGCTCGTCGGCCGGCGGCGAGAGTTCGGCCAGGACCTTGGTGAAGGCTGCCGTCGGCACGATCTCCGCCGGGACGCCGAACTCGGTGAGCAGCAGCGGCTCCAGGTCCGGCACCAGGTCCAGGTGGAGCACCCGGTCCACCCGGGTGCCGACCAGCGGGTCGATCTTGTTCCGGGTGGGGCCGTAGCTCATCAGGCCGTCCGCGTAGACGGTGACCGGGGCGCCGGTGAAGATCTGGGCGAGCGAGAGCGACGGGTTGACCTGGATCGACTCCACGGCCAGCTCCACGTCCTCGTCCCCGAGCCGCCACTCGTGGCGCAGATACCGCTCCCAGAGCGGCAGGTCCTCCGGCCGGGGCGCCCAGCCGCCGGGGTGGAAGGGGAAGATCGCCTCGTTGTACGACAGCACCTCGTCGAAGCGCTCGCGCAGCCGCTCGAAGCCGGGCATCAGGTCCGGTCCCGGCGTGGTCTCGGGCGTGGCCGCGTTGTTGCAGACCAGCAGGATCCGCCGGTCGGCGGGGCGGAAGCAGCCGGAGTCCAGGGCGGCCGCCAGGGTGGCCGTGCCGTAGAGCGTCGACGCCTGGAAGATCTGGGTGGTCACGCGGCGGCTCCCGCGGGGGCGGGGCGGCGGCGCAGCCGGCGCAGCTTGGTGGCGCGTTCCAGGTCCATGGAGTCCAGCGCCTCGTCCAGGACCTCCTGCGGCATGCGCCGCAGCGCCGCCGTACTCATGGATTTCAGTTTTCTCGCCACCGCCGGCTCGAACCTTTCGATGGATCCCAGGTGATGGGAAATGATGGCGCAATACGTGCGGACGGCCTTCGGCAGCAGCACACCGGCTTCCGGGTCCTCGGCGGTTTCCGCGACGACCTGATCGAAAGCGCGGATGAAATCGAGCTGACGGACATCACCGATCTGGGTGAGAGATGAGGCGACCCCGCGCCGGTAGAACACCCCGAGCAGGCCGACCGCGGCGAACGACCGCGCCTCCCGGTGCAGCTTCCAGATCCACGGCCGGTCCTCGGCCGTGCGCAGCCCGTCGGTGAAGTGCAGCAGCCCCTTGTCCACCAGCCGGCGGTGGTAGACGCCCGCCCAGGCGTAGGCATAGTCCACGGAGGTCGACCGGTCCGCGGGCAGGATCGCCTCGCGCGGGTCCAGCACCACGTTCCGCCGCCCGACCGGCACCCGGTGCACGGTGCGGGCCCGCGCCGTGCACTGCACATGGTCGGTGCGCAGGAAGTCGCAGCCCAGTTCCTCGATGGCGGCGACCAGCTTCGGGTAGTAGCCGGGGGCGAGCCAGTCGTCCCCGTCCAGGAAGGTCAGGTACTCGCCGCGCGCCCGGTCGATGCCGGTGTTGCGGGCGGTCGCCAGACCCCCGTTCCGCTCGTGCCGGACGACGACCGCGCCCGGCAGCTCGCGCTCCGCGCGCGCGAGGATCTCTGGTGTCCCGTCGCGGGAACAATCGTCGACGAGAATGAATTCGAAGTCCTCACGCGCGTTCGCACCGAGGCTCCTCAGGGTGTCGGGCGCGTATTGCTGCACGTTGTAGAACGGCACGATGACGGAGAGCTTGACCACGTCACGGACGTTAGGGCGAAGCCCGTCATTCGTCTTGACCGTCGGCTTGATGCCGGGTGAACGACGCGTGGCGAAGCTGTGAACCGGGGCTTTTCCCGCGCCGATCGCGGCCCGATTCGCCATTCGGCGATGTGCTGTTAACCGTTTGTTGCATTCGGGTTGGGCGGAACCTCGGAATGCCTTCCTAGCGTCTTCGGCGTGCCAGCAAGTGCAACGAAGTCCCTGCGGATCGCCGTCCTGGCGGACTCCGACACCCGGTGGAAGTGGGGCGCGCTCACCGCGCGACGCCTCGCCCCCACCGGTGCCGACGTCCGGCTCGACGGCTACCTCCTGCGCGGACGAGCCACCCCCACCGCCCGCCAGCTCCGGGAGGTCGGCGTCCGCGCCGACTCCCTCAGCGAGGTCACCGGCGTCCAGTTCCTGCGCGCCATGAGCGAGAACGCCGAGGAGCCGTACGACGTCCTCGTCCTCGCCCTGGTCGGCGGCGGTGTGCAGGCGATGCTGCACGGGCTGCGCAACGCCTGGGCCTCCGGCGGTCGCCCCGTCGTCGTCACCGGATACGTCGGTGTCGTCTACGAGAAGCTCGCCGACGGCCTGCTGCTGCGCCACGGAGCCGATCTCGTCCTCGCGAACTCGGCCCACGACGCGGACCGCTTCCGGGCCGTGTACGAAGGGGTCGGCGCCGACGCCGCCGCGGTCACCGAGGTCGCGCTGCCCTTCCTCGGCGGGGAGCCCTACGCCGGCGAACACGACCCGTACACCGTGGTGTTCGCGGCCCAGCCGTCCGTCCCGGACAGCCGCCGGGACCGCGCCTACCTGCTGAACCGGCTCATCGAGCACGCCCGCCGGCACCCCGGGCGCGAGGTGCTGCTGAAGCTGCGCTCCAAGCCCGGCGAACACACCACCCACATCGAGGAACTGCCCTACCAGAAGCTGGTCCAGGGCATGGCGCCGCCAGCCAACTTCCGCCTGGTCTACGGCCACATGGGCGAGGTGCTGGACCGCACCGACCTGCTGGTCACGGTCAGCTCCACGGCCGCCCTCGAGGCCCTGCACCGGCGCATCCCCACGGCCGTCCTGACCGACCTGGGCGTGCGCGAGGTGCTCGGCAACCACCACTTCACCGGCTCCGGCTGCCTGGCCTCCTGGGACCAGCTCGACGCCGGGCACCGCCCGGCCGCCGACCCGGAGTGGCTGGCCCGGCAGGGCGTGTGCGCTGGGGGCGCCCCCTCCGGGGGAGGTTCCTACGGGACCGCCTTCGACACCGCCCGCGAACGCATCACCAGGCTGCTGGACCGGCCGGGCGGCCTGCCGCCCCTGAACCCCTACTACACACCCGAGACCGCGCCCGGCTACCTGCCCGGCATCCTCGCCCGCCACCACCTCGGCCCCGACGGCGCCCCGCTGCCCGGCGCGCCCGCCGCCGACAAGGAGCCCGGCCCCGTCCGCCAGATCGTGCGCCGGGCCGCGCGCGGCGCCTACCGCCACGGCGTGCAGCGGGTGGCCCCCGTGATCCGACGGATGGGGGAGCTGTGAGCGGCCGGATCCCACGTCAAGGAGAGAACCCCATGCCCCACACGGAAGCGGAACAGGGCGCCTCGGTGCCCCGGGTGCTCGCGGTGATCCCCGCCCGCGGCGGCTCCAAGGGCGTACCCGCGAAGAACCTCGCCCCGGTCGGCGGCATCCCGCTGGTCACCCGCGCGGTGCGCGAGTGCCGGGCGACCCGCCTGGTCACCGACGTCGTGGTCTCCACCGACGACCAGGCCATCGCCGCCGCGGCCCGCCAGGCCGGCGCCGAGGTCGTACTCCGCCCCGCCGCCATAGCCGGGGACACGGCGACCTCGGAGGCCGCCGTCCTGCACGCCATGGACGCGCACGAGGCCCTGCACGGCGCGGCCGTCGACGCCGTCCTGCTGGTGCAGTGCACCAGCCCGTTCCTGGTCCGCGAGGACGTGGACGCGGTCGCCGCCGCCGTCGTCGAGAACGGCGCGGACACCGCCGTGACCGTCGCCGCCTTCCACGGCTTCGTCTGGCGGGACGCGGCCGACGACCCGGTGACGGCCGGCACCGACCGGGCCGCCGCCGTCGGCACCGCCCTGACGGCGGCCGACACCACCACGGTGCCCGGCACCAGGACGACCGGCGGCGGCTACGGCGTCAACCACGACAAGTCGTTCCGCCCCCGCCGCCAGGACCGCCCCCAGGACCTGCTGGAGACCGGCGCCGCCTACGCGATGGCCGCGCCCGGCTTCCGCGAGCACGGGCACCGCTTCTTCGGCCACACCGAGCTGGTCCGCACCGACCCGGCCCGGGTGCTGGAGATCGACGACCCGCACGACCTGGCCCGCGCCCGGGCCCTCGCCCCGCTCTTCGACGCGGATCGGCCCGGCGCCCTCCCCGCCCACGACGACATCGACGCCGTGGTCCTCGACTTCGACGGCACCCAGACCGACGACCGGGTGCTGATCGACTCCGACGGACGGGAGTTCGTCTCCGTGCACCGCGGCGACGGACTCGGCATCGCGGCCCTCCGCAGGAGCGGCCTGAAGATGCTGATCCTGTCCACGGAACAGAACCCTGTGGTCGCCGCCCGCGCCCGGAAGCTCAAGCTCCCGGTACTGCACGGCATCGACCGCAAGGACCTCGCCCTCAAGCAGTGGTGCGAGGAGCAGGGCATCGCGCCGGAGCGCGTGCTCTACGTCGGCAACGACGTCAACGACCTCCCGTGCTTCGCCCTCGTCGGCTGGCCCGTGGCGGTCGCGAGCGCCCACGACGTCGTACGCGGCGCCGCACGCGCGGTCACCACCGTCCCCGGCGGTGACGGCGCGATCCGAGAGATCGCCAGCTGGATCCTCGGCCCCTCTCTCGATTCCCTCCCCAAGTAAGGACATCTCCTGCCATGAGCACCAACTCCCGCATCCGCACCTTCGGTACGCGCGAGGCCGGCCCGGGCCGCCCCGTCTACATCTGCGGTGAGATCGGCATCAACCACAACGGTGAGCTGGAGAACGCCTTCAAGCTCATCGACGTGGCCGCCGAGGCCGGCTGCGACGCCGTGAAGTTCCAGAAGCGCACCCCCGAGATCTGCACCCCGCGCGACCAGTGGGACATCGAGCGCGACACCCCCTGGGGCCGGATGACCTACATCGACTACCGTCACCGGGTCGAGTTCGGCGAGGACGAGTACCGCCAGATCGACGAGTACTGCAAGAGCAAGAACATCGACTGGTTCGCCTCCCCGTGGGACACCGAGGCCGTCGCCTTCCTGGAGAAGTTCGACGTCCCCGCCCACAAGGTGGCCTCCGCCTCCCTCACCGACGACGAGCTGCTCCGCGCCCTGCGCGCCACCGGCCGCACCGTCATCCTGTCCTCCGGCATGTCGACCCCGAAGCAGATCCGCCACGCGGTCGAGGTCCTGGGCAGCGAGAACATCCTGCTCTGCCACGCCACCTCGACGTACCCGGCGAAGGCCGAGGAACTCAACCTCCGGGTCATCAACACCCTGCAGGACGAGTACCCGAACGTCCCGATCGGCTACTCCGGCCACGAGACCGGCCTGCAGACCACGCTGGCCGCCGTCGCCCTCGGCGCCGCCTTCGTCGAGCGCCACATCACCCTCGACCGCGCCATGTGGGGTTCCGACCAGGCCGCCTCCGTGGAGCCGCAGGGCCTCACGCGCCTCGTCCGCGACATCCGCACCATCGAGGCCTCCCTCGGTGACGGCGTCAAGAAGGTCTACGACTCCGAGATGGGCCCGATGAAGAAGCTGCGCCGCGTCACCGGAGTCGTCGCCGAGGCGGAGATCGCGGCGGCCGCGGGCGAGCCGGTCGCGGTCTGAGCACCCCGATCGCCCAACGGTTGCCCTGAGACGGGACGGTCGTACGCCGATGAGCCCCCGCGCCGGTCACCCCGGCCACTCCGCCCGCACGCTCGCCTTCGTGGAGAGCCCGGTACAGCTGCTGAACGTACTGGAGTGGGCGCACCTGCACGGCCTGCAGGGCGCGCAAGCGGACGCACTGCCGTCCGTGCCCGCGCAGATACGCCGGTCACCGGCCGGTGCTCCGCCACCGGCCGACGCGGAGCTCACCCTCGTCGTGCTGTCCCCGACCGACCCCATGACCCGGGGCCAGCTCCGCCGCATGGCGGACCTGGCCCGGGACGAGGGGTACCGGGTGCGCTGGGAGGAGGCGCGGGGCGGCACGACCGCGCCCTTCCACACCATCGGCGGCCTGGCCGGCCAACTGCGCCGCGCCGACCGCATCGTCATGGGGGACCCCTTCTCCCGGTACGTGCAACTGCTCCTGACCATCACCCGGGCCCGCGATCTCGTCGTCGTCGACGACGGCACCGCAACCATGGAGTTCGTCGCCCAGCTGGCCCGCGGCGAACGCCTGGTCCGCTGGCACCGCAAGGGCGGCCGCCCCGGCCCCCGCGACCTGCTGTTCGCCCCGGTCTCCTCCTCGGCCCGGCGCCGGCTCACGCCGAGCGAGCACCGCCGCGTCGAGGTCTTCTCCTCCATGCCGGTGACCGAGACCCCGGACGGCGTCACGGTCACCGCCAACGACTTCGCCTGGACCCGCGCCCGCTTCGGCCCGCCGCGCATCACGACGAGCGCCGACATGGTCGGCACCTCCCTGGTCGAGACCGGCGTCGTCGACGGCGACCGCTACCTGGCCGCCGTCCAGTCCCTGGCCAGGGCCCACGGAGCCACCCGCTACTTCGCCCACCGCCGCGAGGCCACCGGCAAACTCCACCGCCTGGCCACGCAGACGGGCCTGGAGATCGTCCGCCCCGACCTCCCCCTGGAACTCATCGCCCGCCGAGGCCCCATCGGCCGCACCATCCTCAGCTTCCCCTCCACCGTCGTCCACACCCTGCCGCTGGCCCTGGCCGGCACGGGCGTCCGCGTGGCGGTCTGCGACATCGACCCCACCTGGCTCACCGAGACCGCCTCACCACGGGCGCAGGGGTTCCTGTCGGGGGTCACGGGGACGGCGCGGGACGTGCATCGGCTGGCGGCGGTGGGGTTGGCCTGAGAGGCGCGAGCCCCTCGACGGTCTTCGCCACCGACGTGCCCGGCAAGGAACGGAACGCGGCCCCGGACCGGGTGCGGGCCTCCCCGAGCCGATCCGGTCGTGGCCCTCCTACCCTTGAGCCAGGGGCGCAGGCCGCAACCTCGCCGGGGTGATGGAGATGCTCGACCTTTCCTCCGCGCTGTCCGATGTTCCGCCCCGCCGGGGCCGGGCTTCCTGGCCCCGTCACGAGTACGTCAAGGGCTGGGGCGTCTTCGGGCTGCCCTTCGACTCGGGACACGTCCTCGCCCTGCGCGTCTTCCCGGAGAACTGCTTCGGCCCCTACCGCACACTGTGGCACCGCGACCCGAGCGGCAGCTGGTCGATCCATGTCGACGGGCCACGGCTGGACACCGCATGCCCCAGGTACTACGGCGCCGCCTGCGATCACACCGGCCACGCCCGGATCACGGTCACGTGGACGGGCCCTGCCACTTTGCGGGTGACGATGGACTCCCCCGCCGTGGACTGGACCCTCACCGCGTCGGCGACACGACTCCTCGGCCTGCTCAACGGCATCAGCGGGGCGCTGCCACTCGCCACCTGGCGCCCTCGGCCGCTGGTGAGGGCTCGCGAGCGCATGGCCCGCGCGCTGGGGCTGGGGGAGATCCGGCTGTCCGGCACGATGCCGAGCGGTCACACCGGAACGCTCATGCCTCAGCGGATGTACTTCGTCGACGACTCGCACGCCGTGATCGACGGTGTCGACCTCGGGCGCCCGGCCCGGCTCACGGAGAACCCGCGCATCGGTGACGTACCCCTGCCGGCGCGCGGTGTGCTGGCCATCGGCCAGGCCGCCTGGGAGATCCTCGACCCGGCGGAGTACGAACGCACCCGGAGGGAGACCGCCCGGGATCTCTAGCGGGGCCGTTCACCCTTCACCGTCTCGATGAAGGGGCTGAAGGCTTCGGGCGTGAAGGTGAGGGTGCCTGCCGACGGGTCCTTGGAGTCGCGGACGCCTATTCGGGCGGGGGAGGCGGCGATCTCGACGCACGCGTTGCCGTCACCGCTGCCTGAGTAGGACGACTTCCGCCAGTTGGCCTGGGGCGTCACCGTGTACCTCACAGTTCCTGGGCAATTCTCCGGATGAGGTCACGCGACCGGGCGGGGTCGAGTGACGCGCCCTCAACTCTACGGAAGAGTGTTCGGAAGACGCCGAGCTGTGCTTCGGAGTCGATGAGCAGGGCACCATGGGGCCCGTCGCGTACCACCGTGTCCAGCTTGGGTACCGAGCCACCGGCGTACACCATCGCGGCTGTGATGTCGGCGAAGTCGTCCAACTCGAAGGGGATGACCCGGACGGTCACATGGGTCGCCTCGGAGAGTTCGAGAATGCGGGCGAGTTGAGCCCGGGAGACCGAACGCCCGCCCACCCTGATGCGCAGGGCGGCCTCGTGCACCAGGACCGTGTACGGGACTGGTTCCTCCTGCTCGATGATGGCGCGCCGCCGCATCCGGTGGCGCACGCGCAGGTCCAGTTCTTCCTGCGGCAGCTCCGGCACCCGGCGGGAGAACAGGGCGCGGGCGTAGTCCTCGGTCTGGAGCAGTCCCGGGACGTGCAGGAAGTCGACGTCCCACCGGTAAGAGGCGTGGAACTCCAGCTCTGAGAGATCCAGAAACGAGGTGGGCAACAGCCCGCGGTACTCCTCCCACCAGCCTCGCGTCCGATCAGTGGCCAGCGCGACCAAAGCGTCGACGTGCTGCTCGTCCGTGCAGGCGTAATGGGATGCGAGGCGACGCAGTCGCTTCTCGCTGACGCCTGCGAGTGCGGACTCGATGTGAGTGATCTGCGGGGCACTGACTCCGAGCAGCGCTGCTGCTTCCCGAGCGTTGAGGCCCGAGGCCTCGCGGAGTCTGCGCAGTTCAGTTGCCAAGCGCAGCTGCCGTGCCGTTGGTTCACGCCTCAGCGCCATCGGTCGCTCCCTGGTCCAACGCGCCTTCAGGCGCGACTCGTTCGGAGTCAGGTTACGCGATCCGCTTGCGAAACATGAATCAATAGACCTACGTTCAGTGACGCATCGCATACATAGCGGAAGCGCACCGCGTCGTCCTGCCATGGCGACCGCGGCATTGCCACCGCGTGCCCTTGGACCCCTCACCTCACCGGAGTGGATGAGTCATGCCCGAATCCTGGGACTACACCCTCTACATCCCCAACGACCTCAGAGCGGTGACGATCTCCCGCCGCACGCTGCGTCTGATCCTGACGATGCACGGCCTGATCGGTCTGGTGGACACGGCTGAACTCCTGGCCACGGAGCTGGTGTCGAACGCGGTACGGCACACGAAGGGGCCGGCCGCGCTGCGGGTGCGCCGCTCGGTGGAGGGGGTGGTGTGGATCGGCGCGTGGGACACGGATCCTGGCCCGCCGGAGCCGTTCCGGCCGCTGGAGGAGGTGGCCGGGCTGGGGGAGGGGGGCCGGGGTCTGGCGCTGGTCAGGGCGTGTGCGGATGTGTGGGGTTGGCAGCCGTCGGCGAGGTTCGGGAACCGGGGGAAGTTCGTGTGGTGCGAACTCGCGGCGGCCTAGCTCGTTGATCACGTCGGCAGACAGCCTGGCCACCGCCCTACGGACCATCGATGACGAAACCGCCGCGGTCTTCGTGCAGTTCGTCGACTCCTGCCTGGCCGACCCCCAGGCGAAGCAGATGTGGAGGGACCTGATGACAGCGACTCAGTACTTCTGGCGCCACCCGCTGGCCGAACAGGTACGCGCAGAAGGCCGCGAGGAAGGCCGCGAGGAAGGCCGCGAGGAGGGAAGGGTCGAGGCCAAGGCCGAGATGATCCTCCACATGCTGCAGTGGCGCGGCATCGAGGTGCCCGACACCGTCCGCGAACAGGTGAACGCCTGCACCGACCTGAACCAGCTCGAAGTCTGGGCCCAGCGCGCGATGCATGCCAAGGACGCGGCAGAGTTGTTCGCCGGGGAGTGAGCGGGCGGCGCGGGCCCGGGGCAGGATAGGCGGCATGAGCGTAGTGAAGATCAACGTGCTGTCCGTGCCGGCCGAGCAGCGGGAGACGCTGGAGAAGCGGTTCGCGTCGCGGGCCCACGCCGTGGAGAACTCCGACGGGTTCGAGTGGTTCGAGCTGCTGCGGCCGGTCGAGGGCACCGACCAGTACCTCGTCTACACCCGCTGGCGGGACGAGGCGTCCTTCCAGGCCTGGATGGAGGGGCCGATGAAGTCGGCCCACCAGGGCGGCGGCGAGGGTGGCGAGAAGCCGAGGCCCGCCGCCTCCGGGTCCACCCTGTGGTCCTTCGAGGTCGTCCAGCAGGCCGAGCCCAAGGGCGCCTGACAGTCAGAGCGATCCAGTCGCCGCCGTCGGAGGCTCCTCCCGCGGCGGCGCTCCCCGGCCGATGGTCATCGACCAGCGCACCGATGACGGGGCCTCGACGGAGGCGACGCCGGCGGCCTGGGCGCCGGTGACGTTCACCTGGTTGTAGACGGTGCCGGGCCGGTCGGTGCGGCACTCCAGCGGGAAGGTGACGTGGACGGGGCGCACGGCGATCTTCATGCGTCCCGGGCCCTGGCAGCGCACCGCGAGGATCAGGGCGTCGCCCTTCCCGCCCTTGCCGTAGGCGATGCTCGCGTTCCCGGTGGTCGCCCCCAGGCGGCCGGCCAGGGTCTCGTCGGCGTCCAGCTCCGGGGGCCTCTGGAGCGCCGGGACCGCGCTGCTGTGCGGTGCAGCCGATGCCGATGCCGATGCCGATGCCGCTGACGGACCCTGCCTGGACGCGTGGCCGTGATCCGCGGTGCAGCCCGTGAGCGGGACGAGCAGCACCGTGCACGCGATGCTCAGGCCCGTGAAGGTCCGGACGGACATGTCAGCTCCCCAGGTAGCGGCCGGGTGGCGGCCGGTGGCTGACGGGATCATGGCAGCGCTGAGGTGCGGACCGGGGGCTTCCGGAGGTTCTCTGAGCAACATGTGAGGTTGGCCGGGGCAGGCCCCGACGCGGTCCCGGCGAGCCCCGCGGGCTCACTCCGGCCGGCGCGCCAGCAGGAAGGCGCGCGGGCGGGTCTCCTCCTCCTGGGGCTCTCGGACCAGCGTGGCCACGATCTCCAGGCCCGCCCCCGTGAGCATGGACCTCATCTGCTCCGGCGTGCGCCAGTAGTACCGCAGGTCGATCTCGTGGCCGAAGCGTTCGGTCAGGTGGAGGCCGCCGGGCTCGGGGCCGCTCTGGAAGGCGAGCAGGACGTGGCCGCCGGGGACCAGGGCGCGGTGGAAGCCGGCGAAGGCGGCCGGGAGGTGGTCGTCCGGGACGTGGATGGTGGAGTAGAGGGCGAGGATGCCGCCCAGCGTGGCGGCCGGGAGGTCCAGCGACGTCATGGAGCCCACGTGGAAGCGCAGCTCCGGGTGGGCCTCGCGGGCCAGGGACACCATCGCGGGGGAGACGTCCACGCCGAAGACGGGGACGCCCAGGCCGTGCAGGAGCGCGGCGACGCCGCCGGGGCCGCTGCCGAGGTCGGCGACGGGGGCGGGCCCGTTCGCCGTGACCAGCTCGGCGAAGGCGTTGACCAGCGTGCGTTCGAGAGGGTGGGACAGGCCGTGCGGATGGCGCGACGCGTAGTCCTTGGCGATCGCGTCGTAGGAGGAGCCGGTGGTCTGCAGGAAGTCCGCGTTCGAGTCGCTCACGGCGCCGCACCCTATCGGCGGGGACTGCGTCCGCTCAGCGGACTGGGAGAGCGTGAGTACCGTGATGCGTGGTATGCGTGGAGGAAGGAAACAGAGGTTTTACCCACCGAAGTCCGCCGCCATGCGTCCGCCGGTCCGATTTTCTTCCCCTAACGGGCTGAACTTTTGTTGATCCGGGGTCAGTTGGCCGGTCGGGCGTCCTACCCTTCAGAGGGTGAAGCAATTGATGTCCCGAGAGTCCGATGCCGAACTGCCCGGAGACGTGCTCCCCGGCGTGCTCAGCGAGTCCCTGCACGCCGAACTGGTCGCCTTCCGCCGCGACCTGCACATGCACCCCGAGCTGGGCAACCAGGAGTTCCGTACGACCGCCGCGATCAAGGAGCGGCTGGAGCAGGCCGGGCTCCGGCCCCGCGTCCTCGCCACCGGAACCGGACTGATCTGTGACATCGGGATCGCCGAGGGGCACGAGGCGGAACGGCCCGCCCCGCCGCTGCTCGCCCTGCGCGCCGACATCGACGCCCTGCCCATCCCCGACACCAAGGCAGACTGCCCGTACCGGTCCACCGTGCCCGACCGGGCGCACGCCTGCGGCCACGACGTGCACACCACCGTCGTGCTCGGCGCCGGGCTCGTCCTCGCCGACCTGCACGCCAAGGGGCTGCTGTCCCGCCCGGTGCGGCTGGTCTTCCAGCCCGCCGAGGAGGTGCTGCCCGGCGGCGCGCTCGGCGCGATCGCGGACGGGGCGCTCGACGGGGTCGGCCGGATGCTCGCCGTGCACTGCGACCCCAAGGTCGAGGCCGGCCGGATCGGTCTGCGGCACGGGCCCATCACCAGCGCCTGCGACCGGCTGGAAGTCGCCCTCGACGGGCCCGGCGGCCACACCGCCCGGCCGCACCTGACCACCGACCTGGTGACGGCGGCCGCCCGCGTCGCCGTCGACGTGCCCGCGCTGGTCGCCCGGCGTGTCGACACCCGCGCCGGTCTGGCCCTGACCTGGGGCCGGATCGAATCGGGCCACGCCCCGAACGTCGTGCCGCAGCACGCCGAGCTCTCCGGCACCGTGCGCTGCCTGGACCTGGACGCCTGGCGGGACGCGCCGGACATCGTGCACGCGGCCATCGACGAGATCGCCACGCTGCACCGCGCCAAGTCGGAGATCAACTACGTGCGGGGCGTGCCGCCGGTGGTCAACGACCGGGAGTCCACCGAGCTGCTGCGCCGGTCGATGGTGGCCCGGCGCGGTATGGAGTCGGTCGAGAGCACGGAGCAGAGCCTCGGCGGCGAGGACTTCTCCTGGTACCTGGAGAACGTGCCCGGCGCCATGGCCCGGCTGGGCGTGCGCGCCCCCGGGGACCGCATGGTCCGGGACCTGCACCAGGGCGACTTCGACGCCGACGAGTACGCCATCACGGTCGGCGTGGAGCTGTTCACGGCCGCCGCGCTGCTCGACGACGTGTAGCCGGCCCGGCTCCGAAGGGCGGCCCGAGACGGCCGGGCCGCCCCGGGGCAACACACTCGTAAGCCAGCTGTGCACTGTGCGCAACAGGGGCGTGAGAGGTCCGGTACGCCGAGTTCAGGCGGTGTTTGCCTCGAATAGATAACGGCTTCGCGAGGGGGTTTTTTGCGACATCTACGCGCGTTACGATGCCGCGAAGCCGACGCCGTCGGGGCGTCTCGGCTCGAGCACCGATCCGGTGCTCACATCAAGCGCCGACAGGCGCTCAGGTCAGGTGAAGGAGCCTTCCCGTGCGCCGGGTAGCCAAGCTTTCCGCTGCGTGTGCCGCCACCGCAGCTCTCGCACTCACTGCCACCGCGTGTGGCAGCACCTCTTCCGACAACGAGAAGTCGTCGTCCTCCTCCGGTGACGGCAAGGGCGTCAAGATCGGTCTCGCCTTCGACGTCGGCGGCCGTGGCGACCGTTCCTTCAACGACTCCGCCGCGCGCGGTGCCGACAAGGCGAAGAAGGAGTTCGGCGGCGAGATCAAGGAGCTGACCGCGAAGACCTCGGACACCGAGGCCGACCGCGAGCAGCGTCTGTCGGACATGGCCGAGGCCGGGTACAGCCCGATCATCGGTGTCGGTTACGCGTACGCCGCCTCGATGACCAAGGTCGCGGCGAAGTACCCGAAGACGAGCTTCGGCATCGTCGACTCGGTGGTGGACGCCAAGAACGTCGACAGCATCACCTTCACCGAGGAGCAGGGCTCCTACCTGGCCGGTGTCGCGGCCGCGCTGAAGACGAAGAAGGACCACGTCGGCTTCATCGGTGGCGTCGACGTCCCGCTGATCAAGAAGTTCGAGGCGGGCTACGTCCAGGGCGTCAAGGACACCAACTCCAAGATCAAGGTCGACACCCAGTACCTGAGCCACGGCTCGGACACCTCCGGCTTCGCCAGCCCCGACAAGGGCAAGGAAGCCGCGCAGGGCATGCTGGACAACGGCGCCGACGTGATCTACTCGGCGGCCGGCTCCTCCGGCAACGGCGCGATCGAGGCCGTCAACGGCGTCAAGGGCGCCTGGGCGATCGGCGTGGACTCGGACCAGTACAGCATCCCGGGTCTGGCCAAGTACAAGAACTCGATCCTGACCTCGATGGTCAAGAACGTCGACCTCGGTGTCTACGACTTCGTCAAGTCCGTGCACGGCGGCAAGCCGCTGACCGGCACCAACACCTACTCGCTGAGCAAGGACGGCGTCTCGCTGTCCACCAGCGGCGGCTTCATCGACGACATCCAGGCGAAGCTGGACGCGGCGAAGAAGAAGATCGTCGACGGCTCCGTCAAGGTCAAGACCACTCCGTGACCTGACGGGTCCCGTGGGACCTGGGCTCGGCGCGGGGGCGGCTTCCGCAGCTCCCCGCCGAGCCATAACAATGTGTCAACTCTACGCGTGTAGCATCGAGTTGCCGCGCTAGCGTCGCCGACGCCTGCCCTCCCCCCGCAGCCCCTTTCCCCGAGGAGAGTGCGCCATCAACGCGTCCAGCCCTCCCGCTGCCGTCGAACTGCGCGGCATCACCAAGCGTTTCCCCGGCGTCGTCGCCAACCGCGACATCGACATCACGGTCCGCACGGGCACCGTACACGCCCTCTGCGGTGAGAACGGCGCCGGCAAGTCCACCCTGATGAAGATCCTCTACGGCATGCAGCAGCCGGACGAGGGCACCATCAAGGTCAACGGTGAACCGGTCACCTTCAGCAACCCCGGCGACGCCATCGCCCGCGGCATCGGCATGGTGCACCAGCACTTCATGCTCGCCGACAACCTCACCGTCCTCGAGAACGTCGTCCTCGGCGCGGAGAAACTCCACGGCATCGGCGGCAGGGCGCGCACGAAGATCAAGGAGATCTCCGACGCGTACGGCCTCGGCGTACGGCCCGACGTCCTGGTGGAGGCGCTCGGCGTCGCCGACCGTCAGCGCGTGGAGATCCTCAAGGTCCTCTACCGCGGCGCCCGGACCCTCATCCTGGACGAGCCGACCGCCGTGCTCGTGCCGCAGGAGGTCGACGCCCTCTTCGACAACCTCCGCGAGCTCAAGGCCGAGGGCCTCACGGTCATCTTCATCTCCCACAAGCTGGGCGAGGTGCTCTCCGTCGCCGACGAGATCACCGTCATCCGGCGCGGCACCACGGTCGGCACGGCCGAGCCGCGCAGCACCACCTCCAAGCAGCTCGCCGAGATGATGGTCGGCAGCGAGCTGCCGACGCCGGAGACGGAGGAGTCCACCGTCACGGACGTCCCCCTGCTCACGGTGGACAAGCTGCACCTGGCCCAGACCGACCTGGACGGCGTCGAGCGGATCATCCTCGACGAGATCTCCTTCACCATCCACAAGGGCGAGGTCCTCGGCATCGCCGGTGTGGAGGGCAACGGCCAGTCCGAGCTGGTCGAAGCGATCATGGGCATGCGCAACCCGGACGCCGGCGTGGTCACGCTGGACGGCGACGACATCTCCCACACACCCACCCGCCGCCGCCGTGAGGCCGGCGTCGGCTACATCCCCGAGGACCGCCACCGCCACGGCCTCCTCCTCGAGGCGCCGCTGTGGGAGAACCGCATCCTCGGCCACGTCACCGAGCGCCCCAACTCGCGCGGCGGACTGCTCGACATCAAGGCCGCCCGGAGCGACACCGAGCGCATAGTCCGCGACTACGACGTCCGCACGCCCGGTATCGAGGTGACCGCCGCCTCGCTGTCCGGCGGCAACCAGCAGAAGCTGATCGTCGGCCGCGAGATGAGCCACGCCCCCAAGCTGCTCATCGCCGCCCACCCCACCCGCGGCGTGGACGTCGGCGCGCAGGCGGCCATCTGGGACCACATCCGGCAGGCCCGTCGCGCGGGCCTGGCCGTGCTGCTGATCTCCGCCGACCTGGACGAGCTCATCGGGCTCTCCGACACCCTGCGGGTGATGTACCGGGGCCGTCTGGTCGCCGACGCCGACCCCGCCACCATCACCCCCGAGGAGCTGGGCTCCGCCATGACGGGTGCGGCCTCCGGCCACCTGGAGCACACAGAGGACGACGCGCGATGAAGAAGCTGACCTCACGGATCGACAAGGAGCGGGTGCTCCTCGGGATCGCGGCGCCGCTGCTGGCGATCGTCGCCGCGCTCGTCGTCACCACCCTGGTGATCCTCGCCACCGGCAAGAACCCGGGCGACGCCTTCAGCGACATGGTGACCTACGGCTTCGCCAGCGACAGCCAGGTCTACATCCTGAACAAGGCGACGACCTACTACCTCGCGGGTGTCGCGGTGGCCATCGGCTTCCGCATGAACCTGTTCAACATCGGTGTCGACGGCCAGTACCGGCTCGCCGCGTTCATCGCGGCCGTCCTCGGCGGCGCGCTGACCGTGCCCGGCTGGATCGCGATCCCCCTGATCATCATCTGCGCGATGGCGACCGGTGCCCTGTGGGCGGCCATCGCCGGCGTGCTCAAGGTGACCCGCGGCGTCAGCGAGGTCATCTCGACGATCATGCTCAACTCGATCGCCACCGCGATCATCGCCTACCTGCTGCAGCCGGGGAAGCTCGGCCAGCTCGACCAGGCGGGCACGCTGGTCTCCACCAAGCCGCTGCCGTCGTCCTCGTACTTCTTCAGCATCGACACCGGCCCGGCCGGCGTCCTGTGGGGCTTCGTCGTCATCGCCGTGATCGTGGGCATCGGCTACTGGTTCGTGCTCGGCCGCACCCGGTTCGGCTTCGACCTGCGCACCGTCGGCCAGTCCGACACCGCCGCCGCCGCGAGCGGCGTCGGCGTGAAGAAGATGGTCGCCACCAGCATGATCATCTCGGGTGCGGTGGCCGGTCTGATCGGCATGCCGACCCTGCTCAACGACAGCCACCAGTTCAGCAACGACTTCCCGGCGGGCATCGGCTTCACCGGCATCGCCATCGCGCTGCTCGGCCGCAACAGCCCGATCGGCATCGCGCTCGGCGCCCTCCTGTGGGGCTTCCTGGAGCGCACCACCAACCACCTGGAGTTCCAGGGCTACGACAAGGAGATCCTCGGCGTGATCCAGGGCGTCATCGTCCTGTGCGTCGTGATCGCCTACGAGGTCGTCCGCCGCTACGGCCTCAAGCGCCAGCAGCAGCGGGTCGGCGCCGAACTCGCCGCCCAGGCCGCCGCCCCGACGATGAAGCAGGAGGTGGCGTGATGACTGCCACGATGACCGACGCGCCGCCGCCCGCGGCGCCCAAGGCGGAGGGCGCGGCCGGCAAGCGCTCGGGCCGGTCGCTCGGCCAGATCCTCATGATCGTCGCGGGCGCGCTGCTCCTCGTGGCCGCGGTCCGCGTCATCACCGGCGCCGACCAGCTCACCTCCGAAGGACAGGTCGGTGCCGCCCTCGGCCTCGCCGTGCCCATCGGCCTCGCCGGTCTGGCCGGTCTGTGGTCCGAGCGGGCCGGTGTGGTCAACATCGGCCTCGAGGGCATGATGATCCTCGGCACCTTCGGCGCCGGCTGGGTCGGCTGGCAGACCAACCCCTGGCTGGGCCTGCTGTGCGGCATCGGCTTCGGTGTCCTCGGCGGCCTGGTGCACGCCGTCGCCACCATCACCTTCGGCGTCGACCACATCGTCTCCGGTGTCGCGGTCAACCTGCTCGCGCTCGGCGCCACCCAGTACCTCGCCAAGCTCTTCTTCGCCGAGGGCAAGCCGGCCGAGGCGGGCGGCAACCCCAAGCAGTCCCCGCCCGTGGACTCGCTGCCGCACGTCACCGTGCCGGGCCTGTCCGACGCCCTGCAGACGGTCCAGAACCACCACTGGTTCCTCGTCTCCGACCTCGCGGGCATCGTCGGCGGTCTGATCACCGACCTGTCCGTGGTGACGATCCTGGCCGTGCTGCTGTTCGTCGGAAGCTGGTGGCTGCTCTGGCGTACCTCGTTCGGTCTGCGGCTGCGCTCCTGCGGCGAGAACCCGGTCGCCGCCGAGTCGCTCGGCGTCAACGTCTACCAGTACAAGTACATGGCCGTGGCCGTCTCCGGCGGTCTCGCCGGCCTCGGCGGCGCGTTCCTCGCCCTGGTCACCTCCCACACCTACCTGGAGGGCCAGACCGGCGGACGCGGCTACATCGGCCTCGCGGCGATGATCTTCGGCAACTGGCGGCCGGGCGGTCTGGCCATGGGCGCCGGCCTGTTCGGCTACTCCGACGCGCTGCAGCTGCGCAACGGCGGCACGACCGTGCACGCGCTGCTGCTCCTGCTGGTCGTCCTGCTCGTCGTCCTGGCCGGCTGGAAGCTGTACCGATCCGCCGTCTGGCAGGGCGCGATCAGCCTGATCGTGGGCGGCCTCGTGCTGGCCTGGTACCTGCTCACCGACGAGGTCCCGAGCGACTTCGTCGGCGCCACGCCGTACGTCGTGACGCTGCTGGTGCTCTCGCTCTCCGCCCAGCGGCTGCGCATGCCCAAGGCGGACGGCATGCGGTACCGGAAGGGACAGGGCAAGTGACCGCCACGCCGGGCGCCGGCTTCGACTGGGAGCCGCTGCGCACCGAGGCGCGGGAGGCCATGACCCACGCCTACGTCCCCTACTCGGGCTACCCGGTCGGCGCGGCCGCCCTGGTCGACGACGGACGCACGGTGACCGGCTGCAACGTCGAGAACGCCTCCTACGGTCTCGGCCTGTGCGCCGAGTGCGGGCTCGTCTCGCAGCTCCAGCGCACCGGCGGCGGCCGCCTCACGCACTTCACCTGCGTGGACGGCGAGGGCGCCCTGCTCGTGCCGTGCGGCCGCTGCCGCCAGCTCCTCCACGAGTTCGGCGGCCCCGGCCTGCTGCTGGACACCCCCGAGGGCGTCCTCCCGCTCTCCGAGATGCTGCCCCAGGCCTTCGGTCCGGGCCATCTCTCCAAGTAACTCCCCGTGCGGCCCCCCTGACCAGATCAGGGGGGCCGTGCACTTCGCACCTCCCGGAAGGAAGCCATAGCCATGGCCATGGACGCCATCTCCGTCATCCGCGCCAAGCGGGACCGCGGTGAGCTGACCGACGAGCAGATCGACTGGGTCATCGACGCGTACACCCGCGGCGAGGTCGCCGACGAGCAGATGTCGTCGCTCGCGATGGCGATCCTGCTGAACGGGATGAACCGCCGGGAGATCGCCCGCTGGACCGCGGCCATGATCGCCTCCGGCGAGCGCATGGACTTCTCCTCCCTGTCCCGCCCGACCGCCGACAAGCACTCCACCGGCGGCGTCGGCGACAAGATCACCCTCCCGCTGGCGCCGCTCGTCGCGGCCTGCGGCGCGGCCGTCCCGCAGCTCTCCGGCCGCGGCCTCGGCCACACCGGCGGCACCCTGGACAAGCTGGAGTCGATCCCCGGCTGGCGCGCGCTGCTGTCCAACGAGGAGATGCTGCACGTCCTCGACACCACCGGCGCGGTCATCTGCGCGGCCGGCGACGGCCTGGCCCCCGCCGACAAGAAGCTGTACGCGCTGCGGGACGTGACCGGCACCGTCGAGGCGATCCCGCTGATCGCGTCCTCCATCATGTCCAAGAAGATCGCCGAGGGCACCGGCTCCCTGGTCCTGGACGTGAAGGTGGGCTCCGGCGCCTTCATGAAGACGATCGAGGACGCCCGTGAGCTGGCCTCCACGATGGTCGGCCTCGGCACCGACCACGGGGTGCGCACGGTCGCCCTGCTGACCGACATGTCCACCCCGCTCGGCCTCACCGCCGGAAACGCGCTCGAGGTCCGCGAGTCGGTCGAGGTCCTGGCGGGCGGCGGCCCGGCGGACGTGGTCGAGCTGACCGTCGCCCTGGCCCGCGAGATGCTCGACGCGGCCGGCATCAAGGACGCCGACCCGGCGAAGGCGCTGGCCGACGGCTCGGCGATGGACGTGTGGCGCCGCATGATCGCGGCCCAGGGCGGCGACCCGGACGCGGTGCTGCCCACGTCCAGGGAGCAGCACGTCATCAGGGCGTCCGCCTCGGGCGTCCTGACCCGGCTGGACGCCTACGGCATCGGTGTCGCCGCCTGGCGCCTCGGCGCGGGCCGGGCCCGCAAGGAGGACCCGGTGCAGGCGGCGGCGGGCGTGGAGATGCACGCCAAGCCGGGTGACACGGTGACCGAGGGCCAGCCGCTGCTGACCCTGCACACGGACACCCCCGAGCGCTTCGAGTACGCGCTCCAGGCGGTGGAGGGCTCGTACGACATCGCGGCCCCGGGCACGGCCTTCACGCCGTCGCCGGTGGTGCTGGAGCGCATCGCCTGACCAGGGCCCGTGGCCGGAGGCCGCGGAGGCCACAGCCCTTTCGGGCGAACGGGATCGGTGGATCGCCACCGGTCCCGTTCGGCATGCTGGGATCGGTGACGCACCGATAGGAGACCGCCGTGAGCGCACTCACCGTCAGCCAGGACCCCGACCAGAACTGGGACGACCTCGTCCGGTACTGGGAGGAGATGGAGTGGCCCGAGGGCAGCAAGGTGGAGATCATCGAGGGGATCATCACCGTGTCACCTGTTCCCGCCCTCCGTCACAACGTCATCGCGGAACGGATTCAGCGTCGCCTGTACTCCGTGATCCCCGACGAGTGGGGGATCTACCAGACACTGGCCATCGCAGTGCCGTCTCGACTGGGGATGCTCATCCCGGACCTTGTGGTCGCCCCGTTGCCCGAGTGCATGGAATCGGACACCCACGTACCGGCCGCCCTGGCGGAACTGGTCGTGGAGGTGACCTCCAAGTCCAGCGCACGTCACGACCGCATCAGCAAGCCTGCCGCTTGCGCGTCCGCAGGCATCCCGCTGTACCTCCTCGTCGACCGCTGGGCGCCCGGCGGTCCGACGGCGACGCTCTACGGAGAACCGAAGGGCGAGGTCTACCGAGTCCTCCAAGCCGTGAAGTTCGGAGATCCCATCCGGCTGCCGGATCCGTTCGGCATCACCATCGACACCGGCGAGTTCCCCGTCGACTGACGCGCCCTCACCCCAGGACCGTCGCCACTCCCACCAGTACCGGCACCGAGACGACCGTCGACAGCAGTACCGACTCCCGGGCCAGCGTCTCGGCGACCCGGTAGCGGCTGGCGTAGGTGAACAGGTTCTGGGCGGCCGGCAGGGCCGAGGTGACCACCACGTCCAGCAGGGGCGCGCCGTGCAGACCGAAGACGCCGCGGGCCAGCGCCCAGGCCACCAGCGGCTGGCCCACCGACTTCAGCGCCACCGACAGCAGGACCAGCCGGCGGTCGAGCCCCCGGCCGGGGGCCGCGCTGCCGCGCAGGGACATGCCGAAGACCAGCAGCGCCGCCGGGACCGACATGTCGCCGATCATGGCCAGCGGCTGCATGACCGGACCCGGGACCTTCCAGCCCGCGGCCGACACCACCACACCGGTGAGCGAGCCCACCGCGATCGGATTGCGCAGCGGGGTCAGCAGTCGCTGCCACACCGTTCCCTTGTCACCCGTGCCGGTCAGGTCCAGGACGGTCAGGGCGACCGGCGTCACGATGACGACCTGGAACAGCAGCACCGGGGCCACCAGGGACGCGTCGCCCAGGACGTAGGCGGCGATCGGGATGCCGAGGTTGCCCGAGTTGACGTACCCCGCGCACAGGGCGCCGATCGTCGTACGGCCCACCCCCCAGTGCCGCAGCGCGCCCACCGCCACGAAGGCCGCCGACACCGCGGCCGTGCTCAGAGCCGTCACCAGCAGGCGGCTGGAGAACAGTACGGAGAGATCGGCCCGGGCCAGCGTGTGGAACAGCAGGGCCGGTCCGGCCACCGAGAAGGCGAGCCGGGTCAGTACGTCACGGCCCGGCTCACCGAGGGTGCCGCGCCACCCGAGCACGTAGCCCACCCCGATGACGACCGCGATCACCGCGAACCCGCTCAGCACCCCCGTCACGGCCCCAACCCTCCGCCGGGGCGCGGCGGCCGGTCAATGTGATCTCCGTCCGGGCGTGTCGACGGCGGCCCGCGATGAGTTGTGCGCGCACCGCGGGTCTACCGCACGTGGACACCGACACCCCCGCCGTGCTCGTACTGCCCGGACCCCTCACCCGCGCCGAGGTGGCCGGGCTCTGCGCCGAAGTGCGGGCGCTGCTGGAGGGCGGCGGACCCGCGGTCGTGGTGTGCGACGTGGCCGGGCTCGGACCGCCGGGGCTCCACAGCGTGGACGTGCTGGCCCGGCTGGAGCTCGCCGCCCGCCGGGCCGGCGGGCGGATACGGCTGCGCGACCCGGACCCCGCGCTACACGCCCTCCTCGACCTGGTCGGGCTCCGCTTCCAGGTGGAGGGGCAGATCGAAGAGCGGGAACCAGCGCGCGGTGTCGAGGAAGCAGTGGAAACCGGTGATCCGGCCGTCTGACACCTCCAGCACCTGCACCGCCCAGGGCGTGAAGCCGCCCTTCTCCTCGTCCGGCTTGTAGTGCGCGAACCCCGGCAGGCCGTTCGCCCGCACCGGCAGCAGCCGGGAGCCCGCGCAGGACGCGCCCAGGGTGGTCATGAAGCCGGTGATGTCGGCGGGGCCGCGCAGCCACAGGTCGAACGGCGGCATCGTCATGACGGCGTCCTCGTGCAGCAGCGCGGTCAGCGCCGTCATGTCGTAGCCCTCGAAGGCCTTCACGTAGCGGTCGAGCAGTCTTCGCTGCTCCTCGTCGAGCGGGTCGGACACCGCCCCCGCGGCGGCGCCGGAGTCGCGCTCGGCGAGCGTCGCCCGGGCCCGCTGCAGGGCGCTGTTGACGGAGGCGACGGTGGTGCCCAGCAGTTCGGCGACCTCGCTCGCCCGCCAGGCCAGCACCTCGCGCAGGATCAGCACCGCCCGCTGCTTGGGCGGAAGCTGCTGCAGGGCCGCCATGAACGCCAGCCGCACCGACTCCTTGGCGACGGCCGCCTCGGCCGGGTCCTCCACCGTCGGCAGCACGCGCGCGTCCGGCATCGGCTCCAGCCAGGTGTTGTCCGGACGGGGGGAGAGCGCCGCCCGCGCGAGGGGCGTCGAATCGGTCAGGTCCATCGGCCGGGCCCGCTTGTTGCCCGCCGTCAGCATGTCCAGGCACACGTTCGTGGCGATCCGGTACAGCCACGAGCGCAGGGAGGAGCGGCCCTCGAACTTGTCGTAGCTCCGCCAGGCCCGCACCAGCGTGTCCTGCACCGCGTCCTCGGCCTCGAAGGAGGATCCGAGCATCCGGTAGCAGTACCCGGTCAGCTCGGTCCGGTACTTCTCCAGAGCCGTGTCGAGGTCCGTCGTCGCCGTTCCGCTGCCCATCGTGCACCCACCCCTGTGGCCGTCCCCGTGCGCGCCATCGCGCCCCAGCACTTCGGAAGCTACCGCAGCCCACTGACAATGGCGCCCGGAGCGCGAAAAAGCCCTGCGGGGACCGGCCTCTTCACACCGACGGGCGGGCACCGCGGCCGGTGCCCGCCCGTCGTACGCGTGCCGTCTCAGTGCGCCGGCACCGGCTCCCGCCGGGCCGCCACCCGGGCCGCCCGGGACCCGAGGACGGTGATGCTCACGACGCCGAGGACCGCGAGGACACCGACACCGACCGTGCCCGCCCAGCCGGCGGCGTGGAACGCCGTCGCGCCGACCGTGCTGCCCGCGCTGGAACCGATGTAGTACGCGGACTGGTACAGGGCGGAGGCCTGGGCGCGGCCGTGCTCGGCCGTCCGGCTGACCGCCGAGGAGGCGACCGCGTGCCCCGCGAAGAAGCCCGCCGTGATGAGCACCAGACCCAGCAGGACCAGCGGCAGGGAGGGCACCAGGGACAGCAGCAGACCCGCCGCCGTCGTACCGCCCGCCAGGTACAGCGCGCCCCGGCGGCCGAGCCGGCCCACCAGACGGCCCGCCGTCGACGCCGACACCGTACCGACGAGGTACACCAGGAAGATCGAGCCGACGACGCCCTGCGGCAGGGAGAACGGCGCCTCGGTCAGCCGGTAGCCGATCACCGTGTACACGCCGCCGAACACCGTCATGAACAGCGCGCCGATCGCGTACAGCCGGCGCAGCAGCGGGTCGGCGAGGTGGCCGCGCACCGTGCCCAGCAGCACCCGCGGGCGCAGCGAGCCCGCCGCGAAGTGCCTCGGGGCCGGCAGCAGCAGCCGGAAGGCCACCGCGCAGGCCACCGCGACCGCGCCGATCACACCGACGGCGACCCGCCAGCCCCATTCCTGCGCGACCCAGCCGGTGATGACCCGGCCGCTCATCCCGCCGACGCTGTTGCCCGCAACGAACAGACCGATCGCCGTGACCAGCGCCTTCGGCCGGACCTCCTCGGCCAGGTACGCCGTGGCCGAGGCCGGCAGGCCGGCCAGCGCCGCGCCCTGCACCGCCCGCAGCACCACCAGCGCGCCGATCGACGGCGCGAAGGGCACCAGCAGGCCCACGCCCACCGCGACCGCCAGCGAGGCCGTCATCACGGTACGGCGGCCGAAGCGCTCCGACAGGGCGCTCATCGGCAGCACGAACAGCGCCAGACCGCCGGTCGCGGCCGCCACCGTCCAGCTCGCCTCGCTCGCCGCGACCCCGAACTCACCGGAGATGAGCGGCAGCAGGGCCTGGGTGGAGTAGAGCAGGGCGAAGGTCGCGACACCGGCGAGGAAGAGGGCGAAGCTCATCCGGCGGTAGCCGGGGCCGCCCGGAGCCATGCGGGAGTCGGTCGCGGAGTCGGAGGAGGGGACGGGCGTGACGGCGTCCAGGGTGGCGGACGCCCCGGTACTGGCGGGAGACATGCTTCGACGCTATGCACGGCCCACTGATCCGTCCAATGCATGGAATCGTCATAATCGTTCCCGTGGAGCATGAGCAGAGGTCACAGGGTCAGCTGTCATCGTTCAGTGACACGGAAGACATGGCGCTGTTGCTCGCGCCGCGCCTCGCGTACTTCGCCGGGGTCGCCCGCACCGAGCACGTCACCCGGGCCGCGCACGAGATGAACGTCCCCCAGTCCACGCTCTCCCGGGCCATGGTCCGGCTGGAGCAGGACCTGGGCGTCGGCCTGTTCGCCCGGCACGGCCGCACCGTCTCCCTCACCACCGCGGGCCGCACCTTCCTCGCCTCCGTCGAGCGCGCCCTCGCCGAGGTCGAGCGCGCCGCCGAGGAGGTCCGCGCCGACGCCGACCCGGCCACCGGCAAGGTCGCCTTCGGCTTCCTGCACACCATGGGCGCCGAGACCGTGCCCGGCCTGCTGCACGCCTTCCGCGCCGACCACCCACGCGTCCGCTTCAGCCTCGTCCAGAACTACGGCGAGGCGATGCTGGAGCGGCTGCGCGCGGGCGAACTGGACCTCTGCCTGACCTCCCCGGTGCCGGACGCCCCCGACCTGGTCGCCCGCCGCCTGGACGAACAGAAGCTGCGCCTGGTCGTACCGGCGGAGCACCGCCTGGCCGGCCGCCGCCGCATCCGGCTGGCCGAGGCGTCCGAGGAAACCTTTGTCACCCTGGAGCCGGGCTACGGCCTGCGCCGCATCACCGACGACCTGTGCCGCGAGGCCGGCTTCAAGCCCCGCATCGCCTTCGAGGGCGAGGAGGCGGAGACCCTCAGGGGCCTGGTCGCGGCGGGCCTCGGGGTCGCCCTGCTGCCGCCCCCGACGGTGCCGCGCCCGGGAGTGGTGGAACTGACGGTCACCGCCCCGCGCGCGGCCCGGGAGATCGGCGTCGCCTGGCTGGCCGACCGCCCGGACACCCCACCGGTGGCGGCCTTCAAGAAGTTCCTCCTGTCCAGGAGGGGGAGCCTGCTTCCCTAGGGGGCGTCTCCCCGGGGAGCCCGGCCCTACCGTCGCAGCGACTTGCCGAACCCCGCCGCCAGCGGCATCCGCAGTCCGATCGGCGGGGGAGCGGCCAGGGCGTCCTCCACCGGACGGGACACCGAGTGCCCGAACAGGGCGCCCATCACGAAGTCCACGGCGAGGGACCGGACTTCCTCCCGGTACTGGTGCAACGTGTGTCCGTCGGTGTGCACTTCGAACCGGCACACGTTCCGGTTCGCCTTCTTCGCCCGCTCCGCCAGGCGGAACGACAGCTCCGGGTCGGTGCGCTCGTCGTTCGTGCCGTGCACGATCAGCACCCGCCGCCCCGCGAGCTGCTTCACCGGCTCGGCCGGCGCGGCCACGTCCTCCTCGGGCAGCCAGGGGGCGAGCGCGACGACGGAGTTCACCGCCTCGTGGCCGCCCGCCCGCAGCGCCGCACGACCGCCCATGTCCAGGCCCACCAGGCACACCGGCACGTCCCCGTACCGGCGTACGACCTCGTCGGCGGCCCACCGCGCGTCCGCCGCCAGATGCGCCTCGCTGCCGTTCCAGCCGCGGTACCGGTAGTGCACGGTGTGCACGGCCAGCCCCTCCTCCCGGCCCGCGCGGGCGAACCGGCGGCCAAGGGAACGGACGAGGGCCGTCGCCCATACGGGGGACGGCCTGCGGTCGGAGATCTCCTCCCCGCCGGGGAGCAGCAGCACCGCTCCGCTCACCGCCGTCGGCTCCGGCCCGACCGCCTTTCCCAGTCCGGCCGTTCGGACCGGCGTCGCTTGCTGTCCCATGACAGAACAGTGTCAGAAGCCGTGGTGTACGAAACCCGTCCGGGCGGTCACCGTTGCGTATCGGCGGAAAACCTGTGGTGTCTCCCGGCATACCGGGGGTGCTCTACGCGCGTAGGAGTTAGAGTGCGGAAATGACGAGCCAGACTGCACCGACTGGGACCGTCCCGGCCCACGTTCCGACGCCGGACCAGATCCGACGGGCGCCCAAGGTTCTGCTGCACGACCATCTCGACGGCGGGCTGCGCCCCGGCACCGTCGTCGAACTCGCCCAGGCCACCGGGTACTCCGAACTGCCCGAGACCGACCCCGACAAACTGGGCCTCTGGTTCCGCGAGGCCGCCGACTCCGGTTCGCTGGAGCGGTACCTGGAGACCTTCTCGCACACCGTCGGCGTGATGCAGACCCGGGACGCGCTGGTCCGGGTCGCCCGCGAGTGCGCCGAGGACCTCGCCGAGGACGGCGTCGTCTACGCCGAGGTGCGCTACGCGCCCGAGCAGCACCTCGCCGCCGGGCTGAGCCTCGAAGAGGTCGTCGAGGCGGTCAACGAGGGCTTCCGGCAGGGGGAGCGGCTGGCCCGGGAGAGCGGCCACCGCATCCGGGTCGGCGCCCTGCTGACCGCCATGCGGCACGCCGCCCGCGCCCTGGAGATCGCCGAACTCGCCAACCGCTACCGCGACATGGGGGTCGTCGGCTTCGACATCGCCGGTGCCGAGGCCGGTTACCCGCCCACCCGGCACCTGGACGCCTTCGAGTACCTGAAGCGGGAGAACAACCACTTCACCATCCACGCCGGCGAGGCCTTCGGGCTGCCCTCCATCTGGCAGGCGCTGCAGTGGTGCGGCGCCGACCGGCTCGGGCACGGGGTGCGGATCATCGACGACATCGAGGTGGGGGAGGACGGCTCGGTACGGCTCGGGCGACTTGCCTCCTACGTCCGCGACAAGCGCATCCCGCTGGAGCTGTGCCCCAGTTCCAACCTGCAGACCGGGGCCGCGTCCTCCTACACCGAGCACCCGATCGGGCTGCTGCGGCGGCTGCACTTCAGGGCGACGGTGAACACGGACAACCGGCTGATGTCGCACACCAGCATGAGCCGGGAATTCGAGCACCTCGTCGAGGCGTTCGGTTACACGCTCGACGACCTCCAGTGGTTCTCCGTCAATGCGATGAAATCAGCGTTCATTCCTTTCGATGAACGACTCGCGATGATCAATGACGTGATCAAGCCTGGATATGCAGAGTTGAAGTCCGAATGGCTGTTCCAGCAAACCGCTTCCACCAGTGGTTCTTCCGGTTCGGAAGGCTGACGACGGGGAAATCGGCCGCCGAAATGCGAACGTCCCTTCACAAGCCGTACGCATTTCGGTGTTTGCGGCGGGCCGCGCGGGATGTCTACGGTCGTGGAACCGCTCAGATCTTTTGCGATCACCCGTCTCCGTATTCAAGGACGCATTTAACATGAAGCAGTCTGCTGCCAAGACCCTCGGTGTCGCCGCTCTCGGTGCCGCTTTCGCGGCCGTGGGTGCGGGCGCCGCCGAGGCGGCCCCGGCCGCTCCGGTCGCCCCGCAGGCCCTGGACTCCGTCACCACCGCGCTGCCCGCCCAGAACGTCGGCCAGGCGCTCGCCCAGGGGCAGGGCGCGCTGGGCACCGGGGGCACCACCGCGCAGCCGGTCGTCGGCAACGTCCTCGCCGGCGGGCCGACCGCGCCGCTCGCCGGGCTGCTCGGCGGACTGCCGCTCCAGAGCATGCCCACCCAGGGCGTCGCGGTGAACGGTCTGCCGATCGGCTGACACCCGCCGAACGACGCCGTCGGCGAGCCCCGGAACCTTCCCGGGGCACGCCGACGGCGTTCGCGTGCGCGGGCGTCCCGCGCACCGGGGCTCACCAGGTGGCGGCGCGCGCCTTGTCCTCGGCCGGGAGCAGGATCCACAGCGCTATGTAGAGCAGGAACTGCGGGCCGGGCAGCAGGCAGGACACCAGGAAGACGACCCGCATCGTCGTCGCCGAGGTGCCGAAGCGGCGGGCCAGCGCGGCGCACACTCCGCCGATCATGCGGCCGTGGGTGGGGCGGGCGAGGCTGGACATCTGCGGCTCCTTGTGGACGTCGGACGAGGCGGTCCGGTCGGCTGCCTCAACGATGTCCACGGTACGGAGACGAACGGGGCGAAGCGTCGCTCTACGGTGCGATCCCGACCCTGGGAATCGTCGGGGTACGTCCCTGAGCCAGGTCCTCCTGGACGGTGACCTGCCCGGTCGCGCCGGCCGCCCGCCCGGCCCGGCGGCGCAGCCGGGCCCGGCCGGCCGGGACCACGGCCAGGTGGGCCAGGGCCACGCCCACGGTGTTCAGCAGCAGCGAGTCGACGTCCACGACCCGGCCGGGCACACCGGTCTGCAGCAGGGCGATGCCGGTGGAGACCAGGGCGCCCGCCGCGGTCGTCCGCACCAGCGAGGCGAGCGGCGACACGGCGAGCCTGCCGTGGGCCGCGGGCAGCAGCACACCGAGCGGCGCCAGCAGCACCAGCCCCTCGGCGATGCGTCTGGCCGCCCGGGCCCCGCCCAGCGCCAGATCGGCCCGGATGCCGGCCAGCGGACGCAGGTTGGCGGGCATCACCCAGGGGACGTCCAGGGGCCGCAGCATCAGCCAGGCGACGAGCCCGAGATGGGCGACGAGGAGGACACCCCCCGCCACACGGATACGGATCGCGGCGTTGCCGCCGATGGAGCCTTGACGCTGCACGACCCCCAAGACGCACCCCTGTGCACAATCGGTTCCGCAGCGGTCACGGGGACGCGTGCGAGGCGTCCGCCACATCCGGACGCCGCCGGCCGCTCAGGCCGCGGTGACCTCGCTCGACGGCGGGTCCGTGCTGCCCGGGCGGTCGCGGACGGTGTCGGTGCACTCGTAGCGGCGCAGCGGGGCGGGGGCCGGGCCGCCCAGGATCACCGAGCCGTCGCCCTCCGTCGCCGCCGAGTCGGACAGCGTGCACACGATCTGGGCGAGGGCGTAGGAGGTGAGCCGGGCCGGGGTGGTGCTCAGCCGCAGCGTGTCCTCCGGGTCCTTGCGGCCGGGTCCGGCCACACCCAGTCCGCCGGGCACGTGTGTGGTGTAGCCCGCCGACTTCTCCGTGGACGAGGGGGACGCGGCGAGCTGGTCCAGCAGTCCCTGGGCCACGATGACCCGGCGCCGCGCGTCCGGGGTGCCCTCCGGGACGGGCACGGTGCGGTCCACGGCGACCAGGGAGGCCCCGCAGAGCAGGAACACCTGTACCGGCACGCCGTGCGCGGACTGGGTCGTCACATCGGGCGCGGACAGCGAGCACGGCACCCGGGAGGGCGCCGCGCCGAAGTCCGTCGGCACCTCGGTGGGCCGGATCCCGCACCCGGCGACCACCGTGGTCAGGAGGGATGCCGCGAGCAGACGTCGTACGGTCCGGGCCGCCGGCGCGGTCCGTTCGGTCCGTGCGGTCATGATCCCTCCTTCCCGGTGGTGTGCTGGTGCTGGGCCTTGTCGTCCTCGGTGTCGCCGTCGTCCTCCGCCGTCAGCCGGGAGGCGTCCCGCGGCAGCCGCAGTGTGAACACCGCGCCGCCCTCCGGTGAGTTGGCGGCGGTGATGCCGCCTCCGTGGATGTGGGCGTTCTCCATCGCGATGGACAGGCCCAGGCCGCTGCCCTCGGAGCGCGGCCGGGAGGCGCTGGCCTTGTAGAACCGGTCGAAGACGTGCGGCAGGACGTCCTCGGGGATGCCGGGCCCGTGGTCGCGCACCGCGATGACGAGGTCGTCGCCGTCGATCCGCACCGACACCCGGACCGGCGAGCCGCCGTGCTTGAGGGCGTTGCCGATCAGGTTGGCCAGTATGACGTCCAGGCGGCGCGGGTCCAGCCGGGCGTGGCGTCCGCGCTCGGCGTCCAGCTCGACCGCGTCCAGCCAGGCGCGGGCGTCGATGCAGGCGGTGATCTGGTCGGCGATGTCCACGTCGTCCAGGACCAGCCGGGCGGTGCCCGCGTCGAAGCGGGTCACCTCCATCAGGTTCTCGACCAGGTCGTTGAGCCGCCGGGTCTCGCTGACCACGAGCCGTACGGCGGGCTCGATCATCGGGTCGATGCTCCCGGCGTCGGCGTCCAGCTCCTCCTCCAGCACCTCCGTGACGGCGGTGATGGCGGTCAGCGGGGTCCGCAGCTCATGGCTCATGTCCGCCACGAAGCGGCGCGAGGACTCGTCCCGGGCGGCCATGTCGGCGACCCGTTTCTCCAGCGCCTCGGCCGCGTTGTTGAACGTCCGTGACAGGTCGGCCAGTTCGTCGGTGCCGGACACGCTGAGCCGGGTGTCCAGCCGGCCCTCGCCGAGCCGCCGGGCGGCCACCCCGAGCCGGTGCACCGGCTTCAGCACGGTCGTGGCGGCGGCCTGCGCGAGCAGCGCGGAGCCGATCAGGGCCAGACCGGTCGCGATCCCCAGCGACCAGGCCAGCGAGTTCAGGTCCTTGGCCTCCGGCTCCAGCGACTTGGCCAGGTAGCCCGTGGGCCCGCCGCCGGCCAGCCGCGCGCCGGCCACCAGGTAGGGCGTGCCGTGGTCGTCGACCCGCTGCCAGTACAGGTGGTACGGCGCCTTGTTGCCGTCGGTCACCTTCTGCCGCTTGTTCACCGCCGCGCGCAGCGAGGCCGGCACGTCCTCGAGCGAGAAGCCGTTGATCCCGCCCGAGGTGCCGTACACCGTCTTGCCGTGCGTGTCCTCGGCGACCAGCAGCACGCTGAAGCGCTGGCTGCTGCCGGCCATCTGGCCCGCCGCGCGCTGGAGTTCGTCCTGGGTGGGGCGGGCGGGCAGCGCGCCCGCCCGGTTCTGCATCTCCTGCTGGAAGTCGCGCAGCACCGCGTCCTGCGCGCGCGTCAGCACGGCCTCGCGGTTCAGCCAGTACGCGATGCCCGACGCCGACACCGCGGCGGTGAGCGCGACCAGCGCGAAGACCACGACCAGCCGCAGTCTGAGACTGGTGAACCGCAGCCGCGACACACTTCCCTCACGCCCCGCGGCCCGGCCGCGCGGCCCCCCTTGCGTGTCGGTCACTGAGGACTGTCCAGGCGGTAGCCGACACCACGGACGGTACGGATCAGGGTCGGGGAGGACGGCACGTCCTCCACCTTGGCGCGCAGCCGCTGCACACACGCGTCCACCAGGCGCGAGTCGCCCAGGTAGTCGTGCTCCCACACCAGCCGCAGCAGCTGCTGCCGGGAGAGCGCCTGACCGGGCCGCCGGCTCAGCTCCAGCAGCAGCCGCAGCTCGGTCGGGGTGAGCTGGAGGTCCTCGCCGTTCTTGGTCACGGTCATCGCGGAGCGGTCGATGACGAGGCTGCCGAAGGTCGCCGAGTCGCTGGACTCGCGCTCCCCGCGCCGCAGCACGGCCCGGATCCGGGCGTCCAGCACCCGGCCCTGGACGGGCTTCACGACGTAGTCGTCGGCGCCGGACTCCAGTCCGACCACCACGTCGATGTCATCGCTGCGGGCGGTCAGCAGGATGATCGGGAGCTGGTCGGTGCGCCGGATGCGCCGGCACACCTCGAACCCGTCGATGCCGGGCAGCATCACGTCCAGCACGATCAGATCCGGCCGCTGCTCGCGCAGCAGCTTCAGACCGTCCTCACCGCTGGCAGCGGTCGCCACCCGGTGTCCCTGGCGCGTCAGGGAGAGCTCCAGGGCCGTGCGGATGGCGTCGTCGTCCTCGATCAGCAACAGGGAAGGCACGGGCTCATTCTGGCCCATGGACGGGGTGCGGATCGACCGGTGGGACGCAGATCGCGGTGCCGGGGGCCCGGCGGCGGCCCGTTCGGGTCCCGGCCGGACCCGGCGGGACCGTCCCGCCCCCTCCCGCGCGGCCCCGCTGACACGCCCCGGCCCGGCCCCTGTGACAGGTCTGTGACAGTCGGCGGACACGGCCATGAAGGTCACTCGGCAAGCTTTTCGGCACAGGCAAGGAAGCACGACCGAGCAGGCCGGGGCACCGGAAGTCCACGACGGGGAGCGCGAGATGAACACGCTGCACAGCATCAGCACCAGCGCAGTGGTCACGCGTCTGCACGACGTGCACCGGGGCCCGGAGAAGTCCGGTGCCGATGGGGGTCCCTCCCGCGCGAGCTCGTTCGAGCGTGGGGGAGGGCGGGGGTGCGCTCGCGGTACCGGGCGTCAGCACACCGGTTACATGACGGTGGTTGACGCGCACACGGGGGAGACGCACGGGGGACCGGCGTACGGGGAGGAACCGGGGGAGCGTCGCTCGCTGACCGAGGCGGAGTTCACCGCCTACGTCCAGGAGCGCCGCGCCTCCCTGTACGCCACCGCCTACCACCTGACCGGCGACCGTTTCGAGGCCGAGGACCTGCTGCAGAGCGCGCTGTTCTCGACGTACCGGGCGTGGGAGCGGATCAGCGACAAGGCGGCGGTCGGCGGCTATCTGCGCCGCACCATGACCAACCTGCACATCAGTGCCTGGCGGCGCCGCAAGCTCAACGAGTACCCGACCGAGGAGCTGCCGGAGACGCCCGGCGACACGGACGCGATGCGCGGCACCGAACTGCGCGCGGTCCTGTGGCAGGCGCTGGCCCGGCTGCCCGAACTCCAGCGCACCATGCTGGTCCTGCGCTACTACGAGGGCCGCACGGACCCGGAGATCGCGGAGATCCTCGGCATCAGTGTCGGCACGGTGAAGTCGAGCATCTGGCGCTCCCTGCGCCGGCTGCGCGAGGACGAGGTCCTCAGCTTCGGCCGTGACGAGGAGAACGCCTTCGGCGAGCTGGTCGCCTGAGGTCAGGGGGGGAGCAACGGGGGAACGGGGGACCACTGGGGGGTGGAACCCACGGGGGATCACGGGGGATCACGGGGGAGTGAAAAGGAGCGGGACTGGCGGGCCACCGGCCCGTCCAGTCCCGCCTCGCGTTCCGCGCGTCCCCGCCTACGCCACCGTCCGCTGCGGAGCCGGCCGGCCCGCCGTGGCCATCCGGTCCAGCGCCTCGTCCCGGTCGCAGGGATGGGCGCCCAGGGACACCTGCCGGGCCACGATCGTCCGCTCGGTGCGCATCAGCCGCCAGCCCCGCCGCAGCAGGAACGGCACCGACTTGCGGCCCTCCCGGAGGTCCCGCAGGAAGCGGCGGCGGAAGGTGGTGACCGAACCCCGGCTCAGGCACAGCGCGTCGGCCAGCACGCCCCGCTCCCGGCAGCGCTTCACGATCTCGGCGGCGAAGATGCCCTCCGCGATGAACAGCGGCGCGGACCCTATGCCCAGCGTCTTCTCGCCGGTACGGGCGCTCAGCGAGATGTCGTACACGGGTACGGGCGTCTCCCCCGTGGCGCACAGCCGGGCGATGGCCTCGACCGCGACGTCGGCGTCCCAGGACGCGGGATGGTCCCAGTCGATGTCCGAACTCCCGTCCACCAGCGGCAGGGTCGGATCGCCGGCCTCCTTGTAGAAGTCGTCGAGGCGCAGCACGGGAAGCCCGGAGCGGGCGGCGACGAGGGATTTGCCCGAACCCGAGGGGCCGCAGAGCAGTACGACACGGGCGGGGGACGGCGGATGAAGGCTCACGGAACACCAGTTTGACGCATGGCGGCGCTCCTGCCGACCCCGCGGGTCGGCTTTGGAGCGCGCGTCACATCTCAACTACCCTACGTGCTGATCTGTTTACCCAGCGCACCAGAAGGCGGCATCGGCGATGGCCCGACACAGTTCCTCCCAGCACCCCACCGTGCAGCGCGCCCTGATCGCCCTCGCGGCCGCCGGAGCGGCGCTGGGAGCGGGCGCGGCGTCCGCGCACGCGGACGGCGGCGCCCGGCTCCCCGACGCGCCCGCCTCGCTCGGCGACCTCGACCCGGCCGCGGGTCTGACGTCCGTCACCGGCACGGTCGGCTACGCCACCGGCCCGGTCTCCGGCCTCAGGCCCAACCCGCTCGCGGGCACCGGCGTCGACCCGCTGGACAACGGAGTCGGCACCCAGATCGCCGACTTCAAGCCGATCGGCTCGCGCGACCTGACCCGGCCGGTCGCCGAGGCGGACTCGTTCGGGAGCCTGCCGGTGGTGGGGCAGGTCATGGCCCCGCAGGGCGCCTCCCACGGCGCGCCGATGGGCTGACCCGCGCCCGGAACGACGAAGAGCCGCGCCACCCCCGGACGGAGGGGTGACGCGGCTCGCTCGTGCGGGCGAGGGACGGCTCAGTACGCCGAGCCGGACGCGCCCAGGGAGCCCGTCGGGTGCCAGACCGTCTTGGTCTCCAGGAACGCCGTCAGGCGGTCGGTGCCCGGCGTCTCGAAGTAATCCACAGGCTGTGGACGCAGCACGCGCTTCAGGTTGTCCGCCGCCGCGATCTCCAGCTCCTTGGCCAGTGCCTCGTCGGCGCCCGCGAGGTCGATCGCGTTGACGTCCTGGTGCGCGGCCAGTGGCGCGGCGATCTCCGCCGTACGGCCCGACAGGACGTTGACGACACCGCCGGGGACGTCGGAGGTGGCCAGCACCTCGCCCAGGGACAGGGCGGGCAGCGGGGCCTTCTCGGAGGCGATCACGACCGCCGTGTTGCCGGTGGCGATCACCGGGGCCACGACCGAGACCAGCCCGAGGAACGACGACTCCTGCGGGGCCAGCACGGCGACCACGCCGGTCGGCTCCGGGGAGGACAGGTTGAAGAACGGGCCCGCGACCGGGTTGGCGCCGCCCACGACCTGGGCGATCTTGTCGGTCCAGCCCGCGTACCAGACCCAGCGGTCGATCGTGGCGTCGACGACCGCGGCCGCCTTGGACTTCGACAGGCCCTCGGCGTCCGCGACCTCCCGGACGAACTGCTCCCGGCGGCCCTCCAGCATCTCCGCGACGCGGTAGAGGACCTGGCCGCGGTTGTAGGCGGTCGCGCCGGACCAGCCGCCGAACGCCTTGCGCGCGGCGACCACCGCGTCACGGGCGTCCTTGCGGGAGGACTGCGGGGCGTTGGCCGACCAGTTGCCCTTGGAGTCCGTCACCTCGTACACCCGGCCGCTCTCGGAACGCGGGAACTTCCCGCCGACGTACAGCTTGTAGGTCTTGAAGACAGTGAGCCGATCAGACATCGAGGTACGCCTCCAGGCCGTGGCGGCCGCCCTCGCGGCCGAAGCCCGACTCCTTGAAGCCGCCGAACGGCGAGGTCGGGTCGAACTTGTTGAACGTGTTGGACCAGACGACACCGGCGCGCAGCTTGCCCGCGACGGCCAGGATCCGGGAGCCCTTCTCGCTCCAGATGCCCGCCGACAGTCCGTAGGCGGTGTTGTTGGCCTTGGCGACCGCCTCGTCGGGCGTGCGGAAGGTGAGCACCGACAGCACCGGGCCGAAGATCTCGTCACGGGCGATGGTGTGCGCCTGGGTGACGTTCGTGAACAGCGTCGGCGCGAACCAGTAGCCCGAACCCGGCAGTTCGCAGGCGGGGGACCAGCGCTCGGCGCCCTCCGCCTCGCCCTGCTCGGCGAGCGCGGTGATCCGGGCGAGCTGCTCGGCGGAGTTGATCGCGCCGATGTCGGTGTTCTTGTCGAGCGGGTCGCCCAGCCGCAGGGTGGACAGCCGGCGCTTGAGGGAGTCGAGCAGCTCGTCGTGGATCGACTCCTGGACCAGCAGCCGGGAGCCCGCGCAGCAGACCTGGCCCTGGTTGAAGAAGATGCCGTTCACGATGCCCTCGACGGCCTGGTCGATCGGCGCGTCGTCGAAGACGATGTTGGCGCCCTTGCCGCCCAGTTCGAGGGTGAGCTTCTTGCGGGTGCCGGCGACGGTCCGCGCGATCTCCTTGCCGACGTTCGTCGACCCGGTGAACGCGACCTTGTTGACGTCCGGGTGCGCGACGAGCGCGGCGCCCGCGTCGCCGTAGCCCGGGAGGATGTTGACGACGCCCTTGGGCAGGCCCGCCTGGCGGCAGATGTCCGCGAAGAACAGGGCCGACAGGGGGGTGGTCTCGGCCGGCTTCAGCACGACCGTGTTGCCGGTCGCCAGCGCCGGGGCGATCTTCCACGCCAGCATCAGCAGCGGGAAGTTCCACGGGATCACCTGGCCGGCGACGCCGAGGGGCTTCGGGTCCGTGCCGAACCCGGCGTGGCCGAGCTTGTCGGCCCAGCCCGCGTAGTAGAAGAAGTGCGCGGCGACCAGCGGGAGGTCCGCGTCCCGGGTCTCCTTGATCGGCTTGCCGTTGTCCAGCGTCTCCAGCACCGCCAGCTCGCGGCTGCGCTCCTGGATGATGCGGGCGATGCGGAACAGGTACTTGGCGCGCTCGGAGCCGGGCAGCGCCGACCACTTCTCGAACGCCTTGCGGGCCGCCTTCACGGCGCGGTCGACGTCCTCGGCGCCGGCCTGCGCGACCTCGGAGAGCACCTCCTCCGTCGACGGGGAGACCGTCTTGAAGACCTTGCCGGCGGCGGCGTCGGTGAACTCGCCGTCGATGAACAGGCCGTAGGAGGGGGCGATGTCGACGACCGCGCGGGACTCGGGCGCCGGTGCGTAATCGAATGCGGATGCCATGGTGATCAGTCCACCGTCACGTAGTCGGGGCCGGAGTAGCGGCCGGTGGCCAGCTTCTGACGCTGCATCAGCAGGTCGTTCAGGAGCGAGGAGGCGCCGAAGCGGAACCAGTGGTTGTCCAGCCAGTCCTCGCCCGCGGTCTCGTTGACCAGGACCAGGAACTTGATGGCGTCCTTGGTGGTGCGGATGCCGCCGGCCGGCTTCACGCCGATCTGGACGCCGGTCTGGGCGCGGAAGTCGCGCACGGCCTCCAGCATGAGGAGAGTGTTGGCGGGCGTGGCGTTCACCGCCACCTTGCCGGTCGACGTCTTGATGAAGTCGGCGCCCGCGATCATGCCCAGCCAGCTCGCCCGGCGGATGTTGTCGTACGTCGACAGCTCGCCGGTCTCGAAGATGACCTTCAGCCGGGCGCTGGTGCCGCAGGCCTCCTTCACGGCGACGATCTCGTCGTACACCTTGAGGTAGCCACCCGCGAGGAACGCGCCACGGTCGATGACCATGTCGATCTCGTCGGCGCCCGCCGCGACGGCGTCCCGGACGTCGGCCAGCTTCACCCCGAGGGCGGCCCGGCCGGCCGGGAAGGCGGTGGCGACCGAGGCGACCTTCACGCCGGAACCTGCGACGGCCTCCTTGGCGGTGGCCACCATGTCGGGGTAGACGCAGACGGCCGCGGTCGCGGGGGTGGCGCGGTCGGTGGGGTCGGGATGGACCGCCTTGGCGCCGAGCGCCCGGACCTTGCCCGGGGTGTCCGCGCCTTCCAGCGTCGTCAGGTCGACCATCGAGATGGCGAGGTCGATGGCGTACGCCTTCGCGGTGGTCTTGATGGATCGGGTGCCGAGAGACGCGGCACGCGCCTCCAGGCCGACCGCGTCGACGCCGGGCAGCCCGTGGAGGAAGCGGCGCAGCGTGCTGTCGGACGCGGTGACGTCAGCGAAAGGCTGTGCGGGGGATGCAGTGGTGGGCATGGTCACCAGACGAGCATATCTACGCGCGTAGCGGATGTATACCCCCGGGTGCTCACAGCACCTGTCCGGCGATCACGGACGAGCGCTCGGCACGGGGTGCGCGGGAGCGCATCGCCGGCGTCGGGCAGAATCGGCACCATGACGACCCCGGACCACCAGTCACCCGAGCCGCGGCCCACCGCCAAGGACGTGATCTACCGCTCGCCCATGGCACTCGTGGCCGGTGTGCTGCTGCTGGCGCTCGCCTGCTGGCTGGGCTTCGACGCGCTGGTCCGCGGGCACGGGCGCACCCCCTGGCTGGCGCTCGCCACGCTGATCCTCGCCGTGCCGCTGGTGGTCGCCTTCACGCTGCGGCCG
Source organism: Streptomyces sp. NPDC002386 (assembly GCF_053593175.1). Taxonomy (NCBI): domain Bacteria; kingdom Bacillati; phylum Actinomycetota; class Actinomycetes; order Kitasatosporales; family Streptomycetaceae; genus Streptomyces; species Streptomyces sp. NPDC002386. The sequence goes on from NZ_JBSFBX010000010.1 coordinate 206,634, forward strand.
GCGGTCTTCTCGGGCGAGGACCGGCTCCGGGTCCGCAACCCTTTCCGGTCGGTCACCCTGCCCTGGGGCGAGGTCGCCTCGCTGCGCTCCGGCTACACCAACGAGGTCGTGGCCAATTCCGGCGACAAGTACCAGCTCTGGGCCATCCCCGTCTCGCTGCGCGCCCGCAAGAAGGCGGCGCGCCGGCAGGCCCGCGTGGACGCGGCGGCCCGGGGCGGCCGCTCGGGCGGGTTCGGCGGGCTCGGCCTCGGCGGCGTGCTCGGCGGCACCGGCGACGAGGACGGCCCGACCCGGGCGGAGTCCGACCAGATCATCGCCGACCTGCGGGCCACCGCGGAACGCCGGGGCCCGGCCGGGACGGCCCAGGGCGACGTGACGGTGCGCTGGGCCTACGAGGTGATCGCCCCCGCCGTGGCCGGGGCGGTGCTGCTCGTGGTGCTGCTGGCGGTGGGCTGAGTCCGGCGGGCGGCAGCCGTCCCGCACCGCCCCGAATGACCGCGGGCCCGCCCCGTGGGGCCGGGCCCGCGGTACCGGCGTCAGAGGCCCGCTGCCGCCGCCAGGTCGCGCTTGAGGGCCGTCAGGAGTTCGGTGGCCCTGATGCGGGCCGCCGGGAGTGCGGTGCGGTCGGAGGCCGGGACGACGACCTCCAGGTAGCACTTCAGCTTGGGCTCGGTGCCGCTGGGGCGGACGATGACCCGGGCGCCGTCGAGCGTGTAGCGCAGGCCGTCGGTGGGCGGGAGCCGGTCCGTGCCCAGCGTCAGGTCCTCGGCGCGGGTGATGGCCAGGCCGGCCAGCTCGGCCGGGGGCCGCTCGCGCAGCCGGCGCATCGCGTCCGAGATGACGGAGAGGTCCTCGACGCGCACCGAGAGCTGGTCGGTCGCGTGCAGCCCGTGCTCCACGGCCAGGTCGTCGAGCAGGTCGAGCAGGGTGCGGCCCTGCTCCTTGAGTACCGAGGCCAGCTCGGTGACCAGCAGCGCGGCGGTGATGCCGTCCTTGTCCCGCACGCCCTCCGGGTCGACGCAGTAGCCGAGCGCCTCCTCGTAGCCGTAGCGCAGGCCGTCCACACGGGCGATCCACTTGAAGCCGGTCAGGGTCTCCTCGTACGGGAGCTTCGCGCTCTCGGCGATACGGCCGAGCAGGGAGGAGGAGACGATCGACTCGGCGAAGGTGCCGGCGGCCCCGCGCCCGACCAGATGGGCGGCGAGCAGCGAGCCCACCTCGTCGCCGCGCAGCATCCGCCACTCGTCGCCGTCCCGGACGGCCACGGCGCAGCGGTCGGCGTCCGGGTCGTTGGCGATGACCAGGTCCGGGCCGGTGGCCCGGGCGCGCGCGAACGCCAGGTCCATGGCGCCCGGCTCCTCCGGGTTGGGGAAGGCCACCGTCGGGAAGTCCGGGTCCGGGTCGGCCTGCTCGGCGACCAGCACCGGCTCCGGGAACCCGGCCCGGGCGAACGCGGCCAGCAGGACGTCCCGGCCGACGCCGTGCATCGCCGTGTAGACCGTGCGTGCCGTGCGCGGGGAGCCGGCGGCCAGGACGGCGTCCGTACGGGCCAGATAGGCGTCCAGGACCGAGTCGTCCAGCGTCTCCCAGCCGGACTCCGGACGCGGGACGTCGTTCAGCGAGGCGATCGCGTCGATCTCGGCGGCGATCTCCGCGTCGGCGGGCGGGACGATCTGGGAGCCGTCGCCGAGGTAGACCTTGTAGCCGTTGTCCCGGGGCGGGTTGTGGCTGGCGGTGACCTCCACGCCCGCGACCGCGCCCAGGTGCCGGATGGCGAACGCCAGGACCGGGGTGGGCAGGGGGCGCGGCAGCACGGCGGCCCGCAGGCCCGCGCCGGTCACCACGGCGGCGGTGTCCCGGGCGAAGTCGGCGGACATGTGGCGGGCGTCGTAGCCGATGACGACCAGCCCGGCGTCCTCGCTCCCGTGGGAGGCCCCGCTCTTCCTCAGGTACGCGGCGAGACCGGCCGCGGCACGGATGACGACGGCGCGGTTCATGCGCATCGGGCCGGCGCCCAGCTCGCCGCGCAGGCCCGCGGTGCCGAACTGGAGGGTGCCGGAGAACCGCGCCCGCAGTTCGGCCACGTCACCGGCGTCGATCAGCCCCGCCAGTTCCTCGCGGGTGCGCGGGTCGGGGTCCTCGGCGAGCCATGCCTTGGCCTTGGCGATGAGTTCGTCGTGCACCTTGGGATCAACCTCTCCTCAGTTCCTGCCGGAGGCGTCGCCCCCGGACCCCCGTTCCGCGCCGCCCCACCGGTCCGGCGGGCTGGCGGTCGCTCAGATCCTGCCCAGTACCTGCGTCAGCAGCTGCCCCATGCGCGCCGCCGAGTCGCGGCCCGCCTGCAGGACCTCCTCGTGGTTCAGCGGCTCGCCGGTCATGCCCGCGGCGAGGTTGGTGACCAGGGAGATGCCCAGCACCTCGGCGCCGGCCTCGCGGGCGGCGATCGCCTCGAGCACCGTGGACATGCCGACCAGGTCCGCGCCGATGACGCGGGCCATGCGGATCTCCGCGGGGGTCTCGTAGTGCGGGCCGGGGAACTGCGCGTAGACGCCCTCCTCCAGGCTGGAGTCGATCTCCTTGCACAGGGCGCGCAGGCGCGGGGAGTAGAGGTCGGTGAGGTCGACGAAGTTGGCGCCGACGATCGGCGAGGTCGCCGTCAGGTTGATGTGATCGCTGATCAGCACCGGCTGGCCGGGGCGCATGCCCTCGCGCAGGCCGCCGCAGCCGTTGGTGAGGACCACGGTCTTGCAGCCGGCGGCGACGGCCGTGCGGACGCCGTGCGCGACGGCGGCGACCCCGCGGCCCTCGTAGTAGTGCGTGCGGCCCAGGAAGACCAGGGCGCGCTTGTCACCGAAGGAGTACGAGCGGATCTTTCCGCCGTGCCCCTCGACGGCCGGCGGCGGGAAGCCGGGCAGCTCGGTGACCTGGAACTCGGCGTCGGGGGCGCCCAGGGCGTCGACGGCCGGAGCCCAGCCGGAGCCCATCACGAGGGCGACGTCGTGGGTCTCGGCGCCGGTCAGTTCGCGCAGGCGCGCGGCGGCGGCGTCGGCGGCGGCGTAGGGGTCGCCCTGGATGTCGTCCGGAAGAAGAGATGCGTTCACGCCGACGAGGGTAGCCGGTTCTCTCCTACGCGCGTAGATGACAGAGGCAACGGGATGGCGATCGTTGTCTTGTCGTTTCCAACGAGACGTGGGTCCCGTCCTGCCGGCGCCCGGTGCGCGGCTGCGGCCAGGGGGCGTCTCCCCGGTCTTCGCGGACCCGCGAAGACCGGGGAGACGCCCCCTAGCACGGCCGCTTGCGCAGCTCCATCACGTAGTCGTGGGGCGCGCCCGCCGACTCCGCCGAGTCCGCGATCTCGCCCAGGTAGCGGGCCGAGGGCAGCCCGCCCTCGTAGCCGTTGAGGGCGTACGCCCAGGCCGGCTCCTCGCCGTCCAGGGTGTGCACGCGGACCCGGACGCGGCGGTAGATCCCCAGACCCACGCCCTCCCACCGGTCGAGGGACTCCTCGTCCATCGGTGCGATGTCGTACAGGCCGACGAAGACCTGGGCCCCGGGTTCCTCGACGATCGTCGCCAGCGCCCCCTCCCAGCCGAGCTGCTCGCCGCCGAAGGTGAGCCGCCAGCCGTTCAGCCAGCCCACGGCGCGCTGCGGCGAGTGCGGGGCGCGGCGGGACATCAGCCGGGCGTCGAGGTTGCCGGCGTACGCGGCATAGAGCGACATGCACGAAGGGTACGGCAGCCGAAACTCCCGTCCCGCACGTAACGCGGGCACCGGCCGACGCCCCGGGGCAGTCGCACCTTGAAGCGTGCGGGACAATGGGGTACGTGACTCGGATCGTGATCATCGGTGGCGGACCCGGCGGATATGAAGCGGCCCTGGTGGCCGCCCAGCTCGGCGCGGAGGTGACCGTCGTCGACTGCGACGGTCTGGGCGGAGCGTCGGTGCTGACCGACTGCGTGCCGTCGAAGACCCTTATCGCTACGGCCGAGGTGATGACCACCTTCGACTCCTCCTACGAGGAGCTGGGCATCATCGTCGCCGACGACACCCCGCCGCTGGAGCAGGCGGCCCGGGTGGTCGGCGTGGACCTCGGGAAGGTCAACCGACGGGTCAAGCGCCTCGCGCTGGCCCAGTCCCACGACATCACCGCGTCCGTCACCCGGGCCGGCGCCCGCGTCATGCGCGGCCGCGGCCGGCTCGACGGCATGCAGGCCCTGGACGGTTCCCGCAAGGTCGTCGTCACCGCCGCCGACGGCACCGAGGAGACCCTCACCGCCGACGCCGTCCTCATCGCCACCGGCGGTCACCCGCGCGAGCTCCCCGACGCCAACCCCGACGGCGAGCGCATCCTCAACTGGACGCAGGTCTACGACCTCAACGAGCTGCCGGAAGAGCTGATCGTGGTCGGCTCCGGCGTCACCGGCGCCGAGTTCGCCGGCGCCTACCAGGCGCTGGGGTCCAAGGTCACCCTGGTCTCCTCCCGTGACCGGGTGCTGCCGGGCGAGGACCCGGACGCCGCCGCGGTCCTCGAGGACGTCTTCCGCCGCCGCGGCATGAACGTCATGGCCCGCTCCCGCGCGCAGTCCGCCAAGCGCGTCGGCGACCGGGTCGAGGTGACGCTGGCCGACGGCCGGGTCATCACCGGCTCGCACTGCCTCATGGCCGTCGGCGCCATCCCCAACAGCGCGGGCCTGGGTCTGGAGGAGGCCGGCGTCAAGGTGCGCGACTCCGGGCACATCTGGACCGACAAGGTGTCGCGCACGACCGCGCCGGGCGTGTACGCGGCCGGTGACGTCACGGGCGTCTTCGCGCTCGCGTCCGTCGCGGCGATGCAGGGGCGCATCGCCATGTACCACTTCCTCGGCGACGCGGTGGCCCCGCTGAACCTGAAGACGGTCTCCTCCAACGTCTTCACCGACCCCGAGATCGCCACCGTCGGCTACAGCCAGGCGGACGTGGACGCGGGCAAGATCGACGCCCGGGTGGTCAAGCTGCCCCTGCTGCGCAACCCGCGCGCGAAGATGCAGGGCATCCGGGACGGCTTCGTCAAGATCTTCTGCCGGCCGGGCACCGGGATCGTCGTCGGCGGTGTCGTCGTCGCGCCGCGCGCCTCGGAACTGATCCACCCCATCTCGATCGCCGTCGACAACAATCTGACGGTCGAGCAGATCGCGAACGCGTTCACGGTGTACCCCTCGCTTTCGGGGTCGATCGCCGAGGTGGCGCGGCAGTTGCACACGCGCAAGGCCGGCATCGAGGCCTGACCCCCCGAGGCCGGCTTCCCGCTGGTCACAGGGAGTTGTCGAGCATGCGTACGGCATAGGCGGGCGGACTAGGTCCTATACCACCTCCCGCCATGCCGTGCGAACAACTTCTGTTATTCGGCGCAAACTGCTGAAACCAGACGGTCGTTGGGGTTACTGTCAGTTTCGTGTTCGCTGCAGAACGTCGCCAATTGATTCTCGAAATGGTGCGAGCCAACGGAGCAGTGTCGCTCCGTGAACTCGCCCGCGTCGTCCAGACCTCCGAAGTGACCGTACGGCGGGACGTGCGCGCACTGGAGGCAGAAGGACTCCTCGACCGCCGGCACGGCGGTGCGGTACTGCCGGGCGGGTTCACGCGGGAGTCCGGCTTTCCGCAGAAGTCCCATCTCGCGACCGCCGAGAAGACGGCCATCGCCGACCTCGCCGCCGGACTCGTCGAAGAGGGCGAGGCCATCGTGGTCGGGGCGGGCACCACCACGCAGGAGCTGGCCCGCCGGCTCGCGCGGGTGCCCGGGCTGACCGTCGTCACCAACTCCCTGCTGGTGGCACAGGCGCTGGCCCATGCCAACCGGGTGGAGGTCGTGATGACCGGCGGCACCCTGCGCGGTTCCAACTACGCGCTCGTCGGCTCCGGCGCCGAGCAGTCCCTCCAGGGGCTCAGGGTCTCCAAGGCCTTCCTGTCCGGGAGCGGGCTCACCGCGGAGCGCGGGCTGTCCACGTCCAACATGCTTTCGGCGTCCGTCGACCGGGCGCTGGTGCAGGCCGCCGCCGAGGTCGTGATCCTCGCCGACCACACCAAGCTGGGCACCGACACGATGTTCCAGACGGTGCCGACCGACGTCATCACCCGCCTGGTCACCGACGAGCCGCCCGGGCACGACGACCGTGCCGGCACGGAGCTGCAGGCCCTCGCCGACCAGGGCGTGCAGATCGCCGTGGCGGGGGCGGGGGGAAACCCGGTGGGTGAATCCATGCCCGCGGCCCGGCAGCAGAGGTCCTCCTCCCTGCCGGGGCCCCGTCGGGGGCAGGTCGCCGGGGGCGCGCTGCGGGGCATGCTCGGGGACCAGCCGGCCGGGGCCGAACGGGGCCGCGTCGCCGACCTGCGCAGGCGCTGAGAGTTTTCGCGCAGGCGCTGCGCGGCCCGCACAGGGGGTCCCTGAGGCCGGCACGGGCGCGGGGGCCGTCCGCGGGGGCTGCCTGAGGCCGCCACGGGCGCTGAGGGGTCTTCAGGGGCGCCGAGGCCGCCGGGTTAGCCGTCGGGCTCGGGCCGGGGCGCCGCGCCGCCGGTTCGCCGCAGGGCTGCGGGGCGCCGGACGGACGCGGACGGACCGGCCGTCCGGGACCCGTGTCCGTGGGCCGGCTCCGGGAAGCCGGACGCCCGGCGGGCCCTGTCGGGCGCCACCGGGCGTCGGTGTTCGGGAACGCCCGCCGTCAGTCCTTGATCTCGCAGATCGCGGCGCCGGACGTGACCGAGGCGCCCACCTCGAAGTTCAGGCCCTTGATGGTGCCGGACCGGTGGGCGTTGAGCGGCTGCTCCATCTTCATGGCCTCCAGGACGACGACCAGGTCGCCCTCCTTGACCTCCTGGCCCTCCTCCACGGCGACCTTCACGATCGTGCCCTGCATCGGGGAGGCGAGGGTGTCGCCGGAGGCCACCGGGCCGGACTTCTTGGCCGCGCGGCGCTTCGGCTTGGCACCGGCGGCGAGACCGGTGCGGGCCAGCGACATGCCCAGGGAGGACGGCAGGGAGACCTCGAGGCGCTTGCCGCCGACCTCGACGACGACCGTCTCACGGCCCGTCTCCTCCTCGCCCTCGGCGTCGGCCGGAGCGGAGAAGGGCTTGATCTCGTTGACGAACTCGGTCTCGATCCAGCGGGTGTGGACCGTGAACGGGTCGTCGGAGCCGGTCAGTTCGGGGGCGAACGCCGGGTCCCTGACCACCACGCGGTGGAACGGGACGGCCGTCGCCATGCCCTCGACCTGGAACTCGTCCAGGGCCCGGGCGGCCCGCTCCAGGGCCTCCTTGCGGGTGCGGCCGGTGACGATCAGCTTGGCGAGCAGGGAGTCCCAGGCCGGGCCGATCACACTGCCGGCCTCCACGCCCGCGTCCAGCCGGACGCCGGGACCGGTCGGCGCCTCGAAGCGGGTCACCGTGCCGGGGGCGGGCAGGAAGTTGCGGCCCGGGTCCTCGCCGTTGATCCGGAACTCGAACGAGTGTCCGCGCAGCGCGGGGTCGTCGTAACCCAGCTCCTCGCCGTCGGCGATGCGGAACATCTCGCGGACCAGGTCGATGCCGGCGACCTCCTCGGTCACCGGGTGCTCCACCTGGAGGCGGGTGTTGACCTCGAGGAAGGAGATCGTGCCGTCCTGGCCGACCAGGAACTCACAGGTGCCGGCGCCCTCGTAGCCGGCCTCCTTCAGGATGGCCTTCGAGGCGCGGTACAGCTCGGCGACCTGCTCCTCGGAGAGGAACGGCGCCGGGGCCTCCTCGACCAGCTTCTGGTGCCGGCGCTGCAGCGAGCAGTCACGGGTGGAGACGACGACCACGTTGCCGTGCTTGTCGGCGAGGCACTGGGTCTCCACGTGGCGCGGACGGTCGAGGTACCGCTCGACGAAGCACTCGCCGCGGCCGAAGGCGGCGACCGCCTCGCGCACCGCGGAGTCGTACAGCTCCGGGACCTCCTCGAGGGTCCTGGCCACCTTCAGACCGCGGCCACCGCCGCCGAAGGCCGCCTTGATGGCGATCGGCAGGCCGTTCTGCTCGGCGAAGGCGACGACCTCGTCGGCTCCGGAGACGGGGTCGGGCGTACCGGCGACCAGCGGCGCGCCGGCGCGCTGGGCGATGTGCCGGGCGGCCACCTTGTCACCCAGGTCGCGGATCGCCTGCGGCGGCGGTCCGATCCAGATCAGGCCCGCGTCCAGCACGGCCTGCGCGAACTCCGCGTTCTCCGAGAGGAAGCCGTAGCCCGGATGGATGGCGTCGGCCCCGGACTCCCGGGCGGCGTTCAGGATCTTGTCGATGACCAGATAGCTGGTGGCCGGAGTGTCACCGCCCAGAGCGAACGCCTCATCCGCGGCGCGGACATGCAGAGCGTCCCGGTCCGGGTCGGCGTAGACGGCCACGCTCGCGATCCCGGCGTCCCGGCAGGCCCGGGCCACGCGGACAGCGATTTCGCCACGGTTGGCGATGAGCACCTTGCGCACGATTGAGGCTCCCTCCTTGAAACAAGCCGAGTTTAGGGACTGCCGACACGGCTCATCGACCCGTTCCCAATGGTGAGCTTGCCCACACGGAGCGTTATCCGAGGCCCGCTCGACCCGCGAAAGCCCATGTCGCACCTGGGGTGCGGCAGGCCTCCTCCGGGCAACCCTAGCCCCGACGTGTGGTCAAGGTCTCTGTGAGAGGGTGCCGCGCCCCACTCGGTTTCTTTGTCGAGTCCCTACGAATGGCCCAATGATTCTTTGCCGGTGGCCGAACCCTTGTCCCAGGGTTTACCCGTTAGTAGCGTTCGCGATGACTCGAACGTACCCGGAGTAACCGGGTTTTGGCTGGAGAGTGGGTGGGGGCCGGTGGTGCGCAGGCCGGTGGCATGGGTCGTCGCGATCGTCCTTCTGGGCGAGGCGTTCGGCATCGGGGCGCTGAACTGGTTCCTCGGGATGGTCGTCGAGCGCCAGAAGATGTCGCTGGCCGGACTCGACCCGGACGTCATGTCGACGTCCTCGAAGATCGGCGGCCTGGTCTTCGGCCTCTACTTCGCTCTGTGCGCCCTGGTGGCCCTGCTGGTGGCGATACGCGACCGGGCCCCCGCCGGCTTCGGCCGGGTGCTGCTGATCAGCGTGGCGGTCGTGCACGGCCTGCTGGGGGCCTTCGCGCTGAGCCTGACGGGCTGGCCGGCCTTCGTGTTCATGGTGGTGATGCTCGGCCTGGTCGTCCTGCTCCTGGTGACCTACGACCGGGACGGCGGCCCGGAGCAGGGCGTGTCCGGCGGCGCCCCCGGCGCGGGCGGCGACCCGCGGGCGGAGGCCGAGCCGTCCGCCGTGCACCCGGAGGCCGCGGGCGCGGCGCACGGCGCGACGGGCGAGCGGCGGGACGGGGGCGAGGAGCCGCGCGACTCCGTCCCCGCCCAGGTCACTCAGCCGGTGCCCACAACTCCGTGATGCCGACGCCGAGTTCGGCCAGCAGGCGGCGGACGAGGGGCAGGCTGATGCCGATCACGTTGCCGTGGTCGCCGTCGATGCCCTCGATGAACGGCGCCGAACGGCCGTCCAGGGTGAACGCCCCGGCGACGTAGAGGGGTTCGCCGGAGGCGACGTACGCGGCGATCTCCTCGTCCGAGGGCTCGCCGAAGCGTACGACGGTGGAGGCGGTCGCGGAGACGTGGCGCTTCGCCGTCGTGTCCCAGACGCAGTGCCCGGTCTGCAGGGTTCCGGCCCGTCCGCGCATGGCCTTCCAGCGGGCGGTGGCCTCCTCGGCGTCGGCGGGCTTGCCGAGCGCCTGGCCGTCCAGGTCCAGCACCGAGTCGCAGCCGATCACCAGGGCGCCCAGCACCTCCGGCTTCGCCGCCACCACCGAGGCCTTGGCCTCGGCCAGGGCGAGCGCCAGCTCCGCCGGGGTGGGCGCGGTGACGGCGTCCTCGTCGACCCCGCTCACGATCACCTCGGGGGCGAGGCCCGCCTGGCGGAGCAGACCGAGCCGGGCGGGGGACTGGGAGGCGAGCACGAGTCGCCTGCGTGGCTTGGCAGTCATGCGGCCAGGTTAGGCCCTCCCGCACGGATCGGGCGCCGTGCTACCGCAGGCCGATCACGATCATCCCCAGCACCATCGCCAGAGCCAGGACGAGTCCGAGCCGCCGCAGCATCTCCTGCGTGTCACGCAGTTCTTCGGGCGGCTCGTTCTCGGGGTCTGACCACAGCATTCCTCCAGCGTGCGGGTGGCGTCGGGCCGGGCGCCTGAGTACCCGTACTCAACTTGGCGCCCGGCCCGGCGTTCAGCTCGGCCAGTAGGTGCGGGTCCAGGACGCCGCGCCCGGCCGGGGCAGACGGGCGGACGCGATACGGGCCGGATCCGACCACGAGTCCCTCGTCCCGGGCGCGCCGGGCGGCGCCGCGGCGGCCGCCACGGCGCGGGCCCGGACCACCGCCAGGGCGGCGGCGAGCTCCTCCGGCGTCGGGTTGCCTCGTACGACCTTGATGTTCATGACCGCTCCAGGGGTGCGCGGGGCGGGGACCCGTCCGCCGTGCTCCGCCGGACGGGCCCCACAGGTCCTACAGGGGAATGTTGCCGTGCTTCTTCGGAGGCAGGGATTCCCGCTTCGTGCGCAGTTGACGCAGGCCGCGCACGATGTGGGAGCGGGTGTCGGACGGCATGATCACCGCGTCGATGTAGCCCCGCTCGGCCGCGACGTAGGGGTTGAGGAGGGCGTCCTCGTACTCCTGGATCAGCCGGGCGCGCACGGCGTCGACGTCCTCCCCGCCGGCCTCCGCCTCGCCGATGGTGCGGCGGTGCAGGATGTTGACGGCCCCCTGGGCGCCCATCACGGCGATCTGGGCGGTCGGCCAGGCCAGGTTGAGGTCGGCGCCCAGGTGCTTGGAGCCCATGACGTCGTAGGCGCCGCCGAAGGCCTTGCGGGTGATGACGGTGATCAGCGGGACCGTCGCCTCGGCGTAGGCGAAGATCAGCTTGGCACCGCGCCGGATGATCCCCGTGTGCTCCTGGTCGACGCCCGGCAGGAAGCCCGGCACGTCGACGAAGGTGAGCACCGGGACGTTGAAGGCGTCGCAGGTCCGCACGAAGCGGGCGGCCTTCTCCGAGGCGTCGATGTCCAGGCAGCCGGCGAACTGCATCGGCTGGTTGGCGACGATGCCCACCGGGTGGCCCTCGACCCGCCCGAAGCCGGTGACGATGTTCGGCGCGAACAGGGCCTGCGTCTCGAAGAACTCGGCGTCGTCCAGGACGTGTTCGACCACCGTGCGGATGTCGTACGGCTGGTTCGCGCTGTCCGGGACCAGGGTGTCGAGCTCCAGGTCCTCGGCGTTGACCGTGAGGTCCGCCTCCTCCGCGAAGACCGGGGCCTCGCTGAGGTTGTTGGACGGCAGGTACGACAGCAGCTGCTTGACGTACTCGATGGCGTCCTTCTCGTCCCCGGCCATGTGGTGGGCCACACCGGAGGCGGAGTTGTGGGTGCGGGCGCCGCCCAGCTCCTCGAAGCCGACGTCCTCACCGGTGACCGTCTTGATGACGTCCGGGCCGGTGATGAACATGTGCGAGGTCTGGTCGACCATCACCGTGAAGTCGGTGATGGCGGGGGAGTAGACCGCGCCGCCGGCGCAGGGCCCCACGACGAGGCTGATCTGCGGGATCACACCGGAGGCGTGGGTGTTGCGGCGGAAGATCTCACCGTAGGCGCCCAGCGAGGCCACACCCTCCTGGATGCGCGCGCCGCCGGAGTCGTTGATGCCGATGACCGGGCAGCCGGTCTTCAGCGCGAAGTCCATCACCTTGACGATCTTCTGGCCGTAGACCTCGCCGAGGGCTCCGCCGAAGACGGTGAAGTCCTGGGAGAACACCGCGACGGGGCGGCCGTCGACCGTGCCGTAGCCGGTCACGACGCCATCGCCGTACGGGCGGTTCTTCTCCAGGCCGAAGTTGGTGGAGCGGTGGCGGGCGAACTCGTCGAGCTCGACGAAGGAACCCTCGTCGAGGAGGAGTTCGATGCGCTCACGCGCCGTCAGCTTGCCCTTGGCGTGCTGCTTCTCGACTGCGCGCTCCGAGCCGGCATGCGTCGCCTCGTGGATGCGGCGCTGCAGATCCGCGAGTTTGCCCGCGGTCGTGTGGATGTCGATCTCTTGGCGCTCTTCCGGCTCGGACATCGGGATCGCGGCTCCCTGCCTGCTCAAAAGGGGGGACGGTTACTCATCCGTAGCGTAGTGGTGCCGCCGCGCATCAGCAGTGCGGCGTTTCCCACACCTAGGGTGACTTGCATGACGCCGCACAATGCATCAGACGACAACCGCTGGTCGGATCTGGACCGTCCGCCCCTGAACGCCGTGTCGCTGCGGCGCGGGCTGGTCCGGGAGGGCGGGCTGTGGTCGGAGGTCGAGGTGGTCCGGCGGACCGGATCGACCAACTCCGACCTGGTGGCCCGCGCCGCGGCCGGCCGGGCGGGCGAGGGGGCGGTGCTGGTCGCCGAGGAGCAGACCGCCGGGCGGGGCCGGCTGGACCGGCAGTGGACCGCGCCGCCGCGGTCCGGCCTGTTCTTCTCCGTGTTGCTCAAGCCGGCCGAGGTGCCGGTGGCCCGCTGGGGCTGGCTGCCGCTGCTCACCGGTGTCGCGGTGGCGACGGGGCTGTCCCGCGCGGCCGGCGTGGACACGGCACTCAAATGGCCCAACGACCTGCTGGTGACCGTCGGCGGCGAGGAGCGCAAGACGGGCGGCATCCTCGCGGAACGGGCCGGGGACGACGGGGTCGTCATCGGCGTGGGCATCAACGTCAGCCTGCGCGCCCAGGAGCTGCCGGTGCCGCAGGCGGGGTCGCTGGCGCTGGCCGGGGCGGTCGGCACGGACCGGGATCCGCTGCTGCGGGGCGTGCTGCGGTCCCTGGAGGACTGGTACGGACGCTGGCGCTCGGCCGGGGGCGACCCGGCCGTCAGCGGCCTGCAGGAGACCTACGCCGCGGGCTGCGCGACGCTGGGCCGCACCGTCCGCGCGGAACTCCCCGGGGACCGCTCCGTGGTCGGAGAGGCGATCGCGGTCGACGGCGACGGCCGCCTGGTCATCGCCACGGAGACGGGCGTACGGGAGCCGGTGGGCGCGGGCGACATCGTCCACCTGCGACCCGCGTAGGCCCCCGCGGGCCCGCGTCCAAGGTCGGCGGTTCGGTGTCGCCCGCTGAGCCGGGACCGGCTTCCTCTCGTCGTGTGCCGGGAGCGCCCTGAAGGGGTGCGGGGAACTGCGCGCCCGGCCCCCGCGGGCTCGCGGCCGGGGACGGCGGACGGGTGTCTGTTGCTGGGCCGGGTAGGGGGCCTCGCCCTGGGCGGTGAGCGTGCCCTGTGCCGGGAGCGCCCTGAAGGGGCGCGGGGAACTGCGCGACCGGCCCGCGGGGCCCGCGGCCGGGGTCGGCGGCCAGGCGGCTGCTGCTGAGCCGGGCCGGCGACCGCCCCGGACGGGGAACCGCGCGAACGGCCTACGCGCGCCCGCGGCCGGGGCCGATGGATGGTGTCCTGGACATGGCCCGGCCGGGCGAGCCCGAAGGCGGCAGCCCGCCGCGGCCGCCGGCGAGAGGCGTCGGCCGGCCGGTGCCGGAGGGGTAACCCCCGGCTCAACCCGACGGAGTGAGCTGGCGCACACCTGCCGTAGAGTTGAGCCCGGTCGTACCTGACCGTGACAGATCGGAAGGGCAGCAGGCGTGACCGTCGACGACACGGGCTCCGGCGCGGACGCGCGGGTGGATCCCCACGCCGCCGACCCCGGCGAGGATCCGCTCGCCCTGCGCCTCGAGCAGCTCATTCTCGGCGCCGAGCGGCGCTACACCCCGTTCCAGGCGGCCCGCAGCGCCGGTGTCTCCATGGAGCTGGCGTCCCGCTTCTGGCGAGCCATGGGCTTCGCCGACATCGGACAGGCCAAGGCGCTCACCGAGGCCGACGTACTGGCCCTGCGACGGCTCGCCGGTCTGGTCGAGGCGGGGCTGCTGAGCGAGGCCATGGCGGTGCAGGTGGCCCGCTCCACGGGGCAGACCACCGCCCGGTTGGCCGAATGGCAGATCGATTCCTTTCTCGAGGGCCTGACCGAGCCGCCCGAGCCGGGCATGACCCGCACGGAGGTCACCTATCCGATCGTCGAGCTGCTGCTCCCCGAGCTGGAGGAGTTCCTGGTCTACGTGTGGCGGCGGCAGCTCGCCGCCTCGGCCGGCCGGGTCGTGCAGACCGCCGACGACGAGGAGATGGTCGACCGGCGGCTCGCGGTCGGCTTCGCCGACCTGGTCGGGTTCACCCGGCTGACCCGGCGGATGGAGGAGGAGGAGCTCGGCGAGCTGGTCGAGGCCTTCGAGACCACGGCCGCCGACCTGGTCGCGGCGCGCGGCGGGCGGCTCATCAAGACCCTCGGCGACGAGGTGCTCTACGTCGCCGACGACGGGGGCACGGCCGCCGACATCGCGCTGCGCCTGGTCGAGACGATGGCCAACGACGAGACGATGCCGGAGCTGCGCGTCGGCATGGCGTTCGGCACGGTCACCACGCGCATGGGCGACGTCTTCGGCACCACCGTCAACCTCGCCTCCCGGCTGACCTCCATAGCCCCGCGCGACGCCGTCCTGGTGGACAGCGCGTTCGCCGAGGAGCTGATCCGCACCAAGGAGGCGCCCGCCTCGGAGGCGGAGGCCGCCGAGGCCGCGGCCGCCGCGGAGAAGGAGGGCGAGGAGCCGCCGTCGTACCGCTTCGCGCTCCAGCCGATGTGGCAGCGCCCGGTCCGTGGGCTCGGTGTGGTCGAGCCGTGGCTGCTCAGCCGCCGCGACGGTCAGTCCTGACCGTCGCCCAGCGCGTCCACGCAGAGGCCGATCACCGGTAGGCACAGCCCGTCGTCCCGGGTGGGCGGAACCGTCGGGCCGCGGCTCGGCGTGGGCGCGGGCGCCGGTTCGGTCCTGGTCGGCGTGGGCACCGTGGGCGACGGGCGCGGTGCGGTCGTGGCCGGGTCGGTGTGCCGTGGGGCGGTGGTCGGGGCGCCGGTGACCCTCGGGGCCGGAAGGCGGGTGGCCGAGGGACCGGGAACGGCCTCGTCCGTCTCCGCCGGAGCGGTCGGAGCCGCGCTCACCCCGCCCATGGCCGAGGTGGCCGAGGGCCGGGTCGGACGGGCGGCGCCGATGGTCGCGGCCGTGTCGGAGGAGCGGGCGGTGACGCCGCCGCCCGGGTCGGGACGGGGCTCGGCCTGCGCCGTGTCCGGGGCGCCGACGCCGGACTCCGGTGCGACGCGGACGAGACTGAGGACGCCGGCGGCCAGCGCCAGTCCCCCGGCGGCGAGCAGCACCTTGCGGGGGCGGGGCCTGCGGTGCCGGCCACGACGGGCGAAGGGCGCGGCGCTCTGCGCGGCGCAGGTCCGCTGATTCGTTTCCCCGGTACCGGACTGGGCGCGTGTCGGTCTCATGAGGTCCCCTCCCCACCGTGGCGCGGAGCGCACGTTATGCGCTGCCGTGGGCGGTGTGGGGCGAGACGGCCGGGATGTCACTCGAACGGGTGCAGGGCGGCCGTGTGGGCGGCCCTTTCCCGGGGCGGGGTGCGGCTGCGATGATCGGGCCGACAGTGAGTTAACCCGCGTTAACCGGAGGGTGTCATGAGCGAGGAGCGGTACGGGGAGTTCGTGCTGGTGCGGCGGCACGGGCACGTGGCGGAGCTGGTGCTGGACCGGCCCAAGGCCATGAACGCCGTCTCGACGGAGATGGCCCGCTCCCTCGCGGGCGCGTGCGCGGCGCTCGCCGCCGACCGGGAGGCGCGGGTGGTCGTGCTGACCTCCTCGCACGAGCGCGCGTTCTGCGTCGGGGCCGACCTGAAGGAGCGGAACTCCTTCAGCGATGCCGACCTGGTGAAGCAGCGGCCGGTGGCGCGCGGGGCGTACACCGGGGTACTGGAGCTGCCGATGCCCACGATCGCGGCCGTGCACGGCTTCGCGCTGGGCGGCGGCTTCGAGCTGGCACTGTCCTGCGACCTGATCGTGGCCGACCCGACGGCGGTGGTCGGGCTGCCGGAGGTGTCGGTGGGCGTGATCCCGGGCGGCGGCGGCACGCAGCTGCTGCCCCGGCGGGTGGGCGCCGCCCGGGCCGCCGAGCTGATCTTCACGGCGCGGCGGCTGGACGCGGCGGAGGCCGCCGGTATCGGCCTGGTGGACGAACTGGTGGAGGAGGGCCGGGACCGCGAGGAGGCGCTGGCGCTGGCGGCGCGGATCGCGGGCAACTCGCCGGTGGGGCTGCGGGCCGCCAAGCGGGCCCTGCGGCTCGGGCACGGACTGGACCTGCGGGCCGGGCTGGAGGTCGAGGACGCGGCGTGGCGTTCGGTGGCGTTCTCCGGGGACCGGGCGGAGGGCGTGGCGGCCTTCAACGAGAAGCGCACGCCGCAGTGGCCGGGGGAGTGAGGGAGCGGCCGGGTGTCGCGCCGCGGCCGCGCCGGGCCGGCCGCCACGGTGAGTCAGCGACGGTCTCTTAATGTTCCTGTTCATCCCATTTTCTTCCTAATCTGGAGCAATGGGTGAGGACAAGCGGCTGGCCGCAGTGGTGGCGCTGGCTCAGGGGATGGCCGCGGCGCGTGCGCCGAAGGAGTCGTGGCGCGCCGCGGCGCTCGGCGCGTGCTGGGCGCTGGACGGCAGCTTCGCCGCGCTGTCGGTGTGGGAGCGGGACCTGGGCCGGCTGCGGGTCCTGGTGAACGTGGGGGAGCGCCGCCCGGACGAGGAGGAGTTCCCGGAGTCGGAGACCTATCCGGTGCACCAGTTCCCGGAGATCACCGAGTTCCTGCACGAGCGCTGGGTGGGCGGGGGCGGCCCGAACGCCTGGGTGGAGACCGCCGGGGGCACGGCCGCCGGCGACCGCGGCTACTTCCACCAGCGGGTGGCCGCGCTGCGCCGCCGCGGCCGGGGCTGCTGTGTGGTCGCCCCCGTCGTGCTGCACGGCCGGGCGTGGGGCGAGCTGTACGTGGCCCGGGCGGTCGGCGTGCCGGTGTTCGGGCCCCCGGACGCCGACTTCGCCACCGTGCTGGCCGCCGTCGTCGCCGCCGGGCTGGCCCAGACCGAGCGGCTGGAGGAGGCCCGCAGGCTGGCGTTCACGGACGCCCTCACCGGGCTCGCCAACCGCCGCGCCGTGGACGTGCGGCTGGAGGAGGCCGTCGCGCGGCACCGCACCCGGGGCGTGGTCGTCAGCCTCGTCGTCTGCGATCTCAACGGGCTCAAACGGGTCAACGACACCCTCGGGCACGCCGTCGGCGACCGGTTGCTGGAGCGGTTCGGCTCGGTGCTCTCGCTGTGCGGTGCGATGGTGCCGGGGGCGCTCGCCGCGCGGCTCGGCGGCGACGAGTTCTGTCTGCTGGTGACGGGGCCGCCCGCCGACGACGTGGTCAAGGCGGCGGACGAACTGTGCCGGCGGGCCGGGGAGCTGGAGCTGGGCGAGGGCGTGGCCTGCGGCGTCGCCTCGACCGACGACCCGATCGGTCCGGTGCACGACGCCCGGCGGCTCTTCCGGCTGGCCGACGCCGCGCAGTACCGGGCCAAGGCGCTGGGCGCGGACCGGCCGGTGGTGGCGGGCCGGGAGGGCCCGGACGACCCCGTCGTACGCCTCGCCGACGAACCCTCGCCGGAGCGGGCGGAACGGCGCCGCTTCCGGGGCCGGCTGCCCTGAGGGCGTGTGAGGTGAAGCTCACGGAACGGTAAGGGGCGCCCCCGCGCCCCACTAGTGACACCAACGCATTCAATGCGTACGCTCCTGAATATGGATATGCACACTGTGGTGGTGGGGACGTCCGGTGTCACGGCGTCCGACGTTCTCGCCGTGGCGCGCGGCGGTGCCCGCATCGAGCTGTCGGCCGAGGCCGTGGCGGCCCTCGCGGCGGCCCGGGAGATCGTGGACGCCCTGGCGGCCAAGCCCGACCCGGTCTACGGCGTCTCCACCGGTTTCGGAGCCCTGGCGACCCGGCACATCAGCCAGGAACTGCGGGCCCAGCTGCAGCGCAACATCGTCCGCTCGCACGCCGCCGGCATGGGCCCGCGGGTCGAGCGCGAGGTCGTACGCGCCCTGATGTTCCTGCGGCTGAAGACCGTCTGCTCCGGACACACCGGCGTCCGGCCCGAGGTCGCCCAGACCATGGCCGACGTGCTCAACGCCGGGATCACCCCGGTCGTGCACGAGTACGGCTCCCTGGGCTGCTCCGGCGACCTCGCCCCGCTCTCCCACTGCGCCCTGACCCTGATGGGCGAGGGGGACGCCGAGGGCCCCGACGGCGTCGTGCGGCCCGCCGGCGAGCTGCTCGCCGAGCACGGGATCGCCCCCGTCGAGCTGCGCGAGAAGGAGGGGCTCGCCCTGCTCAACGGCACCGACGGCATGCTCGGCATGCTGGTCATGGCCCTCGCCGACCTCGACACCCTCTACAAGTCCGCCGACGTCACCGCCGCCCTCAGCATGGAGGCGCTGCTCGGCACGGACAGGGTGCTCGCCCCCGAGCTGCACGCCATCCGCCCGCACCCGGGGCAGGGCGCCTCCGCCGCCAACATGCTGGCCGTGCTCAAGGGCTCCCAGCTCACCGGCCACCACCAGGACGACGCCCCCCGCGTCCAGGACGCCTACTCGGTGCGCTGCGCCCCGCAGGTCGCCGGCGCCGGCCGGGACACCCTGGCGCACGCCCGCCTCGTCGCCGAGCGCGAGCTGGCCTCCGCCGTCGACAACCCCGTGGTGCTGCCCGACGGGCGGGTCGAGTCCAACGGCAACTTCCACGGCGCGCCCGTCGCCTACGTCCTGGACTTCCTCGCGATCGCGGCCGCCGACCTCGGCTCCATCGCCGAGCGGCGCACCGACCGGCTGCTGGACAAGAACCGCAGCCACGGCCTGCCGCCGTTCCTCGCCGACGACGCCGGCGTCGACTCCGGTCTGATGATCGCCCAGTACACCCAGGCCGCGCTGGTCAGCGAGATGAAGCGGCTGGCCGTCCCGGCGTCCGCGGACTCCATCCCGTCCTCCGCCATGCAGGAGGACCACGTGTCCATGGGCTGGTCGGCCGCGCGCAAGCTGCGCACCGCCGTCGGCAACCTCGCCCGGATCATCGCCGTCGAACTGTACGCGGCCACCCGCGCGATCGAACTGCGCGAGGGACTGAGCCCGGCGCCCGCCTCCCGTGCGGTGATCGACGCCGTGCGCGCCGCCGGTGTGCAGGGTCCGGGCCCGGACCGCTTCCTGGCCCCCGACCTGGCCGCCGCCGACGCGTTCGTACGCGGCGGACGCCTCGTCGCCGCCGCCGAGTCCGTGACGGGGCCGCTGGCCTGACCTCCGCCGCCCGGTGGGGGTGCCGTCACCCGGCACCCCCACCCGGCGCACGCGATCCGGGCTCCCGCCCGCCTCTGGGCTTCCAGCGCGGTCCGCTCGCCGCCGCGGCACCCACCCTGAGCATGACGGGCAAACGGACGCGGTCCCGCACCACCGAGGCCGCGTTCCTCGCGTACTCGGAGACCGACGTCGAGCACGACCTGGTGCGCATCATCCAGTTGCTCAGCGGCCGGGACGGCCGTCCCGCCCGGCGGCGCCGCGCGCCCGCGACCCCGCGGACCGCTACTACGAGCCCGCCGCCTTCCTGAGGGCCCTGGAGGCGCGGGCTTCCGGGCCGGGGGACCGGCCCCGGGACCCCTGGACGCGGTAGGGCCTCCCGGAGCATTGCTCCGGGAGGCCCTACCGCCCGCCCGTCCCCGCGCGGGAACGGGCCGTCACTTCAGCTTGGCCGCCTGAGCCTTGATGACCGGCGCCGAGACCGTGTACGGCTTCTTGGACATCATCGCGCCGATGTTGATCGTGGAGTACGTCGCGAGGGTGTTGCCGTGCCGCACGACCTCGCCGTGCAGCGGCATGTCGCCCTCGTCGGAGCCGGCGTTGGTCGCCGTGAAGGCCACCGACTCGTCACCGGTGCCCGAGGACTTCTCCTCGGCGACCTTGCTGAACTTCCCCTTCTCGCCGTCCTGCTCTCCGGCGAAGCCGCCCGCGCACGCCTTGACCGCGTCCGAGACCGACTTCAGGGCCTTCTCGGCGCCGTCACCGTCGTACGAGGCCAGGGTGACCACCGTGACGTCCAGGTCCATGGACTTGCCGAGCGCGTCCTCGAACTTGCCGTCGGCCAGGTCGTCCAGGGACGTGGCGTCGTCCGTGGGGTCCTTCTTGTCCTCCGTGGCCATGCGGCTGGCCTGAGCCGCCGGCTCGCCGGGCGCGATGGCGGTCAGGGCCCGCAGCAGCGGGTCGCACCGGGTGTCCTCCGCCTTGACCTTGTTCTTGTCGGGCAGGCCGCCCTTGACGGCCCCGACCTTGAACCCCGGCACCTCGCCCTTGGCGATGACCCGGTCCTTCAGTTCGGCGGCGGTCAGCGCCTTCGCCGAACCGCCCTTGCCGTCCCCGGAACCGCCGTCGGAGCAGCCGGTGAGGAGGGCGAGCGACAGTGCGCCCACCGCCGCGGTGGCGCACAGCCGCGCGCCCGATGATCTCTTCATGAGCGGACTATGAACGCGCTGTCAAAGGATCGTCAAGCGAGATTAAAGTCCGAGGCGTTCCCGGCGTACCGAATACACCACGAACCCGGCGCCCACGGTGAGGAAGAGGCTGCCGCCGACGACGTACGGCGTGGTGTCGAAGCTGCCGGTGTCGGCCAGCTCCGTGGTGTCCGCGGCGTCGGCCGTCGTGGCCTCGCTCACGGCCTTCGCCTGCTGGGTGACCGGTGTCGTCGAGGCCACCTCGGTCGTCGCTCTCGCCGTGTCGTCCTGGGACGCGTTGGCGGACGGGACGAACCACAGGGCGCACAGCAGCGTCCCCGCGGCGGTGGCGGTCAGCAGCGGACGGCGAGCGGATGACACGGAATATCGATCCCCTTGTGACGCTGGCGAATTGGCCGTGTGGGGCGATGTTAGTGAAAGTCGCGGGTCACAGGAAAGTCACGGGGGGTTTCAGCCGTACGCTCCCGCCATGAACACGGAAGATGCATCCAGATTTGTCCGCCTTCGGGTGGAGTTGGTCCTCGAGGTGCAGGACGAGGACGGGCTGACCAAGGCCGCGCTGCGCCGGCTCGCCGCCGATCCGGAGGTGCCGCAGGAGGAGCGCTCGCACGCCGAGAGCGCTGTGACGGAAGACACCGCGGAGGCCCTTGCGTATCTCGTGGACCCGTTCGACCTGGTCAGCGAGGTGCCCGGGGTGGAACTCCAGCAGGCGTCCTGGTCCTGCGAGAGCATCGACTACGACCCCGACGCACCAGACTGGGACGTGGACGAGGATGATGGAGAGGAGGGCGACGAAGAAGAGGGCGGCATCGGCTGAGCGTCCCGGGGCACTTGTGCACCCCGGACGGCAACCGCCGTCCGGGGCTTTGTCGTCTCAGGGGGCGCACGGACGACTTCGGTACCACCCGGTCGCCGGCGGGCGTGGGGAGACCCACACCCGCGGGCCGTGTGGAGCGGAGCGGATCGACCGTAGCGTGGAAGGTTCCCATGGGGACTCGGGGTTCTCGCGATTTCGGCAACGATGGAGAAGCGTGTGATGACGGACAGTAAGCGGCGCAAGGGCCTGACGGTCGCGTCCGCACTGCTCGGCGGTGTGCTGGTACTCACCGGATGTTCCGGGGGCGACGACGACGCCAAGGCCTCCGGCAGCGGTGACACCTCGCAGGCCAAGGCCGACGAGGCAGCCGCCAAGAAGTCCTCCGAGGCCCAGATCACCATCACGCCGAAGGACGGCTCCAACAACGCCTCCATCAACAACTCGGCCGCCGTCAAGGTGGCCAAGGGCACCCTCACCAACGTGTCCATGACCACCGAGGACGGCAAGGCCGTGTCCGGCGCGCTGTCCGCCGACCGGACGAGCTGGAAGCCCAGCGCGCAGCTCGACCGGTCGACCACCTACAAGCTCGCCGCCGAGGCCAAGGACTCCGCGGGCCGCGTGGCCCACGAGAACGCCTCCTTCACCACGGTCTCCCCGACCAACAGCTTCATAGGCAACTTCTCGCCGGAGGACGGTTCGACCGTCGGCGTGGGCATGCCGGTCTCGATCAACTTCGACAAGGCGATCACCAACAAGGCCGCCGTGCAGAAGGGGATCTCGGTCACCTCCAGCAGCGGTCAGGAGGTCGTGGGGCACTGGTTCAACGCCAACCGCATCGACTTCCGCCCGGAGGCGTACTGGAAGGAGAACTCCACCGTCACGCTGAAGCTCGCGCTCGACGGCGTCGAGGGCGCCTCCGGCGTCTTCGGTGTGCAGCAGAAGACGGTCACCTTCCACATCGGCCGCAACCAGGTCTCCTACGTCGACGCGCAGACCAAGAAGATGAAGATCACGCAGGACGGCAGGACGGTCAAGACCATCCCGATCTCCGCCGGTTCGCCGGAGAACAAGACGTACGAGGGCATCATGGTGATGTCCGAGAAGTTCAAGGAGACGCGCATGAACGGCGCGACCGTGGGCTTCACCGACGACGACGGCAAGGGCGAGTACGACATCAAGGACGTGCCGCACGCCATCCGGCTGACCAGCTCCGGCACCTTCCTGCACGGCAACTACTGGGGCGCGAAGTCCATCTTCGGCAGCGTCAACACCAGCCACGGCTGCGTGGGCCTGTCCGACACCAAGGGCGCCAAGGACCCCAGCACCCCCGCCGCCTGGGTCTACGACCACTCCCTCGTCGGTGACATCGTGGTGGTCCGGCACACCGGCGACAAGACCGTCTCCCCGGACAACGGCCTCAACGGCTGGAACATGGACTGGGCGCAGTGGAAGGCCGGTTCGGCCGTCTGATCCCGCGCCTGCCGCGTCTTCGCTCCGGTGCCGCCCCTGTCCCAGGGGCGGCACCGGCGTTTTCCCGGCCCTTCCCGGGCCGGGGCACAGCCTTCTCATGGTTCTTTTATTTCGGCCTTATCGAGTCATCACGGTCCGTCCCTAGCTTGCGGGCATGTTCTTCACCTACCTGAGGCGCGAACTGCGCCGCCGTAGAAAGGCGGCCCTCGTCGTCGCCTCCGGTCTCGCGCTCGGCATCGCGCTCGTCATCGTGGTCAGTTCGGTGTCCAGCGGCATGGGGAAGGCCCAGGACAAGGTCCTGCAGTCGCTGTACGGGCTGGGCACGGACATGACCGTGACCAAGGCCGCGTCGGCGTCCACCGGCGACGCGCAGCGGCCGCGCTTCCGGTTCGACGCGCAGAACGACGGCGACTCCAAGTCCCAGAGCAGCGACCGGGTCATGGTGCAGGGCCTCACCACCCTCGCCTCCTCGACCGTCACCGAGGTCGCGGACCAGCAGGGGGTCTCCTCGGCCGTCGGCGGGCTCAGCCTCAACGTGGTGAAGGTCGACGGCCGGTTCACCCGGGGCCAGTTCCAGCAGAACGGCGGCGGCACCCAGCAGGGCCGTCCCGGCGGCGCCGGGGGCGGACAGCCGCAGGGCGAGGTCCGCGGCGGCGGCGCCGACTTCGACATCAACCAGTACACCGTCTTCGGCACCGACGTCACCAGGACCGCGCTCGGCCCGCTGACCTCCTCGAAGATCACCAGTGGCCGCACCTTCCGGACCACCGAGACCGACGCCAAGGTGGCCGTGGCCGACTCGGCGTACGCCAAGACGAAGAAGTACAAGGTCGGTTCGACCGTCACCGTGAAGGGCACCGGGTTCAAGGTGATCGGCATCGCCACCGCCGGCAGCGGTGACGCGGCGGCCGACCTGTACGTACCGCTGAAGCGGGCGCAGACCCTCGCCGGCGAGAAGAACAAGATCACCACGATCTACGTCAAGGCGGCCGACTCCCAGCGGATCGACTCGGTCAAGAGCGCCGTCCAGAAGAACGTCCCGGGTACGACCGTCACCACCTCCGCCGACCTGGCCAAGACCGTCTCCGGTTCGCTGTCCACCGCCTCCTCGCTCGCGACCAAGGTCGGCAAGTGGCTGTCGATCGCGGTGCTCGTGGCCGCGTTCCTGGTGGCCGGTCTGCTCACCTCCGCCGCGGTCTCCCGGCGGGTGCGCGAGTTCGGCACGCTGAAGGCGCTGGGCTGGAAGTCCGGCCGGGTGATTCGGCAGGTGGTCGGCGAGGCCGTCGTCAACGGCCTGGTCGGCGGCGCCCTCGGCATCGCGCTCGGCCTCGCGGGCGCCTACGCCGTGACGGCGGTCAGCCCCAGCCTCCAGGCGCAGCTCGGCGGCGGCACGGGCGGCGGCGGACTCGGCGGTGTGCCCGGCGGCGGACCGGGCGGCGGCGGTGGCTTCGGCGGACCCGGGCGGCAGGCCGCCAGGACCCTCGAAGTGACCCTCACGGCGCCGGTGGGCGTCACCACGATCGTCCTGGCGGTGGGCCTCGCGGTCGCGGGCGGCCTGATCGCGGGCGCGTTCGGCGGCTGGCGGGCCTCGCGGCTGCGTCCGGCCGACGCGCTGCGGCGCGTGGAGTAGCCGCCGGCCCGCACGAAGGCACGGCACCCGACGACGCGCATCCACCGAACGCCCCCTCAGGAGTCCCCATGTACGAACTCAGGAACGTCACCAAGCGCTACACGAGAGGCAAGGAGACCGTCCACGCCCTCGACGGCATGGATCTGACCATCGCCGACGGCGACCGCCTGGTCATCCAGGGCCCCACCGGCGGGGGCAAGTCCACCCTGCTGCAGATGCTCGGCGGCCTGGACCGCCCCACCTCCGGTGAGGTGGTGCTGGACGGCACCGACCTGGCCAAGCTCTCCGAGAGCCGGCTGACCCGGGTCCGCAGCGAGAACATCGGCTTCGTCTTCCAGTCCTTCAACCTGATCCCCACCCTCACCGCCCAGGAGAACGTCGAGACCGCCCTGGTCCCGCTCGGGGTGAAGGTGCGGGAACGGCGCGAACGGGCGGCCGAGGCGCTGCGATCCGTCGGCCTCGGCGAGCGTGTGGCCCACCTGCCCTCGGAGATGTCCGGCGGACAGCAGCAGCGCGTGGCCATCGCCCGCGCGCTGGTCAAGCGGCCCAAGGTGCTGCTCGCCGACGAGCCGACCGGCAACCTCGACGAGGGCACGCGCGACGAGATCATGGACGTGCTCGAACGCCTGTGGAGGGAGCACGCGCTGACCTTCGTCATGGTCACCCACGACTCCTCGATCGCGCGCAAGGCCCCGCGGCTGGCCACCCTCCGCAAGGGGAGGATCAACGTCAGGGAGAACGCGGGCGCCTGACGGCGCATAACACCGCTCGCGCTCGGGGGACCGCGCGGTTGTGCAACGGTGTCCCGCCCGGCGCGTAACAATTCCTGGCGGGGCTTTGCGCCGCTCTCCCCGCTCTTGAGCCGTCTGATCGGCCCCCGCCATACTGCGTGCCCCGGGGGGAGTTGGCGTGCATGTGTACGAATCTTCCCCCGGCCGGGTGAACGGGGAATTCGCCCGGTACCTCATCTCCAGGGGGAGATCTTGCGCAGACAAGTGAAAAGAGCAGCTGCGGCGGGCGTGGCCACCGCCGCAGCCGTCGCCCTCGCAGCGGGTATGACCAGCCCCGCGTCGGCGAAGCCCGGCCCGCAGGCCCCGGCCGGCGCCTCCTCGTTCAGCGCCAGGCACCACGTCACCCTGATCACCGGTGACCGCGTGGCCCTCGACGGCAGGGGCCGGGTCGTCGGCCTGCGCCGGGCCGAGGGGCGCGAGCACATACCGTTCCAGGTCCGCCGGGCACACGGCCACACCCTGGTCGTCCCGGCCGACGCGGCCCGCCTGGTCGCCGACGGCACGCTGGACCAGCGGCTGTTCGACATCACCGAGCTGAACCGCGCGGCCACCCGCAAGGCCCAG
Source organism: Streptomyces sp. NPDC002386 (assembly GCF_053593175.1). Lineage (NCBI taxonomy): Bacteria > Bacillati > Actinomycetota > Actinomycetes > Kitasatosporales > Streptomycetaceae > Streptomyces > Streptomyces sp. NPDC002386. The sequence continues at coordinate 232,380 of NZ_JBSFBX010000010.1, forward strand.
AGGAACGGCCTGAAGGTCATCGTCGGCTACCGCGGCACCGCCACCGCCGCCAGGACCGGCGTCCGCGACGCCGGCCGGCTGCGCCGCAGCCTCAAGACGCTGAACGCGGACGCCGTGCAGGCCCCGGCCCGGAGGACCGGCGGACTGTGGGACGCGGTGACGAACGGCGACCGGGCCGCCTCCGGCATCGCGCACGTCTGGCTCGACGGCGTCCGCCAGGCGGCCCTGGACAAGTCCGTGCCGCAGATCGGCGCCCCGACCGCCTGGGCGGCCGGCTACACCGGCAAGGGCGTGAAGGTCGCCGTCCTGGACACCGGGGTGGACGCGACCCACCCGGACCTCAAGGACCAGGTGATCGGCGCACGGAACTTCACCGCCGCCGCCGACGCCACCGACCACTTCGGGCACGGCACGCACGTCGCGTCCATCGTGGCGGGCACGGGCGCCAAGTCGGGCGGCAGGTACAAGGGTGTCGCGCCGGACGCCGAGATCCTCAACGGCAAGGTCCTGGACGACTCCGGCTCCGGTGACGACTCCGGCATCCTCGCCGGCATGGAGTGGGCGGCCGCGCAGGGCGCCTCGGTCGTCAACCTCAGCCTCGGCGGCTACGACACGCCCGAGGTGGACCCGCTCGAGGCGGAGGTCGACAAGCTCTCCGCCGAGAAGGGCATCCTGTTCGCGATCGCCGCCGGCAACGAGGGTCCCCAGTCGATCGGTTCGCCGGGCAGCGCGGACGCCGCCCTCACCGTGGGCGCCGTCGACAAGAAGGACAGGCTGGCGGACTTCTCCTCCACCGGACCGCGGACCGGAGACGGCGCCATCAAGCCGGACGTCACCGCGCCCGGCGTCGACATCACCGCCGCCGCGGCCAAGGGCAGCGTCATCGACAAGGAGGTCGGCGAGAAGCCCGAGGGCTACCTGACCATCTCCGGCACCTCGATGGCCACCCCGCACGTCGCGGGCGCCGCCGCGATCCTGAAGCAGGAGCACCCGGACTGGGGCTACGCCGAGCTGAAGGGCGCGCTCACCGGCTCCGCGAAGGGCGGCAAGTACACGCCGTTCCAGCAGGGTTCGGGCCGGATCGCGGTCGACCGGGCGATCAGGCAGTCCGTGGTCGCCGAGCCCGTATCGGTCGGCTTCGGTACCCAGGCCTGGCCGCACACCGACGACAAGCCGGTCACCAGGCGGCTGACGTACCGCAACCTCGGCGACGAGGCCGTACAGCTCCACCTGACGAGCACCGGGACCGACCCCAGGGGCCACGCCGCCCCGGCGGGCTTCTTCAAGCTCGCCGCGACCACGGTGACCGTCCCCGCGCACGGCACGGCCTCGGTCGGCCTCACCGCCGACACCCGGCTGGGCGGCACCACCGACGGCGCCTACTCCGCCTACGTGACCGCGACCGGCGGCGGGCAGAGCGTCCGCACGGCCGCCGCCGTGCAGCGCGAGGTGGAGTCGTACGACCTGACCCTCAGGTTCATCGGCCGCGACGGCAGGCCGGCCCCGTACTACGGCGCCGACCTGACCGGTGTCGCGGGCCTGGCGAACGGCCGGTCCCTGAACCCGTACGACAAGTCCGGCACGGTGAAGGTGCGCGCCCCCAAGGGCACGTACATCCTCAACAGCGGGGTCTTCGTCGACCCGGAGGACGCCGCCAAGGGCGCCGACTGGATCGCGCAGCCGAAGCTGAACGTCACCGGGAAGCGGACGGTCACCGTCGACGCGCGCAAGGCCAGGCCGGTGGACATCACGGTGCCCGCCTCCCGCGCCAGGTCCGAGTTCGCCGCACCGGAGTTCGACGTCACCGCCGGCGACGTCCAGTACGGGTACGGCTGGCTGCTCGACTCGTACAAGAACTTCCGCACCGCGGCCCTGGGCCCGCGGCCGGCCTCCGGCACCCTGTTCCAGCAGTGGGACGGCCACTGGTCGAAGGGCGCGACGGAGGAGTACGCCATCACCTCCGGCGGCCCGGTCGGGCAGCTCGCCACCGGCTACACCAAGCACTACAGGGCGAGCGAACTCGCCACGGTCAAGGCCCGGATGGGTGCCTCCGCCGGCGGCAAGAAGGGTTCCGTGGGCGCGGTGGGGTGGCTGCCCGGCAGCGGCAGCGCCTCCTCGATCAGCATCCCGCAGAAGCTGCCCGGCACCCGCACCCTGCACCTGTCCGCCAAGGGCGGCGTGCGCTGGCAGTTCGAGTTCGAGCAGGACGGCGGGGTCGACGAGGACGGCTTCCCCGTCGCCGACGGCGGCTACACGTCGGACCCGCGGCCGTTCGCGGCGGGCAGGACGTACACCAGGACCTTCAACACCGCCGTCTTCGCCCCGCACGTCGGAGCGGACCTCGGCGTCTTCCGGGACGGCAACGAGATCTACGGCTCGCTGCCGCTGTTCGCCGACGGCTCCGGGCACAGCGGGTACTCGACGTTCTCCTCGGTGCGCACGGTCCTGTACCGCGACGGCGTCAAGGTCGGCTCCAACGACGACCCGCTGTTCGGCAGCGAGACCTTCAAGGTCCCGGCCGGTGACGCCGCCTACCGGCTGACCACCTCGGTCCGGCGTCCGGCGACGGTCGCCAGGGCCTCCTCGCGGATCGACGCGAGCTGGACCTTCCGCTCGAAGAAGCCCGCCAGCGGCTTCGCCGAACTCCCCGTCTCCGCACTCCACTTCGGTGTGAAGACCGGTCTGGACAGCCGCGTCGAGGCCGGGAAGAGGACCACCTTCCCGGTCACCGTCGAGGGCGCGGCCGCGGGCCGCGGCCTGAAGTCCCTGAAGGTGTACGTCTCCTACGACGGGAAGACCTTCGAGCGGACCGAGGTCCGCGGCGGCAGGATCACCGTGAAGAACCCGGCGCGGAACAAGTCCGTCTCGTTCCGCGCCAGTATCACCGACAAGAAGGGCGACAAGGCGCTGATCACCGTCTACGACGCCTACTACGGCAAGTGAGCGGCGGGCGGCGGCCCGCGGTGCACTGAGCCGGGGGGGCGTGCCGGGAGTGGCTTCCGGCACGCCCCTCGCCGTGTACCGGCGCGCCCGGCCGACGTAGGGTCCCCCTCGTGACCGCCGCCATGACCGCAATGATCACAGCCGTCGTCGGTGTCCTCGGCACGCTCCTCGCGCCGGTGCTCGCCCAGCGCCACTCCGACCGCCGGCGCCTGGAGGAGGCCGAACGGGACGAGCGACGGCGGCTGTTCGAGGACCGGCGCGACGCGTACACCGCCATGAACCGGGCCTCGCGCCAGTTCCACACCCTGCTGAAGGACGCCCTGCACCGGGTGCGCGACGGCGTCTACGCCGAGCAGGACCGGGCGCAGCTGGAGGATGCCCGGCGGGAGTACCGCGACCGGTACGCCGAGGCGCAGATGGTGGTGCCGGAGCGGATCCTGGACGCGTCCCGGGCCGTGAACGAGGTACTCGCCCGTATCGACGCCGTGGTCAAACGGCTCGACCGGGAGCTGGCCCGTGAGGGCGAGAGCGCCGAGGGGGCCCTGCGGGACCTGACGGAGGCCGAGCCCCTGCTCACCGCGATGCGCCGGCTCATGCGGGCCGACCTGGGCGTCGAGGACTAGGGGGCGTCACCCCGATCTTCGCGGGTCCGCGACGCCCGGCCCGGCACCGGCGGCCCCGGATCAGGCCGACGGCACCCCGCGGGCCGCGTCCGTGCCCCAGCTCGCCAGCAGCCGCAGGGACTGCGCCGACGGGGAGTCCGGCTCGGCGTGGTAGGTGAGCAGCGCCTGGTCGCCGTCGTCCGCCAGCCGGAAGGTCTCGAAGCTGAGCGAGAGGTCGCCCACCAGCGGATGCCGCAGGCGCTTGACGCCGTAGCTCTTCTCCTTGACGTCGTGCGTCGCCCACAGGCGGCGGAACTCCGCGCTCTTCACCGACAGCTCGCCGACCAGGGCGGACAGCCGGGGGTCGTCCGGATAGCAGCCCGCGTCCATGCGCAGGGCGCAGACGATGTCGATCGCCTTCTGCTCCCAGTCGACGAACAGGTCCCGGTAGTCCGGGCGCAGGAACACCATCCGGGCCCAGTTGCGCTCGGCGGGCGCCAGCTCCGACCAGTCGCCGAAGACCGCGGCCGCCATCCGGTTCCAGGCGAGCACCTCCGTGCGCCGGCCGACCACGTACGCCGGGACGCCCTCCAAGGAGTCCAGCAGCTGGCGGAGCGCCGCCCGCACCTGCTGCTGCCGTGCCGCCGGCTTCTTCTTGTGCGCCGCCGGCTTGGCCAGGTGAGTCAGATGGGCGTGCTCGGCGTCGGTCAGACGCAGGGCCCGGGCGATGGAGTCCAGCACCTCCGCCGAGACGTTCCGGCCGTTGCCCTGCTCCAGCCGCGTGTAGTACGCCACCGAGACCCCGGCGAGCTGGGCCAGCTCCTCGCGGCGCAGCCCCGGCACCCGGCGGCGCCGGCCGAAGTCGGGCAGCCCCACGTCCTCCGGCTTCAGCCGGGCCCGCCGGCTGCGCAGGAACTCGCTCAGCTCGGCCCACCGGTCCAGAGGTGGTCCCGCGGCCGCTTCCGGCTGTACATCCATACGGCAAGTATCCGTGGTGCCGCGTGGTCGTACGCAGGCCAGCCTGTCCCCGCCAGTGGTAGGCACGGTGGTCGTACGAAGAAGCGGACCTGGGTGAGCCGCGGGACTTGGGGCACGCTGGAAGACGTACCTGGCCGGAAGGCGACCGGGCACCGAGAGTCCGCTAGGAGATCCCCCCATGACCACTGTTGCCGCCTATGCCGCGCCCGCCGCGAAGGCTCCGCTGGAGCGGACCACGATCGAGCGGCGTCCGGTCGGCGAGTCCGACGTCCTGATCGACATCAAGTTCGCCGGCATCTGCCACTCCGACATCCACCAGGCCCGTGAGGGCTGGGGAGAGGCGATCTTCCCGATGGTCCCCGGTCACGAGATCGCGGGTGTCGTGTCCGAGGTCGGTCCCGGCGTCACGAAGTTCGCCGTGGGCGACCGGGTCGGAGTCGGCTGCATGGTCGACTCCTGCCGCGAGTGCGACAACTGCAAGGCCGGGCTGGAGCAGTACTGCGACCGCGGCCCGACCTGGACCTACAACGCCGTCGGCAGGGACGGAGAGCCGACCTACGGCGGCTACTCCGAGAAGATCGTCGTCGACGAGAACTACGTCGTCCGCGTCCCCGACGGCCTGTCCCTGGACGTGGCCGCACCGCTGCTGTGCGCCGGCATCACCACGTACTCGCCGCTCAGGCGCTGGAACGCGGGCCCCGGCAAGCGCGTCGCCGTGGTCGGCCTCGGCGGCCTCGGCCACATGGGCGTCAAGATCGCGCACGCGATGGGCGCCGAGGTCACCGTGCTGTCCCAGTCCCTGCGCAAGAAGGACGACGGCCTGCGGCTGGGCGCCGACCACTACTACGCCACCAGCGACCCGGAGACCTTCGAGAACCTGAAGGGCACCTTCGACATCATCCTGAACACCGTGTCGGCCCCGATGGACTTCGGCGCCTACCTCTCGCTGCTGCGCACCGGCGGCTCGATGGTGAACGTAGGCCTGCCCGAGGAGCCGGTCCACGTGGCCCTGACCTCGCTCTTCGGCAACCTGCGCAACCTGACCACCTCCAACATCGGGGGCATCCCCGAGACCCAGGAGATGCTGGACTTCTGCGCGGAGCACGGTCTGGGCGCGGAGATCGAACTGATCGGCGCGGCCGAGATCAACGACGCGTACGAGCGCGTGGTGGCCAGCGACGTCCGCTACCGCTTCGTCATCGACACCGCCACCATCTGACGGATCCGGCCCACCGGCCGGCGCGCCGAGCGCGTCGGCCGGCGGCCGCCGGTCGTCCGGGGCGGGGCCGTCCGGCCCGTCCGCCTCAGGCGACGCCGAAGCCCTGCCCGTCGGCGTACGACCGCACGGTCACCGCGCCGTCCGCTCCGGGCCGTACGAGATGCGCCCGCCCGAGCCCCGCGACGCGGGCGGTCGGCCCGGCCACCTCCACCACGGTGTTCTCGTCGACGGCGACGCCGCAGGGCGCGTCCCCGCGTGCCACCGCCGCGACCAGCCGAGCCAGCGTCCCCCACTGGGCGGCGTGCACGTCCACCGTGAACGGCACCAGCCCCAGACCCGGCCGTACCGCGACCTCCTCCAGGTCCTCCGCGGTGTCCTCGGGGCAGACCGGGACCCCGTCCACCAGCCAGCCGCCGACCACCGCCCGCCGCGCGGCGACGGCGGCACCCGCGGAGAACCCCGCGTACGGCAGTCCGCGCTCGGCGAGCAGCCGCGGCAGCCGGTCCGCGCAGCCGGCGAACGCCTCCTGGTAGGCGGGCGTCAGACCGCCGCACACCAGCAGCCCGTCGGCGCCGTCCAGTGTCTCCTCCGGCTCGAACCGCCCACCGAGCGGCACGAGCGCCGGCACGGGCGTGCACCGGGCCCCGCTGCGGCCCAGCGCCCCCGCGAACCGTTCGAACTGCTCCGGCCCGTCACCCTCGTCCACGACGGCACAGCCGATCCGCGGCACACCGCCGGCGCGCTCCGCGGCCGCCCGCAGAAACGGCGCGTAGACCTCCGCGTGGTCCCAGCCGCCACCGATCAGAAACGTACGACCGCCCATCCGGCCCCTCCCGTCCTCACACGTCTTCTCGTCTCTTCCGTGCGAGGGGTGAATGTACGGGGCAGGGGCCGGCGCCGTCGCCCGAGAAAACCGCCGCCGGGTCAGTCCGTGGCCGTCACCCGGTGCGCCACGGTGTCGCGCACCTGGCAGAAGTGGCGTGCCATGCCGTCGCCCCGGTAGCGCCAGGGCAGCGCGTTGACATGGCCGTCGACCAGCCTGAACTGCTCCAGCGCCGCCTCGTCGCGGTCCTGCAGATGGAGGTAGAACGCCAGCAGGTGGCGCAGCTCCGGCAGGCGCGGGTGGGCCGGGTCGGCGGCCGCGGCGTCCGCGAGGGCCGCCTCGACCCGGGCCAGCATCAGCGGGGTGTTGTCGGCCGCGGTGTCCTCCGAGTCGTCGTGCTCGAAGTGCGCGATGAGCGGGAGCGCCGTCAGCAGGCTGCCCGCCGGCGCCTCGGCCGCCGCCCGCTCGGCGAAGTCGGACGCCAGCCGCTCGGATCCGCGCCACTTGGCGCACCAGTACTGGAGCGCCGAGAAGTGCGCCTCGTAGTGGTGCGGAGCCCGGGTGGTGATCTGCGCCCAGAGCTTCTCCATCTCGGCGTTCGGGTAGCCGAGTCCCAGCGCCACCCAGATCTCCGCGATGTACGGCGTCGGGTCGTCGGGGTTCAGGGCGGCCGCCCGCGCGATCTCCTCGCGCGCGCCGCGCAGCGTCCGGTGGAATCCCTCTGCCTGCTCCCGCGTCGTGCGCGCGCCCGACTGGGCGCCGCGCAGCTTCCAGGCGAGGATCACCGTGCTGCGCGCCCGGACCATGGCCGCGTCCGGGTCGTCGGGCCGCGCCTTCTCCCAGGCCAGCAGCCACTCGTCCTCCTCGGCCGCGCGCTCGGCGAGCAGGTATCCGGCCGCCGACCGGCGTTCCCAGTCCCGGCCGATGCCGCTCAGCAGCTCGGCCGCGGGCCGCCAGTCACCGGTCCGGACCGCGGTGAGCGCCGCGGCCCAGTCCGCGGGCAGCGGGGCGGCGTGCTCGGTGTTCTGCCGCTCGACGGGCAGCAGTCCGAGCTTCTCCGCGGTCTTCGCGGCCGCGGCCGCCTCCGCGGCGTCGGCGTCGTCGTCGGGGCTGGGGGAGAAGAACTCCTTGAGGAAGACCCAGGCCAGCCAGAGGGCGAAGAGCACCGCGGGGACGGCGAGGATGCCGAGGATCCAGAGCAGGACGGTCATGGGGAACGAGGTCCGTTCGTCGGTGGACGGCGTGGGGTGCCGGGCGGGCCGGCGCCCGGGAGTCGGGGTCCGCGTGGCGCGTCGGCGCGGCGCGGTCGTGCGGGGGGCGGGCGGTGTGCCCGCGGCTCACCCGGCCGGTGTCGCCGCCGAGGGCAGCAGGGCCCGCAGCGGTGTGGTGTCCGGGTGGTCGGCGAGCGCCGCGTCCACGGCCGCCTCCAGTGCCGCCTCGGGGCCGCCGTCGCCGTCGGGGGTGTCGTGCGGGACCTGGCCGGTCAGCCGCGCGGAGGCCGCGTGCGACCAGGAGAACTCCCAGCTCAGCAGCGAACGGGCGCTGAACTCGGCCAGCACCATCGTCCGCAGCGAAGAGCGCAGCCGCGGCCGTACGAACTCACGGAAGGCCCGGCCCTTCGCCGCGGCCGCCTGCTCGGACAGCGGCAGCCGCTCGGCCAGCCGCCACAGCCGGCCGTCGTCGACGACGTCCAGCAGCGCGGACAGCGTGGCCGGCTGCCCGGTGTACTCGGCCAGCGCCCGGTGCAGTGGGGTGTGCGTGGTGGAGATCCCCTCGGCCATGGCGGCGTCCAGCAGCTCCTGCCACGTGGCGGCGCGGGGGTGACGGAGGATCTCGTCCGACAGGACGGCGTCCTCCAGCGCGGCCAGGGTCCTCTCCGCGTCGGTGAGCAGGGCGAGCGCCGGGCCCCCGGCCCGCGCCGCGAGCCCGTCGGCGGGCAGTGCCTCCAGCCGGCGCACGCGTTCGGCGATCGGCGGGTGGGAGTCGTACGGCGAGGCCGGCGTGGTGGGCAGCTCCGCCCGCAGCCCGGCCAGCTCCTCCTCGCGGGCCGCCAGCAGCCGGGCGAAGCCCCCGAAGAACTGGCCGCGCGGCGGCAGCAGCCGCACCGGCAGGCCCAGGGTGGCGTACGAGTCGAGGTAGAAGCCGTGCGAGGCGGACAGGGCCGGGATCTCGCGCAGGGCCGAGGCGATCGCGTCGCGCCCGGCGATCCGGGCGGCGGCCCGGTCGGCCGCGTACTCCTGGGCGCGGGCCGTGGACAGGGAGGCGCGCAGATAGAGCTTGCCGTACAGCTTGTAGACCGAGGCCATCATCCGGTACGTCACCCCGGCCCCGGTGGTGTCGACCTCCTTGGCGTCCTTGCCCTTGGCGACGCGCTTGGCGGCGGCCTTCTCCTGCCGGCCGCGCTCGGCGGCCACCTTGCCGGCCGCCTTCTCGTGGAAGTGCTCGATGACCCGGGCGATCTGCGCCCGGCCGCGCACCACGAGCGCGGACAGCCGGGTGTCGCCGCCCGTGTAGTGGCCGTACTCGTGGGCGAGCACACCGCGCAGCTGCGCCTCCGTCAGGCCGGTCAGCAGCGGGACGCCGAGGTAGAGCCGGCGCGGCCCGGCCCGCAGACCGAGCAGGCGCGCGTCCTCGCTGACGGCCGCGTTGACGTCGGCGGTCAGCACGATCCGGTCGGGGGCGCGGGTGCCGGTCGCCGCGGCGAGCTCCCGCACCAGCGCCCACAGCCGGGGCTCGTCCGCCTCGGTGACGTCGATGCCGGGCGGCCCGTCGCCCCTGGGCGTGCGCAGCATGAACATGCCGCGCACCACGGGGACGGCGAGCAGCACCGAGACCGCGACGATCTTGATGCCGGCGGCGCCGTGCACCCAGGTGACCACGGCCGCGTCGGCGCCGGCCAGCGCCGCGAGCAGCAGCAGGCTCAGCAGGTAGAAGCCGCACAGCAGAACGAGAGCGCGCAGCGCGCGCAGAGTTGCGCCCATCGGGCAGATCCCCCCACAGGACCCGGAGAAAATGAACAGGCCGACGGGCACCGCCGGACGGTGCTGCCGGTGAGTGTGGGGGGACTCGGAGCAGACGTCGAGCGGGCTCGGGACGGCCTACGGCCTCCGGGGTACGCCCGGAGCGGCTCCGGGCAAAGCGCGAGCAAAGCCGGGGCAAGCGGAGTATGCCCTACCGGGGATCGGCGCGGCAATACCCGCTGTGACCTGCGCGGACCGGTGCGGACGGGTGGGGGCGTGGGCCGGTCAGCCGGGCAGCCCCGCCGGGGTGCCGCCGGCCGCCTCGTAACCGGCGACCGCGAGCGCGCGGTGCTCGGCGTAGACGGCGGCCGGGTCGGCCGACAGGGACCAGGGCAGCGCGCCGACATGCCCGTCGACGTGCGCGAGCTGGTCCATGGCCTCCGGCCAGCGCTCGGCCCGGACCAGGAAGAACAGCAGCAGATGGCGGACGTGCGCGAGCACCGGGTCGTCCCCGCGGGCGGTGTGCACCGCGTGCAGCGCGCCCTGCACCGCCCGGGTGACCACCTCGCTCTGGTAGAAGCTGCGGACCAGGTTCACCTCGGGGAGGTGCTCGAAGACCGCGAACAGCGGCAGCGCGGCCAGCAGCGAGCCCTCCGGGGCACGGGCCGCGGCGTTCTCGGCGAAGGCGTACGCCTCCTCGCGCGAACCGTGCCACTTCTCGCACCAGTAGTGCAGTGCGGCCAGGTGCGCGCCCATGTGGTGCGGGGCGCGCTCCTGGACGGTCAGCCACAGCTTCTCGAACTCCGGCCGCGGCCACCCCAGGCCCCGGGCGACGGCCAGTTCGACGATGTACGGGACCGGGTCGCCGGGGGCGAGCAGCGCCGCCTCCCCGCAGGCCTGCCGGGCCTCCTCCATGATGATCCGGAAGTCGTGCGTGCCCGGCGTGGACGTCCGCCACGCCTGCTGCGTGAGGAACTCGGCGTGCACGGCCGCGCTCCCGGCGTCCTTGGGCTGTTCCGTTCGCCACACCCGCAGCCACTGGCCGCCGGGTGTCTCGTGCACCCCGCCCGGCCGCTCGGCCAGCTCCAGTGCCGCCGCGCCGGCGAAGGCCTGCACGCGCTGCCAGCGCGCCTCGCCCTCCGCCTCGGTGCCGGCCAGCAACTGGGCGGCGGCCCGGTAGTCGCCGGTGCGCCGCACCACGTCCAGCACGTCCAGCAGGTCCTTGTCCGGTCCGGGCATCCGCGGGTCGAGCTCCTCCTCGGGCACGAAGCCGTAGGCCGCCGTGCGCGCGGGGTCGGGCCGGCCCGCCGGACCCCGCCCGGCCGCCCCGCGTCCGCGCCGCAGGACCGGGAGCAGCACGAAGCACAGCAGGACCAGCGCCATGAGCAGCCAGAGAGTCGCCATGCCTCAAGCGAACCAGACGCCGCCGTCAATTGGCCAACGCCGCCGGCCGGGCCTTTGGAAAACCCGCGCCCGGCGCCACCGGCGCCCCGGGGAGTCCCGCTCCCCGCCCCCGTCGGACGCCACCAGGCGGCCGGGCGCACTACGCTCGGTGCACATGAGCGACAGGCACATCAGTCAGCACTTCGAGACCCTCGCGATCCACGCGGGCAACACCGCGGATCCCCTCACCGGCGCGGTCGTCCCGCCGATCTACCAGGTCTCGACCTACAAGCAGGACGGCGTGGGCGGTCTGCGCGGCGGCTACGAGTACAGCCGCAGCGCCAACCCGACCAGGACCGCCCTCGAGGAGAACCTCGCCGCGCTGGAGGGCGGCCGGCGCGGTCTCGCGTTCGCTTCCGGCCTGGCGGCCGAGGACACCCTGCTGCGTACGCTGCTCAGCCCCGGCGACCACGTGGTGATCCCCAACGACGCCTACGGCGGCACCTTCCGCCTCTTCGCCAAGGTCGTCACCCGCTGGGGCGTGGAGTGGTCCGTCGCCGACACCAGCGACCCGGCCGCCGTACGGGCCGCGATGACGCCGAGGACCAAGGTGGTCTGGGTGGAGACCCCCTCCAACCCGCTGCTCGGCATCACCGACATCGCGGCCGTGGCCCAGGTGGCCCACGACGCGGGCGCTCGGCTCGTCGTCGACAACACCTTCGCCACGCCCTACCTCCAGCAGCCGCTGTCGCTCGGCGCCGACGTCGTCGTCCACTCGCTGACCAAGTACATGGGCGGCCACTCGGACGTGGTCGGCGGCGCCCTGATCGCCTCCGACCAGACGCTGGGCGAGGAGCTGGCCTACCACCAGAACGCGATGGGCGCCGTCGCCGGCCCCTTCGACTCGTGGCTGGTCCTGCGCGGCGCCAAGACCCTCGCGGTGCGCATGGACCGGCACAGCGAGAACGCCACGCGGATCGCCGACATGCTCACCCGGCACGCGCGCGTGAGCAGCGTGCTCTACCCGGGCCTGCCCGAGCACCCGGGGCACGAGGTGGCCGCCAAGCAGATGAAGGCCTTCGGCGGCATGGTGTCCTTCCGGGTCCAGGGCGGCGAGGAGGCCGCCGTCGAGGTGTGCAACCGCGCCAAGGTCTTCACCCTCGGCGAGTCGCTCGGCGGCGTCGAGTCGCTCATCGAGCACCCCGGCCGGATGACGCACGCCTCCACGGCCGGCTCCGCCCTGGAGGTCCCGGCCGACCTGGTGCGCCTGTCCGTCGGCATCGAGAACGTCGACGACCTGCTGGAGGACCTGCAGCAGGCGCTCGGCTAGTCCCCGGCCGTCCCGGTCACCAGCCGGTGAGCGGTGGAGTCGTCTGCGAGGGCGGCTCCACCCAGGGCTGTGCCCGCACCGCCCACACGGTGAACGCCACGGCCGCCGCGCACAGCAGCAGCCACAGCAGGCGGTGCGCGATCAGCCGGCGCCGCAGCAGGCGGCTGCCGCGGCGGACGGCCTCGGCGTGCAGATCGGGCGGCACCGGCACCACGGCCTGCTCCAGGATCCGCCGCACGGCGGCCTCCCGCTGGGGGCGGTTCACCGGTGCCTCCCGCCCGGCGGCCGCCTCGTCACGGCGCCGCCTTCGCGCCCACCGCGCGCGGTGCCGCCCTGCGCGCCGGATGCAGCACGGTGGCCGTCGCGCGGTCGCAGATGGTGTGCACCCGCTCGACGGGCAGGCCCAGCAGGGCCGCCGTCTGCTCCTCGGCGACCCCCTCGAACATCCGCAGCACCAGGATCAGCCGCTCCTGCGGCGCCAGTTCGGCGAGCGGGCTGCGCGGATGCGGCCGGGCCCGGCCCACGGCGCCGTAGTGCCGCCAGGCCTCGTGCGCGAACCGGGTGGCCAGGTACTGGCGGGCGCACTCGTAGGGGTCCTCGCCGTGCAGCCGGTCCCAGCGGGCGTAGGTGTGGGCCAGCGCCGGTGCCAGCAGCCGCCGCGCGCGCGGCCCGTCGTCCGGGGCCTCTCCGGTGAGCAGGGTCGCGGCATGCAGCAGCCGTCCCGCCGCGCCCGCGACGAACGCCTCGAACTCCCGGGCCCGGCGGGCATCGCGGGATGCCTGCCGATCACGCACCGCGCCTCCCCCCTGAGGGGGTCCTGTCCGGTACGGGACGGGCGGACCGCGCACCACGCAGGACCCGGTCTCATATGAGGCCAGTGGCGGCCCCGGGTCAAGACTCGGGACCGCACCCGTCCGCGCGTGCGCGCGTCAGGAAGCGGGCGTTCCCTCGGCCGCCGGCACCGGCTGGACCGCCATCCGGGAGGAGAGGGCGGTATTGAAGCGCGTGAGGAGCGCGCAGAACTGCTCGCGCTCCTGCGGCGCCCAGTCGTGTGTCAGCTCGGCCATCAACTGACGCCTCGACGAACGTACTTCCTCCAGCCGGGCGGTCCCGCGCGGGGACAGCTGGAGCACCACGGCCCGCCCGTCCTCCGGGTGCGAGGTGCGCTTGACGAGCCCCGTGTCGACCAGCGGCGCCACCTGCCGGGTGACCGTGGAGGAGTCGATCCCCATGCTCGCGGCCAGCGCCTTGACACCCATCGGGCCCTCGCTGTCGAGGCGGTTGAGCAGCAGGTAGGCGGCACGGTCCATGGTGTTGCGCACCTGCCCGACCCCACCGAGCCGGGTCTGTTCGGCACGCCGGGCGAACACCGCCACCTCGTGCTGGAGGGTGTCGAGAAGACCGGTGTCACCGACGGTCGTCATGTCCATCGACATTTCAGGTGTTGTGGGCATGGCCGGAGGCTCGCTTCATGAGGGCTGCTGGGTTGGGGGACAGGGTACGCGGCCCGGGCGCGGGCCGTACCGGCGCTGCGCAAACCCGGTCTCGGAGCTTGGTCACATCCGTCACGCGCGACCGCGAACTGCGAGACTCGAGTCATGAGCTACCGCACGGCCGGCTCCTTGCGCTCCGTCACCCTCGACGACGTGCGCGGAGCCCAGAAGATGCTCTCGGGTGTGGCGCGGACGACCGCGATGGAGGGCAGCCGGCACCTGTCCCAGCTGGTCGGCGCGCCGGTGCACCTCAAGTGCGAGAACCTGCAGCGAACGGGCTCGTTCAAGCTGCGCGGCGCCTACGTCCGGATCGCCGGGCTGCTGCCCGAGGAGCGGGCCGCCGGGGTGGTGGCGGCGAGCGCCGGCAACCACGCGCAGGGCGTGGCCCTCGCCTCCTCGCTGCTCGGTGTGCACGCGACCGTGTTCATGCCGGAGGGCGCCCCGCTGCCCAAGATCAGCGCGACCCGGGAGTACGGCGCCGAGGTGAGGCTGCATGGTCAGGTGGTCGACGAGACCCTGGCCGCGGCGCAGGAGTACGCGGCCAGAACGGGCGCGGTGTTCATCCACCCCTTCGACCACCCCGATGTCATCGCCGGGCAGGGCACGGTCGGCCTGGAGATCCTGGAGCAGTGCCCCGAGGTGCGCACGATCGTCGTCGGCATCGGCGGCGGCGGGCTCGCGGCCGGCATCGCGGTCGCGGTGAAGGCGCTGCGGCCCGAGGTCCGGATCGTCGGTGTGCAGGCGGAGGGCGCGGCCGCCTATCCGCCCTCCCTCGCCGCCGGCCGTCCGGTGTCGGTGCTGAACCCGGCGACGATGGCCGACGGGATCAAGGTGGGCCGGCCCGGCCTGGTGCCGTTCGAGATCATCGACGACCTGGTGGACGAGGTCCGCACGGTCAGCGAGGACCAGTTGTCGGCCGCGCTGCTGCTGTGCCTGGAGCGCGCCAAGCTGGTCGTCGAGCCGGCCGGCGCAAGCCCGGTCGCGGCCCTGCTGGCCGGGCCCGGTGCCTTCCCCGGTCCCGTCGTCGCCGTGCTGTCCGGCGGCAACGTCGACCCGGTGCTGCTCCAGCGGGTGCTGCGGCACGGCATGGCCGCCCAGGGCCGCTATCTGGCGGTCCGGCTGCGGCTGACGGACCGCCCGGGCGCCCTCGCGACGCTGCTCGGCGTGCTGTCCGCGGCCGACGCCAACGTCCTCGACGTGAGCCATGTGCGGACCGACCCCCGGCTCGGGCTCACCGAGGCCGAGGTGGAGCTGCACCTGGAGACCAAGGGCCCGGCGCACTGCGTCGAGGTCGGCCAGGCCCTGCGGCAGGCGGGCTACACGGTCATCGACTGAGCCGTCGTACCGGCCGCCGCGGCGGCCTTCGGGAGGCAACGTCGCTCCGCCGTCACTCGTCCGGGGAAATCCATTGGCAGACGCGATACATCGCGTTATGGTGTGTCGTGCCGCTCGCGATGCGCGATGCGCCGGTGACCTTACGCGGAGAACCCCAGGTGGAGACCCCGGGCAGAACCACTGGTGGAAAACCGAAGGCGGCGGCGAGCGCGCGAACCTAGCCTTTCCGAAGCATCCCCGACGACGTGGAGACCCACATGCCAGGCGCCATCTATGCCGAAGGCCTGGTGAAGACCTTCGGCGACGTAAGGGCACTGGACGGCGTAGACCTCGATGTCCCCGAGGGCACCGTCCTCGGCCTGCTCGGGCCGAACGGCGCCGGCAAGACGACCGCGGTCCGCTGTCTGACGACCCTGCTGCGGCCCGACAGCGGACGGGCGGTCGTGGCGGGCGTGGACGTCCTCAAGGACCCCGACGCCGTGCGCCGCTCCATCGGCCTGTCCGGACAGTTCGCCGCGGTCGACGAGTACCTGACCGGCCGGGAGAACCTGCAGATGGTCGGACAGCTCTACCAGATGAGGGCGAAGGCGGCCCGGCAGCGCGCGGTCGAGCTGCTGGAACAGTTCCATCTCACCGACGCCGCCGACCGCCCCGCCAAGACCTACTCCGGAGGCATGCGCCGCCGGCTCGACCTCGCCGCCGCCCTGGTGGTCTCACCGCCCGTGATGTTCATGGACGAGCCGACCACCGGCCTCGACCCGCGCAACCGCCAGCAGCTCTGGGAGGTCATCAAGCAGCTTGTCTCCGGCGGCACGACCCTGCTGCTGACCACGCAGTACCTGGAGGAGGCCGACCACCTCGCCCACGACATAGCGGTCGTCGACCACGGCCGGGTCATCGCCAAGGGCACGTCCGACCAGCTCAAGGCCCATACCGGCGGCGAGCGCGTCGAGGTCGTCGTGCACGAGCGCGAGCACATCGCGACCGCCGCCGAGGTGCTGCGCGGCTTCGGCAAGGGCGAGACCACGGTCGAGGAGCACACCCGCAAGCTCACCGTGCCCGTCACCGGCGGTGCCAAGCTGCTCGCCGAGGTCATCCGGGAGCTGGACGGCCGGGGGATCGAGATGGACGACATCGGACTGCGCCGCCCCACCCTCGACGACGTCTTCCTCTCCCTGACCGGACACGTGGCGGAGGACGAGGAGACCGGCGGGAACGGCCGGCGGGCCGGCAAGGCGGGCAAGGGCAGCAAGGGCGCCAAGGGCAAGGAGACCGTGAAATGAGTGCCGTGACCGAAGCCGCGCCCCTAGCGGCGCCCGGCAACCCCGTCGGCCGGTCCGTCCGTGACTCGCTGATCGTCGCCAAGCGCAATCTGATCCGCATGTGCCGGATCCCCGAGATGGTCATCTTCGGACTGATCCAGCCGATCATGTTCGTGGTGCTGTTCACCTACGTGTTCGGCGGCTCGATCCAGGTCGGCGGTTCCAGCTCCACGCAGGCCTACCGCGAGTTCCTGATGGCGGGCATCTTCGCGCAGACCGTCACGTTCGCCACGGCGGGCGCGGGCGCGGGCATCGCCGACGACATGCACAAGGGCCTCATCGACCGCTTCCGCTCCCTGCCCATGGCGCGCGGCGCGGTGCTGACCGGGCGGACCCTCGCGGACCTGGTCCAGACGGCGCTCACCCTGCTCGTCCTCGCCGTGGTGGCGCTGCTGGTCGGCTGGCGCACGCACGAGAACCTCGGCAAGGTGCTCGCCGGGTTCGGCCTGCTCCTGCTGCTCGGGTACGCGTTCTCCTGGATCGGCGCGCTCATCGGCCTCTCCGTGCGCACCCCCGAGGCGGCCACCTCGGGCGGCCTGATCTGGCTGTTTCCGCTGACGTTCATCTCGAACGCGTTCGTGGACGCCAACAAGATGCCGCCGTTCCTGCGGCACATCGCGGAGTGGAACCCGTTCAGCGCCACCGTGCAGGCGTGCCGTGAGCTGTTCGGCAACTTCCCCCCGGGCTACCGGACCCCGGACGCCTGGCCCATGCAGCACTCCGTGTGGGTCTCGCTGATCTGGTCGGTCCTGATCACCGTGGCCTTCCGCACACTCGCGGTCCGCAAGTACCGCTCGGCCACCGCGTGACGGCGGCCGCCGTGTGAGGGCATGAAGACGCCCCCGGTGTCCTGGGACGCCGGGGGCGCGACATGAGACCGGTCCGGTGGATCAGCCCGAGTACGGCTCGGCCTTCAGGATCCGCACCGAGGCCTTCTTGCCGTTCGGCAGCTCGTACTCCGCGTCCTCGCCGACCTTGTGGCCGATGACGCCGGCGCCGAGCGGCGACTGCGGCGAGTAGGTCTCGACATCCGCGCTCGCGTACTCGCGGGAGGCGAGCAGGAACGTCATCGTGTCGTCCTCGTCACCGTCGAAGGCGATCGTGACGACCATGCCCGGCGCGACGGCGCCGTCAGCGGAGGCCGGAGCCTCGCCGACCTGGGCGTTCTCCAGAAGCTGGGTCAGCTGGCGCACACGGAGCTCCTGCTTGCCCTGCTCCTCCTTGGCAGCGTGGTACCCGCCGTTCTCGCGCAGGTCGCCCTCCTCACGCGCGGCCGCGATCTTGGCGGCGATCTCCGTGCGCGCAGGACCAGTAAGGTACGCAAGCTCGTCCTTGAGCTTGTTGTACGCCTCCTGGGTCAGCCAGGTGACGTTCTCGCTGGTCTGGGTCACAGGGTGCTCCTCGTCGGTACTGGGAAATACAAAGCATCGCCCTACCCAGAAGAATGTTCCCTCTTGGATGGGCGAAACCACGAGCCTAACAATTCAATGGCGGAAGGGGGAGGACATAAGCCATCAGAATCACATCGACGCAGGTCACGAACTGCGCATGGTCAGCTGGCGTGGCAGCCGAGCAGCTCGGCCGTCGTGCCCTTGGCCGTCGTACGGAGCGTGACGACCTTGTCGATGCTCGTGGCCGGGCCGGTGAAGCGGAAGTCGGCCCGTCCCACCTCGGCGCCGTCGGCCGACTGGGAGCGCAGCGTGCAGTAGCCGGAGGCGCCGGAGTCCTTGTGCACCTCGAGATGGATCCGCACCGCGTCGTCGGAGGCCTTGAACGTGATCACCTGCGCGCTGATCTCGTTCTGCGCGATGTAGTGGTAGGCGAAGTAGCCGATCAGGGCGAGGAGGACCGCGCCCAGCAGCGATCCGGCGATCTTGAGCTTGCGGTCGGCCCGCTCGTCCGAGGAGCGGCCGTAGCGGCCCTCGGGCAGCCGCGTGCTCGCCGTACCCATGATCGTCCTCTCCGCGGAATTAATCGCCCCCCGATTCCGTCACTATAGAAGCCTGCGATTGCGCCGAAGACACGGGGCGCCGACTTACCGAGGATTGAGTCTTGACTGACCAGCTGCGACTGATGGCCGTTCACGCGCACCCCGACGACGAGTCGAGCAAGGGCGCGGCCACCATGGCGAAGTACGTGGCCGAGGGGGTGGACGTGCTGGTGGTGACCTGCACCGGCGGCGAGCGCGGGTCCATCCTCAACCCGAAGCTGCAGGGTGACACCTACATCGAGGAACACATCCACGAGGTACGCAAGAAGGAGATGGACGAGGCCCGGGAGATCCTCGGTGTCCGGCAGGAGTGGCTGGGCTTCGTCGACTCCGGTCTGCCCGAGGGCGACCCGCTGCCGCCGCTGCCCGAGGGCTGCTTCGCCCTGGAGGACGTCGACAAGGCGGCCGGCGAGCTGGTGAAGCAGATCCGCTCCTTCCGTCCGCAGGTGATCACCACCTACGACGAGAACGGCGGCTACCCGCACCCCGACCACATCATGACCCACAAGATCTCGATGGTGGCGTTCGAGGGCGCGGCGGACGCCGAGAAGTACCCCGAGGCCGAGTACGGCCCCGTCCACCAGCCGCGCAAGCTCTACTACAACCAGGGCTTCAACCGCCCCCGCACCGAGGCCCTGCACCACGCGATGCTCGACCGCGGCCTGGAGTCGCCGTACGGGGACTGGCTGAAGCGCTGGAAGGAGTTCGAGCGCGTCGAGCGCACGCTGACCACGCACGTCCCGTGCGCGGACTTCTTCGAGGTCCGCGACAAGGCGCTGATCGCGCACGCCACCCAGATCGACCCCGACGGCGGCTGGTTCCGGGTGCCGATGGACCTGCAGAAGGAGGTCTGGCCGACGGAGGAGTACGAGCTGGCGAAGTCCCTCGTCGACACCTCCCTCCCCGAGGACGACCTCTTCGCGGGCATCCGGGACAATGCCTGACATGAGCGCAAGCCTGGCACTGACGCATCTCGTCCCCCTCGCCAAGGAGGTCGACGAGAACAAGGTCACCCCCGGCGTCCTCGGCTTCATCGTGTTCGCGGTGATGGCCGTGGCCGTGTGGGGCCTGATGAAGTCGATGAGCAAGCAGATGCAGAAGGTCGACTTCAAGGAGGCCCCCGAAGCCGGGGCCGAGGAGCAGAGCGAATCCAAGGCGCCACGGGGCTGACCCGGGAGCGTCAGCTCCGCGCCGGAACCGCCACCCCCATCACCTCACGGGCGTGGCGGTCCGGCGTCATGCGCAGACGCCACGCCTGCCAGCCCGCCTCCAGGCTCACGCCCCGCTCCAGCAGCAGGGCGTAGGCCGGCACCCACTCGTCCAGCTTCTCGTCCCGCAGCGGATGCGAGGCGCGGGCGAGCTGGGCCAGTTCCTCCTGGGCCACCGCAGTGCCCACCTCCACCCCGCCCGGCGCCGCGTACGGCAGCAGGGTGCAGCGCAGGAACCGCGCCCAGTCCTCGCCGCGGCGGTCGCCGTAGGACGTGAACAGGGTCAGCGCCTCGTCGCACAGCGCCAGCGCCTGCTGGATCCGGGCGTTGCCCGCGTCCACCACCGCCAGCTCCAGACAGCTCCAGGCCTCGCCGTGGGCGACGCCGATGCGCTGGAAGTCCGCGCGGGCGTCGACGAGCAGCTGCCGGGCGAAGCCCGAGTTGCGCAGCGAGCCGGTCTGCGCGGCCCGCTGGTCCCGGGTGACCCGCGCCGAGTGGTGCCGGGCGCAGGCCAGGCCGTAGACGTCCCGCATCCGGGAGAACATCTGCCGGGACCGCTCCAGCTCGCGGACCGCCCGGTCCAGCTCCCCCGTCTCCTCCAGCGCCTGCCCCAGGTGGAACAGCGTCCAGGCCTCGCCGCGCGCGTCCTCGTTCTCCCGGTGCCGCGCCGCCGCCTGGCGCAGGGCCTCCACCGCGGGAGCGGCGTCCCCGTCGACCAGCCGCGCCCGGGCGAGCTGGGTCAGCGCCCAGGCCTCGCCGCGCGCGTCGTGCGTCTGGCCGTAGCGCTCCAGGGCGGCCCGCAGCTCCGTCTCCGCCCTCGGCACGTCGCCCATGCGCAGCGCGAGCTGGCCGAGCTGGAAGTGCGCCCAAGCCTCCCCGTGCAGCGAGCCGCCCTGCCGGTGCAGGACCAGGGAGCGGGTGAGCAGGTCCAGGGCCTCCGGGAGCCGGGCCCGGTCGCGCTGCACCGCGGCCAGCGCGTGCATCGTCCAGGCCCGGTCGGTCGCCAGCTCCTCGGCCGTCTGCAGGTCCAGGGCCTCCTGCAGCCGGGCCGCGGCCTCGGTGAGGTTGCCCTGGTGGTGCAGGGTGATCCCGAGCGAGCACAGCGCGCGGGCCGCGCCCGCGTCGTGGTGGGCCTCCCGGTAGAGGTCGACCACGGAGGCCAGCGTGGTGCGCGCCTTGTCCAGCTCGCCGAGCTGCCGGGCCGCGATACCGGTGCGCCACTGCACCGAGCGCATCAGCAGGCCCTCGTCCACGGCCTGCGCCAGCTCGCTGATCTCCCCGAGGCGGTAGAGGTCACCGCGCAGCAGGCAGTAGTCGCACAGGGCGCCGAGCAGGTTCTGCACGGCGGCCTGGTCCACGCCCTCGGCGTGGCGCAGGGCGGCCGTGATGAAGCTGGACTCGTCGTCCAGCCAGCGCAGCGCCTCGTCCAGCGAGGTGAAGCCGTGCCCGCCGAACTGGTTCGAGCGCGTCGACATGTTGCCGTCGACCAGGCGCAGCACCGAGTCGGCCAGCTCCGCGTAGTTCACGACCAGCCGCTCCTGCGCGGCCGTCCGCTCGGCCGGGTCCTCCTCGTCCAGCAGCCGCGCCTGGGCGAAGGCCCGGACCAGGTCGTGCAGCCGGTAGCGGCTGCCGCGCACGTGGTCGATCAGACCGGCGTCCGCGAGGGCCGCCAGATGCCGGGTGGCCTCCGGCTCGTCGGTGGCCAGCAGGGCGGCGGCGGCCGCCGCGCCGAGCGAGGCCCGGCCGGCCAGCGCCAGCCTGCGCAGCAGCCGGCGCGTGGGGTCCGGCTGGTCGGTGTAGCGCAGCCACAGCGCCCGCTCCACCGGTTCGACCGGGCCGTACGCGCCGAGGTCCGAGGCGAGCTGCCGGGGCGAACGCGGGCCGAGCGAGGAGCCGGCGACGCGCAGCGCCAGCGGCAGCCCCCCGCACAACTCGCGCACCCGGTCGGCGGATTCCGCGTCGTACGGGCCCGAGGTGTCCCGCGCCGTCGCCCCCAGCAGTTCCTCGGCGCCCGCCGCGTCCAGCTCCCGCACCGGCAGGTGGTGCACCCAGGCGCCCAGCTCCGCGGGCAGTTCGAGCGGGGTGCGGGCGGTGACCAGCACCAGGCTGTCGGAGTGCTCGGGCACCAGGGCGCGCACCTGCTCGGGGTCCGAGGCGTCGTCCAGCACGATCGTCACCGGAAGGCCGGTCAGATGCCGGTGGTACAGCTCGGACAGCCGCTTGACCTGCTGATCGGGGGAGGAACGCTCGCGGAACAGCAACTGCTCGCGGGGCGCGCCGAGCCGGTTCAGCAGATGCAGCAGTGCGTCCCGGACGGGCAGCGGCGGCTCGTCCCGGCTGCCGCCGCGCAGGTCCACGACGACCGCGCCGCGGAAGTGGTCCCTGAGGTCGTGCGCCGCGCGGACCGCGAGTGCCGTGCGGCCCGAGCCGGGCTCGCCGTGCAGCACGACCACCGTCGGCCGGGTCTCGGTGGCCGCCCGCGCCGCCTGCGCCCACTGCCTGATCCGGGCCAGCTCCGGCCGGCGGCCCGCGAACGGCCCGTCCGGCTCGGGCAGTTGACCGAAGGACTGCTCCAGCACCGTGCGCCTGCGGGCCGCCGCGCTCTTGTCGGCGCCGCGCAGCGCCGGGCCGGTCTTCTTCTTCGGTCCGGTGGAGGCGGTGAGCACCCGCTGCTGGTCGAGGAACGGGCGGATGCCGCGCACCTCCAGCGCGGTCAGCCACTGCAGCCGGAGCTGCTCCGGGCCCCCGGGCTGACCGGCCTCGCCCGCCCGGTGATGGGCGGCCGGCAGATGGGAGCCGGCCACCTTCACCACCGTCGCGGCGGCGCCCACCACGCCCACGGTGACGCCCGCGCCGACGGCCGTACCGGCGCCGGTGCCCAGGGACAGGTCGGCGACGGCGGCGGCCACCGCGGCGACGGCGGCCACCAGCAGGGCCGTTCCGGCGCCCTCGCGCGCGTAGCGCTGGCCGAAGGTGAGCCGGCCCGCGTCGGCCTCGTCGAGCGCGCGGACGTAGGTCTCGTACTCCTCGGCGGCCTGCTGCGCCATGGTGTCCAGCGAGCCACGCGCCCGCGACAGCAGCGACTGCCCGTCGACGCGGCCGCCGGAGCGCCGCACCTCCTCGTCCACGGCGCGCGCCAGCAGCCGCTCGGCCTCGGTCCGATGGCCGTCCCGCATGTCCCGTCCCCCTGTCGGCGACAACTCCGTTGCCTACGAGTGTCCTTCGGGGACGGCGGCTTGGCGAGGGGGCGACGATCAGCGGATCGGTGCGGATTTCGTGACAACTCCCTTGTCAGCAGCCCGTTTTCCGTGGCGCGACGGAGTGCTTTCCTCACCCGTACGCGGTGCCTTGCGCGATGATCGGACGGGGCCGCGACATGCGGGAAGGGCTCGGCCGTCCCGCCCGGGGCACGGCCTGGGCGCGGTCCGTCACCCACGACGGTGAAGGACTGGCACTCATGACGGCGCCCACGAAGGCCTCGGCCCGCCGCACGGCCATGCCGGAGCTGCCCACCGAGCTGTTCCTCGCCGCGTGCGACGCGCTGGTGCGGCAGGACCGCGCCTGGGTGCCCGGCTCCACCGAGGACTGGCGGCGGGACGCGGAGAACGACACCCTCACCGAGGTCTTCGCCTGCGGCACCGCGGCGGTCATCACCCCGGTCGGCACGGTCAAGTCCCGGGGCGCCGGGTGGACCCACGGCACCGGCGAGCCCGGCGAGGTCACCATGCGCCTGCGCGCGGCGCTGCTCGACGTCCAGACCGGCCGGTCCGAGGACACCCGCGGCTGGCTGCACCGGCACGGCTGAGCGCACGGACGAAGGCCCGTCCCCGCCGGTCGGCGGGGACGGGCCTCGGGTCCTCGGCGGGCGCGCGACCTCAGCGCACCGCCGCCTCCGCCGTCACCGGCCCAGCTCGGTGGCCCGGTGCAGCGCCCGCTCGGCCCGGGCCAGATGACCGTCCTGCCGCTCCAGCGCGCCCGCGATCTCCACCGCCCGGCGGGCCGCGTCCAGCGACTGTTCGGCGTGGCCCAGGTCGGCCTGGCGCTCGGCCAGTTCGATGAGCGTCTTGGTGAGGCCGCGCAGCCCGTTCTGGGTCTGCGCCCGCCGCTCGTAGGCGTCCACCAGGCTCTCCGCGAGCAGCACCGGGAACTCGCCGAACACCGTCACACCCGCCGGTACGGCGTCCAGCAGGTCGGCGGGCAGGGCGGGGTTCTTCTCCGCCAGCGTGGTCAGCGCCTCGGCCAGCGGTGCCGGGTAGCCGCCGGTCAGCGCCACCTCGACCGCCGCGGGCGAGACACCCGGCAGCAGCGAGAGCAGCTCGGTCAGGCGCCGGCGGACCTGCGGACGGGTGTGCGCGGCGCGGGCCAGCACGGTCAGCACGCGCCGGTCCTGGCCCTCGGTGGTGTCCATCAGCGCCCCGAGCAGGAAGCGGGGCGTGGCGATCTCGGCCACCAGCTCCTCGTCCAGCGCTTCGGGCAGCGACTCGCTCCAGTAGGCGGAGCCGCCGGCGGCCGGCGGGTACATCTCACGCAGCCACCGCGCGACCCGGACCCGCAGCTCCGGGTCCTCCAGCGCCTGCAGGTGCCCGAGGGCGGCGAGGGCCGCCTCCTCGTCGGCGGCGCCGCACAGCACGGCGGTGGCGGCCGCACAGGCCACCACGGCGGCCGGCAGCTCCAGCCCGTACGCGTCCGCGGCGGCCCGCAGGTACGCCAGTTCCCGCTGGAGCAGCAGTCCCTCGGCCGGTCCGCCCGCACCGGTGGACGGCGCCAGCGCCGCTGCCAGCACCGCGGCCTGGAGGGCTCCGGGCAGCGGGGGTGCGTCCTCGGGCCGGACGGCCGCGGGGGAGGGGTCGCCGAGGGCCGCCGCGTAGTCCTGCGCGGCCTCGCGCACGGCGTCGGCGTGGCCCGGCTGCGCCGCGTCGGCCGCCCCGAGCTCCTCGTGGGTGTCCGCCGTCGGCCGGGGTCCGTCCGTGCGGGCGAGCAGCAGCAGGCGGACCGGCGCGCCGGACTCGCGCTCCGCCGCCTCGGCCTGGATCCGGGCCACCTGCTCGCCGCGGGTCTCGGCGCTGTCCACGACCACCAGCAGCGGCCGCTCCGTGGCGGGAAGGGCCGCTCCCGGTGTCGGGAACGCGATGTCCCACTCGCCCGACCCGCCCAGCCGGTCGGCGAGTTCGAGGGCGAGGCGGGACTTGCCGCTCCCGGCAGGACCCGCCACCAGATGGGTCCGCGTGCCGGTGCCCGCACACCACTGGGCGAGCCGCTCCAGCTCGGCTGCCCGCGAACGGAACCGTGCGGTCCGGGCGTCCGCGCGCAGCAGGACGCTGGGACGCGCCGCCGGGGCGGCGGTCTCCTCCCCGGCGGCGGCCTCCGCACGGGTGGCGGCACCCGAGGCGGCGGCCTTCAGCTGCGCCGCGATGCGCGGCAGCGCCTCGCCCAGCGGGTCCCGGATGATGTCGGTGGCGATGGCGTCGTACGGCGTAGGGTCCCAGTTGACGATGACCAGGGTCGCCCCGGCGTTCACCGCGCTCGCGCACAGCGAGCCCGCGGGCTCGACGGTGAGCGTCGTCCCCACGGCGAGGATCAGGTCGCACGAGGTGACCGCCTTCTCGGCCCGGACGAACGTCTCCGGGGACATGGTCTGCCCGAACATGGTGCTGGCGGTCTTCTGGATGCCGCCGCACTCCGGACACGGCGGAGTGGCCTCGCCGGCCTCGATCCTGGCCAGCACGTCCGTGGTCGGTGAGCGGTGCCCGCACGCGACGCACAGGGTGGTGCGCATCGTGCCGTGCAGCTCGAAGACCCGGTCGGCGGGCGTGCCGGCGAGCTGGTGCAGACCGTCGGTGTTCTGCGTCACGACGGTCGTGTCGATGCCCGACTCGCCCAGCTCGGCCACCGCGCGGTGGCCTGCGTTGGGCTCGGCTCCCCAGACGGGGTGCTCGTAGCGCGTCTTCCAGTAGCTGACCCGGAGTTCGGGGTCGGCCATGAAGGCCTGGTAGGTGTGCTTCGTCTGGAGTCCCGGGCTCAGGGTCCAGACGCCGGAGGGACCGCGGAAGTCCTGGATGCCGGAGTCGGTGGAGATGCCGGCCCCGCTGAACACCACGAGCCGGCGGACACCGTAGGCCCAGTCGGGGATGTCGCCGGGCAACTGGTCGGTCGGGGGTGTTGTCATGAGGGCCTCCAAGAGATATCGGCGCCGTCGGCCACGGCCGCCGAACGGTGCGCCGTCAGTGCACGGCGCTTTTCCGGCACCTCTCCGTTTTGCTCGCCCGATGCGGCGGAAAATCATTCCGGGCCTCCGCAGCGGCTCGTTCGCCCGTACGGCCAGGCGGTCTCCGCCGCTCGGCATTGCGCGCCGTGTGACTGCATGCGGCTTGCTGCACCTGGACCTCGGTCTCGCGGTGCGGGCGGCACGGCGGTGGCCGTGCGACGGTGCCACCACAGCGGGCTGGTGACACCGTCGCAGTCGAAGCTTCGGCCAGCGGATCCGCCGGGCGTGTCAGTGGGGCCCTGGCAGGATGGTGGGGCCGCCGGTCAGGGTGATCTCCAGGGTGTCCGGCTGGACGCGTAGGTCGGTGGCCCTGAGGCCGAGCGGGTAGTCCTTCACCGGTGCCGTGCCCAGGGCGCCTTCGGTCATCCCCAGGCGGTCGGCGGGGATGGTCCTGCCGAACAGGGTGAGTTCGTTGACGGTGACGGAGACCTTTCCGTCCTTGAGGACCGGCTGCAGCGTCAGCTGTCCGCCGCCGGCGGGGCCGACGGCGGCGCGGACAGTACCGGAGGCCGGGTCGGTAGTGACCGAGGCGACCTGGACGGAGGGGACGGCGGTCTGGATCGCGGTGGCGATGGCCTCCGGGAGCACGGTGACCTGGACGTGGGTGCTGCCGATGGTGGGACGGTCGCCGAGGTGGACGTCGTCGAGCCGGGCCTTGACGGAGACCGGGGACAGTTGTCCGAGGTGGGCGTCGTCACTGCTGACATCGAGCCGTGGGATGCGCTGGTTGGCCAGATCCCACAGGGCCCAGTCGCCTCCCTCGCCGACCGTCGCGTCGTCGCCGAGGGAGGGCGCCGCCTTCGTGAGGCGGTCCTGGATGATGCTTCGGGCCGCGAGTTCGCCGACGCCGGTGAGGGCCACGGTGAGCAGGACCGCCCCTGCCGCGATCTTGGCGGCGCGGTGCCGGCGCAGTCGCGTTCGGATTGTGGACGTTCGATGCTTCATCGTTGCTCCTCGCGGACAGGCACCGGTGTGGGGTCGGAGCTTGCGGCGGGTGTGGGTGCCGGGACAGGGCCTTCGGGGTCGAGGTGGGGCAGGACGCGGTCGAGCCATCTCGGGAGCCACCAGTTGGCGCGTCCGAAGAGGTACATGGTGGCGGGGACCAAGAGCAGGCGGACGACGGTGGCGTCGATGATGACGCTGACGCCGAGGCCGAGGCCGAGCATCTTGACGACGGTGTTGGTGGAGAGCATGAACGCGAGGAAGACGCTGGTCATGATCAGTGCGGCGCAGGTGATCACGCGGGCTGTGGTGGCCAGGCCGGTGGCGACGGACAGGTGGTTGTCGGCCCGGTGCAGCCAGGCCTCGCGGATCCGTGAGAGCAGGAACACCTCGTAGTCCATGGAGAGCCCGAAGACGATCGCGAACATCATCATGGGGACGTAGGACTCGACGGGTACCTTCTCGGTGACGCCCAGCAGCGGGGCGCCCCAGCCCCACTGGAACACCGCGACGACCACGCCGTAGGCGGCGGCGATGGAGAACAGGTTCAGTACGGCGGCCTTCAGTGCGACCAGCAGGCTGCGGAAGACGATCAGCAGGAGCAGGAACGCGGCGCTGACGACGACGGCGATGATCAGCGGCAGCTTGGCGACGAGGGTGTCGGTGAAGGTCTGGGTGGCCGCGGTGGTGCCGGTGACGTATCCGGTGGCGCCGGTGCCCGACAGCGCCTGGGGCACGGCGTTGTTCTGCAGGGTGTGGATCAGGTCGGTGGTGGCTTTGTCCTGGGGGCCGGTGGTGGGGGTGACCTTGGTGATGAGCAGGACGTGGTCCGGGCTGGGGGCCGGGGTGGTCACGGAGGCGACGCCGGGGGTGGCGGCCAGGTCGTGTTGCAGTGTGGTGGCGAGTTGCTGACGCTGGGTCTGGTCGGCGACCTGCCGGCTGTCGAGCTGGGTGACCACGGTGAGTGGACCGTTGGCGCCGGGGCCGAAGGCTTGGGTGGTCTGGTCGTAGGCGCGGCGGTCGGTGCTGCTGGTGGGCTTCGCGCCGGCGTCGACGTGGCCCAGCCGCATGGAGGCGGCGGGGACGGCGAGGAGGCCGAGCAGGAGCAGGCCGGCGGCCAGGTAGTGCCAGGGGTGGCGGCCGACCCGCTCGGCCCAGCGGTGCCACACGTCACTGTCGCCGGTGGGTTCGGCGACCGGTGTGCGCACGGACCAGCGGTCGATGCGGCGGCCGAGCAGTCCCAGGAGCGCGGGTGTGAGGGTCACCGACGCGGCGGCGGCGACGGCGACGGTCAGGCCGGCTGCGACGCCGAGGGTGCCGATGAAGGCGATGCCGCTGGCGTAGAGGCCGGACAGGGCCATGGCGACGGTGGCGGCGGCGACCAGGACCGCGCGGCCGCTGGTGGCGACGGCGCGTGCGACGGCGTCGGCGGGTTCCAGGCCGTCGTGCAGCAGGGCGCGGTAGCGGGTGGTGAGGAAGAGCGCGTAGTCGATGCCGACGCCCAGGCCCATCATCGCGGCGAGGGTGGGGGCCGCCTGGCCGAAGTCGACGTGTGCGGCGAGCAGGCCGAGTCCGCCCAGGCCGACGGCCAGGCCGAGGATCGCCGTCAGCAGGGGCAGTCCGGTGGCGGCGATACTGCCGAAGCCGATCAGCAGGACCAGTACGGCAACCGCCAGGCCGATCGCCTCCGAGATCCGGTCGGCCGACTTGGGTGCGGCCAGCTGCCCCAGCGGATCGCCGTATTCGACGGTGACGTGGTCGGCGCGCAGCGGCTGGACGGCGGCGTCCACCTGGCTGAGGTAGGAACCGTCGAAGCCGGCCGGGTTGCTGCTGAAGTGCACGGTCAGCAGGGCGGTGTCGCTGCTTGCGGACACCGCGCCGGGTGTGGTCAGCGGGTCGGCCACCGAGAGCACGTCCGGCAGGTGCTCCAGGTTCGTCACCGCCTTGTCGATCGCGGCCCGGTGGCCGGCGACGGGTCCTTGGCCGGTCTTGATCACGATGGGTGAGGACGTGCCCCCGGAGGCTCCGGCGTGGGCCTCGAGCAGGTCGGCGCCCGTCTGGGCGCTGGTGCCGGGCAGGGAGAAGCTGTCCGCGAAGGTGCCGCCCCACTTGGCGTCGGCCACGCCGAGGCCGGCCAGTAGGAGCACCCACAGGACGACGACTCCCCAGGCGTGCCGGGCGCACCAGTGGCCGCTGCGGTACAGCAGTCCGGGGCGTCGCGCCGATTCGGTGTTCATGGGCGCCATGGTGCGCGGCGCGTGTAAGGGGATCTTTGGCGCATTGTTCGGCGAATGTACGGGCACCGGCGCGTCTGCCGGACGACCGGGCCCGCGCGTTAGCATCGATCACGCTCCCGCAGGTGGGAGCACGCTCCCGCACGTGAAAGGCACGGTGGTGACGGAGTCCAGGGGCCTGGTGCTGGTCGTCGAGGACGAGCGTCACATCGCCGACATCCAGCGGCTCTACCTCGCGCGCGAGGGCTTCGGCGTACACGTCGAAACCGACGGGAACGCCGGACTGGCCGCCGCCAAGGCGATGCATCCGGTGGCGATCGTGCTCGACATCGGCCTGCCCGGACTGAACGGCCTCGCCTTCTGCCGGGCCCTGCGCGACGCCGGCGACTGGACGCCCATCGTGCTGGTGACCGCGCGCGGAGAGGAGCCCGACCGGATCCTCGGGCTGGAACTGGGTGCGGACGACTACCTGACCAAGCCGTTCTCCCCGCGCGAACTGGTCGCACGGCTCAAGACGGTCCTGCGCCGGGCCGCCGGCCCACCGGGCCAACCGGCCGGCCGCTTCGGGCGGCTCACCGTGGATCCCGCCCACCGCACCGTGCTGCGCGACGGCGAACCGGTCGAGCTGACCGCCACCGAGTTCAACCTGCTCGCGTACCTGCTCCAGCGCCCCGGGCAGGTCTTCACCCGGGAGCAACTGCTCGCCCAGGTCTGGGGGTACCCCGGCTACCGCGACACCAGGATGGTCGACGTCTTCGTCTCACAACTGCGTGCCAAACTCGGCGACGCGAGCCCGATCCGCACCGTCAGGGGCGTGGGCTACAGCGCCACACCCCCGAACGCATGAACCGTGTCCCCGAACCCGTGAACCGCCCCGGCACTCGGCGTGCCTCGCTCACCCCCACCATCGCGGCCCTGGCCTCCGCTGTGGCGGCGCTCACGGCAGTGCTCACCGGGCTGACCACCTGGCAGACCGCCGCCCACCACACGGAGCAACGCGAACGCGACCGACTCACCCGCCAAGCCACCCTGCTCAGCCAACTGCCCGGCTTGGCCGAGGCCATCTTCAGCGGCGGCCAGGTACTGGCGGGGGCGAACGGCCTGCAGATCGCAGTGATCGGCCCGGACGGAACTGTGACGGGCAGCGCCACGCCCGCCATCGACACGGCGTCGAAGGCCGCGCTGTCGGCGGGTCACCCGGTGTCCACCACCGGCATCCTCGGCGGTCAGAGCGTGCTCCTGGTCGGGCAGCCTGCAGCCCGCGGTGGTGCGGTCGTGCTGACCGAGCCGTACTCGGTCGTCACCAACGACACGAACCAGGTCCGCCGCAGCGTCCTGCTGCCGCTCCTGCTCGGCATGCTCGGCGGGGCACTCGCCGGAGCGCTCCTCGCCCGCCGCGCCGCCCGCCCGCTGGTGACGGCCGCGCGCATCGCGCACCGGCTCGCCGATGGCGAACGCGGCGTACCCGCCCCGGTCGGGGGCCCGCGCGAGGCAGCGGACATCGGACACGCCCTCAACGTCCTGGACCAGGCGCTGACCCGCAGCGAGAACCGCCAGCGGGACTTCCTGCTCGCCGTCTCCCACGAGTTGCGCACCCCGCTGACCGCCCTCCAGGGCTACGCCGAGGCGCTCGCCGATGGCCTGATCGAACCGGACCAACTACCAGACGTGAGCCGCACCCTGGCCGGGGAGACCCGCCGACTGGACCGCTTCCTCGGCGACCTGCTCGACCTGGCACGGCTGGAGGCGGACGACTTCCGCCTGGACACCGCCCCGACCGACCTCACCGCACTCGTCACCGAAGCCACGGCCTTCTGGGCCGGACCCTGCGCCGGCCAGGATGTCGAGCTGCGGCTTGAGCAACCCGCGAGGCCGGCCGTGGTGCAGACCGACGCCTTCCGGGTGCGGCAGCTGATCGACGGCCTGGTACGAAACGCCCTGCGGGCCACCCCCGGTGGAGCGCCTCTGGTCGTCGCCGTCCGCGAGAGAGCCCGCGGTGGCGCCGAACTGCAGATCCGCGACGGCGGCCCCGGTCTGAGCGACGACGACGTCCGCGTCGCCTTCGACGCCGGCGCGCTGCACGCGCGCTACCGCGACACCCGACCAGTGGGAAGCGGCCTGGGCCTGGCCATCGCCCACCGCCTGACCGGCCGGCTGGGCGGCACCATCACCGTCGAAGGC
Organism: Streptomyces sp. NPDC002386; assembly: GCF_053593175.1. Classification (NCBI taxonomy): domain Bacteria; kingdom Bacillati; phylum Actinomycetota; class Actinomycetes; order Kitasatosporales; family Streptomycetaceae; genus Streptomyces; species Streptomyces sp. NPDC002386. The sequence continues at coordinate 263,588 of NZ_JBSFBX010000010.1, forward strand.
CACGGCCCCGAAGGTGGCGCCTGCTTCACCATCACCCTGCCACCGACACCCGACCGTCCCTTGCCTCCCACACGGGCGGCCGCCCGCGTGACGCCCGCACGGGTCGCCCGGCGCGTTGGCTGAGCTCCCTCTATAGAGGGCAGGCGCATCGTCCCGTTTCCCGAAGGGTGTGATCTGTTCCAAGTTCTCTGGTGCCCGACCAAGCAGGGCGGGGCTTGCGGGCCGAACCGGCACGACCGTGTCGGCGTGAGAGGCTGGGCCGTATGAACCGGTTGGCTGGTACGACCTCGCCTTATCTGCTTCAGCACGCCGACAACCCCGTCGACTGGTGGCCGTGGGGACCCGAGGCGTTCGAGGAAGCGAAACGGCGCGATGTACCCGTTCTGCTGTCAGTCGGATACTCCGCGTGCCATTGGTGCCATGTCATGGCCGGTGAATCGTTCGAGGACCGGGCCACGGCCGACTACCTCAACGAGCACTACGTCAGCGTCAAGGTCGACCGCGAGGAGCGCCCCGACGTCGACGCCGTGTACATGGAGGCCGTCCAGGCCGCCACCGGTCAGGGCGGCTGGCCCATGACCGTGTTCCTCACCCCGGACGCCGAACCCTTCTACTTCGGCACCTACTTCCCGCCCGAGCCCCGGCACGGCATGCCCTCCTTCCGACAGGTGCTGGAGGGCGTCCGGCAGGCCTGGGCCGACCGGCGGGACGAGGTGGGCGAGGTCGCGCGGAAGATCGTGCGGGACCTCTCCCAGAGGGAGCTGGGACATCAGGGCGCCGAGCCGCCCGGAGAGCAGGAGCAGGCGCAGGCGCTGCTCGCCCTCACCCGCGAGTACGACCCGCAGCGCGGCGGATTCGGCGGGGCGCCGAAGTTCCCGCCGTCGATGGTGCTGGAGTTCCTGCTGCGGCACCACGCGCGCACCGGCGCCGAGGGCGCCCTGCAGATGGCGTCCGACACCTGCGAGCGGATGGCCCGGGGCGGGATCTACGACCAGCTCGGCGGCGGTTTCGCCCGCTACTCCGTCGACCGCGACTGGGTCGTGCCCCACTTCGAGAAGATGCTGTACGACAACGCCCTGCTGTGCCGGGTGTACGCGCACCTGTGGCGGGCGACCGGCTCCGAGCTCGCCCGGCGGGTCGCCCTGGAGACCGCCGACTTCATGGTCCGCGAACTGCGCACGGACGAGGGCGGCTTCGCCTCGGCTCTCGACGCGGACAGCGACGACGGCTCGGGGAGCCACGTGGAGGGCGCCTACTACGTCTGGACACCCGGGGAGCTGCGCGAGGCCCTCGGCCAGGAGGCCGAACTCGCCGCCCAGTACTTCGGGGTGACCGAGGAGGGCACCTTCGAGCACGGCCGTTCGGTGCTGCAACTGCCGCAGACCGAGGGCGTCTTCGACGCGGAGCAGGTGGCGTCCGTCAAGGAGCGCCTGCTGGCGCGCCGTGCGCTGCGCCCCGCCCCGGGCCGGGACGACAAGGTCGTCGCCGCCTGGAACGGGCTGGCGATCGCCGCGCTCGCCGAGACCGGCGCCTACTTCGACCGGCCCGACCTCGTCCGGGCCGCCGTCGCGGCCGCCGATCTCCTGGTCCGGGTGCACCTGGACGAGCACGCCCACCTGGCGCGGACCGGCCGGGACGGCCGGGTGGGACCCAACGCCGGGGTGCTGGAGGACTACGCCGACGTCGCCGAGGGCTTCCTCGCGCTCGCCTCCGTGACCGGGGAGGGCGTCTGGCTGGACTTCGCCGGACTCCTCCTCGACCAGGTGCCGGCCCGCTTCGGCGACCCCGCCGGCGGCGCCCTGTACGACACCGCCGCCGACGCCGAGCAGCTCATCCGCCGGCCGCAGGACCCCACCGACAACGCCACCCCCTCCGGATGGAGCGCGGCGGCGGGCGCCCTGCTGGGCTACGCCGCCCACACGGGCTCCGAGGCCCACCGCACCGCCGCCGAGCGGGCGCTGGGTGTCGTGAAGGCGCTGGGTCCGCGGGTGCCCCGGTTCATCGGCTGGGGTCTCGCCGTCGCCGAGGCGCTGCTCGACGGGCCCCGGGAAGTGGCGGTGGTCGGTCCCTCGCTCACCGACGAGGTGACGGCGGCGCTGCACCGCACGGCACTTCTGGGTACCGCGCCGGGCGTGGTGGTCGCGGCCGGGACCTCCGGCGGCGAGGAGTTCCCGCTGCTCGCCGGCCGCCCGCTGGTGGACGGCGGGCCGGCCGCCTACGTGTGCCGGAACTTCACCTGCGACGCGCCGACGACGGATCCGGAGCGGCTGGGCCGGGCGCTGGGCACCACCTGAGCGGCGGGCGCGTCAGCCCCGACCGCTGAACTCCGCCAGGGCGCGCTCCACGATGGCCTCCAGCCGGTCGTGGTGCGCGCCCTTCCAGTAGGCGCGGCCGCAGTCGCCGCACCGGGCGAAGACGTCGTAGGTGTGCCGGGTGCCGTGCTCGAGCTGGTCGGCGACCTCGTCCTTGGTGGCCTCCGTCAGCAGGCCGTTGCAGGCGGTGCAGCGGGTCCAGGGGCGCAGCTCGGGGGCGAAGCGTTCGAGGACGTCGCGGAGCTGGTCCTCGGGGCGGGTGCTGTAGACGTACGCCCCGGCCCACAGCTCGCGGCGGCGCAGCAGGCCCCGGTCGCGGCTGAGCATGACGCGCTTCTCGGCGGCCGAGCGCGCGGCCAGCGCCGGGTCGCCGATGTCGGTCGACTCGTACGCCGTGTCCACGCCGAGCAGGCGCAGCCGGCGGGCGAGGGTGCCGAGGTGGACGTCGAGCAGGAAGCGCAGCGGGGCGCCGGGGACCGTCTGGGGGCGGTCGACGCAGCGCACCTCCACCGAGTCGCCCGCGACGGGGACGTACGAGGCGGGCACCTCACGGCCGTCCACCCACAGGGCTCCGACCTCGGTCAGCGGGACGCCAGCCGACTCGACGACGTGACCGAGGGTCGAGACGCCGTCGGTGACGAGGGCGGTGGATCCCCGGCGCCGTCCGCTCGGGACGAACAGGGCCAGGGCGGGGGCGAACTCGACGTGGATCTCGGGACCGTTCACCCGGTCAGGATGTCACGCCGCGCGGCGCCGGGGCTCAGGGATTTCCGGCGGGCAGACCGTGCTCCAGGACGTCCAGGGCCCGCCGCACGAGGTCGCGCAGATCACCCTCGAAGTCGTTCTCCGCCCAGGCCATGTAGACCTCCATCAGGCCGCCGACCAGGGACATCGCGTAGACGCGCACCTCCAGGCCGTCGGGGTCGAGACCGGCCCGCTCGGCGAGGGCGCCGCGCAGCAGCCGCCCGGTCTCCGACATGCTCTCCGCCATCCGGGAGCGGACGGCGGGGACCTGGACGCCGAGGTGCGCCCGCATCCGCAGCACCCCGGGGTCCTCCCGGTCCATCGCTTCGACGGCCTTGTCCATCACGTACCGCAGCGAGTCCATCCACGGCTCGCCGGCCGGCCGGGACCGCAACTCCCGCACCATCAGCGGGTCGTACTCGTCCGTGAGGACGATGTCCTCCTTGGTCGGGAAGTACCGGAAGACGGTCGACGGCGACACCTCGGCCCGCTCGGCGATCTGCTCGATCGTCGTGGCGTCGTACCCCTGCTCCTCGACCAGCGCGTACGTCGCGGAGCGGATCGCCTCGCGGGTCTTGATCTTCTTGCGCTCACGCAGGCCCGGCCGGGGACGGTCGGCGGGGGAGAGGGGGGAGGGTGCTGCCGTCATGCGGCTCATTGTCCGGCATCGGGCCCGGCGGCGACCATCTCCACGGCGCCGAAGTGGCAGTCACTGTCACTTCGTGTCCACTGTCAGTCGGCGGGAACCTCCGGGCGCACGAAGAATGGCCACGGCTGAAGAGCCGTGGCCATGGGGTGCGCGCGAGCGCCTACGCGTGCTGGTACGCCACCAGGGAGATGCCGACGTAGTGGACGACGAAGGCGGCGAGGGTGAGGGAGTGGAAGACCTCGTGGAAGCCGAACCAGCGCGGTGAGGGGTTCGGCCGCTTGATGCCGTAGACCACGCCCCCGGCGCTGTAGAGCAGGCCGCCGACGATGACCAGCACCAGGACGGCGATGCCGCCGCTGCGCATGAAGTCGGGCAGGAAGAAGACCGCCGCCCAGCCCATCGCGATGTAGCAGGGCGTGTAGAGCCAGCGCGGGGCGCCGACCCAGAAGACGCGGAAGACGATCCCCGCGGCGGCCGCCGCCCAGATGCCCCACAGCAGCCACTGTCCCTTGGCGCCCGGCAGGAGCAGCATGGTCAGCGGCGTGTAGGTGCCCGCGATGATCAGGAAGATGTTGGCGTGGTCCAGGCGGCGCAGGACGCCGTCCATCCGCGGGCTCCAGTCGCCCCGGTGGTAGAGCGCGCTGACGCCGAAGAGCAGGCATGCCGTCAGGACGTAGATGCCGCAGGCGATCCTGCCTCTGCTGGAGTCGGCGAGGGCGGTGAGCACGAGGCCCGCGACGAGCACGGCCGGGAACATTCCGAGGTGCAGCCAGCCGCGCAGCCGGGGCTTGACCGGGTGCGGAAGTGAGAGCGCCACGGGACCGCGGCCGGCGGCCGGCATGTCCTGGGGCGCGTCGGGGACGGGCGCAGTCATGCGGGGCATCGTACCTACGGCTCCGTAAGTCACGTGTCAGGGCACCCCCATGAAGCCCCCAACGCAAAAAGTCCTTCTGTCGGACTTCACGTGTACGCAAAGAAACGCGGTAACCGTGGCGTTCCTCACGTTGCTCACCTGTGATGCCCTCTGGACAGATGGGCACTAGAATCGGATGATCAAATGAGTGCGGTCGGCACCGGATGAGCGGCTACGAAGCGTCCGGGTCGAGGCCCCCACGGGGCGACAAGACAAAAAATCCCTCATTTAGGAGCAATCGTGGCGCGCGACATCGCGGCTCCCACCGGCGTCCCCACCAACCACCAGGAACTGATCTCGTGGGTCAACGAGATCGTCGAACTGACGCAGCCGGACAGCGTGGTCTGGTGTGACGGATCCGAGGCCGAGTACGAGCGGCTGTGCGAGGAGCTCGTCGAGAAGGGCACCTTCCGCAAGCTCGACCCGATCAAGCGCCCCAACTCCTACTACGCGGCCTCCGACCCCACCGACGTCGCGCGCGTCGAGGACCGGACCTTCATCTGCTCCGCCAAGGAGGAGGACGCCGGCCCGACGAACCACTGGAAGGCCCCGGACGAGATGCGGGAGATCTTCCAGGGCTCCGGCGGCGAGGGCGGTGTCTTCCGCGGCTCGATGAGGGGCCGGACGATGTACGTCGTCCCGTTCTGCATGGGCCCGCTGGGCTCCCCGCTCTCCGCGCTCGGTGTCGAGATCACCGACTCCGCCTACGTCGCCGTCTCCATGCGCACCATGACCCGCATGGGACAGCCGGTCCTCGACGAGCTCGGCGACAGCGGCTTCTTCGTCAAGGCCGTGCACACCGTGGGCGCCCCGCTGGAGGAGGGCCAGGAGGACGTCCCGTGGCCGTGCAACTCCACCAAGTACATCTCCCACTTCCCCGAGGACCGCGAGATCTGGTCCTACGGCTCCGGCTACGGCGGCAACGCCCTGCTCGGCAAGAAGTGCTACGCGCTGCGCATCGCCTCCGTCATGGCCCGCGACGAGGGCTGGCTGGCCGAGCACATGCTGATCCTCAAGCTCACCCCGCCGCAGGGTGAGTCCAAGTACGTCGCCGCCGCCTTCCCGAGCGCCTGCGGCAAGACCAACCTCGCCATGCTGGAGCCGACCATCTCCGGCTGGACCGTGGAGACCATCGGCGACGACATCGCCTGGATGCGCTTCGGCGAGGACGGCCGGCTGTACGCGATCAACCCCGAGGCCGGCTTCTTCGGTGTCGCCCCCGGCACCGGCGAGCACACCAACGCCAACGCGATGAAGACGCTGTGGGGCAACTCGGTCTTCACCAACGTGGCGCTCACGGACGACAACGACGTGTGGTGGGAGGGGATGACGGAGGAGACCCCGGCGCACCTCACCGACTGGAAGGGCAACTCCTGGACCCCCGGGTCCGGTACGCCCGCCGCCCACCCCAACGCCCGCTTCACCACCCCCGCCTCGCAGTGCCCGATCATCGCGCCGGAGTGGGAGGACCCCAAGGGCGTGCCGATCTCGGCGATCCTCTTCGGCGGCCGCCGGGCCAGCGCGGTGCCGCTGGTGACGGAGTCCTTCGACTGGAACCACGGCGTCTTCCTGGGCGCCAACGTGGCCTCCGAGAAGACCGCCGCCGCCGAGGGCAAGGTCGGCGAGCTGCGCCGCGACCCGTTCGCCATGCTGCCGTTCTGCGGCTACAACATGGGCGACTACATGGGTCACTGGGTCGACGTGGCCAAGGACAAGGACCAGTCCAAGCTGCCGAAGATCTACTACGTCAACTGGTTCCGCAAGAACGACGAGGGCAAGTTCGTCTGGCCCGGCTTCGGCGAGAACAGCCGCGTCCTGAAGTGGATCGTGGACCGGCTGGACGGCCGGGCCGAGGGCGTCGAGACCCCGATCGGCGTCCTGCCGACCAAGGAGGCGCTGGACACCAAGGGCCTCGACCTGACCGACGCCGACCTGGACTTCCTGCTCACGGTCGACAAGGAGGTCTGGCGCGAGGAGGCCGCCCTGGTCCCCGAGCACCTCAACACCTTCGGCGACCACACCCCGAAGGAACTGTGGGACCAGTACCGCGCGCTGGTGCAGCGCCTGGGCTGAGACCCGCACCCCATGACTCCACGGCCGGTCCGGATGCCCTGACCAGCGATCGTCACGGCCGGCCGTGGTGACCACCCCTACTGGGCCCCGCACAAAGGCGTGCGGGGCCCAGTCGCGCGCCCCCTTGCTACCGGATCTTCACACCGGTTTCATGGCGTCTACAGGCGTCCCGCCGGTACCGGTGGAGCGCCCAACCAAGCCTGCGGGGGGTCCAGTTGAACAGTGCACACCGATCCAGACGGCTGGCGGCGACGCTGCTGACCGCCGCTCTCGCCGGGGCGGGACTGACCGTCGCCGGCGCGCCCGCCGCCTACGCGGCGGCCTCGGACGCCGTGATCAAGCTGCCCATCTCCTCGTACTCCGCGATCGCCGTCGACTCCGTCCACCAGCGTGTGTTCGTCGCCGACAGCAACACGAGCTACTACCTCAACAAGGGCACCATCGCCGTCTACGACTTCCAGGGCGAGCGGGTCGCCACCCTCCAGACGCCGGCCCATGTCTCCGGTCTGGCCCTCAGCGCCGACAGCTCCAAGCTCTACGCCGGCCTGCGCGAGCAGATCCAGACCTACGACACCACCACCCTCGACCCGGCCCTGCTCGCCTATGCCAACACCGACACCTGCGGCCGCGACCTCGCCTTCTCCGGCGGCCAGTTGTACTTCACCACGCCGTACTCCCAGTACATCGGCGAGTGCTCCACCGCACAGACCTACCTGGACGGCGTGGTCGACGGCACGCACACCCGCACCGGCTGGAACGACTACGACCGGCTCCAGCTCGAGGCTGGCCCCGGCGGCCGGATGCTGATGGGCCAGCCGCGCGGCGCGAAGGCGGCCGACCCCTTCGTCACGGTCTACGACACCGGCGGCGACTCCCTGGTCCGCGACGCCGCGCGCCGCTTCGCCGACAGCGCGGGCAGCGGCGCGCTGGACCTGAAGGACATGGCGTTCTCCGCCGACGGAAGCAAGATCGCCCTCTCCGACGCGGCCTACGGCACCCGGTTGCTCAACACCGACGACCTCTCCGACGCGGCGGACTCCTACCCGGCCCTCCCGGACGGCGCCACCGCCAGCTCGGTCGCCTTCAGCGGTGACGGCAAGTACCTGGCGCGGGGCGCGGCGGCCACCGGCGCCACCCCCGACCTGCTCCTACAGCCCGCCGACCCCACCGACGCGACGGCCCCGCTGGAGTTCGTCTTCGAGGGCAGCCTCGACGGCGACCGGGTCGCCCCGCGCGGCATGGAGTGGGCGGCCGACGGGTCCCGGCTGTTCGCGGTGACCACCGACGCGGCCGGCAGCCAGTTCTGGCTGCACGTCATCCAGCCCCCGGCCGTCCAGTACGGCACCGCCTTCACCGGTGGCCTCACCCACAGCCCCGCCGGGGCGGTGGCGGGCGAACCGCTGGCGGTGCGCGGCCGGCTCCAGTGGGACGGGCCCGCGCCCTCCGGGCCGCTGAAGGTGACCGCCGTGCGCCAGGACGCCGACGGCACGCACCAGCTCGGCACCGCGACCGTCAAGGACGACGGCACCTTCACCGTCCTCGACGAGCCCGACCTGGTCGGCGAGGCCACCTACACCGTGTCGTTCCGCGGCGACCTGACCCACCGCCCGGCCACCGACGTCACCACCACCGTCACGGTCGGCAGGGCGCCCAGCTCGATCACGCTCACCGCGCCCGCGGAGGCCGGCATGAGCGAGGGCGTGCACATCACCGGCACGTTCGCCGCCCACGGCAAGGCACTGCCCGACCGGGCCACGCTCACGGTGAAGCGCACGGACCGGCTCGGCACCGGCACCCTGTCGTCGGTCACGGTCGCCGCCGACGGGACCTTCACCATCGACGACCTGCCGCGCACCCGCCGCGACACGACCTACACGGTCGCCTGGGCCGGTGACACCCTGCACGAGGGCGCCACGGCGTCGGCGACGGTGAACGTCCGGCGCTGAGACCGGCCGGATGTGTGGCACCCGGTCCGCGCGTCGCTGCGGGATGCGCGCGGACCGGGGCCGTTCGGGGACCCGGGGCGGGTCAGTGGGCCGAGCTGAGTTCCCTCGGCCCGGCCAGGGCGGCGGCGTGGGCGTCCATCCGCTCGGCCGAGAGGATCGCCGCCGCGGTGTCGGCGCGGGAGGCGGCGACCACCAGCGCCCGGCCCGCGAGGGCGTGCGCCCGCCGGTGCAGGCCCGCCGTCTCACCGGTGGCGGCCGGCTGGGCGCGCAGCGGCGCCCGCCCTCCGCGCAGCCGGGCCACCTGGGCCGCGAGCCGCTCGGCGGCCGCCTCCAGATCGGCACAGGGGGTCGCTGCGCGCAGTTCGTCGGTGACGGCGAGCAGGGCGGCGAGATGCCCGGCGAGCTGGATGTCCAGCTCCTCCTCGCGCGAGCGGTGGGGGAAGTCGGAAGGATCGCCGGCCATCGTGCTGTGGACCGACTTGGAGCGGATCGGTTCGTACATGGGGGATGGCCTCCTGTGCTCTGACAGGAAGCCATCCTAGCTTGGATTTCGTCTAAAGTTGAGTCGGGTCACGGATCGCGGCCCTCCGGCTACCCTCGGCAGAACCACCGGGGCTCCCGCGGCCGTCCTCTAGGGCTGCGGCCGTCCCCTAGGGCTGGCCGTAGCCGTCCAGGAAGGTCCCGATCCGGGTCACCGCGTCCCGGAGGTCACCGGCGCTGGGCAGCGTCACCACCCGGAAGTGGTCCGGCTCGGGCCAGTTGAACCCGGTGCCCTGCACGACCATGATCTTCTCCTGGCGCAGCAGGTCCAGCACCATCCGCCGGTCGTCCTTGATCTTGAACACCTGCGGGTCCAGGCGCGGGAAGAGGTACAGCGCGCCCTTGGGCCTGACACAGCTCACCCCCGGGATCTGGGTCAGCAGCTCGTAGGCGACGTCCATCTGCTCCTTCAGCCGCCCGCCCGGCAGCACCAGGTCGTTGATCGTCTGGCGGCCGCCGAGCGCGGCGACGACCCCGTGCTGGCCCGGCATGTTCGCGCACAGGCGCATGTTCGCCAGGACCGTCAGGCCCTCGATGTAGGAGTCGGCGTGGGCGCGCGGGCCCGAGATCGACATCCAGCCGACCCGGTAGCCGGCCACCCGGTAGGCCTTGGACATGCCGTTGAAGGTGAGGGTCAGCAGGTCGGGGGCGACCTTCGCGGTCGGCGTGTGCGTGGCGCCGTCGTAGAGGATCTTGTCGTAGATCTCGTCCGAGCAGACCAGCAGGTTGTGCCGGCGGGCGATGTCGGTCAGGCCCTTGAGCACCGCCTCGTCGTACACCGCGCCCGTGGGGTTGTTCGGGTTGATGATGACGATCGCCTTGGTGCGGTCGGTGACCTTGCGCTCGACGTCGGCGAGGTCGGGCATCCAGTCGGACTGCTCGTCGCAGCGGTAGTGCACGGCCGTGCCGCCGGACAGGGAGACGGCCGCCGTCCACAGCGGGTAGTCCGGCGCCGGCACCAGCACCTCGTCGCCGTCGTCCAGCAGGCCCTGCATCGCCATCACGATCAGCTCGGACACGCCGTTGCCGATGTAGACGTGCTCGACGTCCGTCTCGATGCCGATGGTCTGGTTGTGCATGACGACCGCGCGCCGGGCGGCCAGCAGACCCTTGGCGTCGCCGTAGCCGTGCGCGCCGGAGACGTTGCGCAGGATGTCCTCGAGGATCTCCGGCGGGCACTCGAAGCCGAACGCGGCCGGGTTGCCCGTGTTGAGCTTCAGGATGCGGTGCCCGGCCGCCTCCAGGCGCATCGCCTCCTCGAGAACCGGACCCCGGATCTCGTAACAGACATTGGCGAGCTTGGTCGACTGGATCACCTGCATGTCCGTGAGCTTACGACCCGGTAACGGCTCATGGGTGGTGTCTTCCGCCACTTGAGACAGCGCCGGTTTGCCTCGTTATCGGCGGTAGCTGTCTCAGAAGTCACTCGCGTCCCTAGAATGCGCCGCGGTGCCGGTGTGCCGAGGCCGCGGATGTGCCTGGTGCGACAGGGGGCGGCCCGAGGACGGCCGGACAAAGGGGAGGGTGGGGTTGTACGAGGCGCACGGTGGCGGCGGCGAACCGGAGGTTCAGCCGAACGTGTACCACCCGCAGACGGCCGCGGCTCCCTCGTATGAGGAGTACGCCGATCCCGCCGCCGCCCACGGCTGGCAGAACACCTACGACGAGACCCGCGAGCTGCCCGCGCTCGCCGGACCGTCCGCGCCCGCCGGGCCGCCCGCCCCCGCCCCCGTCGCGAGCGGCGGCCGCCGCGACCGGCGACGGCAGCGGCGGGCGCCCGCCCGCCGCCGGACGGCGCTCGTCGCCGGAGGTCTCGGCGCGGTGGGCGCGGTCGCGGTGCTCGCGGTGCTCGCCTGGCCGGACGGCGCCCCGGCCGGAACCCGCCCGGCCGGCGACGGGCCCGCCCGCGTCCCCGGTGCGGCGACCACCGGCGCGGACTCCTCCGCCCCCGCCGCGAGCACGCCCGGCATGGAGTCGGGTCTGCCCGCGACGCCGTCGTCCACCGCGCCCGTGCCCGCCGCGGACGGTTCCGCCGAAACCGCCGGCGGGGGTTCCACGGCCCCCGGCACGTCGGCCGCGCCCGGCTCCCCGGCCGCCACCGCCCCCGTCTCTCCCGCGCCGACGCCCACGGCCGCCACGCCGACGCCGTCCGACTGGGGAACCCCGGCCGGCGGCCGGGGCCACGGCCACGGCGCGACGAAGCGGCCCCGGTAGTACGAGGCGGCCGTAACGCCCCGTCAAGTGGGTAGTGATCTCAAGTGAGTTGCGGTCGCCACCCGACAAACGTGCGCGTATGCCCCGGGCGGCCACGCCGTCGCACACAACTGCTTGCCCCCGCACGCCCCTCTCATGAGAATGCTCATGACAAACGCGAGGCGACCGGAAGATCTCCGGTCGCCCAAGTCGCAAGAGGGGACCCCCACATGAACAAGCCTCTCCTGGCCGCGCTCTCCTCCCTGGCCATCGCCGGGCTGGGCGCGACCCCGGCGGTCGCAGCCCCGCAGGCCAAGGCGGCCAACGCGGTGACCGTCAACTTCGCCGGGACCGTCTCGCTCAGCAACTGCTCCGGCTCGGTCATCCGCTTCCCGAACTCCGCGGACACCGACCCGGCGCTCGTGCTGACCAACGGCCACTGCCTGGAGACCGGCTTCCCGGCGCCCGGCCAGGTCATCACCGGCCAGTCCTCCAGCCGCACCTTCGGCCTGCTGAACTCCTCGGGCAGCAAGGTGGCCACGCTCCGCGCCAACCAGGTCGTCTACTCGACCATGACGGACACCGACGTCACGATCTACCGCACCACCACCACCTACGCGGCGATCAAGAGCTCGTACGGCATCAGCCCGCTCACCATGCAGGACACGCACCCGGTCGCCGGCACCGCCATCAAGGTCGTCTCCGGCTACTGGAAGCGCATCTACAGCTGCAACATCGACGGCTTCGTGTACCGCCTCAAGGAGGGCGACTGGACCTGGAAGGACTCGGTCCGCTACACCTCCGCCTGCAACACCATCGGCGGCACCTCGGGCTCGCCGGTGATCGACACCGCCACCGGCAAGGTCGTCGCCGTCAACAACACGGGCAACGAGGACGGCCAGCGCTGCACCGAGAACAACCCCTGCGAGGTCGACCAGAGCGGCAACGTCACCGTCCGCCAGGGCATCAACTACGCCGAGGAGACCTACAACATCCCGGCCTGCTTCACCACCGGCAACAAGCTGAACCTGAGCGCGTCCGGCTGCACCCTGCCCAAGCCGTAACCCTGCCGCCACGGCCCGCTGTCCGAGCCGTGGCCCGGGACCGGGCGGTCACACCGGTGTCCGGCGGACCGCCCGGCCCGCCAGCACGTCCGTGCGGCGGCCGTCCTCGATCGCGAGGCGGCCGTCGACCAGCACGTACGGAATCCCGCTCGGGAGCGCGCGGGGCTCGGCGAAGGTGGCGCCGGCGGCGACGCCCGCCGGGTCGAACAGCACCAGGTCGGCCCGGTACCCCTCGCGCACCAGCCCCCGGTCCGGCAGCCGCAGCCGGGCCGCGGGCCGCGCGGTGAGATGGGCGACGCACTCCTCCAGCGTCAGCACACCCGCCTCCCGCACGTAGTGCCCGAGGTAGCGCGGGAAGGTGCCGTAGGCGCGCGGATGCGGCTTCGCGCCCCGAAGGATGCCGTCGGAGCCGCCGGTGTGGGCGCGGTGCCGCATGATCGTGCGGACGTTCTCCTCGTGGCCGACGTGCTGGAGGACCGTCGTGCCGAGCCGGTCCTCCACCAGCAGCCGGCGAGCGGTCGTCCAGGGGTCCTCGCCGCGCGCGGCCGCCGACTCCCGCACGGTGCGCCCGACATGGTCCGCCAGGGCCGGAGCGGTCACGCCGGAGATCTCGATCGTGTCCCACTCCACCGGCACGCCGTGGCAGCCGTCCGAGCCGGTGACCTCCAGGTCGTGCCGGATGCGCTCGGCCGTCGCCGGGTCGGCGAGCCGGGCCAGGATCCCCTCCGGCCCGCCCTCGCCCGCCCAGCTCGGCAGCAGCGCGGCGAGGGTGGTGCAGCCGGGGGTGTAGGGGTAGCTGTCCAGGGTGATGTCGGCGCCGGAGTCCAGCGCCCGGTCGAGCAGGGCGAGGAGTTCGGGCGCCCGGCCCTCGTTCACCCCGAAGTTCATCGTCGCGTGGGCCAGGTGCAGCGGGCAGCCCGCCCTCCGGGTCAGCTCCACCATCTCGGCGTACGCCTCCAGGGCGCCGGCGCCGTAGGACCGGTGGTGCGGGCAGTAGTAGCCGCCGTACCCGGCCACCACCCGGCACAGCTCGGTCAGTTCGGCGTCGTCCGCGTACATGCCGGGCGTGTAGGTGAGCCCGGAGGACAGGCCGACCGCGCCCTGCTCCAGGCCCTCCGCGACCAACTGCCGCATACGGTCCAGCTCCTGGCGGGTCGCCGGGCGGTCCTCCCAGCCGACGGCCAGCGCGCGGACCGTGCCCTGCGGGATCAGGTAGGCCGCGTTCACGGCGATCCCGCCGTCGAGGCGGTCCAGGTACTCGCCGACCGTGCGCCAGTCGAGGTCCACGTCGTCGCCGTACCCGTTCCAGCCGGTGATCGCCCGGCGGACCTCCTCCAGCGTGCGTTCGTCCACCGGCGCGTACGACAGCCCGTCCTGCCCGACGACCTCGAGCGTGACCCCCTGGGCGAGCTTCGCGCTGTGGTCCGGGTCGCGCAGCAGGGCCAGGTCGGAGTGGGCGTGCATGTCGATGAAGCCGGGGGACAGCACGAGCCCCTCCGCGTCCAGCTCCCGCCGCGCCCTCGGCCGCTGGCAGCCCGCCGCCGCGGCCTCCTTGACGATGGAGACGATCCGGCCGCCGTCGACCACCACGTCGGCGCGGTAGGAGTCCGCGCCGCTGCCGTCGACGACGTCGGCGTCCCGGATGACCAGCTCCTCCACGGTGCCCCCTAGAAGAACGTGCGGATGTAGTCGACGACCGTCCCGTCCGCCTCGGCCAGCGGGATGAGCTGCCACTTGTCGAAGGACGTGCACGGGTGGGACAGGCCGAAGCCGACCCAGTCACCGACCTCCAGGTCCGCGTCCCCGGTGGTGCGCAGCCAGGCGTGCTGGTCGGACAGACCGGTCACCGTGACTCCGTCGGCCGGGCGCTCGGCGCCGTCCCGGCGTACCACCTGGGCCTCGGGCAGGTCCAGGTCGTGGGCCGCGTCCCGCTTGCCCGCGTTGGCGAAGGCCTGCTCGGGCGAGGGCCGGGAGACGACCTGCGCCCACAGCCGGAACGCGGGCTCCAGCGCGCCCTCCTGGGGGACGCGGGTGAACGGGGTGAGCCTGCGGTAGTGCCCGTCGTCGTGCGAGACGTAGGCACCCGAGCGCAGCAGCTTGAGCACGGGGGCGGACAGTCCGGGGATCTCCGCGAACACGTCGGCCACCGCGTCGAACCACGCGCTGCCGCCGGCGCTCACCACGATCTCGTCCACCCCGGCGAACCGGCCGCTCTTGTCGAAGTCGGCGGCCAGTGCCGTCAGCCGCCGCAGATAGGCCGTCACCCGCGCGGTGTCGGCCTGCGGCACCTCGCCCTCGTACCCCGCGACCCCGACCAGCCGGAGCGTCGGTACGGCGGCCACGGCGTCGGCGACGGCCGCGCACTCCGCCTCCGTGCGCACCCCGGTACGGGCCCCGTCGCCCGCGGCCAGCTCCACCACGACGTCCACCGGGCGGGCGGCGCCGCGCAGGGCCGCGTCCATCAGCTCGACCCCGCGCACGGAGTCGACGTAGCAGACGAAGCGGAACCCGGGGTCGGCCGCCAGCTCGGCGGCGACCCGGCGCAGCGCGGCCGGGTCCACCAGTTCGTTGGCCAGGAAGATCCGCTCGACGCCGAACGCCCGGGCCACCCAGACCTGGTGGGGCACCGCGAGCGTGATGCCCCAGGCGCCGTGCTCGATCTGCCGCTGGAAGAGCCGCGGGGCCATCGAGGTCTTGCCGTGCGGCGCGAAGGCGAGGCCGTGCCGCTCCGCGTACGTCTCCATGAGCGCCAGGTTGTGCTCCAGCCGCTCGGCGGAGAGCGCGAGGACGGGCGTGCTGAACCCGCCCGTGAAGAGGTTGCGGCGCTGGGCGGCCAGCTCGGCGACGGTCAGGCCCTCGGCGTCCGGCGGGAGGCCCTTGAAGCGGTGGTCCACCCGTTCCTCGGCGAGTCGGGCAAGCGCTTCGGCGCCGGTTTCGCGGGGCATGTGACCCTCCTGATCCGGTGCGTTGCACGATATGCAACGACCATTGCGTATGTCGCTCACTGCTGTCTAGCATCTCGGCCGACACAGGGTCAACGAAAGCCGCCCACCCCAGGATGACGAGGAGCCCCACCATCGTGAACGTCGTGGATGTCGTCACGCTCGGCGAGTCCATGGTCACCTTCCTGCCCACCCGGCCGGGCCGCCTCGCCGACGTCCCCTCCTTCGAACGGGGCATCGGCGGCGCGGAGTCCAACGTGGCCTGCGTACTGGCCGCTCTCGGCCACTCCACGCGGTGGGTGAGCAGGGTCGGCGCGGACGGCTTCGGCAGCCACCTGGTGGAGCGGATCGCTGGATACGGCGTCGACGTCGGCGCCGTCCGCACCGACCCGGCCCGCCCCACCGGCGTCTACTTCCGCACGGCGGCCGACCGGGCCACCGCCGCCCACGAGGTGGCGTACTACCGGGCCGGTTCGGCGGCCTCCGCGATGTCCGTCACCAACACGGACCTGACGGCGGCCCGCGCGGGCCGCGTACTGCACCTGTCGGGCATCACGGCGGCGCTGTCGGCGGAGTGCCTGGAACTGATGCGCGCGCTGATGGCGCCCGGGCCCGGCCGCCCGCTGGTCTCCTTCGACGTCAACTACCGTCCCGCGCTCTGGCGGGACGCCGACGGGCCACGTGTGCTGCGGGAACTGGCGCGGCGCGCGGACCTCGTCTTCGTCGGCGACGACGAGGCGCGCGAGGTGTGGGGGCTGCACGGCGGCAGGGCCGTCAGGGAGGCGCTGCCCGAGCCGGCGACCGTGGTCGTCAAGCAGGGCAGCGGCGGAGCGACCGCCTTCACCAGGGGCCCAGGGCGGCAGGAGGACGCCGACGGCACCGCGTTCCCCGTCCGTCCGCCGGCGGTGGACGTCGTCGCCCCCGTCGGCGCGGGCGACGCCTTCGCGGCCGGGTTCCTGTCCGCCACCCTCCGCGGCCTGCCGGTCGAACGGCGCCTGCGCCACGGCCACCTGGCGGCCGCGGCCGCCCTCACCACCTCCGCCGACCTCGCCGCCCCAGCCGCCCTCGGCCACGCCGACCGGCTGGCGGCCCTGGACGACGAGGCATGGGGGAGACTTCGACTCGGCCCCGGCTGGACACAGGCCGACCGGGCCCCGGAGGAGGCGAACACCCCATGAGTCAGACCGTCGACCGCGCTCTCGGCATCCTGCCGCTGCTCGCCGAGGGCCCCGCCGACCTCGGGCAGGTCGCCGACCGCCTCGGCGTGCACAAGTCGACCGCGCTCCGCCTGCTGCGCACCCTGCACGAGCACGGTCTGGTCTACCGCCAGTCCGACCAGCGCTACCGGCTCGGCGCGCGCCTCTTCGCCCTCGCCCAGGAGGCGATGGAGAACCTCGACATCCGCGAGATCGCCCACCCGCACCTGGTCCGGCTGAACGAGGCCTGCGGCCACACCGTGCACCTCGCCGTCCACGAGGAGAACGAGGTCCTCTACATCGACAAGGTGGAGAGCCGCTACCCGGTCCGGATGTACTCGCGCATCGGCAAGCCCGTGGCCATCACGGTCGCCGCCGTGGCGAAACTCCTCCTCGCCGACCTCCCCGAGCCCGAGCGCCGCGCCCTCGCGGACCAGCTCGACTATCCCCTCTACACGCCCCGCTCCACCCCCAACGCCGCCGCGTTCCTGCGGGAGTTGGAGCAGGTGCGCGAACAGGGTTGGGCCACCGACCTCGGTGGCCACGAGGAATCCATCAACTGCGTCGCGGCCCCCGTCCGCGGCGCCGACGGCCGGGTCGTCGCCGCCATGTCGGTGTCCGCGCCGAACGTCGTCGTCACCGCCGAGGAACTCCTCACCCTGCTCCCGCAGGTGCGCCGTACCGCGGACGCGATCAGCGGCGAGTACTCCGGAAGAACGCCAGTGAAGGGCACCCCCGTATGACCGACAAGATCGCGCTCACCCCGAAGACCCACACCACCCCGCCCGCGAAGTTCTCCCACGGGGTGCGCAAGGGCAACATCCTCCAGGTCGCCGGCCAGGTCGGCTTCCTGCCCGCCGAGGAGGGCAGGGCCCCCACGCCCGCCGGCCCGACGCTGCGCGAGCAGACCCTCCAGACCCTCGCCAACGTCAAGGCGATTCTCGAAGAGGGCGGCGCGAGCTGGGACGACGTGATGATGATCCGCGTATACCTCACCGACGTGGACCACTTCGCCGAGATGAACGACATCTACAACACCTACTTCGGCGAGCAGGGCCTCACCCAGCCGCCCGCCGCCCGGACCACGGTCTACGTCGGCCTGCCGCCCGGCCTCCTCGTCGAGATCGACGCCCTCGCCGTCCTGAGCTGACGGCGGCCCGGGCACCACCCGCCCCGGCACCACCCCTTCGCACCACCAGCACACGCACGGCACACGGCACGGCACCGCACTCGCGGCGCCGTGCCGCGATCCCCCCTGCCCGAAAGCAGTATGCATTTACGAAGAGGTCCCCCGAATGTCCCATTCGCTCGCCGCAACCGCTCCAGCGCCCGCCGCCCCACCCCACACCGGAGGCCTGCTCCTCCTCGTCGACGGCACCGCCGGGCTCCTCACCGTCGCCGCCATCGGCATAGCCCTGCTGCTCTTCCTGATCATCAAGGTCCGGCTGCAGCCCTTCGTCGCCCTGCTCGCCGTGTCCATAACCGTCGGCCTGCTCGCCGGCCTCTCGGTCACCGAACTCTTCGGCACCGTCCAGCGCTCCGACGCCGTCTCCACCATCGAGTCCGGCATGGGCGGCATCCTCGGCCATGTCGCGATCATCATCGGGCTCGGCACGATGCTCGGCGCGATCCTGGAGGTCAGCGGCGGCGCCGAGGTACTGGCCTCCCGCCTGCTGCACCTGTTCGGCGAACGCCGGGCACCCCTCGCGATGGGCCTGACCGGCCTGATCTTCGGCATCCCGGTCTTCTTCGACGTCGGCATCTTCGTGCTCGCCCCGATCGTCTACGCCGCCGCCAAGCGCAGCGGCAGGTCGATCCTCCTGTACTGCCTGCCGCTGCTCGCCGGCCTCTCCATGACGCACGCGTTCCTGCCGCCGCACCCCGGCCCGGTCGCCGCCGCCGGACTGCTGCACGTCCAGCTCGGCTGGGTCGTCCTCATGGGCGTCGTCTGCGGCATCCCGGCCGTCCTCGCCGCCTGGGCGTACTCCGCCTGGATCGGCAGGCGCATCTTCGTCGCCGTACCGCAGGACATGGTCGAGGCCGCCGAGGAGGCCCGGCAGGCCGTCCTCGCCGAGCAGCGCGCGCAGGGCGTGCGGCCGCAGGAGGAGCCGGTGCCGCTCGGTACGGTCCTCGCCATCATCGGTACGCCGCTGGTGCTGATCCTCGCCGCCACCTTCTCCTCCATCGCCCTCGACCCCTCCGCGGGCCGCTCGGTGCTGGAGTTCGTCGGCAGCCCCTTCGTCGCACTCACCCTCGCCCTGCTGCTCGCCTACTACCTGCTCGGCATCCGGCGCGGCTGGTCCCGCAAGTCCCTGGAGCGGGTGTCCACTTCGTCGCTCAAGCCGGTCGGCAACATCCTGCTGGTGGTCGGCGCGGGCGGGGTCTTCGGCGCGGTCCTCAAGGCGAGCGGGGTGGCGCAGGCGCTGTCGGACACCTTCAACGGCGTGGGCCTGCCGGTGATCGTGCTGTCGTACCTGATCTCGGTGGTGCTGCGGGTGGCCCAGGGCTCGGCCACGGTGGCCATCGTCACCACGGCCGGCATCGTGGCGCCGCTGCTGACCGAGGGGCACCACTCCCAGGCCTTCGTCGCCCTCGTCATCATGGCGGTGTCGGCCGGCTCCATCTTCGCCTCGCACGTCAACGACGGCGGCTTCTGGATGGTCGCGAAGTACTTCGGCATCACCGAGCGGGACACGCTGCGCACCTGGACGGTGCTGGAATCGGTGCTGTCCGTCGCCGGGTTCGCGGTGGCCGGGGTGGTGAGCCTGTTTGTGTAAGTGTGACCTGTGTGAACCGGCGTGAGAGGTGAGCTGACTGGTTCCGGCACAGGAATGTCGTCCATACTGCCGCCGTGGACCAGCGCATAGGATCGAGCAGCCAGCCCCTGAAGGGCGAGCCCGTCAAGGGCGCCGGTTTCGACCCGGCCTTCATTCCGGGGATCACCGCACCGGCGCAGGAACCGGAACCGGAACCGGCGGACGCCAGGCCGACGGCCGAGGCCGATACCGAGGACGCGAAGCCGGCGACCCCGGAGTCCGCCGAGGCGTCCGCCGAGCCGGCATCCGCCGATTCGGCGGACGGTGGACCGGAGGAGGAACCGGCGGAGGAGAGTGAACCCGAGGACGGCGCCCCCGTCTTCGAAGCCTCCGACCGCCGGGCCCGGTTCGCGGCCGACCACCGAGGCGTCCGCCTCCGCCTGGACGAGGAGGACTGCGAGTTCCGCTGGGACGAGATCGCCGCGGTCGAGACCGAGTCCGCCCGGTTCGGCAAGCGTTTCACCATCACGGTGCACACCCCGGACCGCCGCTGGTACCCGATCGAGATCGAGGCCACGTCGAGGTCCCGCTTCGCCGAGTGGGAGTCGCAGCTGGACGCGGTCCTCGACGCGTACTTCGAGGAGGCGTAGGGCCGCGTGGCGGCGGGGGGCCCGGGTGGAACCGGCGCCCCCGCCCCCGCGCGCGCCCTAGCCGCAGTACTGGGCCTGTTTCCCGATGGACCGGTACATGCAGTCGGCGTTCTCCAGCAGTTGCAGCACCGCGTCCCGGTTGCGGGAGGTCTCCCGCTCGATCACCTCGTCGGGCGGGTAGAACCCGCCGTCCCAGCTCGAGGTCGGATACATCTCGAAGGTGTAGTCGAAGATCTTCTGCGTGCCCCACAGGTAGTCGTCGATCGACCCGTCGGTGATGTAGAGATCGCTCGACTGCTCCGGTGTGTACCCGTTGCTCGCGGCCATCTTCTGACCCACGGCCTTGAACGCGGCGGCGTCGTCGGCGGTCATCCCCGCCGCCGTGTCCGAGTAGGTGTACCCGAACGGCCACAGCACCAGCTCGCTGTAGGTGTGGAAGTCGATGCCGGCCCTGATCTGCTGCTTGCCCCCGACGACGCGGCTGCGCACGAAATCGGAGACCACCTTCACCTCCGGCGCGGACTCGGCGGCCGAACCGCGGTAGGTCTCGGACGACTTCGTCCCCGAAGAGCCGCCGCAGCAGCCCCACTTGTAGTCCCAGTTCCGGTTGAGGTCGGTCCCGACGTACGAGGAACCGGAGTTGGGCTGCCGGTTCTTCCGCCACGACCGGTACGACCCGGTGGCGATGTCGTACTCGCCGCCGTCCGGGTTGAGGTCGGGGACGAGCCAGATCTCCCGGCTGTTGACGAGATTCGTGATCCGGGAGTCGCTTCCGTACCCGGCGGCGAACTCGCGCAGCAGGTACAGGGCCATCTCCACGGTCAGGTGCTCACGGGCGTGCTGGTGGAAGGTGAACAGCACCTCGGGCTCGTCCTCGTCGGTGCCCACGTTGTCGCTGACCTTGACGGCGACGATGTCCCGGCCCTGGTAGGACTTCCCGATCACCCGCTTGCTCATGATGTCCGGGTGGGCGGCGATCCGCTGGTCGATCTCGGCGTTCGCCTCCGCGTAGTTGTGGTACTTCGAGTCGGCGCTCGGGAAGTCGTACAGCCGCTGCTCGCCGCGGGCGCCGGCCCGGTCGGGTGCGGATCCCAGGGGTGTGACGTCGTACCCGAGCCGGCGCAACCGCCGGATCTGGTCGGCCCGGCCGGAGACGACCACGGTCTCCTCGTCGGCCTCGTCGACGGTGACACCGGCGGCCTGGATGGCCGTACGCGTCACGGGGTCCGTACTCCGGTGGATCTCGTACTGCCGGATGTCCTCACCGGACGCCGGGGCGGACTTCCGGGCGCTCTCGGCGGTGGCGTGCGTGGCGGTGGCCGAGACGGGCGCGGCGAGAGCGAGGGCCAGCAGCGCGCCGAGCGCGGCGGTACGCCTGCCGCCGCGCGCGCCGGAGCCGCGGATGCGAAGTCGCATGAACTCTCCTTGGGTCTCCAGGGATTCCGGGGTCGCCGGAAGTGGGGGAGTGGAGCTGGGAGCTGGGGTGCTTCAGTGCGACGTGCGGGTGCGGACCCGGGGAGCCGGTAGCTGTGGGTCCGCTGTGCGGGGCTGGCGCTCATGGTCCGGCGTTGGCATGATCAGGTCAAGACATGGCCGAGGGTGAAGCGGGCTCCGGCCGAAACTCGCCGGAGCCGTGCGCTACGGCCTCGTCGGGCTCATCGGAAGGAGACGGTGAGCCAGGGGCTCTCGGGATCGGACATCAGGACCCGGTGGACGTCCACCATGTCCGTGTACCAGTTCCCGAACTCCTCGTCGTCGAAGTGCAGACAGCGCCCGAGGATGTACCCGGCGGCGAAGTCCCGCCACGACTTGTACGACCGCGCGGCGGCCCGGCCCGCCTCCACGACGGCGCCCTCCGCCTCCTGCAGCGAGCAGTACCGCGCCCCCAGCCCCCAACGGGCCATGCCGGAGGCCCGCCCGAAGTTCCAGGCGTCGACGGAGGTGACGTACCGGTTGCCGTCCAGGATCCCGTCGGCCCGGAAACGCGCCTCGTACCGGGTGATGCGGCCGATCAGGTGCTGCACCCCCTTGATGCGCGCCTCGGTCTCCGCCTCCGGAACGGTGGGCGTGGTGGTCACCCCGTCCGGCGTGAGGACGGTCTCCCCGCCGGCCCGCGCGCGCAGCACCCGGGCGACGGCGTCCCGCCAGTAGCCGGTGTCGACATGCCCCCCGAAGTCACGCGCGATGGTCCGCCGCAGCTCGAGGGCGAACTCCCAGACCGGATTGGCGCCGTCGGGATCGAGCAGCGCCCGCTGCTGCCCCTGCCATTCCTCCCGGCTCCCGACACCCCACCACTCGCGCAGCAGCCGCCGCTCCGAGGTGTAGCCGTTCCCGTGATACGCCATGGCGTTCCAGGCCAGCCCGTCCCGCACGATCAGCAGCGCCCCGCACGCCAGCCCCCGGGCGACGGGCCCGTCCTGCGGACCGCCCACCCGCAGCGTGAGCACCCGCGCCCGGTCCAGCGGGGCCCTCTCCCGCGCGCCGTACTGGGCCCACGCGGCGGAGTGCGGCGGCGCGGAGGGCAGGAACGCCTCGCAGGGAGTCCCCGGGTTGACCACGATCATCGCCGGATCGGTCGGCGCCCACACCTTGGCGAACCACCCGAGCTTCTGCCAGTCGAGCACCCGGTGCGGATCGGGCACGGGCAGCATCCCCTCGGTGTACACGGCCCACACCCGCCCGCCGGCGACCCGGGGATCGTGCCCGAAGACCGGGATCGTCCTGCTCGGCTCGGCATCCGCCCCGTCCCGCCGTATCTCGAAGTACAGCCGGCTGTCCGCGAGCGTCTCGAAGTACGCCGCCCAGTCCTCCCGCGCCTTCGCCTCCATCAGGGCCTGCTCGATCTCCGTCGGCGGCGTCCAGACAGGCGGCGCAGCAGGCCCGAAACCCGCGGGCGGCGGACCGAACGACATGGTGTGCCTCTCTCGAGTTGTGAGTCTCTGTGGAGCTAGTCGACCGCACCGGCGCCGGAGTCCGGGCTCTTCAGGGCGTCGATGAAGGGGGCGAACGCCTCGGCGGCGAAGGTGAGGGTGGCTCGGGCCGGGGCTTTGGAGTCGCGGACGGATATGTGGGTGGTGCCTTCGGCGATCTCGACGCAGGCGTCTCCCTGTCCCCCGCCGGAGAAGGACGACTTCCGCCATGTGTCGGGGGTCAGCATGCTCACAGCTCCTTCGCCAGCCGGTGAATGAAGTCACGCGACCGGTGGGGATCGAGTGACACCGCCTCCACCCTACGGAAGAGCGTTCGATACCTCTTGAGTTGGGCTTCCGCATCGAGGAAGACCGGACCACTCGGGCCGTCGCGAACGACGGTGTCCAGCCTGGGCACGGGCCCACCCGCGTACACCATGGCGCTTCCGGCCCCGCCGAAGTCGTCGAGATCGAAGGGGACGACGCGTACCGTGACATGGTCGGCCTCGGAGAGCTCCAGAACGCGGGTGAGCTGCTCACGCGCCGCTACTCGGTCCCCGACCCGGATGCGCAACGCCGCTTCGTGGACCACCGCTTCGTAGGCCACGGGATCCGCGCGCTCGATGATGACCCTGCGCTTCATCCGGTGCTCCACCCAGCGCTCGACGTCACTGTCCGGGAACTCCGGGTTGACGTAGGCGAAGAGGGAGCGAGCGTACGCGGCGGTCTGCAGAAGGCCCGGGACATGCAGAAACTCCACGTCCCAGCGGTAGTGGGCGTGGTGTTCGAGTTCAGGCAAGTCCATGAAAGCGGTTGGCAGTTGGCCGCGGTAGTCCTCCCACCAGCCGCGGCTCCGGTCGGTCGCCATCCCCACCAGAGCCTCGACCAATCCCGCATCCGTGCAGGCGTACTGAGCCGCGAGCCGTCGTACCCGCTCCTCACTCACACCGGCGGTGCCGGCCTCGATCTGACTCATCTGCGCTGAGTCCGTCCCGAGCAGCGCGGCTGCCTCGCGCCCCTTCAGCCCTGCGGCTTCGCGCAATTTCCGCAGCTCCGCACCCAGACGCTCCTGTCGTGCGGTGGGCTGCTGCCTGCGCGGCATGGCTTCCTCCATCGCTTCAACTGCTATGAGGCCGCGCCTCGTTCGAGGGGTAGATTACGGCAACGACTTGCAGCGTCCCAAAATGTGGCCCTACCGTCAGTGATGCAACGACTGCTCCGCGGAAGTGCACCGCATCGTCCTGCCATGACGCCTGCGGCAATGCCACCGCACGCCCTTGGACCTTTCACCCCACCGGAGTCGATGAGTCATGCCCGAAACCTGGGACTACACCCTCTACATCCCCAACGACCTCAGAGCGGTGACGATCTCCCGCCGCACCCTGCGTCTGATCCTGACGATGCACGGCCTGATCGGTTTGGTCGACACGGCCGAGCTCCTGGCGACGGAGCTGGTGTCGAACGCGGTACGGCACACGAAGGGGCCGGCCGCGCTCAGGGTGCGCCGCTCGGCGGAGGGGGTGGTGTGGATCGGCGCGTGGGACACGGACCCCGGCCCGCCGGAGCCGTTCCCGCCCTTGGAGCAGGTCGCCGAACTGGGGGAGGGGGGCCGGGGCCTGGCCCTGGTCAGGGCGTGCGCGGACTTCTGGGGCTGGCAGCCGTCGGCGAGGTTCGGGAACCGGGGGAAGTTCGTGTGGTGCGAACTCGCGGCGGCCTAGCTCGTTGATCACGTCGACAGACAGAAGGGAGAGCCGATGGTCGGCTCGTCGCACGAGGCGCTGCACCGGATTTTCCAGAAGGACCCGACGCTGCTGACCCGCGCCTTACAGCGGGTGCTGCATGTGCCGTTTCCGGAGCCGAGGCAGATCGCGGCGCTGAACGTGGATCTCACCGAGATCGAACCGGTCGAGCGGCGTGTGGACACGCTGCTGCGCGCGGAGACGGACGAGGGTACGTACCTCTTCGTGATCGAGTCACAGGGGAAGGTGGACGACCGTAAGAGGGGGAGCTGGCCGTACTACCTCTCCTACCTCTACGAGAAGTACCGCTGCGAGCCGGTGCTCATCGTCGTCACGCAGAACAGCGCCACCGCGAAGTGGGCCTCGCGTCCGATCCGGCTGGGGTTTCGGGACTGGCACTCGCTGACGGTGCGGCCGCTCGTGCTGGGCCCGGACAACGTGCCGGTGATCGCGGACGAGCAGTCGGCCGTGAGGGACGTACCCGTTGCGGTGCTTTCGGCCATGACACACGGGCGTGGCCCGCAGGCCCCCGCCATACTGGAATCCCTGGCCACCGCCCTACAGACCATCGATGACGAAACCGCCGCGGTCTTCGTGCAGTTCGTCGACTCCTGCCTGGCCGACCCCCAGGCGAAGCAGATGTGGAGGGACCTGATGACAGCGACTCAGTACTTCTGGCGCCACCCGCTGGCCGAACAGGTACGCGAAGAAGGCCGCGAAGAGGGGAGGGTCCAGGCTACGGCCGAGATGATCCTCCACATGCTGCAGTGGCGCGGCATCGAGGTCCCGGACGCCGTCCGTGACCAGGTGAACGCCTGCACCGACCTGAACCAGCTCGAAGTGTGGGCCCAGCGCGCGATGCACGCCAAGGACGCCGCGGAGCTGTTCGCTGCGGGCTGAGGCAAAGCACGCCTCGCTCTGGCGAGGCGGCCACTGCGACAAAAGCCTACCGTTCATCGGACTCCGGCTCCCGCGTCACCCAAGATGCGCTCCGCCAAGCCGCCTCAAAGCGCTGCGCGAGTAATCAGGGGGGGCGCGGAAGTCGGGTTGAGTGGCCAAATCCTCGATGGCGCCCACCCCAATCTCTGAGTCATGGCAAATGGCCACGGCCGCGCCTGCTGTACGTGCATCCGGATGTATCCCCCATTGGCGCCTATCCCGCGCGGTTGAAATTTTGTGGGAGTTCCCCGGAATCCCAAAGTTCATCCAGATGCCTGAATAGGGTGTCGGGGTCTCTTTTCAGGGAAAGACGCTCCTCCGGCGCAAGCTCTTCGAGGGGGTCGTTGAATCGCAGCCCGTCGCTATCCGGACCCGTCCATCCTTTGTATCGGCGGCAGTTGGCACACCATGCATAGGTGATGCGCGATGCTCTGCTAGATGTAGAGTACCGTGAAATGTACACGCGAATAGCTCTGGTTTGACAGGCAGGGCAAATTCGTTCTTCGGGTTGCTCGGTGAACCTCGGGCCGGACGTCAATTTCGCTTCCTGTTCCCGCGTAAATCCGTACACGACCTAGCCCTTCTGTCGCTTGAACTTTTCCAGCGTGCGCTGTCCGTACTCCTCGGCCGACTCTTCTGAGCCTCCCCATGGGTTGGGGGACCTTCTGGTTAGCTCGAAGTGCTTGTGATGGTAGATCTCGTGGTGGATGGTTGCCCCTGCCTCATCCAGATCACGAAGCCCGATGTCGGATATTTCGATCAAGGGGAGTCCGCGAGGGCCTTTCATCGGCGACCCATCTATGGTGTGGGGGCTGTTTCCGAATGCGACGCTGTCTGGCGTTCTGATCTCCGGGACGTGCACTATGTCGTAATCCGATACGGACATTCCCGCGCGCCCAAGTTCCTGCTTTACGTGCTCGATGCTGACGCCAGGGCCTATTTGCCCTCCGGGTCTGCGTTGGGAATCCCCTCGATATGTGTTCTGTTTTTCGATGCAATCCGGTGACAATCCTAGTGGATCGCCCCAAGTGTGCGGATTGCGGATATAGGTGACTGGGTTCGGGGCGGGGACGAGCCCTAGCGGATCGGGGGTGACATAGCGGGCGGTGTCGGGGTCGTAGTGGCGGAAGTAGTTGTAGTGGAGGCCGGTCTCCGGGTCGTAGTACTGGCCTGGGAAGCGTAGAGGTGTGTATGCCGTGCTCTTGGCTGCCCAGGCCGTGGTGCCCCACACGGTGCTTCGGGTGCGCCAGGCGATGTCGCCGTGTTCGTCGATGAGTTCGCTGGGGGTGCCGACCAGGTCGGTGACGATGGCGAAGAAGCGGGAGTCGATTTCGTCCTGGGGGGTGTCGGACGTTGTGATGCGTTCGGTCTGGGCCAAGGGGCGCAGGCCTTGGTGGTCCCAGGTGAGGGTGCCGGGTGGGGAAGGTCGGCGGAGGTGGTGGTCTGTTCGCAGAGCCGAACGCAACGCGGTACCCGTCACGGTGAAGGGGCTCTGGCCGAATGTGTCCGGCGTCGGACGTGCCGCGATGCGGACATGCGACTCACGCACGCGACGGACGCCCGGATCCCCCCGGATCCGGGCGTCCGCGGCCGCCGCATTTCAG
The DNA here is from genome assembly GCF_053593175.1 of Streptomyces sp. NPDC002386. NCBI lineage: Bacteria > Bacillati > Actinomycetota > Actinomycetes > Kitasatosporales > Streptomycetaceae > Streptomyces > Streptomyces sp. NPDC002386. Next base: position 290,757 of record NZ_JBSFBX010000010.1, read on the forward strand.
CGGGAGCTCACCTCACGGCATCGCGTGCACATGCGCCCCCACCGCGTTCGACCACGCGTTGCCGGACGAGGCGTCCCAGTTCGTGGACCAGGTCATCGCGCCGCGCAGGTCGGGGTAGGTCTTCGAGGGCTTGAAGGTGCCGCAGCCGGTGCCCTTGCTCAGGCAGTCCAGGGCGTTGTTCACGACGGTCGGGGAGACGTAGCCGCTGCCCGCGCCGCTCGTCGAGGCCGGCAGGCCGAGGCCGACCTGGGACGGGGCGAGGCCGCCTTCGAGCTGGATGCAGGCGAGGGCCGTCAGGAAGTCCACCGAGCCCTGGCTGTAGACCTTGCCGTCGCAGCCCAGCATGGAACCGCTGTTGTAGTACTGCATGTTGACGACCGTGAGGATGTCCTTGATGTTCAGGGCCGTCTGGAAGTAGGAGTTCGACGTCGACTGCATGTCGATGGTCTGGGGGGCCATCGTGATGATCAGGGACGAGCCCGCCTTCGAGGAGAGGGAGCGCAGCGCCTGCGTCATGTACGTGGCGTTGAGGCCGTTCTCCAGGTCGATGTCGACGCCGTCGAAGCCGTACGTCTGCATGAGGGAGTAGACGGAGTTCGCGAAGTTCGCCGCCGAGGCCGAGTCGCTGATCGACACCGTGCCGTTCTGGCCGCCGATGGAGATGATGACCTTCTTGCCCGCCGCCTGCTTGGCCTTGATGTCGGCCTTGAACTGGTCGACGGTGTAGCCGCCGAGGCCCGCCGAGTCCAGGTTGAAGGAGACCGCGCCCGGTGTGGTGGTGGCGTCGGCGAAGGCGACCGCGATGATGTCGTAGGCCGACGGGACGTCGGAGATCTTCTGGACCTTCGCCCCGTTGTTGAAGTTCTGCCAGTAGCCGGTCACGGCGTGCTTGGGCAGCGAACCGCCGCCACCCCCACCGCCGCCGGTGGCCGCCGTCGTCGCCGTCACCGTGCCCGACTTGGCGGACTCGCCGGCCGAGTTGGTCGCCGTGACCTGGAAGGAGTACGAGGTCGACGCGGTGAGGCCGCTGACCGTCGCCGAGGTGCCCGTCACCGCCGTCACCTTGGTCCCGTTGCGGTAGACGTTGTAGCCGGTGGCACCCGACACGGCCGACCAGGACAGCGAGACGGAGGAGGACGTCGTGCCGGAGACCGTCAGGCCGGAGGGCGCGGCGGGAACGGTGGGGGCCGGGTCGCCGCCACCGCCGCCGTCGGGGCCGTAGACGGAGATGTCGTCGGCGTAGTACGCGGCCTGGCCGTACCAGCCGTGCGTGTACACCGTGACGGACGTCGTGGACGCGCCTGTGGTGAACGTCGTGGAGAGCTGCTTCCAGGACGTGGTGTCGGGGGTCCAGGTCGAGACGTCCGTCGTGCCCGTACCGGTGACGCCCAGGTAGGTGTAGCCGCCCTGGACCCACCCGCTGAGCGAGTAGGTGGAGTTGGGCTTCACCGCCACCGACTGGCTGCACTGGGCGTTGTCCTGGCCGGCCGGGGTGGCCTTGAGGGCCGCGGCACCGGAGTGGACGGGGGCGGAGACCGTCGTGCCGCTCGCGGCCGTACAGGTCCAGTTGCCCAGGCCCGACTCGAAGCCGGCGTTGCGGGTGTTGTTGACGTCCGCGGCCGAGGCGGGGGTCGTGGCCAGGCCCGCGACCGCGAGGGCGAGGGCGGTGACGGCGGACCAGGTGCCGGCGCGGGTCCGGCGTCTGCGTCCGGTCCGGTCCGACGGCATGGCTGATGCACGGTCCACAGGGGCCTCCGGTGGGGGAGTCGGTGGGGAGGGTGGTGCGGGGGACGGTGGCCACCGTTGGCGTACAAGTTGGTCTAGGCCAATCCGGCTGTCAAGAGGTCCAGACCAAAACCGTCTCCGGTCGAGCGCTCAACCTGTCCGGTTTTGGCGCCACTTGTGCCCGATGAGTTCCACACGAGCTACACAAACGCTGTTCTCCGGTCATTGGGGCGTGGATACAGTGCTCAGGTAGTCACGCAATGAAGTCGTCCCGGAGCGTTGGAGTGACACCGACGAGCCGCGGGGCGTGAAGGAGCGGGGAGCTGCGCGTGCCAACTGCCATTGCCGTGACCAGTGCCGACATGGCGCTGCCGGCGCAGGACGAACGGACCATGCCGGCCGTCGTGCTGCACGACCTGGACCGGCGCCCGCTGGAGCAGACCCTCACCGAACTGAACGCGCTGACCGAGCAGTACGGGTACCTGGTCGTCGTGTGCTCGCAGGCCACCCCGGAGCCGGTCGTACGGCGGCTGCACACCCTCCGCTCGCTGCTGGAGAGCGACCGCGTCGCCGTCTTCCGGCCCGAGCTCCCACCGCTCGGCATCGCCGTCCTCGCCCGGCAGCTGCGGCAGCTCGCCTCCTGCGACCTCAGTCCGGGCGTGCTCGCCTCGGCCGGCCGGCTGCTCACCCACTACATCCACGCCGGTGCCGTCCTCGGCTCGGTCGCCCGGCTGGACCGGGTGCCGGTCGGGCTCAAGGCGCACGCCAAGTCCTGGGTACCGGGCAGCCAGTTCGCCGTCGTCGCCCATCCCGAGCCGCAGCTCGTCCGGGTCGCCCCCGGTGCCCGGCTCAAGGGCCCCGAGTTCGGCACCTGGATGCTCGTCGCCAAGGGCCAGCTGCAGAGCGACTGGATCGCCGGACTCGCCAAGGAGTGGACCGCGCACGCGCTGCGCGAGACCCCGCTGCCCGCCGAGTCACCGCGCTGGTGGGGTACGGGCCGGGTGATCGAGTTCTGCAGCTACCTAGCCGACCTGTCCGTCCTCTACCAACTGGTCACCTCGGTAAGGCAGTCCGCCTGCCACTGGTGCGGCCTCGACGTCATCGGCGACCGCTGCGTGTTCTGCTCCGCCGCCCCGCCCGTCCACGAGCCGCCCGCGCCGCGCGCCCTGGAGCCGCGAACACCCGCCTGACCAGCACGAACGCCAGATCACATCCCGCTCGACCGATTCCCCCAATGAGGTTGCACGGTTCATGAACTCCCGTCAGCGCCGCGGCGTGATACTCCTGCTCCTGTCGGTCCTGTGCGCTCTCGGCGCGTTCGCCGGCGTGCTCTCCGTCGTCCACGACGTGAACTCCAAGGTCGGGCCCGAGGTCACCGCCTACCGGGTCAAGTCCGACGTGAAGCCGTACACCGCGCTGAGCACCGGCCAGTTCGAGAAGACCGAGATGCCCGAGCGGTGGCTGTCCGGCAACGCCGTCACCGACCTGCGGCAGCTCCGGGGCAAGATCGCCGTGACCACCCTGCGGGCCGGCTCCCTGCTCCAGACCGACATGATCGTCGACCGGCCCGCCCTCCAGCCGGGCCAGCAGGAGGTCGCCATCATGATCGACGCGGCGACCGGGGTGGCGGGCAAGATCACCCCCGGTTCGCGCGTCAACGTCTACGCCACCTTCGAGGGGAAGAAGGAGGGTGACCCCGACCAGTCGAAGATCATCGTGACCAACGCCCGCGTCCTCGACGTCGGCCGGATCACCGCGCTCGAACCCGACGCCGCCAAGGACCGCCGGGAGCCCACCGAGGCCGTCCCGATCACCTTCGCGCTGTCCACCCTCGACGCCCAGCGGATCACCTACGCCGAGTCCTTCGCCCAGCGGGTCCGGCTCGCCCTGGTGGCACCCGGCGGCCAGACCGGCGTCCCGGACAAGGACCGCACGTACGAACTCGCGACGGACAAGTGAGAGGCGGTCCGCATGCCCACCAGGATCCTCCCGGCCGGCGCCGACCCTGACGCCGTCCGCTCCCTCGTCACGCTGCTCAGCCAGCTCCCCGACGCGGAACCGCAGCCGCCCGTCACCGACTCCACACAGCTCGTCGACGCCCTCGCCCGGCTCGCCGCCGAGTCGGTCGACGAACTTCCCGAGGTCGTCGTCGTCCACGAACGCATCGGCCCGGTCCCCGCGCTGGAGCTGATCCGCGAGGTCGCCCTGCGCTTCCCGGCCGTCGGCGTCATCCTCGTCACCACCGACGCGAGCCCCGGCCTGTTCGCCGCCGCCATGGACTCCGGCGCCCGCGGCCTGGTCCCGCTCCCGCTGTCGTACGAGGAACTCGCCAACCGGGTGCAGGCCGTGGCCCAGTGGTCGACCGGCGTGCGCCGCCACCTCGGGCACGGCGCCGAGACGCCGGTCGGGGCCGGCGGCACCGTCGTCACGGTCAGCGGCGCCAAGGGCGGCGTCGGCGCGACCCTGGTCGCCATCCAGCTCGCGCTCGCCGCCCAGGCCTCCGGCCGGCCCACCGCCCTGGTCGACCTCGACCTGCAGACCGGCGACATCGCCTCCTACCTGGACGTCCAGTTCCGCCGCTCGGTGGTGGACCTGGCCGCCATCAACGACATCTCCCCGCGCGTCCTCGCCGACGCCGTCTTCCGCCACGACACCGGACTCGCCCTGCTCCTCGCCCCCGCCGAGGGCGAACGCGGCGAGGAGGTCACCGACCGCGCCGCCCGCCAGATCATCGGCGCCCTGCGCTCCCGCTACGAGGTCGTCGTAGTGGACTGCGGCGCCCAGCTCGGCGCGGCGAGCGCGGCCGCGGTGGAGACGGCCGACACCGCGCTGCTGGTCACCACGCCCGACGTGGTCGCCGTGCGCGCCGCCAAGCGGACCGTGCGCATGTGGGACCGGCTGCAGATCCGCAAGGCCGAGGAGACCACCGCCGTCGTCAACCGCCACACCCGCGCCACGGAGATCCAGCCCCCGCTGGTGCAGCGCATCACCGGAACGGCACTGGCGCGCACGGCCGTACCCGCCAACTTCCGCGAACTGCAGGCGGTCGTGGACGCGGGACGGGTCCACGAACTCGACGGCAGAAGCACCGTCAAGCAGGCCCTTTGGGCGCTCGCCGGGGAACTGGGCCTCGCCAAGGCGCCCGAGGGGCCGTCCCACCGGAGCGGCCGGCCGCGCGGCGACCGGGGATCGGTGAGCTTCCGGCGGCGGAAGGAGTGAGGGTCCGATGAGACGCCTGCGCGGTGACGACCGGGGCCAGGTCGCCGTCGAGTTCCTGGGGATGACCCCGCTGATCGTGCTCACGCTGGTGCTGATGTGGCAGTGCGTGCTCGTGGGGTACGCCTACATCCTCGCGGGGAATGCTGCCGACGAGGGTGTGCGGGCGGGGACGGCCGCCCCCCGGGGGGAGCGCTTCGGCGCGTGCGAACAGGCCGCGCTGAAGCACCTGTCGGGAGCCTGGCGGGAGGGTGCCGAGGTGACACGGTGCGACGGGGACGGCTTCGTGACCGCCGACGTCTCGCTGAAGGTCCCCGTCCTCTTCCCCGGCTCCGTCGACTTCCCCGTCACGGTGCACGGTCACGCCGGAGCCGTCGAGGAGGTGAAGGACTGACATGCCACGCAGAGGGCGCGACCGCGGTCAGGTGGCCGTCGAGTACCTGGGGTTCATCCCGGTCCTGCTGATCGTCGGGCTGGCCGGCTTCCAGATCGGGGCGATCGCCTACGCCGCCGAGCAGGCCGGCACGGCCGCGCGGGCCGGGGCGCGGGCCGAGTCGCTGGGGCAGTCCGCCCAGTCGGCGTGCGCGAGGGCCGTCAGCGGCGGGCTGACCGTGACGTGCGGTCCGAGCGGGGGAGGGGACGACTCGGTCACCGTCACCGCCTCAGTCTCCATCCCCTCGATCGTCCCGGGCTGGCACTTCGACCCCGCCGAGAAGTCCGCCACCATGCCCCGCGACCACTGACCGAGGAGAGGCGAACCCATGAGCCTGCGGGCACGCATCAACTCCCCCGAGGAGCAGGGCACCCGGGGAGAGGACGGGCATCTGGTCGCCTCCTACCGGGCCAAGCTGCTGGAGGAGATCGACCTCGCCGAGATGAGTTCGCTGGCCGCCGCCGAGCGCAGGGCGCGGCTGGAGCGGGTGCTCGGGCACATCATCAGCCGCGAGGGCCCGGTGCTCTCCACCGCCGAGCGCTCCCAGCTCATCCGGCGGGTAGTGGACGAGGCACTGGGCCTCGGCATCCTGGAACCCCTGCTGGAGGACGCCTCCATCACCGAGATCATGGTGAACGGCCCGGACGCGATCTTCGTCGAACGCGGCGGACGCGTGGAGCAGCTGCCGCTGCGCTTCGCCTCCGCCGACCAGCTCATGCAGACCATCGAGCGCATCGTCTCGACGGTCAACCGCCGGGTGGACGAGTCCAACCCGATGGTGGACGCCCGGCTCCCCTCCGGCGAGCGCGTCAACGTCATCATCCCGCCGCTGTCCCTGACCGGCCCCATCCTCACCATCCGCCGCTTCCCGCGCTCCTTCACCCTCCAGGAGCTGACCGGATTCGGCTCCCTCGACGAGCCCATGGTGTTCCTGCTGGCCGGGCTGGTGCAGGCCAAGTTCAACATCATCGTCTCCGGGGCCACCGGCACCGGCAAGACCACCCTGCTCAACGCCCTGTCGGGTCTCATCCCGGCACACGAGCGCATCATCACCATCGAGGACTCCGCCGAACTCCAGCTCCAGCAGACCCATGTGGTCCGGCTCGAGTCCCGCCCGCCGAACGTCGAGGGCAAGGGCCAGGTCACCATCCGGGACCTGGTGCGCAACTCCCTGCGCATGCGGCCCGACCGCATCGTGGTCGGCGAGGTCCGCGGCGGCGAGTCCCTCGACATGCTCCAGGCCATGTCCACCGGCCACGACGGCTCGCTCGCCACCGTGCACGCCAACAGCGCGGAGGACGCCCTCACCCGGCTGCAGACCCTCGCCTCCATGTCCGACGTCGAGGTGCCCTTCGTGGCGCTCCACGACCAGATCAACAGCGCCGTCGACGTCATCGTCCAGCTCACCCGGTTCGCCGACGGCGCCCGCCGCATCACCGAGATCGCCCTGCTCGACAGCCACGGCGGCGACCCGTACCGGCTCGTCACCGCCGCCCGCTTCCACGCGCGGCCCATGACCGCCGACGGCCAGGTGCACGGGGCCTTCGAGTACCACCCGCTGCCCCGCCGCGCCGCCGACCGCCTCCACATGGCGGGCCAGCCCATCCCGCAGGCCTTCGGCGTCGCCCACTTCGCGGAACAGCTCGCCACCCGAGAAGCCAGGTAGCCCATGGAACTCCATACGCTCGTACAGCTCACCACCGGTGTCGCCCTGCTGACCTGCGTCCTGGCCGTCGCCGGCATCCACAGCTACGCCGCGGGCCGGGCCCAGCGCGCCGCCCTCATCGACCGGCTCGCGCACAGCGGGGCCGACTCCGCCCCCGGCCGCCGGCGCCGCTTCCGCACCCTGGACCGCCGGCTGCGCCGCACGGCACTCGGCCGGAAACTGGAGCTGCGGCTGGCCGCGACCGGCCTGGACGTCACCCCGGGCGAGTTCTTCGCCTACATGCTCGCCACCGTCGCCGCGCTCTGGCTCATCGGACAGGCCACCCTGGCCCCCTTCTTCGGCCCCCTCGCCGGGCTGCTCGGCGTCTGGGCGGCCGTCCAGTTCCTCAACTGGCAGCGGCAGAAACGCATCGAGCGCTTCATCAACCAGCTCCCCGAACTGGCCCGCATCCTTGCCAACGCCACCCAGGCCGGCCTCGCGCTGCGCACCGCGATCGGCATGGCGGCGGAGGAACTGGAGGCACCCGCGGGCGAGGAACTGGCCAAGGTCTCCGACCAGCTCGCCATCGGCCACTCCCTCGACGACGCGCTCGGTGAACTCGCCGACCGGCTCCCCTCCCGCGAACTGGTCGTGCTCGTCACGACCCTCGTGCTGTCCAACCGGGCGGGCGGCCAGGTCGTCTCGGCCCTGCGCAACCTCACCGAGACCCTGGAGGAGCGCAAGGAGACCCGGCGCGAGATCCGCACCCAGCTCTCCCAGGTGACGATGACGTCGTACGCCGTCCCCGTCCTCGGCATCGGCGCGCTGTTCCTGATGAACGGGGTCAAGGACGGCGCCCTCGACCGCATGACCGGATCACCGGTCGGCCAGGCCTGCGTGATCATCGCCTTCGCCATGTACGCCGTCGGGTTCGTCCTCATCCGCCGGATGAGCCGGATCGACGTGTGAGGGGACTGACCTGATGGCATACCTGCTGGCCCTGCTGATGGGCCTCGGCGTCTGGGGCGTCTTCGCCGGCGTCCGGATGTACCGCGCGGACGCGAAACTCCCCGGCGACCTCGCGCTCGCCCTCGAGGTGGGTGCCACCCGCACCGGCGCGGTGGACTCCGTGATCGACCGCATGGGCATGCGCTACGCGCCGGCCGTGCTCCGCCTGATGGGCCCGCGCCTGGTCGCCCGGTACCGCCGCAGGATCGACCTCGCCGGCAACCCCGGCGGCCTCACCATCGACCGCTACGCGGCCCGGCGCGCGGTGTACGGCGCCCTCGGCGGCGTCGGCTTCCTGGTCTTCCTGCTGCGCGGCCAGTGGTTCGTCGCCCTGCTCCTGCTGCTGTTCGGGGCGTTCTGGACGGAGGTCGGCATCTGGTCGGCGATCCGGGTCCGCAAGGACGTCATCGAGCGGACCCTGCCGGACTTCCTGGACGTGCTCGCGGTCGTGGTGAGCGCGGGGCTCGGCTTCCGCCAGGCGCTGGACCGGGTGGCCACCCGGTACGAGGGTCCCTGGGCGGACGAACTGCGCATCACCCTGCGCCAGATGGACCTCGGCATGAGCCGCCGCCAGGCCTTCGCTGAGCTGCGGCGCCGCAACGACTCCGAACAGGTGGCGATGTTCGTGACGGCGCTCCAGCAGGGCGAGGAACTGGGCGCGCCGATCGTCGACACCCTCGTCTCCCTCGCCAAGGACATGCGCCGCACGGACGCCCAGAACGCCCGCCGCAAGGCCGCCCGCGCGGTCCCCAAGGCCACGCTGATGATCACCACGTTCATGGTCCCGGCGACGATGCTGCTGCTGGGCGCGGGTCTGCTGCTGGGCTCCGGCGTCGACTTCGGCTCCCTGACGGGCGAGTAGGCGGGGGCGAGGTGACGACCATGACGCCGGCGAGGGGGACCACGGGCCGCCGGCACTGGCGCGGCCGGACGGGGGACACGGGAGCGGGCCCGGACACCGTGGCCGGGGGGCCCGCGGCGGGCGGCGGTGCCGGCCGTGGACCCGCCGACGGCGCCCGCGGTGCCGCGGACCCGGTGCCGGGCCGGGCGCTCCCGCCACCGCCCGACCCCGAGAAGCTGCAGATCCGCGCCCTGCAGGCGATGTGCCGGCAGGTCTTCGGGTTCCGCCTCGCCATGATCGTGCTCGCCGCCCCGGCCGCCCTGCTCAACGCGTCCCCCGGGCTGGGCGTCCGTCTCGTCGGCGCGGCCGTCGTCGTCACCTTCATGGTGTCCTACGTGCTCTTCCGCGACTGGGAACGCTTCGGCCCCCTCCTGCTGCGCCACCCCAGCCTGCTGGCCGCCGACACCCTCTTCGGCTCCCTGCCGCTGATCTCCGCCGGCCCGGACACCACCCTCGCCTACGTCAGCGTCTGCACCCCGCTGCTCGCCGGCCTGGTCTACGGCTGGCGGGGCGCGGCCTGCTTCGCCTCGCTCCAGTCCCTGATCCTGCTGCTCGTGCACGCCACCCTCGAGGCCGACCACCGGGCGGGCGTCGCCGAGTCCCTGCTGCTGCCCGGCCTGTGTGTCGTCACCGGCGCGATGGGCTCGACCCTGCGCAACCTGATGCTCCGCTACGGCGCCGCGACGCAGGCCCTCACGGCCGTACAGGCCCGGCTGGCGGCGACGGAGGCGGTGCACGCGGAACGGGCCCGGCTGGCCCGCGAGATGCACGACTCGGTGGCCAAGACGCTGTACGGCGTGTCCCTGGCGGCCGACGGCCTGGCGGCGACCGCCTCGGCCGACGCCCCGGACCCGGCCCGGGTCCGCCGCCAGGCCGACCTGGTCTCCCGCTCGGCCCGCAGGGCGGCGGCGGAGTCCCGGGAACTGCTGGAGGACCTGCGCCGCGAGGACGCCCCGGCGGCGGCGCCGCACACGGACCTCTGGCCGGAAGCGAGGTCCCGCGCAGCCGACTTCAGCGCCCGCACGGGCCTGCCGGTGACATGCCGCCGCACGGACGACCCCCGGATCCCCTTCCCGCCCCTGCCCTCATCCCTCGCCCGTCACCTCCTCGCCATCACCACGGAGGCACTGGAGAACGCCCACCGCCACGCGTCCGCGACCCGCGTGGAGCTGACCGCCGGGGTCGAGGGCGATCTGCTCCGCCTGTCCGTCCACGACGACGGCGAGGGCCTGCCCCCCGGTACGACGCTGGACAGCCTGCGGCGTTCCGGCCACTTCGGCCTGCTCGGCATGGTCGAACGCGCCGCCGCGGCGGGGGCCCGCATCCGCGTCGGCAGGGGCGGCAACGCGCGCGGCACGGAGGTGAGGGTGGAACTGCCCCTGCGGTCCACGGGGCCCACCGAGCCCGCCGCGTCCGCACGGTCGGCATGGCAGGCGTGGCCCGCCCAGCCGGCACGGCCCGCCCGACCGGCGCCCGCACGCCCCGACGTCCCACCCGAGGAGCCTTGACCCCTCGAACCCTCGAACCGTTGAGCCCTTGACCCCTCGAACCCTCAAGCCTTCGAGCCCGAGAGGAGGCACCCGATGCAGCACCTGGACCCCGGCCCGGACTTCCCGCCGGCCACCGTCACGGCACCCCTCCGCCTCGTGGTGGCCGACGACAACCCGGTCATCCGCGCGGGCCTCACCGCCCTCCTCTCCGACCGCGAGGACACCACGGTGGTGGCCCAGGCGGCCGACGGCCGCGAGGCGTACGAGGCGGCACTGCTCCACCGCCCCGACGTCGTCCTCCTCGACGTCCGCATGCCCGGCGTCGACGGAATCTCGGCATTGCCCCACCTGGTACGCCTGGCCCCGGTCATGATGCTGACGTACAGCCACGAGACGGAGACCGTGCGGGAGGCACTGCGGCTGGGGGCGGGGGGTTACCTGGTGCACGGCGAGTTCACGACGGAGCAGCTGGTGAGGGCGGTGCGCGACGTACGCGAGGGACGGCCGCACGTGACGCCGGGAGCGGCGCGGGCGTTGGTGAACGGGCTGCGGGCGAGTGCACCTGCACATGTGGAGCCTGAACTACCGTCTGTCCTAGGCTTGATTCCACCCCAGAACCTTTCGCAACTGCAATCAGATGTGGGACAGTCGTATCGGTCGCGGTTCCAACTCAGCTGCAGGGAGGCGGAGATCATGGACCTCATCGCGTCCGGCATGACCAACCAGCAGATCGCCGCCGCCTGCTTCATCAGCGAGAAGACCGTCAAGAACCACATCAACCGCATCTTCGCCAAGCTCCACAGCACGACCAGGTCCCAGGCGGCGGCCAAGTGGCTGGGGGTGGCGTGAAATGGCCGACCGGGAGCTGGGCTGGGCCCGGGAATGGGTCCTGGGGCCCTTCGGGGGGCAACTTGTCGGGACGTACGTTTCCGGGGTCGGAAGCGAAGGCGGAGGGAAGCACCGTGAGCGATCTGTTGCTGAAAACGGCTGTGGCGACCAAAGTGCGCGTGAATGGCTGGAAGAACACGACGGTCACAGCGATTCAGCGACGGGCCGGGGACAAGGGGCAGACGGCCGTCGAGTATCTGGGCATCATCGCGGTCGTGGTCGCGATCGTCTTGGCGATCACTGGTACGGATATCGGCAAGACCATTCTCGACAAGATCAAGACCAAGATCACGGAGATCACCTGATCGACCGGCGAGTCAGCGGCGACTCCGGGCAGGCCTTCCCCATCTACATCACGGTGGTGGCAGGCCTGCTCTTTCTTGCGTTCGCCTACCTGGCGGTCGGCCAGGCTGCGGTGAACCGGGGCGGCGCCCAGACGGCGGCCGACGCGGCGGCCCTCGCCGCCGCCCAAGAGGCACGCGACCAGCTCGCCGGCCTGTGGGTGGACGCTCTCTCCGACCCCGCCAAATGGACCGACATCTTCGAGGGCAACGGTGTGGACGACCCGTGCTGGCGAGCGGAACAACTGGCGGCGGAGAACGATGCCCGGCTGAACTCTTGCGACCCCGAACTCCTGCGATACACAGTTGAAGTCCAGACCAACAAGTCGGTCGGAGACTCCGTCGTGCCCGGGACCGAGAACATCAAGTCGACCAAGTCCGCGACGGCTGTGATCGAACCTCTTTGCACGGTCGAGCTTCCCGGTAAAGACGTTGCGGCCGAGGCATTGCCGCGACTCAACTGCAAGGACGGGGACTGGGAACCGGATCCAGAGGACCGCGCCGGACTGCCGAAGCCCGAAGAGCTCTTCGACGTTCACCTGGCCGACTGACAACGCACGACGATTGAAGAAGGAAGCAGAGTCATGAGCATTCGGTTCGCTGCGCAGGCCCGCAGGGGGCTGTTCGCGCTCACCCTGTCGACCGGTCTGGTGTTCGGTGCGGCCGCCTGCGGTGGCAGCGGCGACGACGCCAAACCGGATGCGTCGACATCCGCTTCGAAGAGCGGCGGTTCCAGGCCGAGTGCTCAGGAAGGCCAGGCTGCCGATCCGTTGGCCGAGCTGCGCGGTCCCGACGGCCTGACCCTGGCCATCACGTCGGCAGAGCGTGATGCCGGAGGCTTCGTCACCGTCAATGCGCAACTCAAGAACGACGGCAGCAAGGACGCGGTTCTCTCATCACAACTCAGCGGCAACGAGACCGAGATCATGAAGAACGGGCAGTCCTTCGGCGGAGCCACCCTGGTTGACTCGAAGGGCAGGAAGCGCTACTACGTGCTCCGTGACACGGAAGGACGCCCACTGACCACCACCGGCGTGCAGACCGTCAAGACGGGTGACACTGTCCCCATCTTCATGCAGTTCCCGGCACCACCTGCGGGCACAGCCGAGGTCAGCTTCCAGTTGCCGACCTTCTCAAGCGCCACCATCCAGATCTCCGGGTGAGGCCAAAGTGACCACCACACCCCGCCTCACCCTCACCCTCACCACAGCCCTCCTCCTCGCGGCCGCCAACCTCTCCCTGGCCCGCGCCGACGACACCTCCCCCAGCGAACCCCCGGGCACGGAACCCTCCGCCACCGCACCCGTGAAAGTCGACCCCACCGACCCGGACCTCAAGCTTCCCGAGGGGGCCACCCTCGCCGAGGCCAAGGTGCTGGACATCAAGTCGGTCGTGGAGGACCAGAGCGGGGACGAGCGGCGGGAGGACACCAACGCCGACGTCACCTTCGCCCTCCAGGCCGAAGTCCTCTTCGGCAAGGACAGCGCCAAGCTGGGCGGCGAGGCCAAGGCCCGCATCGCGACGATCGCCGACGAGATCAAGAAGCAGAACGCGACCCGGGTCCGCGTCTTCGGCTTCACCGACAACCTCGGCTCCTCCGCCCACGGCGACGTCCTGTCCCGGCAGCGCGCCAACGCCGTACAGGCCGTCCTCGACCAGGATCTGAACGACCCGAACGTCACCTTCGAGGTGCGCGGCTACGGCGAGCAGTACCCCATCTCCGACAACTCGACGGAGGCGGGCAGGAAGAAGAACCGCCGCGTGGAGGTGTCCTTCCCGCGCACGGAGAACTGACCGGAGAGGCGCCTGTACGGACGGGCGCTCAGAGACGCCATCCTCGTAGGGGAGGCGTACGCGGGCGCGGCGTCGGGATCACGGACTTCGATCACCGACGTCGATCTCGACCCGCGCCCCCACCACCAGCCCCCACCCCGCCATGGCCCCCGCCTCCGCCTCCAGCAGATGGCGGGACCGTAGGCGGGGGCGGTCCAGCCGGCCGGGGGGCATCGTGTGGACGGCCAGGACGGTGAGGTGGCGGTCCAGGTGGGCGACGTCGATGGGGAAGCGCATGCGGAAGGTGTGCACGCTGCTCGCCGGGGACAGCAGCATCACCCCGGTGACCGAGTCGCGGCCCAGCAGACCCCTCGTCCGCGCCCGGTAGGACGTCGCCACCTCCAGCGGGACGGTGACCGCCGCCCCGCCCCCGCTCGGCCGGATCACCAGCCTTCCCCGCCCGTTCCGCCAACGCGCCATCCGGTCCCACCTCCGCGGTGACCGTACCCGGGGGGAGGGGAGGAGAAGCGCTGCCGGGCGCGCCCGTAAAGGAGTTGTCCCGTCCACCGCCGCCCGCTAGGAAGGCCCCATGACTGGACTCGGCGTGGTGTTCCGGCCTCAGCTCCCTCCCGAACGGCTCCGTGAAGTGGCCCGGACCGCGGAGGATTCGGGGCTCGAGGAGCTGTGGTTGTGGGAGGACTGCTTCCTGGAGGGAGGTGTCTCGACGGCCGCCGCCGCCCTCGCCTGGACCGAGCGGTTGCGGGTCGGGATCGGGCTGCTGCCCGTGCCGCTGAGGAACGTCGCCGTCACCGCCATGGAGGCCGCCTCGCTCGAGCGGATGTTCCCCGGCCGGGCCGTCCTGACCGTGGGGCACGGCGTCCAGGACTGGATGGGGCAGGTCGGCGCACGTGCCGCCTCGCCCCTCACCCTGCTCGGCGAGCATCTCGACGCCCTGCGCGCCCTGCTGCGCGGCGAGCGGCTCGACGTGAAGGGACGGTACGTCCGCCTGGACGGCGTCGCGCTCGACTGGCCCCCGGAGCGGCCGCTCGACGTACTGGCCGGCGCCACCGGCCCCCGCACGCTCCGCCTCGCCGGGCAGAAGGCCGACGGCGTCCTCCTCACCGCCTCCACCTCGCCCGACGGCGTACGGCAGGCCCGGCGGACCATCGACGAGGCACGCCGGGAGGCGGGACGCGCCGGACGGCACCGGCTCGTGGTGTACCTCCTGACCGCCACCGGCCCGGACGCCGCCGCACGGCTGCGCGCGGAACTCGCCGCCGAAGGGCTGGAGCCGGTCCCGGACCTCGGGGTCGCGGGGGACGCGGCGGCGGTGGCCGCGGCGGTGCGCCGGATCGCCGAGGCCGGCGCCGACACCGTCGTCCTGCAGCCGACCGGTGACGAGCCGGACCCCGAGGGCTTCGTTCGCTTCGCCGCGCGGGAGGTGCGGCCCCTCGTGCCGTAGCGGGCCGCGGAGGGAGGGGCGTTGTCAGTGGCGGGTGCCACACTGCACCGCATGACCGACGAACACGACGATGTGAGTCTGCGTGAAGTCCGGGACGACGACCTCCTCGTCCTCCATGCCTACGAGAACGACCCGGAGGCGGTCCGGCGGTCGAAGTTCACCCCGCGGCCGCTGGACGCCTTCCTCAAGCACTGGCGGGAGCGGATCATCCGCGACCCCGACAGCCTCGTGCGTACGGTCACCGTCGACGGCGAGGTGGCCGGCAGTGTCGTGTCCTGGACCGCGAAGGACGGGCGCAGATTCGTCGGTTACTGGCTGGGCCGCCCGTACTGGGGGCGCGGCGTGGGGACGCGCGCCCTCGGCCTCTTCCTGGAACTGGAGCGGGTGCGGCCGCTGTACGCCGACCCCTTCTCCGGGAACACCGCCTCCGTCCGCCTGCTGGAGAAGCACGGCTTCGAGCACGTCGGCACGGACCGGGACGGCGACGACGTGTTCGTCGTGCTCGCCCTCCGGCACCCTCCGGCGGAAGGCCGGTGACGGACACCGCCCCGGCCACCGGAGATCAGCCGGCCGCCGGGCGGTGGACGCCCGTGGCCCCGTCGATCAGTTCGCGCACGATGTCCATGTGGCCGGCGTGCCGGGCGGTTTCCGTGGTCATGTGGACGAGGGTCCAGCGCAGGGAGACGGATTCGTCCCGCCAGGCGGGGCGGCCCAGGGTGTCCAGCGGCAGACCGGCGAGCATGCGGTCGGCGGCGGCCCGGGCACGGCCGTAGAGGGCGACGATCCGGTCCGTCGTCTCGTCCGGAGCGATCCACATGTCCTCGCCCTCGTACGGATCGAACCACAGGGGTTCCACCTCGCCGCCGAACGTCTCCACGAACCAGCCGTACTCGACCGAGGCCAGGTGCTTGACCAGGCCGAGCAGGCTGGTCCCGGTCGGCGTCATGGGGCGGCGCAGCTGTTCGTCGTCCAGGCCGTCGAGCTTCCAGAGCACGGCGTCCCGGTGCCGGTCCAGGCTCGCGCGCAGGATGTCCTTCTCCGCCCCGGCACCGCCGGCGTGTGAGTTCGTCATGGACGCGGAAATTAGCAGGACCCTCCGACAGCGAGGCTGCGACGATGGCGTCCATGACAGAGAACCGCTCCTTCGAGGACCTGGTGGCCGAGGGCGCCGCCGTGCCCACCGACGGCTGGGACTTCTCCTGGTTCGAGGGGCGGGCCAGTGAGGCGCGGCCCTCCTGGGGGTACGCCCGGTCGGCGGGGGAGCGGCTGGCGCGGGCCGAGTCCGCGCTGGACGTCCAGACCGGGGGCGGGGAGGTGCTGGACTTCGCCCTGGCCGGGGCGGGGACGAACCGGCCGCGCCTCCTCGCCGCCACCGAGGGGTGGCCCCCGAACGTCGCCAGGGCCACCGCCCTGCTGCGGCCGCGTGGCGTGGTGGTCGTGGCCGCGCCGGACGACGCGCCGCTGCCGTTCGCCGGCGAGACCTTCGACCTGGTGCTCAGCCGGCATCCGGTGACCCCGCACTGGGCGGAGATCGCGCGGGTGCTGCGGCCGGGCGGCACGTACTTCGCCCAGCACGTCGGGCCCGGCAGCGTGTTCGAGCTGGTCGAGTACTTCCTGGGGCCCCAGCCGGAGTCCGTGCGCCGGGGCCGTGATCCCCAGGGTGAACGCGAGGCCGCGGAGGCGGCCGGGCTCGAGGTCGTGGAGCTGCGGGCGGAGCGGCTGCGGATGGAGTTCCACGACATCGCCGCCGTCGTGCACTTCCTGCGCAAGGTGGTCTGGATGGTCCCGGGCTTCACCGCCGAGGCGTACGAGCCCCAACTCCGCGCCCTGCACGCGCGGATCGGGAAGGAGGGGCCGTTCGTGGCGCACAGCGCCCGGCACCTCTTCGATGTCCGGAAGCCGGCCTCCTGAGCAGGAGGAGCAAACGGGCTCTTCGGCCCCTGGTTCACCCGCGCTTCCCCCGCGGTTTCCACATCGTTATCGGGGGCGGTTCACATCCGTCTCCTCCGTCACGTAGGTTCAGGCCAAGGTAATTCGCGTCAGCAAAGCTGCGCGGGCGGCACCGCGCGGTGGAGGGGGCTGCGCGGTGCCGCGATGCCCGCAGGATCCGCCGTGAGGGCGTCAAGCGGCCGTTCGCTCGCCGGTAGCCCGTCGGAGGGACCCCGGGACAACTCGCCGAGCGTTCACCAAGACGGCCCAAACCCTCTTGATCTCGCCGTTCGGCACCCGATTTCCTGAGAATCCGCTGTGAACCGGCCATGCGAAGCCTCTGAATCCAGCGTTCCGCGACCACCTCGGCGTCGCCGTCCGATTCCGGAGAGTAGTTGTGGCACGCCGATGCACGCGTCCGCCCTCACGAAGGGTTATGGTGGAAACCCCCCCTCGGGCCGGTCCGTCTCCCCCCCACGGACCGGCCCGTTTTTTCTTCGGGAACCACCCGGCAGAGGGCCGGCGTCCCCACCCCGGGGGCCGAGCCGCCGGCGGCGGTACCCTCGAAACCCGCTCGAACCCCGAAGGGTCTCTCCCGTGAACCTGCGCGACAAGCTGCGTGGCCTGCTCGTCGGGCTCTACGCGCGCCGGGTGGAAGGTCACCTGGACCACGCTCAGGTGCCCAAGCACATCGGCGTCATCATGGACGGCAACCGCCGCTGGGCGAAGGCGGCCGGTTCCACCACGGTCCACGGCCACCGGGCCGGCGCCGAGAAGATCGAGGAGTTCCTCGGCTGGTGCAGCGAGACCGATGTCGAGGTCGTCACCCTGTGGCTGCTGTCCACCGACAACTTCGACCGGCCGCAGGAGGAACTGGTCCCGCTCCTCGGCATCATCGAGGACGTCGTCCGCACCCTCGCCGCCGACGGCCGCTGGCGGGTGCACCACGTCGGCACCCGCGACCTGCTGCCGGCCGGGATGCAGGGCGTCCTGAAGGAGGCCGAGGAGACCACCGCCCATGTGGACGGGATAGTGGTCAACGTGGCCATCGGCTACGGCGGCCGCCAGGAGATCGCCCACGCCGTGCGCTCCATGCTCCTCGACGCCCAGGACAAGGGCGCGTCGCTGGAGAGCCTCGCCGAAACGGTCGACGTAGACATGATCGGCCGTCACCTCTACACGGGTGACCAGCCCGACCCGGACCTCGTCATCCGTACCAGCGGTGAGCAGCGGCTGTCCGGATTCATGCTCTGGCAGACCGCCCACTCCGAGTACTACTTCTGCGAAGTCTTCTGGCCGGCCTTCCGCAAGGTGGACTTCCTGCGCGCGCTGCGCGACTACGCCGCACGTCACCGCCGTTACGGCGGCTGACGCCGCACACCGCCCCCACCTCACGCCCCGCCGGCCACCAGACCGGCGGGGCGTCCCGTATACCCCGGTTGGGTGGGAAGTAACAAGGAGTTCACCGGTGCGCTGTCGGCCACTTCTGCATGGCGGCGCTTTTCGCAGGGCATAAGGCAAGCAGGTCGACGCCCGAACCACGGGTGTCGGATCTCAGCGGGCGGCACGGGGCCGTCCCGCCCGGGAGGCCCTTTGCACCAGCCCGACCGTGCGGTCACCGTACGGAAGCAGCCGCGGAGGTCCGGTGTCCGGCCCGTCCTGCGCGGCGGCCGGGGGCCGGTCGCAATGCTCCCGCCCTCCCGGCCCGGCTTCCGCTTCGTCGCTCCCCGACCTCATCCGAGGGGGTACGTCCTTCCGTGGTGACCAGCACAAAGCGCCACAAGCCAGATCGGCGCACTTATGTCCTCGACACCAGCGTCCTGCTGGCCGACCCCAACGCCCTGACCCGCTTCGAGGAACACGAGGTCGTGCTCCCCGTCGTCGTGGTCACGGAACTGGAGGCCAAGCGGCACCATCCCGAACTCGGCTACTTCGCCCGCCAGGCACTGCGCCTGCTGGACGACTACCGGGTGAAGCACGGTCGCCTCGACGCCCCCATTCCGATCGGTGAACTGGGCGGAACCGTCCGTGTCGAGCTCAACCACTCGGATCCCAGCGTGCTGCCCACCGGCTACCGCCTGGGGGACAACGACTCACGCATCCTCGCGGTGGCCCGCAACCTGCAGGCCGAGGGGTACGACGTCACCGTCGTCTCGAAGGACCTGCCGCTCCGGATCAAGGCCTCCTCGGTCGGTCTGCTGGCCGAGGAGTACCGGGCCGAGCTGGCCATCACGGAGAACTCCGGCTGGACCGGAATGTCCGAACTCACCCTTCCGGGTGAACAGGTGGACCTCCTCTTCGAGGAAGGGCACGTGTACGTCCCGGAGGCCTCCGGTCTTCCGGTGCACACGGGTCTGACCATCCAGTCCGAGCGCGGCAAGGCGCTCGGCCGGGTGACCGCCGAGGGCAACGTCCGGCTGGTGCGCGGCGACCGGGAGGCGTTCGGCATCAAGGGCCGCAGCGCCGAGCAGCGCATCGCGCTCGACCTGCTGCTCGATCCGGACGTCGGCATCGTCTCGATGGGCGGCCGGGCCGGCACCGGAAAGTCCGCGCTCGCGCTGTGCGCGGGCCTGGAGGCGGTACTGGAGCGCCGTCAGCACCAGAAGGTGATGGTCTTCCGGCCGCTGTACGCGGTCGGCGGGCAGGAGCTGGGCTATCTGCCGGGCTCCGAGGCCGAGAAGATGAGCCCGTGGGCGCAGGCCGTCTTCGACACGCTCTCCGCCGTCACCAGCCGCGAGGTCATCGAGGAGGTCACCGCCCGGGGCATGCTGGAGGTCCTGCCCCTGACCCACATCCGGGGCCGCTCCCTCCACGACGCCTTCGTGATCGTCGACGAGGCGCAGTCCCTGGAGCGGAACGTACTGCTGACCGTTCTGTCCCGGATCGGCGCCAATTCACGGGTCGTCCTGACCCATGACGTCGCCCAGCGGGACAATCTGCGGGTCGGCCGCTACGACGGAGTCGTGGCCGTGGTCGAGAAGCTGAAGGGCCATCCGCTCTTCGCCCATGTCACGCTGACCCGGTCCGAGAGGTCCCAGATCGCGGCCCTTGTGACCGAAATGCTCGAAGAGGGCCATATCTGAGGGGAGTAGCCCCCTGGGCGCCGTTCGGCAAAGGCGAAGAGCCTAGCCGGGCGGCGCCTTCGCGTGTGGGGGTTTCCTGAAAACCCCTGGGCCAAACGAGGTGTGAGCTTTCACACTCAACTCGGAATTGCCACCCGGTGTCTGGTTACGGCAGAGTCTCACTCCTGTCAGGCCCCGCATACGACACACCTGTACCCCCAGCGGTATGGCACCACAGAAGCAGCGCTCCAACTCCATAGCGTCGTCGTATGCCGCCCGCGCACCACGCGGCGCTCCCCTCGCGGGAGTTGCCCACCGGGCCCGCGCCTCCCGTGACCCCGCAGTTGGGAGGCCAGTGTCAGGGGCACGATTGCGTCCGCCAGGGTCACCGAAGCGGGCGATGCTGGAAGGAAACCGTGTGAGCCGGATTTCGGTCCGGGGATTCGCAGTGGCCTCGGCCACCGCGGTCACCGCCGTCGGAAGCGTCGTCGGTGTTGCCTCTGGCAGCACCGCGCAGAACAACGACGCCGAGGCGACGGCAGCCGACACCACGCTCCTCGCGGACATACCCGCGGGTCAGCAGGCCCAGGTGCAGACCGCGTCCCTGACGCAGCAGGCAGACGCGCAGGCCATCGCCGCTGACGCGAGTGCCAAGAAGGACGCGGAGGAAGCCGCCCGCAAGGCGGCCGCCGAGACCGCGGTCGCCAAGAAGGCGGCAGCCGAGAAGGCGGCCGAGGCAGCCGCCAAGGAGCGCGCCGAGGCGAAGGCCGCGGCCACCCGCTCCACCCGGGACTCCTCGAGCTTCCCGGTGCAGAGCAGCTACAGCGTGGCGCAGATCCAGGCGATGGCACGTCAGATGGTGGCGGCCGACCAGTTCCAGTGCTTCAGCAACATCGTGAACCACGAGTCGAGCTGGAACTACCAGGCGGTCAACGCCTCGTCCGGTGCCTACGGTCTCTTCCAGGCCCTGCCCGCCGGCAAGTACGCCTCCGCCGGTGCCGACTGGCGGACCAACCCGGCGACCCAGATCAAGTGGGGCCTCAACTACATGAACGAGCGGTACCACAGCCCCTGTGGCGCCTGGTCGTTCTGGCAGGCCAACAGCTGGTACTAGGCCGGCCGCCGGTCCACGGCAGCGGCCCGGCCCCCGATCAACCTCGCGCAGCCCCTCCCCGTCCTACGGGGAGGGGCTTTCGCACTGTACGGTCGTATGCGGACGGCTCCCGGGTGAGCGGTGGCGTACTCCCGGGAGGCGGGGGAAGAGGACGGATCATGTCGCGAGTGCCAGGGTGGCTGGGCCGGCTGGGTGCCGGACTGACCGAGATGAGTGAGCGGTTGGACGAGCGCCGCGCCGAAGTGGACAGGGACACCGGGTCCGACCCCGGCGCCGGCCGGAAGGCCGACCGGGTCGCCGCCCCGGCACCGCCCGCACCCCGGCGGGCCGCACCGGCCGGACCACGGCCCGACCCTGCCCAGGCCGTGCCCTGGGGCGTGCGGGTCGCGGCGGAGGCGGGCTGGCGCCTGCTGATCCTGGCCGGCACCGTGTGGGTCCTGATGCGGGTCATCAGCGCCATCCAGATCGTCGTCTTCACCTTCGTCATCGCCCTGCTGGTGACCGCGCTGCTCCAGCCGACGGTCGCCCGGCTGATGCGGCACGGGGTGCCGCGCGGCCCGGCCACCGCGCTGACCGCGATCCTCGGCTTCGTCGTCATCGGGCTGATGGGCTGGTTCGTGACCTGGCAGGTCATGGAGAACATCGACACCCTCTCCAGCCAGATCCAGAGCGGCATCGACGACCTGCGCAACTGGCTGCTGAAGAGCCCGTTCCACGTCACCGACAAGCAGATCAACCAGATCGCCAAGAACCTCCGCGAGGCCATCGGCGCGAACACCGACCAGATAACGTCCGCGGGCCTGGAAGGCGTCCAGGTCGTCGTCGAGGCGCTGACCGGCATCCTGCTGGTGTTCTTCTCCACGCTGTTCCTGCTCTACGACGGCAAGCGCATCTGGCAGTGGTTCCTGAAGCTGGTGCCCGCCGCGGCCCGCCCGGGCGTGGCCGGCGCCGGCCCGCGCGCCTGGCGCACCCTCACCGCCTACGTGCGGGGCACGGTGCTGGTCGCCCTCATCGACGCCATCTTCATCGGCATCGGCATCTACTTCCTCAACGTGCCGATGGCCGTGCCGCTGGCCGTGTTCATCTTCCTGTTCTCGTTCATCCCGCTGGTCGGCGCCGTCGCCTCCGGGGCGCTGGCGGTGATCGTGGCCCTGGTGACCCAGGGTGTCTTCACCGCGCTGATGACCCTGGTGGTCGTCCTCGCCGTCCAGCAGATCGAGGGCCATGTCCTGCAGCCCTTCATCCTGGGCCGCGCGGTCCGCGTCCACCCGCTCGCCGTCGTCCTCACGGTGGCGGCCGGCGGCATGGTGGCCGGCATCGGCGGCGCGGTGGTGGCCGTCCCGCTGGTCGCGGTGACGAACACGGTGGTGGGGTATCTGCGCCAGTACTCACAGGAACCCCCGCTCGATCCGGACGGGGTGCCCGTGGACTCCGAGGCGGCACCCGCGGCCGCCCGGGAACCGGACGACGAGTCGTCGCGGGTGCCGTCGGACGTGTCCTCAGCGGTAGAGGACGACCAGGGCCGCGAGCAGCAGCGCGCCTGAGGCGGAGACCCCGAGGACGCGGAACCGGTTCCACGCCGTGAGCGCGAGGCAGCCCGACCAGGCTCCGCCCGCCACCACGGCGGCCCACCACCCCGCTGCCGTCTGCGCCGCCGACAAGGGAAGCGGAGCCAGCAGGACCGTCGGAGGGATCACGGCGAGCCGCGGCCGTATGTCCAGCCGCTTGTAGACGACGATCAGCGTGATCAGGGCGACCGCGATGATCAACGGAAGGGCCGTCAGGTCCCACCATGTGAAGCAGACGCCGTCCGTCGTCTCGCACGCCCTGTCGCTGTGGCGCTTGACCCATGCGAGGTGGTGCACGGCACCGGCGGCCAGGACCGCGCCCGTGACGGCGGCTGCGGCCACGCGCGGGACCGCGTGCGGGGGCTCCGTGGCGAGGGTGTTCATGACAGCAGTCTTCCCCAGTCGACGGCCGGGGGCCTGAGTTCGGATACTCAGGCCCCCGGATCGGTTGTCAGAGATCAGCGGTTCTCGATCAGCGCTCCGTCACATGCTCCTGAGGGTCTGTTCCAGTGTGTCCGCGTAGAGCCGGGCCCCCGCCGGCTTGGGGTGGAAGGACTGCATGGAGGGGTTCGGCGCGTCGTTGTCCGCCTGCTCCCGCCCGGTCTCCACGAGAGCGTGGATGCCTTCCGGATCACCGCAGGCCCCCTTGCCGTCGAAGTTGTTCCGCGGGTCGGAGAAGACCGCCCACGAACCGGCGTCCTGGGTGGCCCCGTTCATCTCGGTCGCGAGTGTGTCGGCCAGTGAACGCACCCAGTCGTTCTCCACGGTCTCGTACGCCCCGGGGAGGCAGCCGTGGTCCTTCTCCACCAGGCGCGGGTAGCCCATGAGGACGACCTTCGCGTTCTGCGCCCGGGTGTGGACGGCGTCGAGCACCTTGACGATCTGCGGCCGCACGTCGTCGTGCAGCCACTTCGGCGCCCAGTCCTTCAGGTCACCGGTGGAGCCGCCCGTCTTGTCGCCGGTCGCGGGGTCGACGTTGTCGAGTTCGGAGTACGGGCACGTGGTGAGCGACGGAACCGGCAGGTCGATGCACTTCTTCATGATGTCGGCGAAGCGGGCGTCGTTGCCGCCGATGCTGATCGTCACCAGCGTGGTGTTCTGGTCCAGGTACCCGGAGTCGATCTGGGCCACCTCGCTGGACTGACCCTCGTCGAGCACGTTGTAGGTGCGCGCTCCGGAGCAGGCCACGAAGTGGTAGTCCATCTTCGGGTCGAGGTTGTCGGACATGGCACCGATGGAGCTCGAGTATCCGGGGAGCGTCGCCTGCCTCGACCACGCGAGCTTGGACCGGTGGCACTTGTCGATCTGCTTGTCGCTCAGCTTGTCGGGGTGGTCGGTCTCGGCGTAGAGGTCGGCGCCGCCGGGCGCGGTGGCGCCTTCACCCGACGAGTAGGAGTCGCCCATCGCGACGACGGAGTTGGCCGGCTTGCCCGCGAGCGGCTGGAAGGCGACCGCACCCCAGGCGATGTCCTCGTCGGCGGTTCCGTCATCGGTCGCGTTCGACAGCTCCACCCGCGGGGTGCCGGTGAAGTGGAACGCGCCGAGGCTGACCCAGCCCCCCGCGCGCTGCAGCACGACCCGCTTGGGGCTCTTGCTGTCCGTGCCGAGCACGTTGTAGGAGGCCTGCCGGGTCTGCGCCCCGGTGTCGGGAAGGTGTACCAGGACGCGCGCCCAGTTCAGGCTCTGGCCGAGGGTCCAGGTGCCGTCGATGGTCATGTAGCCGCTGGGGCCGCCGAAGTGGGCGGCGTCGCGCGTGTGGGTGTACCAGTAGTGGCCGCCGTAGCCGCCGCCCACCGAATGCAGGTCGGCCTTCGCCTGGAAACGGCCTTCGGTTCCGGGGTTGAAGGAGAACTGGAAGCTGCCCGCCGAGGAGACCGTCGCGCAGTCGCTCTGGTCGCTCCAGGTCGGCGTTCCGTTCGGGACGGAGGCGACGACCTTGGAGCCGGCCGGAGCGCCGGAGCACACCGGCGTGCCGTTCTGCAGACGGGTACCGCGTCCCGGTTCCTGCACCAGCGACTGGTACTTGATGTTCTCGTGCCCGCAGGTGGCGGCGCAGTCGCTCTTCCAGGTCACGTTGGGCTGGTTCCACCAGTACTGCGCGTAGCACTCGGCGTCCGGGCACTTCGGCGGCGTGTCGGGGTCGCAGGCGTTCTTGGAGTTGCAGAACGCGTCGAGCGAGGGCTGGACGTGCACCCGGTTGTACCGAGCGCTGCCTTCGTACAGGTACGGCTGGTCCGAACCGTTCCAGTAGGCGGGGCGGAAGCCGGCGGAGGAGAAACCGGACTCACCCGGCCAGTCCTGGCGGCCGGAGGTCGCGTAGGAGAAGCCGGTGTCCATGGACCAGGCGGACCAGCCCATCACCTTGACCTCGTACGGCCAGTCCTGCGGATGAGCCGCGTCCTTGACGGCGTACGGGTCCACGTCCGTGTTCATGAACGGGCGGCCCCAGCCCTTGGCGTAGATCGGGTTGGCCGGGTTGTTGTACCAGCCGAGGCCCCAGTGCCCCGCATGCTTCCCGGCCTCGGAGGGCGGGTTGAACCCGAGGTTGTAGTTCCAGACGGCGGTGAACCAGTTCTCCACGTAGGCCGGGTCGTCGTTGTTGACGGTGATCTTCTGGCCGGTCTTGTGCACCTCGTTCCACTTGTCGGCGAGGATCTTCAGGGAGGCGGCGATGTTCGTCGCGTAGTCGATCGCGACGAGTTTCTGCAGGGCGGGCGACAGGCTGGTCTCGCCCGTCTTCTCGTGCCCGGCCAGACGCATGCCGTCGGTGACCTGGCCGACTCCGTAGCCGCAGTCGGACTTGTCCCAGTTGATCTGCCAGTAGGCGGCCGGGTCGTTGGGGTCGGCCTTGTGGCCGTAGTAGCCGTCGACGGCGGCCAGGGGGTTGCCCATCTGCCCGGGGACCGACCCGCCCTCGGCCTGCCACATGTTCGACTCCTGGGCCATGATGCCGAGGAGCACGTTGACCGGGATCCTGCCGCCGCCGGTCAGCTTCGGCAGCGGGAACAGGGACTGCGGGTCGATGGTGCCGAGACCGGCCTGGGCGCGGTACCCGCCCTGGCGGATGTAGCTCGCGCTCAGATTGCCGCGCACCGCCATGTCGACGGCCCACTCGACCTGGTTCGGCGTCGGCTGCAGCGCCTGCACCTTCATGTCGTTGCGGGACACGGCGCACCAGCGGTCGTCGTCCGTCGGGGAGCCGGCGGTCAGCCCCGCCTTGGGGGAGGCGCCCCGCGGCCGGTGGTTCCCGGTGGCCGCGGCCAGGACCGGGGAGGGGTTGTTCCCCGAGCCGTCGACGGCGTCGTGCCGCACGCTCTGGGTCAGCTTCGCCCCGGTGGTGGTGGCGGTGCTGGTGACCGTCAGCGCCTTGCCGCCCTCGTCGGCGGGCGTCGCCGTCCGCGAGCCGGGTTCCGCGGACTTGGTGAAGCCCTTGCCCGCGCCCTTGATGTGGGTGAGGCCGGCGCGGACACCGGGCGTCAGCACGGGCTCGACGGCGAGCCTGCCCTGCGAGGACACGTCGGTGCCGGCCGGGGCGTTCAGGCGGGTGACGCCGGTTCCCGCGGTGGCGGGGGAGTCCTTGGTCCGGCCGGTGAGGAAGACCCGGCCGGCGTCGCCCGGCATGAGGTCGAGGTCGCCGAGCCTGCCGGTGGCGATGCTCTTCGGCCTGCCGTGGCCGGTGTACAGCCTGGCGCGCGCCGTGGACCCGCTCGTACGGTCGAGGAAGGCGATCCGGCCGTCGGCGGCGGTCCGGATGTCGAAGGGGGCACTGTCCGCGTCCGCGAGGTTCTTCACCTTGCCGGAGCGGTCGAGGTGGACCAGGCGGCTGCCGAGCGCGCCGACCGCGCCGTCCTTCACCGGAACGGCGCTGGTGATCTCACCGCGGGCCGCCGCCGTGCCCCTCGTCCTCCCGGACACGTCCACGGTGATCACCCGGGTCCGGGTGCTCGCCGCGTCGTTCATGTCCCGGAAGCCGGTGAACGCGGCCTCGTGCGTGGCCGTGTTGCAGGACGGGTCGAAGTAGGCCAGCGACGCGGTGAAGGGCAGCTTGGTCACCTTGCCGGACGTCAGGT
The DNA here is from genome assembly GCF_053593175.1 of Streptomyces sp. NPDC002386. Taxonomy (NCBI): domain Bacteria; kingdom Bacillati; phylum Actinomycetota; class Actinomycetes; order Kitasatosporales; family Streptomycetaceae; genus Streptomyces; species Streptomyces sp. NPDC002386. The sequence continues at coordinate 317,382 of NZ_JBSFBX010000010.1, forward strand.
CGACGACGGCGGCGAAGGCGCCGCCCTGCATCAGGTCCGGCTTGTTGGTGAAGGCGCGCGGTGCGTAGACGACGGCCGCGTGCGAGCGGTCCATCAGGCACTGGTTGCCGATCCACGAGTCCGCCGGCATGCCCGGCTCGGCCAGCAGCGCGACGGTCTTCCACGCGTAGGCCTTGGAGCTGTCGGCGACGAGGATCCGCAGGCCGTCCGCGTCGGCGGCGGCGGTGACCGCGCGGTCGGAGCTGCCGCGCCAGCCCCGGCCGAGCTTCCCGCCCGGGTCGTGTACCCCGCCGGAGGGGGCGGGCGGCGGTGTGGTGGCGCGGGCGGAGGGGCGGGACGCCGGAGTGGCGCCGGCGGGCGCCGCCTGGAGCATGCCGCCGGTCACGGCGGCGCAGGCCAGGAGGGCCACCAGGGGCGCGCGAGTTCGTCTCTTGGAACGCAAAGGAGCTTTCCCCGAATTTCATTGAGTTGTTCCCGTGCCTTTCCGGGCACGGCGAAATGCCCCTCCGCCCGGGACGGGACAGCCCTGCGGGACGGACGGGAGCGGGAATTCGAATTCAGCGATCCGGGACTTCACGCGGGCGACGCGTGAAGTCCCGGCACACCGTTCAGGCGCCTGCTAGTTGCAGTTGGTGCTGTCCTGGACGTTGTTGACGAGGTACGTGCTCGAGCTGGAGCTGTTCTTCATCAGCGAGGTGACCGTGCCGCAGCCGCCGTGGCTGCGGTAGACGGGGCCCGCGTACTCGGAGAAGGTGCCGGCGTCGCTCGCGCAGCCCTCCGCCGTGTAGTTCGAGCAGAGCTTGATCTTCATCCACTTCGCGCCCTGCGTGTTGTTGTCGAGGATGGCGCAGGTGGGAGCGTCGTTGCTCGCGGGGTTGCTGCCCTTGACGTAGACGAAGAGCGTCGCCTTGCGGGACTCGTCGGGCAGGATGTCCGCCTTGTAGAGCTTGTATCCCGTACCGCAGACGGTCGCGCCCGCGGCGGCGGCGGTGGGCTGCGCCGCGGCAATGGCGGTCGTGTGCCGGTCGGCCTTGACGGAGACGGCGGGTGCCGGCCGGTCGGCGGCGGCGACCTGCGGCGCGGTCACACCGAGGAGGCCCAGGCCGGCGGCTGCCGCGGCGGCCGCGGTCCTCGCCGAGAGACTGATGCGAATGGACATGCGTTCCCCCCATGGAATGCATTTGAGCTGCATTTGAGCTGCCGCCGGAAAGGAGATCGACGGCATAAGCGTGGTCCCGGGGAGCTAATCAGATCCTCTTTGCGGCTGTCGAAAGTAATTCGTAAGCAAAGTGGAGATTCTAATTCCGCTATGACTCTGGGCGTGCGGAGCTTCTTCGCATGGAGGGGTGAACCGGGCATCGTCCGGCGGTGTGTTCACTCATGGTTTCCGGCCAGGAGCGGAGGGAGTAGTTCTTGTCACATCGCCGGACGCACGACGGCCCCCGCCCAGAGGATGGGCGGGGGCCGTGATGTTCCGGAGCGGTTACTCGGCCGCCTGGGCCAGGACCGCCTCCGCGTCGAGGGTCACGCCGACGGCCTGGACCACGGACGCGATCTTGAACGCCTCCTGGACCACGTCGCGCTCGACGCCGGCCTTGCGCAGCACCTGCTCGTGCGAGTCGAGGCACATGCCGCAGCCGTTGATCGCGGAGACCGCGAAGGACCACAGCTCGAAGTCGACCTTCTCCACGCCCGGGTTGCCGATGACGTTCATCCGCAGGCCGGCGCGCAGGGTGCCGTACTCGTGGTCGGACAGCAGGTGCCGGGTGCGGTAGAAGACGTTGTTCATCGCCATCACCGCGGCGGCGGCCTTGGCGGCCGTGTACGCCTCCGGCGACAGGTTCGCCTTCGCCTCCGGCTCCAGCTCACGCAGCACGATCGGGGAGCGGGAGGCGATGGCGGTCGCCAGCACCGTGCCCCAGAGCTGCTGGGCCGGCAGGTCGGAGTTGCCGATGACCGAACCCAGGTTGAGCTTCAGGTCCTTGGCGTAGTCCGGGACCAGGGACTTCAGCGAGTCGAGCGACATGGGTCACTCACCGGCCAGCAGCGCGACCGGGTCCAGCGTCTCGTCGCCCTTGCTCCAGTTGCAGGGGCACAGCTCGTCGGTCTGCAGGGCGTCGAGGACCCGCAGGACCTCCTTGGGGTTACGGCCGACGGAGCCGGCGGTCACCATGGTGAACTGGATCTCGTTGTTCTGGTCGACGATGAAGACGGCGCGCTTGGCGAAGCCGTCCTCGCCCTCGATGCCGAGGTCGCGCATCAGCTCGTGCTTGGAGTCGGCCATCATCGGGAAGGGCAGGTCGCGCAGGTCCTCGTGGTCCTTGCGCCAGGCGTGGTGGACGAACTCGGAGTCACCGGAGAAGCCGAGGATCTGGGCGTCGCGGTCGGCGAACTCGTCGTTCAGCTTGCCGAAAGCGGCGATCTCGGTCGGGCACACGAAGGTGAAGTCCTTGGGCCAGGCGAAAACGATCTTCCACTTGCCCTCGTAGGTCTTGTGGTTGATCGTGTCGAACTCCTTGCCCTTCTCCAGCGAGACGCAGGCGGTCAGTTCGAACTCGGGGAACTTGTCACCGACAGTGAGCACACGCTCTCCTTGCAGCGAGGCAGCGCCCGGATCGCGGGCACTACCCATGGGTTGGACTTTGTCGATGTTGGCACAGGGTGCATTGATACGGGAAATAGCTACACTCGGTCGGGTTGATCGGAGGTATCTATCAGTGACCGTCAGTAGCGCGAGTGGCAAGCGGCGCCAGCCCAGCCTGTCCCAGCTCCGTGCCTTCGCGGCCGTGGCCGAGCATCTGCACTTCCGGGACGCGGCCGCCGCCATCGGAATGAGCCAGCCCGCCCTGTCCGGCGCGGTCTCGGCGCTGGAGGAGATCCTGGGCGTGACCCTCCTCGAGCGTACGACCCGCAAGGTGCTGCTCTCGCCCGCCGGTGAGCGGCTGGCGGTACGGGCGAAGGCGGTGCTGGACGAGGTCGGGGCACTGCTGGAGGAGGCCGAGGCGGTCCGGGCGCCGTTCACCGGGGTGCTGCGGCTCGGGGTGATCCCGACCGTCGCGCCGTATCTGCTGCCCACCGTGCTGGGCCTGGTCCACGAGCGGTACCCGCACCTCGACCTCCAGGTGCACGAGGAGCAGACCGCCAGCCTCGTCGAGGGCCTGCAGTCCGGCCGCCTGGACCTGCTGCTGCTCGCCGTCCCGCTCGGCGTCCCCGGCGTGACCGAACTCCCGCTGTTCGACGAGGACTTCGCGCTCGTCACCCCGCCCGACCACCGGCTCGGCGGCCGCGAGGGCATCCCGCGCGAGGCGCTGCGGGAACTGAACCTGCTGCTGCTGGACGAGGGCCACTGCCTGCGCGACCAGGCCCTCGACATCTGCCGCGAGGCAGGCCGGGAGGACGCGCCGGTCAGCACCACGGCCGCCGGGCTGTCCACCCTGGTGCAGCTCGTCGCGGGCGGCCTCGGCTGCACCCTGCTGCCGCGCACCGCCCTGAAGGTCGAGACGACCCGCGGCAGCCGGCTCCGCACCGGCTACTTCGCCGCCCCCGCCCCCAGCCGCCGGATCGCCTTCGCCATGCGCGCGGGCGCCGCCAGGGGAGCGGAGTACGAGGAACTGGCGGCGGCCCTGCGCGAGGAGCTGCGGCCCCTGCCGGTGCGGGTGCTGGAAGCCTGACCGCCGCTTCGGGGGTCCGGCGGCGCCCCGCACGGGACGCCGCCGGACGCCTACTCGGTGCGCAGCCCGTCCGGCCGCATCAGCCGGAGCAGCGGGGGCAGGCTGAGCAGGGTCACCGCGAGCACCACCGCGGCGCCGGCGCCGCTCATGGCCAGCACGCTCGCCCAGTCGACGGTCACCGGCGTCGCCGTCATCTTCAGCAGCACCGCGCCGAGGGTCAGGCCGACCGCGGAGGACAGCAGCAGTCCGAGGACGATCGGGACCGCCGTCTGCCACAGCACCGACAGGCCCAGCGTGCGGCGCCGGGTGCCGAAGGCGACCAGTGAGGACAGCAGCTTGCGCCGCTCACGGAGCTGCTCCAGCTGCGAGACCAGCAGACTCGCGCCGATCAGCGCCAGCACGCAGACCGCGCCGACGAACAGGCCGGTGCGCAGCGAGGTGAACTTCGTGGACTCCTCGGTCGCCGTCCAGGTGAACACGTTCGCGGTCGCGGCCACCCGGGCGGCCGTGTTGCGCACGTGCTCCGGCGCGTCCGGCACCGACTCGTCGGTGCGGACGAAGACATGGCCGCGCAGCGCGGACCGCGCCTTCGCGGGCAGCGCGGACGTCGTGACCAGCAGGCCGTTGGCGCCGTCCTGCAGCGCGTCCTCGCGGTAGGGCACCTGCCGGAGGCCGGCCGGCAGCTTCCAGGGCACCTGGAGGCTGGGCGTGTCCGAGCCGTCCGGGTCGAGGTAGAGCTGCCGGCCGGGCCGGACGACGGCTGCCACGGAGTCGTTGTACGAGGAGTCGTAGTGCGGGTTGCGCAGCGTGAACACGTCGCCGTCCCGGCAGGAGGGCAGCCGGGCCACCTCGCGGAGGGCCGCGCAGTCACCGACCGTGAGGTCGACCAGGTTGTCCGCGTCCCGGCGCTTGTCGGCCGCCGTGGTGGTGGACAGCACCACCGACACCCGCACCCCCTCTGTCCTCCGGAACGCCTCGCCCACGGCGGCGGCGTCACCGCGGTCCGGCAGCGTGACCTCCATCGACGCCCGGCCGGGGTCCCGGCCGGTGCTCTTGGTGTACTGGCTCTGCACGCCCGCGAACAGCATCTGCAGCGCGATCGCGCCGGCCACCGCCACCGCGATGCCGTTGACCATGCGGGCCGCCGTGCCGCTGCTCAACTGCAGACGCCGCACCGCCAGTTGCCAGGAGACGGGGCCGGCGCCGAGCCGGGCGACGACCCGTTCCACGATCCACGGCAGCAGCGCGGTCACGCCGACCAGCAGCAGCAGCACCCCGCCGGTCACCAGGTACTGGTTGAAGCCGCCGTTGTCCCGTCCCTTGCCGATCATCGGATACAGCAGCGCGAGCCCCGCCAGCGGCAGCAGCAGCCGCCACCACAGGCGGCGCCGGGCCGGCCGGGCCGTCCGCACCACACCGAGCGGCTCCACGACCACCCCGCGCATCGCGAGCAGCGTCACCAGGACCGCGGACGCCGGCACCGCCACCGCGACCAGCGCGACGAGCGCGGGGGAGGGGTCGAGGTAGCCGGGGAACACGCTCTCGCCCAGCACCTCCACCGAGCCCGCGACCTGGCGTCCGATCAGGAAGAAGACCGTACCGACGGCCAGTCCGAGCAGGGATCCGGCCAGTGCCTCGCCCGCGGCGATCCGCCGGGTCATCCCGCTGTCGGAGCCGACCAGCCGCAATGCGGCCAGCCGGCGGTCGCGCCGCTCGCCGCCGAAGCGCACGGCCGCGGCGATGAACACGGCGACCGGCATCAGCAGCACCACGAAGACGACCAGCACCATCAGCAGCAGCACCGGGTCGGCCTTCTCGGTGGTCGGGTGCGGATCGCCGAAGCGCGTCAGCCGGTCCACCCGTACCCCGCCGTCCGCGTCGGGGTCCAGGCCCTTGGCGCCCGCGTAGTACGCCAGCTCCTGCGAGCCGATCAGCCCGCTCTCGCCGATGGTCCCCACGACCCGGTAGGGCAGCCGCTCGCGCAGCAGCCGGGCACCGTCCGAGGCGAGCAGATCCCGCAGCGCGGGGGAGACGACCATCTCGCCCTTCGCTGGAAAGTGCCCGAGGCCGGGCGGCAACGGCGCCCGCGCACCCTCGGGTTCGAGGAGCCGGCCCCGGACGTCCTTGGAGTGCCACTGGGTGTCGGTCGCGGCGACCAGCACGGTGTTGTCGGCTCTTGGCCGGGTGGTGCTGGAGAACGTGTAGTCGTAGCGGGCCTGCTCGACCCGGTGGCGGGCGGTGAACACGTTCGGCAGCGCGGTGGTCAGCAGCAGCAGGGCGACGCCCAGCCCGACGCCGACCGCCGTCAGCGTCATCCGGACCCAGCCCTCACGCCCGCCGGTGACGGCGAACCGCGCGCCCATGACGAGATCCCTGAACCTCCCCCGCGCGCGCGGGAGATCCCCCCTCGGCTGCTTCATACGGCCCGCTCCATGTCCCGGGACCTGCCGTCGCGCACGACGATCTCGCGGTCCGAGTACGCGGCCACCCGGGCCTCGTGCGTGACCAGGACGACGGCCGCGTTGGTGGAGCGGGCCGCGTCGGTGAGCAGCTCCATCACGCGCTCCCCGTTGAGCGAGTCCAGCGCGCCGGTCGGCTCGTCGGCGAACAGCACCCGTGGCCCGGTGACCAGCGCCCGGGCCACGGCGACCCGCTGCCCCTGGCCGCCGGAGACCTCACCGGGCCGCTTGCCCCGGAGACCGTCCACCTCGAGCCGCTCCATCCAGCCGAGCGCGGCCCGTTCGGCCTCCTTGCGGGAGGTGCCGTTCAGCCTCAGCGGAAGCGCCACGTTCTCCACGCAGGTCAGCTCCGGCACCAACTGCCCGAACTGGAAGACGAATCCGAAGTCGCTGCGCCGCAGCGCGCTGCGCTCGACGTCGCCCATCGTCGCGAGCTCCCGTCCGGCGTACGTGATCGAGCCCGAGTCGGGCGGCACGATCCCGGCCAGGCAGTGCAGCAGTGTGGACTTGCCGGACCCGGAGGGGCCCATCACCGCGACGACCTCGCCGGGGTGGATGGAGAACGAGGCGCCGTCCAGGGCGAGCGTCGGGCCGTAGGCCTTGCGCAGGTCCTCGGCGGCGAGCAGCGAGCCGGGGGGAGGGGTCACCGGGCCACCTCCGCACGGAGCCTGTCGAGCCGCGCGGCGGTCAGCTCCAGCCAGCGCAGGTCGGCCTCCAGGTGGAACAGGGCGTGGTCGCAGATGAGCTGGTCCGCGAGGTCGCCCTTGCGCTTGCGGTCGGTGAGGATGCGCATGCTGCGCAGGTGCTCGGCGCGCTGGGTGTCCAGGACGTCCGCGGCGTCGCGGTGGGTGAGCAGCGCGAGGACGACCTTGGTGTAGAGGGTCGACTGGAGGTACTCCTCCGGCTTCTCCGGGGTCGCGAGCCAGTGCTCGACGTCGGTGACGCCGGCGTCGGTGATGGCGTACCGCTTGCGCTCGGGCCCGCCGCCCGACTCGATCCCGTCGACTTCCACGAGCCCGTTCTTCAGCAGCCGGGACATCGTCGAGTAGACCTGGCCGTAGTGCAGCGGCCGGTCGTGACCGAACTTCTCGTCAAAGGCCCGCTTCAGGTCGTAGCCGTGTCGGGGGCCGGACTCCAGGAGCCCTAGGAGGGTGTGACCGATGGACATGGCAGAACTCTACACACGGTGTATACGCCGGGTGTATACGCGGAGTGTCCAGTGCCTGGCGGTCGGTGGCGCGGCGCAGGTGGGGGCCGGTTGTCCGGATTCGGTAACGACGGCGGCCCGCCTCCGTGTGCACGGGGGCGGGCCGGCCGGGACGTACGCGTGCTCAGGGTGCCGGCGGTCCGGCGGCGGGGCCCCCGGGCGGCCGCCCGCGCCGCGGCAGCGGACCGGTGTCCCGCGGCAGACGCCCCGCCTCCGACAGCGCCCTGCGCAGCAGGAACTCGATCTGTGCGTTGGCCGAGCGCAGTTCGTCCCCGGCCCAGCGCGCGAGGGCGTCGTAGACCGACGGGTCCAGCCTCAGCAGCACCTGCTTGCGCTGCCGGGCCCGTCGCGCGGGCGTCTCCTCCGACGACGGATCCGTCACTGGTAGAGGGTCCCGGTGTTGAGCACGGGCTGCGGGGCCCGGTCCCCGCACAGCACCACCATCAGGTTGGACACCATCGCCGCCTTCCGCTCCTCGTCCAGCTCCACGATGTCCTGCTCGGCGATCCTGGCGAGCGCCGCCTCCACCATGCCGACCGCGCCGTCCACGATCTGCCGGCGGGCCACGACGACCGCACCGGCCTGCTGGCGCTGGAGCATCGCCGAGGCGATCTCGGGAGCGTACGCGAGATGCGTGAAGCGCGACTCGACGACCCGCACCCCGGCCGCCTCCACCCGCGCCTGCAGTTCGACGGCCAGCTTCTCGGTGATCTCCTCGGCGTTGCCGCGCAGCGAGAGACCGTCCTCCTCGTGCGCGTCGTAGGGGTACTCGATGGCGATGTGCCGTACGGCCGTCTCGGTCTGAGTGGCGACGAACTCGGCGAAGTCGTCCACCTCGAACGTGGCCTGCGCGGTGTCCCGCACCTTCCACACCACGACCGCGGCCAGCTCGATCGGGTTGCCGTAGGCGTCGTTGACCTTCAGTACGGCGGTCTCGTGGTTGCGTACCCGGGTGGAGATGCGGGTGCGCGAGGTGAAGGGGTTCACCCAGCGCAGGCCGTCCTGCCGGATGGTGCCCCGGTAGCGGCCGAAGAGCTGGACCACGCGGGCCTCACCGGGCGCGACCGTGTTCAGGCCGCGCATCGCGATCACGGCGGCGAGGAAGACGAGCAGGCCGCAGACGATCAGCCCGCCCTTGGCGCCGCTCGCGGTCACCGCCGAGGCGGCGGCGAACAGCGCCACGGCCGCGGCGAGCCCCAGCAGGCCGAGGAGCAGGGCGAGACCGCCGCCGATGCTGTGGGCCTGGAACTCGCGGACCCGCGGTGCGGGCATCTCGGGTATGTCGGCGGACGTGGAGGTGTCGGGTGCGGACGTGCCGGCTGCGGACATGGTGGGACCCCCGGTTCTCGAAGACGTCCTATTCCCTCGGACGTCTAGCTTGCTTCTAGCTAAGTGATATCACTTTAGGCCTCCGGGCAACCCAAAGCCAGGGATAACCGTCGGTTCCCTGTGGGGCGGGTGCTGATTCTCACGTCCGTAAAAGAGCGGATCGGGCGCCCTTTGTCATATAGACGGGTGTTAGCTTTCGGAGCTGACCACTGAGACGGAAGCGGGAGCGTAGGACTCATGGGACGAGCGGAAGAGAGACGAGCGCGACAGCGTGGTGGTCGCCGCGCGGCGCCCAAGCGCCACCGCTCGCAGTCCACGGCCGAATCCGCGGTGGCGCCCGGCGGCAAGCCCGCCAAGGGCCGAATACGCAGGCTGTTCACCTGGAAGAAGATCCTCGGCACGTTCTTCGGACTGTGCCTGCTGTCCATCGGCGCCTTCCTCGCGCTGTACATGGCGGTCGACGTGCCCGCCGGCAACATCGCCGCCCAGCGGCAGAGCAACGTCTACAAGTACAGCGACGGCAGCATCCTGGCCCGTGACGGCAAGGTCAACCGCGAGATCGTGGACCTGGACAAGGTGCCCAAGGACGTCCAGCGGACCTTCGTGGCCGCCGAGAACAAGTCCTTCTACACCGACCCCGGAGTGGACCTCAAGGGCACCGCCCGAGGCCTGGTCAACACCCTCTCCGGGCGGGGCAAGCAGGGTGGCTCGACGATCACCCAGCAGTACGTCAAGAACTTCTACCTGAACCAGGACCAGACCGTCTCGCGGAAGCTGAAGGAACTGGTCATCTCGCTCAAGGTGGAGCGCGAGAAGTCCAAGGACGCCATCCTCGCCGGCTACATCAACACCTCCTACTACGGCCGCAACGCCTACGGCATCCAGGCCGCGGCCCAGGCCTACTACCGCGTCGACGCCCAGGACCTCAACGTCCAGCAGGGCGCGTACCTCGCCGCCCTGCTGCAGGCGCCCAGCCAGTACGACTGGGCGGCCGCGACCCCCACCGGCAAGCGGCTGGTCAAGGCGCGCTGGAACTACGTCCTGGACAACATGGTCGAGGAGAACTGGCTGCCCAAGGCCAAGCGCGACGGCATGAAGTTCCCGGTGCCCGAGGAGCCCAAGGGCGCCCCGGGCATGGAGGGCCAGAAGGGCTACCTGGTCCGGCTCGCCAACGACCAGCTCGCCCAGAAGCTGATGCGTGACGAGGGCCTGTCCAGGTCCGACGCGGCGGCCAAGGTCGACAGCCAGGGCTGGACCATCACGCTGAACGTCAGCCGCAAGAAGCAGGCCGCGCTGGAGAAGGCCGTCAAGGAGCGGCTGACCAGCAAGCTGGAACCGAAGAAGCGCAAGGTCGACGACGACGTCCAGGCCGGCGCCGTCTCGGTGGACCCGAAGACCGGCAAGATCGTCGCCATGTACGGCGGCGAGAACTACTTCGACCACTGGACCAGCAACGCCACCCGCCGGGACTACCAGCCCGCGTCGACCTTCAAGCCGATCATCCTCGCCGCCGCGCTGGCGCAGAACGCCACCACGCAGGAGGGCAAGACGATCACGGCGAGCACCGTCTACGACGGCACCAGCCGCCGCCAGGCCGTCGACCACGGCGCCAAGGTCGGCTTCGCACCGCCCAACGAGGACAACCGCAGCTACGGGCCCATCACCGTCCAGCAGGCGATGAACCAGTCCGTCAACTCCGTCTTCGCGCAGATGGGCGTCGACGTGGGCATGGGCAAGGTGATGAGCACCGCCAAGCAGCTCGGCATGGACACCGAGGGCATGCAGGCCGTGCCCGCGCAGACCCTGGGCTCCATGGGCGCCAGCCCGCTGGAGATGGCCGGGATCTATGCCACCTTCGCCAACCACGGCCGCGAAGTCACGCCCAGCATCGTCAAGTCGGCCGAGCAGAAGAGCCGTTCGGTCGAGATGCCCGATGCCGTCGGTGACCAGGTGATCAGCCGCACGGTCGCCGACAGCGTGACCTCGGTGCTCACCGGTGTGGTCGACGACGGCACCGCCCGCACCTCCGTGGCGAGCAACCCGCTGCGCAACGGCCAGCAGGTCGCGGGCAAGACGGGAACCTCCGACTGCAACCGCTCGGCCTGGTTCACCGGCTACACCCCGGACCTCGTCACCTCCGTCGGCCTGTTCGGCGAGGCGGCCAAGTCCGGCGGTACCGGCTGCGACGGCAGGCCGGTCAAGAAGAACGACCACGTCACGCTCAGCGGCGCCATGGGCGGCGGCCGGGTCAACGGCGGCGGCCCGCCGGCGGAGATCTGGGCGACCTACACCTTCGGTGTCACGGGCAGGTCCGAGTTCGACCTGGACACCACCCAGGGCGCGGCCGTCGAGCCGACGGACACCCCGACGGTCAGCGAGTCGCCGTCCGAAAGCCCGTCCAGCTCACCGAGCAGCGAACCACCGGTGTCCGAGTCGCCGTCGCAGTCGCCGTCCCAGACCCCGTCGCGGTCGCCGAGCCAGTCGCCCTCCCAGTCGCCGTCCCAGAGCCCGTCCAGCGAGCCGCCGACGGACCCCGTCACGGAGGACCCGCTCGACCCGGCCGGTGACGTCGGCCAGTAGACGCACGACAAGAGGGGCGCCCGGACCGGTCCGGGCGCCCCCCAGCCTGGGCCGCGGCCGGAGGCCCTGCGGTCTTACCCCCAGCGTCTGTTTGGGGTTGTTTGCGGTGGTTTTTTCAGGGGGCCCGTACAGTTCCCC